>NZ_SEBS01000003.1 GCF_004211145.1 Flavobacterium sp. | reverse complement strand
CCGCTAGCCTACAAGCATTCCGGCAATTCATCGAATCCAAAAAAAACGAACAAACCAATACACAAGAATGAATTGTTTCACTTCGATCCTATTGCTTTTGGCCTTTCCAATTAGCGCCCAGGAAGCTCAAGCCACCTTCGTCCAAACCAAGGTCGCTTATTTTCAAAAGGAATCGTGGTTTCCGTTTACAGGAACTGTCAAGTCTCAAGACGAGCAATTTCTCGTGATTTGCGAAATCGAAAACGGCTTTCCGAAATACACCGAGAACTTTGATCTGAACGGAAAGTTACTGTATTCACTATTTGACGAGGAATTCATCCAGCGCATGGATACGGTCAACAAAACCCCTAAACTAAGACAATCGAGCGCGAAAGACATCAGCGAAATAAAATACGCAGAGGTCATGATAACTTTCGACGAAACGGGCGAAAAACGGAAGCGTTCCAATGGATTCATTCAATGGGAACGCCAAAAATTGTACTTCGAAAATGGCGTCCGCGTCCGCGTCGAAGCCTTTTACGATGCCGATTGCAAGCGTATCCGCGAACGCATCGCGTTATTCCACACGGCCGTCGGCAATCCGATTTTTGATCTTGAGGAAAGTTACGACGGCGCGTACACGTTATTCGATGAAAAAGGAAAAGTACTCAAAACCGGCACGTACAAACTAGGACAGTTGACGCTCGATTAAATTTTCCACAATCGAAATCGTATCTTTATGTCGCACAAATTCGTTCCGGCGATTCGTTAAACATGCAACTTGCCCTCCACTCTGTACTTTGTACTTTGTACTTTGCACTCTGTACTTTGCACTTTCAACCATGGAAAACATCTACTACGACGACGATTACGAGCAAATCACGATACGGCTCGACAAACTCACCATCAACCAAAACCGTCGTTGGGGACGCATGACGCTCGAGCAGATGATCTCACATTGCACGATACAAATCAAACTCGCGACAGGTGAAGTAACATCGAAAGAGATATCGCCTAAAAAACTGTATCACAACCGATTCATCCAATGGATAAGTTTGTATCTGATTCCGTTGCCGAAAGGTTTGGATACGCCATCGGTCATGGATATGGAAACGAATGGTGTGACCGTCGACGATTTTGCGACCGAGCGGCAACACCTGATCGATCATCTCGAAGATTTCCGGACCTTGGTCAAGTTGCATCCGCATCCGTTCTACGGAAAACTTAGCAGGATGTTTTGGGGCCGATTGGTTTGGCTGCACATCGACCATCATTTGCGACAATTCGGTGCATAAAAAAACCTGCCGTTTCTGACAGGTCTTACACTACTTGAATTATTTTTTGAAATGCTTGCCGAACCAATCCGAGGCCAATTGCAAATCAGATTGCGCAAGATTGTGGCCGGTTGGGATTGTATGCGATTCAACGTTGAAACCCGCGTCTTGCAAGAGTGCCGCGTACTTTTCGATATCGTTCAAATCGACCGTCGGATCGAGTTTCCCCGAAGTCATCAGGATTGGGACATTATTGTTCGTCCGACGAAATTCCTTGCCCGCAAACGGTTTCATCGGTCGGAACAAAATCGCGCCCGCCAGGAAATCGGGATGCAAAACCAACATTGAACCCGCGATATTCGCTCCGTTCGAATAACCGAGAGCGACGATTTTATCGAGGTCGAAATGTTCGGTTTTCGAAAGTCCAGTCACGAAATCCACCAATTCATGCGTCCTGAATTCCAAATCCTGTTCGTCGAAAATTCCCATTCCGAGTCGTTTGAAAAACCGCGGCATGCCGTTTTCGCTCACGTTTCCGCGTACCGACAACACGTTAGTTTTGTCTCCGAAATGATCGGCGAACGGCAACAGGTCATTTTCATTTCCGCCCGTGCCGTGCAACAGTAACAGTGTCGGCGCTTTTTCCAAACCCGAAGATTTGTAGATGTATTTTAAAGGTGAAAATTCCATAATCAATTTATCGGCGTTAGATGCGCTTCGATGCTCGCGCGTTTCGATTCGTATTGAGCGGGAAGTTTCAGGCCTTTGCCCAAATCCTCGAGCGTTTCGTCGATCATGAAACCGGGATTGTCGGTAGCGATTTCGAACAGGACGCCGCCCGGTTCCCTGAAATACAGCGAATGGAAATATTGCCTGTCGATCTGCGGTGTAATGCTCAAATCGTGCGCGATTACTTTTTCGCGGAACTCCAGCAGCGTCGCGTCGTCTTTGACACGGAACGCAACGTGATGCACGCTTCCATTGGCGACGTGGCCTTTTTCCTCGGATGCGATTTCGACAAGGTCGACGATGGCCGCATTCTCGACGGCGTCGGTCGCATATCGGAAACGGTTCACTTCCTGCGCGATCAGCTTGTATCCGAAAACTTCGGTCAAAACGGCTGCCGTCGCTGCAATGCTGTTGAGCGTCAGCGTGATGTTGTGAAAACCGCGCGTGGCGATGTCCGCTTTGACTTCGGCAGTTTCCCACGGTTTTCGGTCGTCGTTGTCCTTTTCTGTGAGTTCGAGCTTGAGTCCGTCGGGATCGAGGAACGTCAAATAGCGCTCACCGAATTTTATCGAAGGTTTGTTGTAGATCACGTTGTACTTTTCGAAGCGTTCTATCCAGGATTCGAGACTGCCTTTCGGGACGGAATAACCGATTTCGGTCGCCATTCCCGCGCCTCGCCTTCCCTGTGGAATTCCGCTTCCCCATGGAAAGAATGTCAGGATCGTTCCTGCGCTGCCGACCTCGTCCCCGAAGTAAAAATGGTACGTTCCGGGATCGTCGAAATTTACCGTTTTTTTGATGAACCTGAGCCCGAGCACGTTTGAATAGAAGTCGAAGTTTCGTTTGGCGTCGCCCGCGATTGCGGTGATGTGATGGATGCCTAGGATTTTATTTTCCATTGTTATTTTATTTTTTATTGTTATTATTATTACTCCAAAATTACGTCAGCTATTGCGTTTGGGCATTGAACTGGAACAAGAAGTTTGGCGAGGAAATCCGACCTCGGCAGTTCATTTATTTTAGTACTTTTATCGGCATCAAAACCTCCATGCTCACGTGAAGCAACCATCGGAAACTGAAACTTTTTACGCACCGAGTCGCGAAGAATGGCGCAAATGGCTGTTTGAAAATCCCCAAACCAAACAATCGGTCTGGCTGTTGCAGTATAAGAAAAAGTCGAATGTGCCTACGCTTTCTTGGAGCGATGCGGTGTCGGAAGCGCTTTGTTTCGGATGGATCGACAGCACGAGAAAGACCGTAGACGACGATTCGTTCATACAGTTTTTTACGCGCCGAAAGCCAAACAGCGCGTGGTCAAAGATCAACAAGCAGAAAATCGAACAATTGATCGCCGACGGATTGATGGTAAAAGCCGGACACGCCAGCATCGAGATCGCAAAGCAAAACGGCTCATGGTCGGCGCTGGATGCAGTCGAAGAACTTGCGATTCCCGAGGATTTGATTACCGCGTTCAAGAAATACGAAGGTTCCGAAGCGTTTTTCTCAGGCCAAAGCAAATCGGTCAGGAAAATGATGCTGCACTGGATCACGTTTGCCAAAAGGCCTGAAACACGCCAAAAAAGGATACTTGAGTTGGTTGCACTTGCGTCGGTCGGAAAAAAGCCGAAACAATTCTGACGACCACAATACAATATAAAGAGAAACATGGAGAAATACACGATTACGTATTTGAGGAAAAATTCGGTTATCAAGACGATTTTCGGAGTGCTTTTGGGTTTGGCGGGACTGGCTTCGGTGTTGTTTTTAAGCATTTTGATGGGTTTCATGTGCATCGGCTATTCGCTCAAACTGCTGCTGCGCGAAGGCACGCAAATAGATTTGGCAAGCAAGACATATAGGACCGTATATTCGTTCTTCGGACTTCTTTTCGGGAAATGGCAGCCGATTCCGCCCGTGGAATATGTTTCGGTGTTCAAGACGCGCGAAGGAACGCCCGCAAATTTGTATGGAGCGACCGTCGCAACCGTCCAGACGTCAATTATCCATCTCAACTTATTTTACGGCTCAAAGCATTTCACGGCTTACAAGACCGAGGACAAGGAAGACGCGTTCAAGGTCGCCAACCATTTGAAACTCGCGCTCGACATCGATATTTTGGACGCGACCGAAAAGGAAAAGAAATGGCTGTAAATCCAAACTGATGCGCGATACATATATAAAGACCAAAAATGGTAAATACGTCCTTGCGGCGAATATCTTGTTTTTCGCAGGATTGTTGTTGAATCTCGTCGTCGTGCTACTTTTTAAAGATACCGTGATCGAGCCGTGGTATTTCGCTTATTTTTATTTGGGTTGCGGCGCGGTCTTCTATTTTGTTCCGAAAAACATCTTCGGTTTAAGTTACGGCCGACTCGAGAAATTCGTGTACGCGAGCGTCGCTTTCGGAAGTCTTTTGAGCGCATTGTTGCTTTGCGTGAATATGTTCGCATTCAAGTCGGACAAGCGAGAAATCGAGAAATGCCTCATCCTGCGCAGAGGCTTCACGACGAGGTCGCACCAACCCACGGCAACTGTCGAAGTCGACGGCATCATGAAAGGTTTCGTGTTCCCGAAATCACAAAATATCGACACTTTCACCTATTTGCAAATAGAACTCCGACGAGGCATTTTAGGAATGAACGTCGTCGAAAACACGACTTTATCAAAGTAATCCCTGAAAATACTTTGGCTTCCAAATAGTTACATCCATTTTTATTAACTTGGATGCAAACTTACATCATGCGCAAATTGAGATTTATTTTCGTGTTGTTTTTCCTCGTCGGACATCACTCCCACTCCCAGACAAAATCAAAACTCATCGCATACGACCAAAGCGAAATCGTACTGCAGAACGCGAGAATCGTCGATGTCGTGAAAGGAATCGTGCTCGACGGACAATCCATTTTGATTTCAAGCGGAAAGATAAAAGCCATCGGGAAAACCGGAAAACTACAAGTTCCAAAAGCGGCGCAGATCATCGATTTAAAAGGAAAGACGATCCTGCCCGGACTCGTGATGCTGCACGAACACATGAATTACAACAACGGCGCGGCGGTCTGGCAATTCCATCCCGTGAGTTTCCCGAAACTGTATCTGGCCGCGGGCATCACGACGTTGCGCACTGCAGGAGCCGAAAACCCGATGTACGATCTCAACCTCAAACGCAAAATCGACTCGGGCGAATCGATCGGTCCGCGCATGTTCGTGACAGGTCCGATGTTCAACGACGCGTCGGGCGGATTCCTGGGCGATTTCGTCATCTCGAATTACGATCAGGGGAAGAAAGCGACCGCGTTTTGGGCCGATCAAGGCTGTACGTCGTTCAAGGTCTATTCGGACATCGGCACCGACGCTTTGAAAGGCGTGCTCGACGAAGCGCATTCGAGAAACCTTCCCGTGACCGGACATTTGGGGAAAATGTCGTGTACGGAAGCGGCGAATCTCGGCATCGACAACATCGAACACAGTTTCTGGTCGTGCGCTTCCGATTTGAGTATTCCATGGGAAGGCGATTGGAAATTGAATGTGGAACAAAAAGGCGTCAACGAATTGATCGAATTGTTGGTTGCAAAGAAAATCGTCCTCACGATCACGCCGTTTTCCGACAGCGATTACCGGAATCCGGCGTTACTCGAATATCTAAGCACCGACGAACGAAAACGCGTCGAAGGCTATCTCAAAAATCCGCCGCCGTTCATGCCGAAAGGATCAAACGACTCACAACTGCGTCCGTTCGAAAAACTATTTGTCCAAAAAGGTGGAAAAGTCGTGCTCGGAGCCGATGCCGCCGATTGTGGCCTGTTACCCGGATTCCAGAACCACAACGAGATGGTCACTCTCGTGAAAGCGGGCTGGACGCCGTTGGACGTGATCAAGATCGCGACGATCGACGGCGCGAAATTTCTTAAGATCGACAACGAATCGGGCAGCATCGAAGTAGGAAAAAGTGCCGACTTGCTGATCGTTTCGGGCAAACCTGACGAGAATATCGAAGACATCAAAAACGTCGAGCTCGTCTTCAAAAACGGCGTCGGATATGATTCGAAAGTATTGCGCGAACGTGCGAAAGGTTTGGTCGGACGCCATTAAAATCACGCACTTTATCAACGACACCTATCCGTTTATAGAAACAAGCGATTTTGTCGTAACACATAAAGCCTTAACTTTACGGAAAACAAATCACTTTATAAACGCTTAATACATCACAATGGACGACGGATCAAACGACATCAGCAAGTGCCCATTCCACAACCAGCAGAACACCGGAGGCGGCGGAACGAAAAACCAGGATTGGTGGCCGAACCAACTAAAACTAAACATACTCAGGCAAAATTCTCCACAATCGGATCCGATGGACAAGGATTTCGATTATACGAAAGCATTCAACAGCCTCGATCTTGAGGCCGTCAAACAAGATTTGCACGCGTTGATGACCGACTCCCAGGATTGGTGGCCAGCCGATTTCGGGCACTACGGCGGGTTGTTCATCCGAATGGCATGGCACAGCGCCGGAACCTATAGGGTTACTGACGGCCGTGGCGGCGGTGGCGCGGGATTGCAGCGTTTCGCCCCGTTAAACAGCTGGCCCGACAACGTAAGTCTCGACAAGGCACGACGCCTTTTATGGCCGATAAAACAGAAATACGGCAAGAAAATCTCTTGGGCCGACTTGATGATCCTGACCGGAAACGTCGCGCTTGAATCGATGGGCTTCAAGACGTTCGGATTCGCCGGCGGTCGTCCCGATGTTTGGGAAGCCGACGAATCGGTATATTGGGGAGCCGAAACGACCTGGCTCGGAAACGAGGAACGTTATGCCCGAGGCGTCGAAGGCCTGGCCGAACGCGGAGTCGTTTCGTCGGACGAGGACGCGACAGGTGAAACACATTCCAAAGGCGATCTGGAACAACCGCTCGCCGCAGCTCACATGGGATTGATTTACGTGAATCCAGAAGGTCCAGACGGAAATCCGGATCCGATCGCAGCCGCTAAGGACATTCGCGAAACATTCGGCCGAATGGCGATGAACGATGAGGAAACCGTGGCGTTGATCGCGGGCGGACATACGTTCGGGAAGACGCACGGCGCCGCTTCATCGGATCATGTCGGGAAAGAACCCGAGGCCGAGGACATGCATCTGCAAGGCTTCGGATGGCACAACAAATATAATTCGGGCAAAGGTCCCGACACCATAACCAGCGGTCTCGAAGTCACGTGGACGAAAACGCCGACGCAATGGAGCAATAATTTCTTCGAGAACCTGTTCGGATTTGAATGGGAATTATCTAAGAGTCCTGCGGGCGCGCACCAATACGTCGCCAAAAATGCCGAGGCCATCATTCCCGATGCGTACGACAGTTCAAAAAAACATTTGCCCACGATGCTGACCACCGACCTTTCGTTGCGACTCGATCCGGCTTACGAGAAAATCTCGCGCCGTTTCCTTGAAAACCCTGACCAATTTGCCGATGCTTTTGCTCGCGCTTGGTACAAACTGACGCACCGCGACATGGGGCCGAAAGCGCGTTACCTCGGGCCCGATGTTCCAAATGAAGAACTTCTTTGGCAGGATCCGATCCCTGAAGTGAACCACGCGTTGATTTCAGACAGCGATGCGGCCGATTTGAAGGCTAAAATCTTGAATTCAGGCTTGAGCGTCTCGGAACTCGTTTCCACGGCTTGGGCTTCGGCATCGACTTTTAGAGGTTCGGATAAACGCGGCGGCGCGAACGGAGCACGAATCCGATTGTTGCCGCAACGCGAATGGTACGCGAACAATCCGCCTCAATTGAACAAGGTCTTGTCGAAACTCGAAAGCATTCAAAATGAATTCAATATTGGCGGAAAAACGATCTCTCTTGCCGATTTGATCGTACTTGGCGGATGTGCGGCTGTCGAAAAAGCGGCTGCCGACGCCGGAAACAACATTAAAGTTCCGTTCACGCTGGGTCGTATGGACGCGTCTCAGGAACAAACCGACGTGGAATCGTTCAACTATCTTGAACCTTTGGCCGATGGTTTCAGGAATTATCGCAAAGCCAATTTGTCGATTCCGACCGAGGCCGCGCTGATCGACAAGGCGAATCTCTTGACTCTTTCGGCTCCCGAACTTACGGTTTTGGTAGGCGGATTGCGTGTGCTCGGCACGAATTACGATGGTTCGCAACATGGCGTCTTCACGGATCGCGCGGGGCAATTGACGAATGATTTCTTCGTGAATCTGCTCGATATGGGAACGGAATGGAAAGCCTCTTCTCAGGATCGCGAGCGTTTTGAAGGCCGCGATCGCGCGACCGGCGTTGCGAAATGGAGCGGAACCAGAGCGGATTTGGTTTTCGGTTCGAATTCGGAATTACGCGCTGTTGCCGAGGTTTATGCTTCAGCTGACGCCGGAGAGAAGTTTGTCACGGACTTTGTGAAGGTTTGGAATAAGGTGATGAACCTTGATCGGTTTGATTTGAAATAAAAGATTTTTTATGATTTGAAACGGCGCCATGTGCGCCGTTTTTGTTTTTATTTATTGGAATATCGGTTTCCACACCGTCGGCCGTGAGCTAAACCTCGCCAGATTGACATTAAACGTTTATATTCGATTTTGTTACAATGGGTTCTATGACGAAAATAGCACTGCTACTCTACTGTCTTATCTTGACAACTGACGTTTCGTTCGGATGTTTGAATGGTGAGACGAAAATGCTTAAGAACGGTTATTATATTTATGAAGATCGCGATGATGACATTCCGCGCGGGCATATTTTCTATGTCGACAATTTTCTGAAACTGTTGCGCGACGTTTGAAACGCAGTAAACGTCAGATTTAATGCAGTCTTTCTACACCGAATCTATTCGGTTGCGATAAACACCGCTTTTGACCATGAAACAAAAATTATACGTCGCAGCAATAATCGGTTGGCTGTTCACTTTCGTACTGAATTTGATTTCAGCTTTCGGTGTGGACATAGCCGAAAGGTTTCCGCTTGTCTGGATATTTTTCTTAACGATGTTCGTATTGGTTATCCCCACGCTTTTTCTCGCAAAAAACCATCCCAACATAGTCGAAGAACTTGATGACATGGACGACGGAATACCGTTACGCCCGTTTTTTCAGGATGTCGAACCTTGGCTTGGCGCATTGGTTTTCGTAAGTGTTGCGCTTGCGATAGCCGCTTTTTGTATGGGAACGACCCAAGGATACGGCCAGCCTGAAATCGTTGATGGGAAATTTGTACTGATGAAAGACAGCATTCTTATCCGTACTATCCCGGCAGACGAATACACCCGGATGAAAGCCGGAAAACTTCAAATTTTCTCAGGAGTCTCGTTGATTTTTTACGCGCTTTGCATCTTGATATTGAGGCGGTTGATCCGATGGGGAACCGAAAAAGTTGTCGGTTGAAGATTGTCATCACACATTTTCACCCACGATCGGAAACTCCAACACGAACCGCGTCCCCTGTCCTACTTCGCTCGTGACAGAAACCGTTCCTCCCAACGCTTCGGCCTGTGTCTTTACCATGAATAGTCCAAGACCTTTGCTGCCGTCGGTGTTCGAATGGAAACGCTGGTAGAGCCCGAATAATTTGGAACCGTGCCTGTTCAGGTCGATTCCGATGCCGTTGTCGATAAAAATAAGTTGCACGTTGTTTCCTGAAAGCCGACTCTGGATACTGATTTCAGGATCGCGATCGGGATGTTTATACTTCAGACTGTTGCCGATGAGGTTCATGAAAATGCTGTACATATAGGAACGGCTCGTGAAAATTGACGGAACTTCGGAAAAATCGACCCGGAACGTCACGTGTTCTTTTTGCAGCAGTGTTCCGACACTGACCAGAATCGTATCGATCATATCCTGGAAAACTACTTTTGCCTTTCCGTCGGCAGATTGGAATTTTATCTTCAATATCTCGCCCAAATCGCGCACCACATCGTCGAGCTCGCCAATTGCAAGGAAAAGGTTTTGCCCGAGCAGAGTGCGCTCTTCAGTTGTTTGCACGTCGTTGAGCAACCCCGCAATTCCCATGATGTTCGACACCGGCCCACGAACGTTGTGCGACACTATGTAGGCGAATTGTTGCAGATCGGTGTTGCGTTGTACGAGGTCGCGCGCGATTCCGGCGAGTTTTCTTTCCGTCTTAAGCCGCGTCGTCGCCTCTTCCTGAAGTTGTCTGATGGCTTTCTCAAGGTTTCCGGTTCGCTCTTTTACGAGATTCTCGAGCCTGTAGTTGATCTCTGAAAGTTGGGCCTTCGATTCCCGGACCTGCTGCGATTCGAGCACGTGCCATTTTTTCTTTTTACATGCGATGACTTTTTCGTGTACGTGCGCCACATCGACGAACGCCTTCGCCGAACATTTCCGCAACGGATAACTACATTGGATAATGATGTTTTTATTTGTGATCAATTTGTCGAGCGCCTCTTCGTAAGCCATGAAAGCTTCCCAGGTTTCGGGCGTGAGCCATGACTCGATGCCGTTCGCGCGCATCCCCGAGAAACCGTCTGCGATCGCTTGGCGATATGTGTTTATCCAACGGTCGAGTACGAATTGGGCTTCGAAGTTCCCATGGTCGAGATACCATTCGTTATACGGAACGATCAGGAGTTGCTTTTTGTCGAGATAGACCTCGAGTTGCGAGAAATCGCGTTCGATCGAAAGCAGCGCTTCCCCTACCGACAACGGTTCCGAAATTACCCAAACGCAAAGTTCGTTGTTGTCCAGGCCAGCTTTGAAGAACGATGACATCATGTCCAAAAGATCTTCGGACGAGTTGTAGAACGTACAAAAATGCGAACCCCAACTAATGTCGCCCAACACATTTATGCCTGAATTTGTGGTTGTCGTTCGCATGATGCAATAATTAGGTAGCTCTAAGTTCGCAAAAGTCCAAGCCGTGAGGTTACAGAATTCGGCGGTAACGTAATATCATTGTGCGATTTATCAAACTGAGACTTTGAACGAAAAAAAAACCGCAAAATGATGCGGTTCAAATTCTAATGCTTTGGAAATTTATTTCTTACTGTATCGGATAAAGAAATTCTCGGGACTCGCGTTTACATGTTTGCGCACGGTTCGTTTGGAATCGCAATTTTGTTCCCGCACATCCTTAATTTCTTCACTTTGCGGAAGATTCGTCAATTCCGAGACATAAAATTCATGCGAAAGCGTATTGGTTTTTCCACCGACCGTATAAGTGATATTGTTCGAAAAAACGAAAGGCGAATCGCTGACGCTGAAGTTAAGTCGCTTGATCTTTCGGCGCGTCGGATATTTCGCAAGGTTGCAGTGGTTGAAGTAAAAAGGATTGATGATGTATTCGCTGAAACTCTTGCTGCTCTTTGGCGGAATCGTGATTTCCGGCCGTTCTTCGAAAGACGTCGAATGCCCCGACGAGCTCGCTGCGGCCTGTGACAGATTGACGCGGTAAAAATAACCCGTCGCATACACGGTCTTGGATTCCGTCTGCGAGGTCGTGAAGGTTCGCGCTTGGTAATAATCGTACGCTTTCCCGTTCACGATATAGAACGAGCGGTCCATGTTGATGGTCAGCGGTTCGCTGGTTTTGTTGAATACCGTAAATCCTGCGTCTCCGCCTTCGGCCCAAAAATCGTAGGTAATGCGACATTCTGCGTTCTCATAGACATTGCCCGCGACGCCTGTGCTCGCATTTACGGGTTGCGTCTTATAAATCTGGAAATAGCTCGTGGAGCAAGAAGTCAGCGACGCGATGATCGCGATGAATGTAATTTTTTTCATTTGGATTGGTTTTTCCAAATGTAGGCGCTGTGCGAAAACTGATTTTACGGATTTCCGTAGCGCGTCGGTTTTCTAAAAAATTACGTATTTCGAGGTCTGTGAGCGCTTACACCATAGACCGCGAAGGCAATGGCAACCCCGATATCGATCCATGTCCATTTACTTTTCTGATACAGATAAATCGGCACGACAGGATTGAAAAGCACGGCCACGATCAAAAATAGAATCGCCCAAAAACGCTTCTTTTCATTCACATCCTGGAACACAATGGAAACCGCGCCGATGGTTACGAGAATCCTCAAAAACGTGTAGTAGCCGATCGGAAGCGGCAATAACGCACACGCCAATGCAACTGCGCAAACGAACGCCAGTATCCGGTTCAAACCCATTAATTACACTTTTTGAGACTGCAGCTCGTGAGCCCGACAGCTTCGGCGTCTTTTTTACTTTGTTTTTCGATTTTGTGCGTGCACCGACCCAAACCTCCGCACTCGCGGTTGCGATGGTATTTCGTGGCGCCGTCGCTTTTGCAGACCCAGACGAGTTCGTCGCCGGGTTCGTCGTCGAGTTTTTGATTCGGGCCTGGTAAAATGCCGGCTTCCGAAAATTTATTTACGTGATTTCCTGACGTTATTTCGAGCGACGCAATGTCTTCCTTACAGCCGCTTAACAACAGTAAAATCAGCAGCAAAAGAGCGGAATGAGGTAGTTTTATCTTCATCTGAAAGAATTTCGAACAGGCAAGTAACGATACTGTTTGTTTTACTGTGGAACACATTCGGACATTTTCGATGAATGTGTCGGTTTTGTCTGTGAACGATTTGAAAATATAGGAGTTTGGTTACAATCTGTAAATTCGACCTGGATTAATTGTCGGCTTTTTCAAACGTAACCGTTATCCGGATCATTTCCTTACGGTTTTCCATAACCGGCCGAAATCAATCGAATGTAAGCAATGTCCAAATCGGCAAATGATCCGAAATTTTCCTCGCCTCGTGCAGACTGGAAAACGACAAATAGAAATTCACGACGCCGGATTCCTGCGTTTTCGCCCGAGTCGTTTTGTAGAAAATATTGTCGAACTCCGATGCCAGGCAATCATCGCCTTTACACTTTTGCCGCATCGTGGTTTTAGCATCGACAAGTACAGGTTGGAATCCCATTTTCCGTATCGGATTGAAAACCGTATGTGACTGAGCGCAATTGAAATCACCCGCGAATATGAGGTTGAGATCTTTGTATTTTTCGGGATAGAACTTAAAGAATTTTATTTCGGTTTCGGGTTGCAGTTTCTTGGTTATCGCATGGAAGTTCACGATCGTGAAGTCATTTTTTTCGTACGTAAATGTCCCGAAGAATGGCTCGCGCTCAATCTCGTCGGCGAAATGTGCGTCAAGCCAGGGTTTGCCTTTCATTGCTACTTTCGACTTTTTCCACAGGAACGCATATCGTTCGCGTTTCTGCCGCGTGCCGCTCGTGGGCAAACTTATGGCGTATTCCCATTTTGCTCCCGTTCGGTTTAAGGCGTCGACGAGTTTCGCGACGGCTTTTGCGCCTTCAGGCCCCGCGACAACTTCCTGCAACGCAATCAGGTCGTAGTTTTTTAAGGTTTGCGCCATGAAAGTGATCGTGGCTCCGGATTTCGACTTGCCCATGTCGCACAAATTCCATGAACAAAATCGCATTTGAGCCTGCAGTGAGGCGCAAAGCAGCAACGTGAACAGCAACCATAAAAACCGTTTTCCCATATTATACGAGTCCGAGATCTTTTGCGATCACGATCAGATGCACATTGTTGTTGGCGCGCAAGGTAATCTTGAGCCTGTTGATCCGTTTTTCTATACTCGACACACTGTTCGGGTTTATGCCACGGTTTTGTAACAGAAGTGAAATCTCAGCCTGGCTCACTCCTTCTGAAAGCATTTTCATGAGTTCGCGGTCGTATTCCTCGATTTCATGCAACGTCCTGTCTTGAAGCACGTGGGAAATTTGGGGCGAAATATACTGCTCGCCGATCGCGATCGCGGTGATGGCCTTGCGGATTTCGGGAATATTATTCCGGCCTTTGAGCACGTAACCGTCTATATTTAGTTCGTTGAACAAGTATTGCAGCGGATGCGGCCGATCTTCTATCGAATACACCAAAATCTTGATATCGGGTTGCAACTCTCGTGCGGCGGCTATGAGTTCCTCGCCTCCCGTGAGTTTTGCCGTGCGATGGTCGGGTTTGAACGACAGATCTGATACGAGCAAGTCGAACGCATTGCCGTCTTCAAGCGCGCGCACCATTTTGAGCAACGCCTCGTCACACCAGGGCGCGTGGTCGGTATTGGTGATCTCGAGCGCTTTCAAGGCCTCGGCGACGGCAATATTGTAACCGTCAAAGTCTTCCGCAACTAATACTTTCTTGAACATCATGGTACGTTTTACATTGGGATTTCTACATGCGCCCGAAAACCTTTCCCGGGCTGCGGTTCAAATGTAATCGTTCCCTTAAGTGCGAGAATACGGTTTTCCATAATCGCGAGCCCGTTTTTTTGGTCGAGGTTTTCAGATTCGGCGCCTTTGCCATTGTCGGAATAATCCAACAGCAGCATTTTTCCCGATGTACCGAAGCGCAAAAGTGCATGCGAACAGCCGCTGTGCTTTTTCATGTTCACGAGAAATTCCTGCACCAGGCGATGCACCGCGACTTTTTTTGGTTCGTCAAGATCGTCCCACTTTACCGAGTCGAGACCATCGGTAATAATGTTGCAGTCGGTCGACATATAATGCCCGATGAGTTCGCGCAGTCGCTTCGAAAATCCCGGACCGACGGCAACGGGCGCATTTTCCCTCGATATCGAACGTGTCTTTCGGTAAATATCTTCAAGCGTATCGAGCAATTTTTCCTTTTCCTCGCCGATGTTCAGATCGCGGTTTTCGGCAATGAGCAAACTCTGATGGACTTCGTTCGCAAGTTCATCGTGCAGCCGTGTGGAAATTCGGATTTCGGCATCATAAGCGGCTTTCCAACGTTCTTTCTTATTTCTTGAGACGATGCGCATCACGATGATAAAACCTGCAGTAATGGCTGCTATCGTCGCGATGATCCAAAGCAGCGTCTTGTTTTCCTGTTCGGCTTTCTCGGCTCGCGCCCTAAGCGTTTTTTCGTGTTCTTTCTTGTAGTCGTACTTGAGTGCCGCGAAATAATTACGTGCTTCCTGGCGCGCCGTCCTTAGGCTGTCGTTCACGCGAACGTATATTTTGGCGTATTTTTTAGCTTCGGGATCCGACGCATGTTCGATTAGAAATGAAAGTGCTTCGAGCCTGTCGTCGGCCGAATTCGTTGCCGTGGCTTTCTGTTGGGCCGATTTCGCGTGGAAAATCGCTTTCCCGATATCGGATCCCCTGTAAAACGACGCCAAATGCATGTGGCTTGTGATCGCGCCGAAGTCATCGCCGATACTGTCGCGAAGAAACAGCCCGCGTTCCAACATAGGTAACGTGTTAGGCATGTCGAGTTTGAATTTGCTGTACCCGAGGTTGTCGATGATGCGCGCCTGGGTTTCCAGCCTGTCCGAAATGTGCGTGGAATTCACAGCCGGCAACAATAGATCGTGGGCTTTCTTGTAATTCCGACGACTGATTTCGACGTAAGCGATATTATTGACCATCGTTAGCGAATCGGCAACCGTGGCGCTGAATTCAATCGCCTTGTTATACTTACCGACGGCATTTTCATACTCATGCAGGTTCATGAAACTGATGCCCAGGTCGGCGTAAATGGTTGCGTGATAGTAGGTGTTTCGCCCCATAACGTCCAACGCTTCTATGTCGAGCGCCTGCATTTCGGCGTAGTCGTTGTACTTCCTGAGGATATTCGCCATGACAAGCAATACGTGTGCTTTACGCAGACTGTCTTTCGCGAACGTGAACTTCTCTTTCGCTTTGAAATAATAGTTGAATGCGCTGTCAGTCTGGCCTTTTTGTTCGAAATCGGCACCTTTAATTTGGAGCGCATATCCGTCGCTCACGGCTTTTTTTACCAATGAATCGTTCGCTTTTTCCTTTTCAGGCATGTTGCAACTAATCACGATCAGCGCCGTGAACACGATAAAAAACGGGGAACGAAACATGAATTTCATTCCCCGAAAATACTAAATTTCAGAATTACCTCACAATTATTTATGGAAATGGCGGTGGCGGTGGTGGCGGTGGCGCCGGAATATTCCCACTTCCGCCTCCGGTTTCCTCTACTTTGTTTGCTCCCTGCGACTGGTCGTCGGCACTGCACGATACTGCCAGCACGCCAATGGTAAGCGCGCCCATCAAAAGAATTTTCTTCATCGGTTTACGATTTTAAGGTTGAAAATGAGCAAGGCCTTCCCGAGCCAAAAAGGTTCTCAGGTAAAATGGCCATGCCGGTCTTTTGGGAAGTCAGTGCGACTTACGGAGCGTTGGGCTTATACTTCCCGGATAAGTTTTCCGGTCCGCAAGGCGGCACTGTGATTGGATTCGTTTTGTACATTTGCCTTTAATGCATTTGGGGCGATACAAATCCTGAGGCAAAGAAATGCAGTGAAATCGTGCTGATAGCAAGCGGATTCCGGTAATTCCGGTAATTCTCGTGAATTCCGAAGAATGTTTAGCACTACTTAAATAATTAGGATATGTTTGACATTCACGAGTACCGTAAATGCATCAGCAAGAAGTACGATCTTGAACAGGAGAACGGGAATCTTGGGCTACAAGTCAATCCTACGCCCGCCGATATCCGGGATTTCACATTAGGATTATTGTCGGAAGAAATCGAGCCGCGGGATCTAGCAATCCTAAAACGATTTTTCGTACTTGACGAAAGCAAAGATTACGCAAGACAAATCGACGCATTCCCATTGCCGAAGTTTCGCCCGATACAATCATTATTCGATGGGTCGAAGCAATCCGACAAGGAGAAAATGCTTGATTTCGCAGCGTTGATTGTCAACTTCCAGCCGCGTCCGTTTCAAAAATTTCGAAAGTCGGCAGTAACTGACCGGATGCCCGATGAAAATGTGTCGGTTGACAAAGCGTCGGACATTGAAAATCCAACAGTTGCCGAAAGGCCAGATGTTCCGCCTGTGATAATAGTGGATATGGAATCGGACTCGCCCGAAAATATAAACGGACCAGCCCACGACGGCAATCCCGAAACGCACGAGCCCGGATTAAGCGACTCTGACGGTAACAATGTTGGTTGGTGGACGAAATACAGACGTAATACTTATATCGGCGGTGTCGCGATTGCAGCTTTGGGTGCTGTCGCTTTAGCGTTGACTTTGAAGACAGATTCACCTGCGTGCATGCAATGGCTTGGTGATCACTACGAAATCGTCGATTGTTCGTCGACGCGACAGTCGAATGAGAATTTGATTGAGGCTGTTGACACTTTACAAGTCGGGATGCGCAAGGTTCTAATTACAGCTGAAACCATTTATTTTAAGGACGGGCGGCCAGTGGTTTGGTATAGCAAGAATGATACTGTGGAGTGTTTTGATAGAGACGGGTATCATCCTGTAAACCGTAAGAAATTGAAGCTGGTAAGTCGTCATATGGCGATGATGTTGCGAGGGAGATTTGAATAGGGTTTTTCGCGATGTAGAAATACATTGACAAAGTTTTAAAAAAATACTTTTGTTATAGTTATGCTTTGTCGTGGTTGTGACCTGAGTGCCAAATGAAAATGAGTTGGTTGATTAGTTTGTGACACTTTTGTTCAAAATAAAAAGGTGCAACTCATTTGGTTACACAAATTTTTTGTGGAAAAGTTTGTCACAAGCAGCTGAGGTGCAATGCAAAAAAGAGAGCAACGGTTATCCTAATTGGAACGCCCGCCAGGCTCTCGGTCAAAAACTAACAAAAACATCGTGACGCCAACTCATCAACCGTCAAAAATCCAAACGTCATCAAAAACGTGGCGAATCGAAACCTTCCTCCAGAGACAAAACGCAATTACAACCTTAAAAGATCATTCGGAGGCTTTTTCGGCGCAGTGCGCAAGCCGAAAAACAAATAAATACTTCCAATCAGTCGCGCCGTTTAGTTGGACAGGCGGGCACCCGGCGGCACAAAAATCCGTTAAGCGCGACAACCTGTTTGAGCACCAGCGAAATCGAAGATTCACGAATTCCAAAAAAACCAAATATAAACGCGTGAGTAGTTTTGTCGCGTAGGATTTTTTTGCCTGCCAGGTCGCCTGGGAAACCTGGCGCCAGCCATTTTGCTACTTTGTTGCGAGACAAACCGAGGAACGAGGTTCACTGAATCCTTTAAAAACAATAGAAATCGATGAAGTAAAAGAAGGCCCCGCCGGCAGGCGAATCAAATGCGAAGCGTTTGAAAACAATAAAAAGGTTCAGGGTACATGGTACAAAGTTCAAGGTTTGATTGAAGAAGCGAAAACGCACATTTTTTCTGATTGCCAATGAAGCGATTCAATACCTAAATCCACCATTCGTGAATCGGGAATCAAACGTCATCAATAACGTGACGAGCGAAAACGCGCATCTGGCAACAAAACGCCATCTAGAATCCACAAGACCATTCGGAGGCTTTTTCGGCGCAGTGCGCAAGCCGAAAAACAAATAAATACTTCCAATCAGTCGCGCCGTTTAGTTGGACAGGCGGGCACCCGGCGGCGCGAAAATCCGCAAAGCGCGGCTGTAAATCGCGCCTGCGCGACCAGCCGCGCCGGATTTTCGCGCCTGTCGGGTCGCCTGGGAAACTTGGCGCCAGGCATTTTGCTACTTTGTTGCCAGACAAAGTAGGCTCCGCCGGCAGGCGAAACAAATGCGAAGCGTTTGCAAGCAAACTAAAACGAGTTTGAGCGAAATGCTCGCACCAGCGAACAAGCAACAAAGTTGCAAAACAAAACGCAACTGTTCCGATTCACAAAATTCCTCCTGCGTCGGAATAACAAAAAACATCAGCAACTAAGCATCGACGTTGCAAAACGAAAACATCAAAAAATAAAAAGGCCCTGCACTCCTGCAAGACCTCTTCAAAATTCAAAGGATATATTCTACATGCCAAAGGCACTCTTCAACTTTTTCGCAGCCAATTCCTGCGCTTTCTTCGCTTCAGGCACAACCAGCGCCATTCCAAAAAACTCATGCGTCACGCCCTTATACAACTCATAACTCGTGTCGACCTTTGCGTCTTTTAGTTTGTCTGAAAGCAATTTCCCTTCCGTCGCAAGCGGATCGATTTCGGCTCCGATGATCAACGTCTGCGGCAATCCCGCAAGATTCGCTTTCACTAAACTGACACGTGGATCAGCAGCGGTAGCTTCAGACGGCAACGCATTTTTTACGAACCAAGCCATCATCGGCTTGTTAAGCGGTTTCGCAGCAGCATACTTAACGTAACTTTCAGAGTTCATGTCATTGTTCGCGACAGGATACACGAGAACCTGATACAAAGGCAATTGTACTTTTTTGTCGCGCGCCATCATGCTAACGTTACACGCAAGGTTTCCTCCGGCACTTTCTCCCGCGACGGCCACTTTTTTAGGATCGCCATTGAACGAGGCAGCGTTTGCCAACACCCATTTGTATGCGTCGAAAGCCGTGGTATGCGCAGCAGGAAATTTCTTTTCAGGGCCTTTCGGATATTCGACCGAAACGACGATAGTATTCGACAGTTCGCACAAACCTTGCGCACCGCCGTTATACGTTTCAATGTTCGCGATCACGAATCCGCCACCATGATAATATACTACGACCGGATACGGTGCCGCGCCTCCTTTTGGCGTATAAATCCTTACATGTGTTTTTCCTCCCGTAACGGGAATGTCTTTTCCGATCGTGTCGCAAAGCGGCGTCGGGATATCCATTCCGCTATCGACGGCGACCATTTTCACGGCGTCGGCGGGAGTCGGTTGTGTGCGGGCTTCGGCAGCCGTCAAAGTTTCGATCGGTTTTCCACCGAGACTGCCTAATTTTTCGATGACGACGGCCATTTCATCGGTAATGTTTGGTCCCCAGGCGGGCGCAGGTCCGGTCGGCTTGAGTTCTTTTATTACGTCTTTGTTTTCCTTGTTTATGCTGTCGGCGAGTTCCTGTTCGGGCGCTTCAGCTTCTTTTGGGTTCTTGTTGCACGAAAAAACGAGCAAGGCAAAAAACGAGGCTGCGATGCATTTTGGCAATGTGCGGTCTTGTAAAATCATAGTATGCGTATTTAGGTTACTGATGGTGTGTTTTTTAACACCACTAATTTCCTAAACCGCAACCTTGCAGTCGTTACACGATTTTCCCGATTACTTAAATAATTTGAATCGTGAATTGAAAACTCCGATATCTAAGCCAAAATTGTTTGATGCGACCGACCAAAACGAATCCTCAAATTTTACGGTGGTGCTTTAATGGCCGATTCCCGAATGACGGCTAGTACTTTCGCACCGGATAGACCTTCCTGTACGAATTTTTAGATGTGTTCGGAAGCACTAAAAAATAAGGCTCCGCCGCTGCCAGGAAGCTGATGGCATACGCGGTATTCCATACGTGGGTCGAAGTCCAGCACGTCTGCAAATTTATGTCGATTCCAAGCAGGCTGTTCGCGACGGCCACAGCTTCGTCGCTCGATGGTAAAAACCAATCGGAATAACCGTTCAGCGTAAAGTCATTGCAAAGCTTCGCGGCGCAGTTCGCTGAAGGCACATTTGAAACGATAACGAGCGTATTGCCCATGCCTTGCCCCATCGCCGATGTCGTTATCTGGAAATCGACATCTTCTTCGTCCCATTTCGCACCTTCCCCGAGCGATAGGTCGTAGTGTAACGAAACAGGATGGACCTCGAGATAACGCCATCCATCGGTAAATTCACCTTTGTCATACGCCACGTAGCCGCCCGCAGGACCAACGTAACCTGTCGTGTTGAAGGTTATTTCTTCTCCTTATAAATACATATTTCCAACCGCTTTAAAAGCGCGTACAAAATAAAAGGTATCCGGTAAAAGACCTGTAAGTTCCATTTCAAAACCCGTAGTACCGTTTGCGATGGTGGCGATATTGTCGCCGCTAACCATGGGATTGGGCGATATTCCGTAAACAAATCCTACCTGATTGCTTTCAGTCCCAATCGTGTGAGCTCTAAGCAGTACTTTAGTCGAATGAATTTGTGTCGCGATTTCCGTAGTGATCTGCGCGACCGGCACAAACGCGACCTGTGGACCGTAACCGATACCTTTTTCATTCTGGGCGTAAGCACGTATAAAGTATGAATCTCCCGCTGTAAAGCCGCTAACGTCCATCGTATACTGGCCGACATCTCCACCACTATTTTCCTGGAAATTCCCGACGCCGCGCACGGGATTTGGGGATGTTCCCCAACAAAATCCATATTTTATTATTTCATATCCTCCGGTACTGTTTATTTGCCCCCTCAGTGTGGCCGATGTTCCTGAACCCGAAACGTTTGTAGCAGTCGCAGTCAACAATGTCGGGAGACCGGGATCGCCCGACGGTTCCGCCGAATCATCGCTGCCGCCGCACGAGATCATTGCGAGCAAGGCAAACAGGAATGAATAAATAAGTAGTTTCGTTTTCATATTTTTCGATATACTTTGAGAATGGAGCGCCGTATCAATTTTGAAATATCCTTTGGAATTGAAAATGACGTGGTTAAATTTCTTAGAAAAACAGCTCTTGATCCGCAAATATTGTAAGAGTAATCGGTATTTCAAACTGCGACAGGAAAAATAATCGGGCATCGTCCGTTACCACTTATAAAATCCTTTATTTTGCCATTCAAAATAATTACCGATGCAACCCATACAAGCCGCAGGCTATACCATATTTTTCAACGAACAGGGATACGATTCGCTTAACGCGTTCTTGGCCGAGCGCAACCATTCGGGCATTTTTATCTTGACCGACAGCAATACGAACGAAAGCTGCCTGCCCGATTTCATGGCGCGACTCGAAACCGAAGCACAGATCGAAATCCTCGAAATAGAACCGGGCGAACTCCAAAAAAGCATCGATACGTGCGTGTCGATCTGGAATATTTTGACCGAATACGGGGCCGACCGCAAAAGCCTCATCATCAATCTTGGCGGCGGCGTCATCACCGATCTGGGCGGATTCGTGGCCTCGACGTTCAAACGCGGTATCGACTTCATCCATGTGCCCACGACGTTGCTCGCGATGGTCGATGCGTCGGTCGGTGGGAAAAACGGCGTCGATCTGGGAAGTTTGAAGAATCAGATCGGAACCATAAATACGCCTGAATTACTATTGATCGACACGGCGTTCCTGGGCTCGCTTCCGCAGAACCAAATGCGTTCAGGTTTGGCCGAAATGCTAAAACATGGATTGATTTTCGACAAATCGTACTGGGAGAAATTCCTCGATCTGGGACAATTGGATTTCGCCGATTTTGACGAGTTGATTTATCGTTCGATTGAGATCAAGAACGAGATCGTGACTCAGGATCCGACCGAGAAAGGCATCCGAAAAGCGCTTAATTTCGGGCACACGCTCGGACACGCCATCGAAAGCCATTTCCTCGAAAGCGACGAAAAGCAGGAGTTGCTGCACGGAGAAGCGATCGCGGCGGGCATGATTCTCGAAGGTTATGTTTCGATGCGATTGGGCCTGCTTTCGCAATCGGAATACAACCAGATAAAGTCGGCGATCAAGAGTGTTTTCGAAGATATTGAATTCACGCCGTCGGATCTCGAAACCGTGCTCAGCCTGCTCAAACACGACAAGAAGAACGAATACGGAACGGTTTTGTTTGCGCTGCTCGATGGAATCGGCGGCATCAAAATCAACCAGCAAGTTGCCAACGAGCTTATTGACAGTGCTTTCGAAGACTACAAATCTTAAAGAATTTTTAATAGAAAGCCTTGTATTCGGGAAAGTTATTTTTTTACATTTGCCTGCAATGAATAAATCTCAAAATACGCATAAACACGAGCCTCCGCCTGTTTTGGACGCTTACCTTTTCCGAGTCGCGGCACGCGTGTTTCGTGGACTGAAAGCTTTGGGGCAGTTTGAGATTACAACAGTACGACACAGCGAAAAACTGCTGATCATTTTTGCCAACATACGGGTTTGAGAACAGTTGCACATTTGGCTGTTTTTAAACCTTTTTAAATTTCAATCCGGTACTAAATGAATACAAAATATTCCGACCTCATAAATCAAACGTTTTACTTCCCTCAAGAAGAATTCAGGCTCAACAAGGACACGTTGTTGTTCCACAATATCGACCTGATGAAGCTCGTCGAAGAATACGGCACGCCGCTTAAGTTCACGTATCTTCCCGCCATTTCCAACAACATCAACAAGGCCAAAGGCTGGTTCCGGAAGGCGATGGAAAAGAACGGTTACGAAGGCAAATACTATTATTGTTACTGTACGAAAAGTTCGCACTTCGAATTCGTGATGAACGAAGCGTTCAAGAACAATATCCATATTGAGACGTCGTCGGCGTTCGATATCAATATCGTTGAAAATTTGCTCAAGAACGGCAAGATCAACAAGAACACGTATATCGTCTGCAACGGCTTCAAAAGAGAAGCTTACATCGACAACATCGCGCGTCTGATCAACAACGGCTACAACAAGACGATTCCCGTGATCGACAATTACGAGGAACTGAACATGATCCTCGAGAAGACCAAGAAGAAATTCAAGGTCGGCATCCGGATCGCGGCCGAAGAAGAGCCGAAATTCGAATTCTACACGTCGCGCCTCGGCATCGGATACAAAAATATCGTACCTTTTTACAAGCGTGAGATCGCGGAAAACAAACAGGTCGAACTTAAAATGCTGCACTTCTTCATCAACACGGGAATCCGCGACACGGCGTATTACTGGAACGAATTGGTGAAATGTCTAAAAGTGTACATCAACCTTAAAAAGGAATGTCCGACGCTCGACAGTTTGAACATCGGTGGCGGTTTCCCGATCAAGAATTCACTTGCGTTCGAATACGATTACCAATATATGGTCGACGAGATCATCAACCAGATCAAGACGGCTTGCGACGACGCAGAGGTTCCGGTTCCGAACATCTTTACCGAATTCGGATCGTTTACCGTCGGCGAATCAGGTGGCGCGATTTACGAGATCATCTACCAGAAACAACAGAACGACCGTGAGAAATGGAACATGATCGATTCGTCGTTCATTACCACTTTGCCCGATTCATGGGCGATCTCGAAACGTTTCGTGATGATGGCCGTGAACAGATGGAACGATACGTACGAGCGCGTTTTGCTCGGCGGGTTGACGTGTGATTCCGATGATTATTACAATTCGGAACAACACATGAACGCGGTTTATCTTCCAAAATACAACAAGGAGAAACCGTTATATATCGGGTTTTTCAATACGGGCGCGTATCAGGAAACGATCGGCGGTTTCGGAGGATTGCACCACTGTTTGATCCCGCAGCCGAAACACATCCTGATCGACCGCGATGAAAACGGGATTTTGGCGACCGAAGTCTTCTCGCCCGAACAAAATTCGCAAGACGTGCTTAAAATTCTAGGTTACGACGAAAAATAAATTATTTTTATACTAAGACAACTGCAAAACAAAAACAATGAGTAAAGGACCAATTAGCCAATTTATTGAAAAGTATTACCTGCATTTCAATTCGGCGGCGCTAGTTGATGCGGCGAAAGCCTACGAAAAACAACTTGCCGACGGCTCGAAAATGATGGTGACGCTTGCTGGTGCGATGAGTACGGCTGAGCTGGGGAAAATTTTTGCTGAAATGATCCGTCGCGACAAAGTGCAGATCATTTCCTGTACAGGAGCAAACCTCGAGGAAGACATCATGAACCTCGTGGCCCACTCACACTACGAGAGAGTACCGAACTACCGCGATTTGACGCCACAACAGGAATGGGATTTATTGGAACGCGGATTGAACCGAGTGACCGACACTTGCATTCCGGAGCACGAAGCGTTCCGTCGCCTTCAAAAACACATCTACAAGATCTGGAAGGACGCCGACGACAAAGGCGAGCGTTATTTCCCGCACGAATTCATGTACAAGATGTTGCTTTCAGGCGTTCTCGAGGAATATTACGAGATCGATTTGAAAGATTCGTGGATGTACGCGGCGGCCGAAGCCAATTTACCGATCATCGTTCCCGGATGGGAAGATTCGACGATGGGTAACATCTTCGCATCGTACGTGATCAAAGGCGAACTCAAAGCCTCGACGATGAAATCGGGCATCGAATATATGACGTATCTCGCCGATTGGTATTCTAAAAATTCAAGCAACGGTGTAGGATTTTTCCAGATCGGTGGTGGAATTGCGGGCGACTTCCCTATTTGCGTCGTCCCGATGTTGTACCAGGATATGGAAATGCACGACGTTCCGTTCTGGAGTTATTTTTGCCAAATTTCCGATTCGACCACGAGCTACGGTTCGTATTCAGGAGCCGTTCCCAACGAGAAGATCACTTGGGGAAAACTCGATATCAACACGCCCAAATTTATCATTGAATCTGACGCTACGATCGTGGCGCCACTTATTTTCGCCTACCTATTAGATATGTAACCTATGAAAAGAGTAATTGTAGACTATAACAAGCTAACGAATGAAATCCTGACATTGTTGTTGGAGCGCTTTCCCGACGGTTATGACGATTCGCACATCATCCGTTTCCGAAACGCTCAAAACGAGCTCATCGAAGCGGTCGAAGTCCGAACTGAAGACACGATCTATCTTGTGAAAGTGAGCACGAAACTCGCGAGCCGTCTCGAGAAATTCGACGAAGACAACGATATTGACGATGTCGTGGAACCGATTGATTCGATGAAAATGGATATCGAGGACGACGATGCCGCAACCGATGACGATGACGATCTTGACGATGTCGACAAACCTGAAAAAGATTCGGATGCCGACGGAGACGATGACGACGACGATGATGACTTCGAAGACGATTCAAAATCCTACGATGACGACGAGGATGATGATGAAGACGATGAGAAATAGAAAATGGGAGCCTGAATGGGTTCCTTTTTTTTTTGAAAGACTAGAAGTTTTTTTTTGCCACGAAGACACGAAAGCACGAAGTCTCTAAGTCATTTTTAATATTTGAATTTTATTTAAGAACGAAGACAAACAAGACGTTAATACAAAGATTCACTTGAAATTAAAATGCAAATATTGTTTATTTTAATTATTGGCCTGTGTAAATAACGAATCAATTTTCATAAAAGCGAAGCTTTACTTGTGACTTAAGAATACAGTGTCAACGTCAAAAAAACTCCGTGCCTTCGTGCCTTCGTGGCAAAAAAAACAAACCTAAATATGTAACTTACACAAAAAAGCAAAATGAATCCTGACGACTACCTTAACATAAACCGCAACACCTGGAACGACAAAGTTTCCGTCCACCTACACTCAGAATTTTACGACCAACAAGCTTTTCTCAACGGAAAATCCTCGCTAAAGGAAATCGAACTTGCTTTGCTCGGCGATGTTTCAGGCAAGCGGATTCTGCATTTACAATGTCATTTCGGACAAGACACGATTTCACTTTCTCGACTGGGCGCGACAACCGTCGGAGTTGATTTTTCAGACAAGGCAATAGAAACGGCACAAGTAATCGCACGTGATTTAAACGCCGACGCGGAATTCATCTGCAGCGACATCTATGATTTACCAAATCGCATGTATCAGGAATTCGACATCGTGTTCACGAGTTACGGCACGATCGGCTGGTTGCCCGACCTTGATAAATGGGCAAAAGTCGTTTCGCATTTTTTGAAACCCGGTGGAAAGTTCGTGTTCGCTGAATTTCATCCCGTGGTTTGGATGTTCGACGACGAGTTCAAATATGTCGCGTACAATTATTTCAAAGCCGGCGCGATCATTGAAAATGAAACGGGAACTTATGCCGATAAATCAGCTGACATTAAAAACCAATCGATTTCGTGGAACCATTCGCTTTCGGAGGTTGTTACGAGTTTACTTGAAAATGGATTGACCGTTCAGAAATTCGACGAGTACGATTATTCGCCTTATAATTGTTTCAGTAATATGGAGGAATTCGCGCCCGGAAAGTTTAGGGTTGCGCATTTGAGGAATGATATTCCGTTTGTGTATTCGATTGTCGCAGCGAAAATTTAAACTATAAAAATTAAGGTAATTATTTTTGCTTAACTGTCCATAATTTCTTAATGATAGAAATAAATACGAGGGTTGCTTTTATCGTCGATAAAATTCCGTGCCCTTCATTCTATTGTCAAGTCGGAAATTTCAAACAGTTAAGATAGTTAAGGTTAGTTAACGCTTGCTTGTTTCGATGCGTTTTTCTTAACTTTTCTCAACTATCTTAACTGTAAAAAAAAATACTTGCTTTGTGTTTTCTCTGGTCGCGCCGATGAAAATTTCGAAGCTTTCATTTTATTGTCGCTGCGGAAATTTTTAACAATTAAGATAGTTAAGGTTGGTTAAGGCTTGCTTTTTTCGACGAGTTTTTCTTAACTTTTCTCAAATCTCTTAATTGTAAAAATAAAATACTTGATCTGCTCTTTTCCTCCATTAGCCGATAAACATTCCAGAATTCTAATCCTAGGAACAATGCCCGGCGTGCAATCGCTGCAAAAGCAACAATACTACGCGCATCCGCAAAACGCATTCTGGAAAATCATGTTTTCAATTTTCGCGGAATTGCCCGTTCCACCTGATTTCGAATCGCGCAAACAATTGCTGATCGACAACGGCATCGCGCTCTGGGATGTACTCGAAACCTGCGAACGCGAAGGAAGCCTTGATACGAACATCAAGAATTCGGTTCCGAATAAAATCCCCGAATTGCTCGCCGAAAACCCAAACATCAAAGCAATTTTCTTTAATGGAAAAGAAAGCCATCGCTTGTTCACGAAAGCCTTTGGAAACACGATTCCACTGCCTCAATTCGTGATGCCGTCTACGAGTCCGGCGAATACGATGAAGTTTGAAGAAAAATTGTTGAAATGGAAGAGTTTATTGGTTTAGGGTTTAGAGTTTAGGGTTTAGAGTTTAGGGTTTAGGGTTTAGGGTTTAGGGTTTAGGGTTTAGGGTTTAGGGTTAGTACGTTGTCATTTCACGAATCGATTCCAAAACGCGAATAAAAAACGCTGTCTCAACCTACTTGCATCAACTCTAAACTCTAAACCCTAAACTTCTTTCAAATATCTTTCCTCGTAAACCTTCTGATGGTGATTCTGATGCCCGATGATCGCAAAACCCAAAGCGCGTACCGAATTCGGATTCCCGTTCGCGTTGCCAATGCGCAACAAAGCTTCATCTGAAAAACTCTTGAACAGCGTGATGTTCGATTGGCGCACTTCAGACAATTCGGTGAGCAACGCATTCAAATGACGCGAATTTCCGTCGCTCGCGTCGGCGTAATCATTTTCCTCGAATCCCGGCAAAGGCGTTTTGTCGTTTCGGGCGAAGGCCAACGCGCGATACGCGAAGATGCGTTCACAATCTATGACGTGCTGGATTATTTCCTTGATCGTCCATTTCCCGGGCGCGTATCGGTAATCGAATTTTTCCATCGGAATCTCTCTCGCGAAACGGATGAATCGGTGCAACGAAATTTCAAGCTCTTCGATCAGATCGATTTCTTCGACCGTATCGATATACGTTTTTTGGTAGGCCGGATATTCTCCGGGCATTAATTGGCTTGGTTTCATCAGGCTGAATTTCTGGCGGCGTTAGTATTCCCGAAAAGAGCGCGCGTTACGAGTTTCTCATACGTCGCGATCAATTTTTCGTCGGGTTTGGCTTCTTTTTGAAGTTCGTTTATGCGCTGAAGCGAATACTGCTGGATCACGAGCAACGGCATTACGATGTGCTCGCGGACGGCGATCGACGCTTTTCCATCGGGATAGTTTTCCATGAGTTCCTTGTGTGCCGCAATCTTGAGAAGCATTTCTTTGGTGAGCGCGAACTCGTCATAAATGACCTGCCAGAACGCTCCGAATTCGGGATCGTCCTTCATATATGCAGTTAAAGGCAAAAACGACTTAGCCAACGACATCATACTGTTTTCCAATAACGTACGGAAAAATAAAGAACGGTCGTAAAGTTCCTGCACGTCGTTCCATTTGCCCGATTTCTCGAACTCCTTCAAAGCGGTTCCGACGCCGAAAGATCCCGGAACGTTGAGCTTCAACATACTCCACGAACCCACGAACGGGATCGCGCGCAGATCGCCGAAATTCAACTTGTCGCCTTTGTTTCGTTTGGCGGGACGGCTGCCGATGTTGACCATCGAATAATATTTGAGCGCACTCATCTGTTCCAAAAACGGAATGAATTCGGGATGGTTCTTAAAATCGATGTATTTCTTGTAACCGATTTCGGCGAGATCGCTGAGCAGCGTTTTGTCACCAGCCGATAAATCGTTTTTGCCCTTGTCGAACAAGCGATTGCTGATTCCCGCGCTCAACAGGTTTTCAAGGTTGAACTGGCAAGAATCGAACGTTCCGAAATTCGAGCTGATCGTTTGTCCCTGGATCGTAATCTGGATTTCGTTGTTTTCGATGTCCGAACCCAACGATGCGTAAAATTTGTGCGTCTTTCCGCCTCCACGAGCCGGAGGTCCGCCGCGTCCGTCGAAGAAAATCACTTCAATCCCATATTTGCGCGACATGGCCGTGATCGCTTCCTTGGCAAGGTAAATACTCCAGTTCGCCATGAGGTAACCGCCGTCTTTCGTGCCGTCGCTGAAACCGAGCATGACCGTCTGGACGTTGTTTCGGCGCTTAAGATGTTCGGCGTAATCGGGATTCGTGTACAGCGTTTCCATGATTTTGTCGGAGTTGCGCAAATCATCGACGGCCTCGAAAAGCGGAACGATATCGACGCTCGGATTTTCCCATCCGCTGAGCTGGAACAACGCAAGCGTCTCGATTACGTTCAGCGCGCTCTCGTTATTGCTGATGATGTAGCGGTTCGAACCTTTCTCGCCGTTTCGTTCCTGTATGTTTTTCATCGCATAGATCGATTGCAGCGTCTGTTGTGTCATTTCGTCCGAAAAAGCGTCGGGCTTCAATCGTTTATGGAGGTTCGTCGCGACTTCGATGCGGTCTTTTTCCTCAAGGTCGAAATATTCTTTGGGAAATGACTCGGGATCACTTTTCTTGAGCGTGTCGAAAATATCTTTTATGACAGCGTTGTGGATTTTGCTGTTCTGCCTGATGTCAAGCGTCGCGAAGTGAAACCCGAATACGTTGAGTTTGTTGAGCAGCGAATCCAATTCACCAAGATACAGCGATTGGTGCTGGCTCACGATTATTTTTCGGATCTCGAGCAATGTCTTCCTGAACTCGTCCTGAGTGATGAAAATTTCCCCCTCGGAATAAAAGACCGAGCGATATAATTTCGATTCCACGTCGGTAACCATTACGTCGACCTTCGCGAACGTGAGTTTTCGCCTGAGTTTTCGGATATCGTTGTAATAACATTTGAGTATTGAAGTGCGCAGACGGTCAGCGACTTTGTTCGTGATTTCAGTCGTCACGAACGGGTTCCCATCGCGGTCGCCTCCGGGCCAGAACCCAAGGCTTAAAATGGAACCGTTTATTTTTTCTCCCTGGTAAATGTTTCGGCAGATGAAATTCACGATCTCGCCAATCGTATCGTAAAATACATTTTCAAGATACCAGATCAGGCTCACGGCTTCGTCGAACGGCGTCGGTTTCTCCTTTTTAAAGAAGGGCGTTTTCCCGAGTTGCGACAACAATTGTTTGATTTCGTATAGGTTGTCCGTTTTTATGGCTTCGGTCAGATCGGTGATGATCCCCAAAACAGGACCGGGATAGAATTGGGTCGGGTGAGCTGTCAATACGGTTCGGACGTTGAAACTGTCGAGAAATTCCGTAAGTTCTTCACGTTTTCCGGTCGCTTCCGCCTTATCGCGGATTTCGCGCATCGAACCTGTTCCTTCGAGGTTGTTTATTTCTTCAAACGCGGCATCTTCGATCGCGTCGAATAATACGATTTGGCGTTCGACATATTGGATGAATCGGAACATCAGATCAATTCGTTCCTGTTCTGACGGTGCATCGAGATATTTTTCGACAAAGAAATTAACGATCTGCTCAGGCGATTCCTGATTGGCGAATCCTTTCTCGCAAACCTCGGTAAATAAAGGCAAGAGCGAACCCGTATTGTCGATCGCGTCGAACGGAAGCGTCAGGAAAACGCTGTTGTAAACGTTGTATTTTGAAAGGACACTGCGGTTGAATCGCTCGATTTTTGGAAGCGTGTACATGGCTTGGATTTTTTGCTTTAAGATACTAAAAAACCCCGACGAATGGCCGGGGTTTGTATAAATCGTAACGTATTGATTACATGTTTTTAAAGATCGTGTGCATCAGACGTTTCTTGTCGTTGATGCTTTCTTCGAGTGAAATCATCGTCTCGGTGCGGTAAACGCCTTCGATGTCGTCGATCATGAAGATCACGTCTTTCGCGTGTTTCGTGTCTTTCGCACGGATTTTACAGAAGATGTTGAACTTTCCTGTCGTCACATGAGCGACCGTCACGAAAGGGATTTCGTTGATGCGCTCCAAAACGAATTTGGTCTGGGACGTGTTGTTGAGGAAAACCCCGACGTAAGCGATGAATGAATAACCAAGCTTTTCGTAGTCAAGCGTAAGTGAAGATCCCATGATGATCCCGGCGTCTTCCATTTTCTTCACGCGCACGTGAACGGTTCCGGCTGAAATAAGCAATTTTTTAGCGATATCGGTAAATGGAACTCTTGTATTATCGATCAACATGTCCAGTATCTGGTGATCAACTTCATCTAAACGAAACTTGCTCATAATTTTTGTATTTGTATTTTATCGGTCTTATATTTTGTGTTAATACAAATGAAATATTTTTTCCTTAATAAAAAAACGTAAACGCTACATTTTTTTTAAGCCATTAACAATTTTAACATCATTTCCGATAGAAAAATTTGCTTTTTGCCCAATTTCAGGAATATTTCCCGAATCGCTTGAAAAAATTCTTTCCTCTGCATCGTACTCTACATGTCCGAAATGGTTTTCCAAATCATCCACTTGCGCCAAGTAGGCATTGAAAAAGAGGGAATTACCTACAAGCTCCTCTTTGTATTGAGCCGCAAAATTCGTAATTTTTTCGTTACCGTCATAATTTATCTTGATATTTTTGTATACAAAATCAAAAAAAACAACCATATTTTGAGGAATATTTAAATATTTCTCAATAACGTTATCAACTATATCGTTTTCGTAAATATGCGAAAAACCCGAAAGCAGCGACGCGAAAAAGTAAAATCTCGTCTCTTCCCTATCGTAATCTTCCTGAAAATGCCCGGCCTCGATCAATATCGTCGGTACGCCGCGAAACTGGAAATTATCGCCCACGCAATTGATGTTGAACGTATCGTCGAACCGCCCGACTTGTCCGGGAATGAGTCGTTGCAGCGCGTCGTTCATCGAAACGATTATAGAAACGGCTTTCTCGCGCGTCTTGTTCATGTCGCGATCATGATTGTACGCAGGCGCCAAGAACGAAATCGTAGCCGGTTTTCCAGTATTTCCGACACCGAAAATCGTGCGCTGGTCGTGAAGATTGTAACAATAATCCGGTTCAAAACTTTCAAAGAGTTCCGTGAGCGCGCGGCTTTCGGGTTGCGACAGATCGTGGAAATCCCGATTCAAATCAACGCCGATTGCGTTTTCGCGAGTGTATTTCAACGCTCCGTCAGGATTGAGCATCGGTACGAAACAGAATGTAAATTCCGAAAGCAAACGCCTGGACAACTCGTCGTCAGCCTCAAGCAAATTAAACAGGTCGAACAACGCCTTCGTCGCCGTGGTTTCATTGCCGTGCATTTGCGACCACAATAGGATTTTGGTTTTTCCGCTACCTTTATAATAGGAAAGCAATGGTTTTCCATCGACCGACTTGCCGAAAATCTTTACGCGATCCTGCCGTTTCTTGAGCAAAGGCGCGATGTCGTCGAGCGTGATGTAACGTCCGTGAAGTGAAGATTCCTTGTATTGGTCGAAGAGTTGCCTGTAATCCATTATTGCGTGGTTTCCCGCAAAAGTACGCAACTCTATTAAAATAGAAACCCCCGTAGTTTAGGGCAACAGGGGTTTCAGAACCAATAAAACAAACACAAAAATTATTTACGAACCGCAAAAGAGCGGTTTGAGTATCGTCTCTGGGGTTATTTACGTAGGAAGGTTTGTTGTGGTTTTTTTTGGTATGTTAATTTTTTTGTTGTCGAAAATCGTTGATTTGTTTATTTGTTGATTTGTTGATTTGAGGTCGATGTCTTCCGACGATAGTATCAATTTTTAAGCAACTGAGAATTACAGCAAGCGCAGTACATTTTCAAGTCGCCGATCGACAAACAAACAAATTGATTATTTTTGAAACTGTTGATCCGTAAATCGCCTTAAAGCCGCAGCGTTTCTCACACCAATCAAAACCAACTTTCCCAACGGAAGGCAATAACTCAAATCAACACATCAACAAATCAACGAATCAACAATTAACCGATTAACCGCCTAACCACCCCATGTTCCGCCGCATCCTCAGCTACATTCTCCCCATAAACATCCACTCACGTAAATCGTCGGTCAGTAAAACCATCGAAATCACATGGGCTAACGGCGAGCTCGTACTCGATTCCAAGAACACGAATTATTCGTACGGAAGCTTGCAGCGCGTGTTGAGGCGCGGATTGAAAACCATCGGATACAAAAAGGTCAAAGCCATGCAGGAAATCCTCGTATTGGGCGTGGCCGGCGGAAGCGTGATCAAAACGCTCACCGACGAAATCGGATGCAAAGGGCATATCACGGGCGTCGAGATCGATGCCGAAATCATCAAAGTCGCCAACCAATATTTCCAACTCGACAAAATCCCGAACCTCGAGATCATCATCGACGATGCGTTCGAATTCGTGTTGCGAACCAAAAAAAAATACGACCTTATCATCATCGACGTTTTCCAGGATACGGTCATGCCCAATTTTTTGTTCGAGAAATTCTTCGCGAACCGCGTCGGTTTCCTACTCGCCGAAAAGGGTGTGATCCTGTTCAACACTATGACGCTCAATGGCGACCACAACGACAGGAACGAAGAATACATCTCGCATTTCCCTCGAAAGGAGTTCCGGATCGAGCTCATCCCGCGCGTCGAAGACCACAACGAAGTCATTCTCGTTAGCCGCATTTGAAATTCTTTCGTAACTTTAGAAAAAGACACGAATGAATCCGCACGAACAACTCATTGAAGAATTTTATGCCGCGTTTGCCGAGCACGAGGCTGAAACCATGGCAAGTTGCTATCATCCTGAAGTGACGTTCAGCGATCCCGTTTTCGGGAAACTCCATGGAAAGGACGCCGCCGATATGTGGCGCATGCTGATCTCGCGCAGCAAAGGCAATCTCGTGATCGAATTTTCTCGAATTTCAGCCGACAATGAAAAAGGTTCCGCAAAATGGGTCGCTTCGTACGACTTCTCAAAAACCAACCGCAAGATCGTAAACCACATCGAAGCCAAATTCACGTTCAAAGATGGGCTGATCTTCACGCACGACGACCATTTCGACTTCTACAAATGGAACAGACAAGCGTTCGGTCTTACGGGCTGGCTGCTCGGGAACACGTCGTTTCTGAAGGATAAGGTTAAAAGGCAGGCGTTGGCGGCTTTGCGGAAATGGCAGTCGTGAAAATTGTTCATTTGTTCATTTGTTGATTTGAAATCATACCGAATGAACTATTGTGTTTTACATTCTCAAAAAAAGATTTTCCGACGGAAGACAACGATTCAAATGAACAAAATCAAATGAACAAATGAACAACAACCAACAATCTTTCCTCCCGCTCCTCTACCTCGCCTGGTCCGACGACTTACTCACCCAAAAAGAACACGAAATCATACGTGGATTCATTTCGTCCCAAAGTTGGTTGTCGGATTCAAGTAAAAGCGAATTGCTTTCGAAACTCGATGTTTCGGCCCCGCCGTCGCGAGAGGAATTAGCTGCGTGGAAAACGACGATTCATTCGGAACTCGTAAAAAATCCCGAGTTGCGTTCACTTTTTTCGCTGTCGCTTGCGTTGTCCGGGAATTCCGATGGATTCGCGAATGCCCGAAACGAATTCGTACAGCTCGAAAATGAATTGGGGATTCTGGGTGAGGAAATCCTGCTGTCGTTCCGAACCGGCGAAAATACGCTGACGGCAAAGCACGACACGGTTCATGGATTCGATATCGAAAAACTTACGAGGTTGCTCGAAGGCGATGAATCGGACATCATCAAAAAAGTAAAAGCCGTCATCACGCGACGTGATTTTGCGTACGAAACCTCGACCGACGTTGACGTTTACCGCGAAAAAGTGCTCGAATGGTGTAAAATATTAGCCGACGAAAATCTCGGAAACATGGCTTTTCCAACCGAATTCGGAGGCGGCGGAAACATGCGCGATTACTTCGCGATCATGGAAACGTTGAGTTATCACGATTTGAGTCTCGTAATCAAGTTCGGCGTACAGTTCGGGCTTTGGGGAATGAGCGTATATTTCCTCGGAACTCAAAAACACCACGAAGAATACCTCCAAAAAATCGGTTCGCTCGAACTTCCGGGTTGTTTCGCGATGACCGAAATGCATCACGGATCGAACGTAAAAGGCCTTGAGACGACGGCGACGTACGATCATTCGAACAAGACGTTCGTCATCAAGACACCACATAAAAAAGCGCAGAAAGAATATATAGGCAACGCCGCGAAACACGGTCAGATGGCGACGGTTTTCGCGAAACTCATCATCGACGGGAAAGATTACGGTGTGAATACGTTCATCGTTCCGATCAGAAATGTCGACGGAACAATCGCGGACGGCGTCGAAATCGGCGATTGCGGGCACAAAATGGGACTGAACGGCGTCGACAACGGCACGATCTCGTTCCACGATGTCGTCATTCCCAAAGAAAACATGCTCGACCGATTCGCGTCGGTAAATGAAAACGGCGAGTTCGAAAGCCCGATCCCGAGCGACAACCGACGATTTTTTACGATGCTGGGCACGTTGGTCGGCGGCCGAATCGGAATCCCGAGATCGGCATTATCGGCGATGAAATCAGGACTTACGATTGCGATAAAATACAGCGACCAACGCCGACAGTTCGGGCCTGAAGGCGGTTCCGAAGTCCCGATCCTGAACTATCGCATGCACCAACGCCGACTTCTCCCGTATCTCGCAAAAAGCTATGCGCTTCACTTCACGTTGCGCCATCTCACGAACCGATTCCTCAACCGGACCGAAGACGAAATGCAGAAAATCGAAGCACTCGCCGCGGGAATGAAAGCCTATACGACGTGGACGGTGCGCGATGCGTTGCAGGAATGTCGCGAAGCCATCGGTGGGAAAGGCTATCTGTCCGAGAATCGCATCGACGCCTTAAAAAACGACACTGAAATCTACACGACATTCGAAGGCGACAATACGGTCTTGATGCAATTGGTCGCCAAGAATCGATTGTCGGTGTTCAGGAAGGAATTCGGAAAACTCGACGTCGGCGGCATGATCACGTATGTGTATGAAAATGCCAAGACGGTAGTTTCCGAGAAAAATCCGATCATCACCAGGCGAACCGACGAGGCGCATCTACGTGATTTCGAGTTCCATCTGCAAGCGTTTTATTACCGTGAAAAAACGATACTGGCTTCGGCGGCAAGGCGTTTGAAAAAACTCATCGACGGCGGAATGGATGCTTACGATGCGTTCAACGTCGCCCAACATCAGATGATGGACGTCGCCAATGCGTATCTCGAACGCGTAATCCTAGAACAATATCATGCGTTTATCACAACCGTTTCGGATGCCGATATCAAAAACCGACTCGTCCAGCTCGCCCAATTGTTCGCGTTGTCGCTCATAGAAGGACACAAGGGTTGGTATCTCGAGGACGGCTACATGGAAAGCGCGAAAACAAAGGCGATCCGAAAGCTCGTGAACCAATTGTGTTGGGATATCAGGCAGGACGCTGTGCCTTTGGTCGACGCGTTCGCGATTCCTCAGAGTTGTCTCGGCGCGCAAATTCTCACTGATAATTAGATAGTTCGGCGGGAATCCGTTATTTTTAACATTCACCGACCGAAACGACATGATCCTAAAAATTATCAGCGATATTATATTGCTCGCGGCTGCATTCACGGGCTTTAAGCAAGGCTTGGCGGTGACGTCGGGCAAATTCGGGATGTTGGGATTTTTCGGCCGGTTCGGATGGAGCAAAACCTCGGTTTTCATCAACGGCATCAGCACGATCGCAAGCGCGTTGCTGGTTATTTTCCCCAAGATATTCGTCGGCGGAAATTTCCTGATGGCCGCAGGTATTCTATTGATCATCGGCCTTGAGATTTTTCATGGCGATTTAAAAGGTGCCGTTATCGTAGTCCCGATCCTGTTGAGCAATCTCGCTCTCCTCCGCCTAAAACACCCATTTTCAAATCACTGAGTATCGATTATAACTCATTAATTTTTAATTAACATGCACACGGGAAAACGCTACAAACTCAAAGAATTCCTCATTTGGACGCGACGCGACATCTATTGGCTATTCGTTTTGGCCGTGATTCCGACCGTGTTGTATAAAATATTCAACATCCATTGGGTCGCGCTTCCGTGGGTTCCGATCGCGATGGTCGGGACTGCGGCCGCTTTTATCATCGGGTTCAAGAATACGCAGACCTATAATCGTCTGTGGGAAGCGCGTCAGATCTGGGGCGCGATCGTAAACTCGAGCCGTTCGTGGGGAATCCTGTCGCGCGATTTCATCAAGGTCGACAAATCGGTCCATCAACAGTTCATGCTTCGTCATTGCGCGTGGCTCACGGCTTTGCGTTATCAATTGCGCGAACCGAGGACTTGGGAAAATTCGGGGCGCGCGCATTTCAAGGAATATCGAAAGTTTTATTCTGTTCCGGAATGGGAAATCCCACTTGAGGATGAACTCAAAAAATACCTTTCGGCCGATGAACTTCACTATGTACTTTCAAAGAAAAACCGCGCCACGCAAGTCATCGCACTCCAATCGAAGCACCTGAAAGAATTGCGACAAAAAGACGCGATTGGTGGGCTTGAACATATCGAACTCGAAAATATGCTCGCGAATCTCTACGAACAGCAAGGCAAATGCGAGCGTATCAAAAACTTTCCATACCCGAGGCAGTTTGCGAGCATCACGCTGTTTTTCGTGTGGATGTTCGTGATTTTGTTGCCGATGGGAATGTTAGGCGAATTCGCCCGTATCCATCCCGATTGCGCGTGGTTCGCGATTCCGTTTAGCATGATCGTGTCGTGGGTTTTCACATCGATGGACCGCGTGGGTGAAGCGACCGAAAATCCTTTCGAAGGCGGGCCCAACGACATCCCGATGGCCAACATGAGCCGAACGATTGAGATCGACCTGCGCGAAATGCTCGACGAAGAAAACATCCCGACCGCGATAACGCCTGTAAATAATATCGTTTTATGATGGATGAACACGACATACTCGGCGCGGCTTTACAGCAGTTCGCGGGATTGACGCCTGAAGAATTTGCGCTGTCTGAAGGCTGCTGGCAATATCGCGAATTTAAGAAGGGCGAATTCTACAACGAATACAAGAACGTGTGCAAGTATTTGGGTTTCATTATCGAGGGCGTTTTCAGGACGTACTATGTCGACGACAGATCCGACGAGGAAAAGAACGTATTTTTCTTTTCGCAACACCAAATCGTGGTGTCGTTCCAGAGTTTCATCGCCCAAGCGCCGTGTAACTATTATACGCAATCGATGACGGCGTCGAAAATACTGTACATCCATATCGACGATTTACAAAAACTCTACACAAAATCTCACGGATGGGAACGCCTCGGCCGACGCATAGCTGAAACCGCGTTCAGCATGGCGATCCGTCGCACCGAAGATTTTTTATTTTTAAGCCCCGAACAACGCTATCTGGATCTCATGTCGCAACACCCGACGATTTTCAACAGCATTCCTCTGTACCATATTTCGTCGTATCTGGGGATTCAAAGCCCTAGTTTGAGCAGGATTAGGAAGCGGTTGGTTGGAAGGTAGTGCAAGGTGCACAGCGCAGCGTACAAAGGCCAGATGTCTGCCGCTTTCGCAATACTTTATACTTTGTACTCTGTACTTTGTACTTTGCACTTTGTACTTTGTACTTCGCACTTTGCACTTCTTAACCCAAGTTAATTTTTTCCTCAACTTTCTACCCCAACTTTGTATCAGTAAAATAATAACAATCAAACACTTACTGATATGAAAACAATTGCATCAAACACCGTAGTATTTATCACCGGCGCATTCGTGACGCACAATGGCTGGAATCCTTGGAAAGACTATTTCGAGTCCAAAGGTTACGTGACATACAACCCGGCTTGGCCGCACAAAAACGGGACGGCCCAAGAATTGCGCGCATTAGCTCCGAACGATGTGGCGCTTGCCGAACTCACGCTTACCGAACTCGTCGACCATTACGCCGAATTCGTGAAACAACTTCCTGAAAAACCAATTATAATCGGGCATTCGCTTGGCGGTATGGTGACGCAAATCCTCGTCAATCGCGGTTTGGCCGCCGCGGGAATCGCAATCCATTCGATTCCTCCGCAACCTGTTATTCCGTATGAATTTTCGTTCCTGAAAGCCGGATATAAGGTCTTGGGACTGTTTACGTCACTCAAGAAAACATACACGATGTCTTTATCTGACTGGCAATATGCATTTACGAATGGGATGACGCTGGAGGAACAACAGCAATCTTGGGAAGAAAACGTCATTCCCGAATCGAAAACCGTCGCGAGAGGCGGCTTGACATCGGCAGCGAAAATCGACTTCAAGAAACCGCACGTACCGTTGTTGTTGATTTCAGGAAGTACCGACAACATCACGCCGGCTTCGATGAACCTTCGTAATTTCAGGGCGTATAAAACACCGGATTCGGTTACCGATTACAAGGAATTCGCAGGCAAAAACCACTTCGTGTTGGGTTTACCGACCTGGCATGAGGAAGCCGATTATATTTTGGATTGGATTGAAAGAAACTGAGGATTGTTTTTGCCGCGACCCGAGACAATAGGTTCGGGTCGCGGCTAATCTAATTACAAATGCCGAAAAATTCCTCACTAAAATTTGCGGTCAAAACTCAAATCGCCAGTCCAGACCCCGATCGTAAAACAAATTTCCGTTTTTCACGACCAAAGGCGAATCGATATTGTTCGTATACAACGCACCCGTTCCCAAACCTTGGGGCATCAAATTGTGCTGCAGAAATGTCCATTGTGCGATTGCGTTCAACCCGATGTTGCTTTCAAGAGCCGACGTGATCCACCAACCGATATCATATTTTTCGGCGAGCGAAATCCATTCCTGCGTGCCGCGAAATCCACCGATGAAACTGGGCTTGAGAATAATGTACTGAGGTTGGATTTTTTGGAGTAATTCTTCTTTTTCTACCGATGTAAAAACACCGATCAATTCCTCGTCGAGCGCTACGGGAATGGGAGTCGATTTACATAGGACTGACATGCTGTCATGCTGGTTTTTGGCAATCGGTTGTTCGATGCTATGTATTTTAAATTCAGATAATTGATTTAATTTACCTAAAGCCGATTCGGAACTGAAAGCGCCGTTCGCATCGACCCTGATTTCGATAGTTTCCTCGTCAAAATTAGATCGGATGAAGCGCAATAATTCAAGTTCTTTTTCGAAATCGATCGCTCCGATCTTAAGTTTGATGCAATCAAATCCCGATGCGATCTTGTCGCGAATCTGTTCGAGCATGAAGGCCTCATTTCCCATCCAGACGAGTCCGTTTATCGGGATTGATTTCTCACCTTTCGTAAATTCGGACGGGAATAATTCAAACGGATTTTCGCTCTCCAACGAACGGAATGCCATCTCGACACCGAACTGTATCGACGGAAATTCAACGAGCGCTTCCCACAGTTTTTGTTCGCCCAAATGAATGTTGCCGCACGTCCAGATGAGTTTTTGCTCGTAGTCAGGACGATCGTCGGCACTCAGGCCGCGAAGGATGCCGCACTCGCCTACTCCGCGTTTGCCATCGCGTTCGAGGAACAAAAACCAGGTTTCCTTTTGGGTAAGCACGCCACGCGAAGTTCCCGACGGGCGTTTGAAGTCAAGCAGATATTTTTTATATGTCGCGTTCACGTCAGTCTTCAAGCATCTTGAGCACTTTGTCGAAGTCTTTGGAGTCGATGCCGGCTTTCTTGAGATCGGTTATGTCTTTCTTGACGCGATCTGTCCAACTGGTTTTGGTATCGACGTTTTCGCCTTTGTATTTGCGATAGATGTCGCGAGCACGCGAGAAATCATCGCCGAGCAGCAACGCATGCGCCTTTCCGAGTTTGATGGACAGATCGGAATCGTCGAGCTTTTCACCCAATTCGAACGATTGTTTCGCTTTGGAAATTTGTTTCGACATCAGGTAATTCATTCCTTGATTATAGTAGTCGCGCGCATTCGCGTTTCCGTATACGATGATCGCCGAGTTCAGCAAATCGATCGCTTTTTCATAACGACCCGACGCATAATGTTGCTGCGCCTGGGTTCGGACGGCTTGCAACAAACCTTTGTTCGCGGTTTTCGAGTCGAGGCAATTGTCGCCGAAATCGCGGAATGCTTTCGTTTTCTCCTCGATCAACAGCTTTTCATATTCCGCATACGAATATTTGAACGTGAATTGGTCGAGCACGCAACTGCAAAGGCTTTGGGAATCGGTCATGAGTTGCGCCAAACCTGATGTTCCGCACAACTCGAGGATGGATTTCTTGTTTTCGTTCGTCCACCCCATGCTCGCTTTCTTGTCGACCCAAGGCACGACCTCGACCACGATTTTCTGCTTCATGATCCAGTTCTCGCTCTCGAAGCCGAAATACAGATTAGGGGAATTCAGGCACAGCGAACGGCCCGTGATGACCTTTGCTTCCTTGTTGACCGCGATGTTGGTGTAAATGCAGGCGCCTTCAGGTTTTCCCGATTTCCTGTAGGCTTCGGACTTTTGCTTGTCAGTGAATACGGCGTAATTGCATTTGTCGTCACCCGATATTTTCGACAACAGGAAAACCGCTCCGGCCGATCCCTGACTGATTCCCGACGGATCCGGAATCGATTTGAGCAATGAAACCAAGCTGTTGGCCATCTGCTGGTTTTCGTCGAGCACCGTTATGCGGTAGACGAGTTCGGTCGTGCCGAGTGGGAAATTCTCGGTCTTGACGACGATGCGATCTCCGGCGGGAACGATTATTTCACGGGTCGTGGCGCGATCTTTATCCCAATAGCCGTTTTGTGCCGAAGCGACCGAGGTTGCCGCGATCAGAGCGAAAAAAAATGCCGATTTTAAGATAGTCATAGTTCGTGTGTTTGAGCAGCCCGGATGCTGTGGATAGCCTTTTGAAGAAAATGCTTGTTTTTGCCGAAACGCCGAAGCGACCAAAGGAAGCTCTTGGCGTGAAATGCAAAAACGGCATTTTCAAGAAAGCTAGGAACATGCAGACGGAATAGCTGCCAAAAGTAGTAAAACGCGAGTTGCAAATAAAAATTTGAACCATTAAGAACATTTAGTTCATTAAAGCTGTAAAATCTTAATGAGCTTAATGAACTTAACGGTTTTAAAAAATTAAAGGTCGATCGAATCGCCAACCGGCAGCAACATCAAGTCTTTGCCCGCATCGAAAAATTTGCGCTTCGCATCGTCCTTGTTGATTTTTATGTATCCGAAGGTGTCGTAATGGTAACCCAAAATCTTATCGCACTCGAGGAAATCAGACGCGATGATTGCGTCCTCGACGTCCATCGTGTAATTCGAACCGATCGGTAGAATCGCCAAGTCGAGCGTCGTGCGCAACGGAATCAATTTCATGTCGTATGTGAGCGACGTATCGCCCGCGATGTAGATGTTCTTGTGTTCGCCTTCGATTACGAAACCGCCGGGATTTCCACCGTACGTTCCATCGGGAAACGCGCTCGAATGGATCGCGTTCACGTATTTCACTTTTCCGAAGTCGAATTCCCACGATCCGCCGTGGTTCATGCCGTGGCTTTTGTAGCCTTTTTTCTCGTAATACGTAGCGATTTCGGCATTCGAGACGATCGTTGCGCCCGTGCGTTGCGCAATGACTTCGACGTCGAGCACGTGATCGCCGTGAGCGTGCGTCAATAAAATATAGTCGGCTTTTAGCGAATCAATGTCGATATGAGCCGCGAGTTCGTTGGCCGAGATGTACGGATCCACGATGATGTGTCGGCCGCTAAGTTCGATGCTGAGAGCCGCATGGCCCAAGTATGTAATTTTCATGTATATTATTTTAAACCGTTAGACAAGCCGTTTACAATTTGGACGATGAAGTCAGAAAGCAGGTAAATCATCTGCACCGACAAAAGCACCGAAATGAAAAATGTGCTCAACGCCAGTTTCTTGAGTTGTGAATCGAGTTCGCGCGGAACCGTGTTTTTCGAGACGAAATTCAGGTGTTTGATCAACGGAACGTATGCGATCAGGAACAAATAGATGTCGAAATTGATGTAATATGGATCGTTGTCCTTGTACCAGTCGAACAAAACGGCGAAAACGAGTAGCAGGATCATTGAAGAAACGATTAGGAAGAAATGATACGCGCGCGCTTTTTCACGTCCGATTTTAACGACGACGGTGTTCTTGCCGGCTTTTCTATCGGATTCCTCGTCGCGCATGTTGTTGAGATTCAAAACGCCGACACTCAAAAACCCGATCGCGGTCGCGGGAAGGATCAACAACGGGTCGACTTCTTTCAAGAACATGAAACTTACGCCGAGCGTGCTTACCCAACCGAAAAACACGAATACGAACGCGTCGCCGTAGCCGCGATAGCCGTAAGCCGTTTTCCCGACCGTGTATCGAATCGCCGATGCGACCGCCAGAAATCCAAGCAAAAGGAATCCCAATGAATACAGTAGATATTCTTCCTTGAACGAAACGTAAATCAATGCAATCGCCGAGATCATCGTCAAAATTGACATGAAGACCATCGCGCGTTTCATTTGTGCGGCCGAGATTATTCCACTTTGTACGGCTCGCGCGGGCCCGATCCGGTCAGCGTTGTCGGTTCCTTTGACCCCGTCGCCGTAATCGTTCGCGAAGTTGGACAAAATCTGTAATCCCAATGTCGTCGTGAGCGCAAAAAACACGATGCTCCAATTGAACACGCTTTGTGACATGGCGTAAAAACAGCCGACAAGGATTCCGGAAACGGAAAGTGGTAATGTTCGGACTCTTGCGGCTTCGACCCAGTGTTTCATTTATTGTTTATTTGTTGATTTGTTGATTTGTTGATTTGTTGATTTGTTTATTTGTTTATTCGATTTAGTTGCCTTCCGAGGAAGTGCGATTTCCTTTACGCGAACGAAACTCAGGCACTCAGGCACTAGGCACTCAGGCACTCCGATCACATCCAATTACTATCGCTCGTCTCCATCTCAAACAACCATTGATTCACATATTGTTTGATCACCGAATAATTCCCGAGTTGGAACGACAAGTTTCCGCCTGCCGTATAAATCGTTAGATATCCGATGTTCGCCGATTTGTGCCAAAACAATTGCGACACCGACAACGCCTGGATTTTCTTGGGCTCGATGATCTGGTTGGCGATATCCCACGCGCCGCTTTGCTTGATGATGAACCGATCGTGGATGAACAGTCGATATTTCCTGAATCCGAAATACAGCAATGTTCCTCTCACGACGATCCAAGCTGGGAAAATCCACACGACATCGGCGAAAATATCGGACGGAATCGCGAAATAGGCTATTCCTAAAGGTAAGACAATTGACAGGAATATCGAAAAAACTAGCTTGCGATAATTCGGTTTCAGCATCACGCCTTTTTCAGGAATCGCGCGGAACAACAATTTCAAGATCGAATCCCGTTCGTTTTCATTGCAACCCGGAATTTCAATCGCCGATTGTTTTTGCTCCTTCTCGCCCGCCGTCGCTTGCTTGATGCGCATTTCGAGGATGTCGAGTTTCTTTTGGAAATAGTTTTGGGAAACCGTCGTAATTTGGACTTTTTCGGGCTTTATGATCGTCGATTTGGTGTTGATCAGGCCAAATGACAACATTAATGATCCTTTTTGTTTCGCGATCGTGAAGTTGAAGTACCGAAGCATCACGCGCAATACGTTCACGATCAAAATCGCGAGCAGCAACAATCCGACGAACATCAATCCGGCCTGGAGCGCGATGGATTCATTGAACATGTTGTCAATCTTGGAATCGTATCGGCTCGTGTCGACGACGCGCTGCACGTTTTCATAAATCGTGAAGAAAAACGCGAGCATGACGCCGAGCGTTCTCAGGTAATTCGAAGTGATTCCGTATTTGAAAAGGCTGAAGAAGCTTATTTTGATGAACGGCTTGATTTCGTCGGAAACATTTTCGTCGGACGGGATCTCGGCGATCTCATTTCCAGAAACGATCCGTGTTTTCGTGTTCTCGAGCAGACGCGCTTTCAATGCGAGCGCCAATTTGTGGGAAACCGCGCGGATCTTGCCTTCTTTTTTGCTTGAACCTGCCGTGTCGACATCGACCGTGTACACGCCGATAATCCGTTGCAGCAACGATTGCCCGATGTTTACCTGTTGTATTTTATTGAGTTGGATCAGGGTTTTGGTCTTGTTGAAAACGCCGTCGGTAATCACGAATTCGTCGTTCTCATCGTCGATCCAGAACGTGAAGTTTCTATATCGGAAAAATGCGACGATCCCCAAAACCACGAAAAACACGACGAGACCGATGATGAGATAAAAGGCTTTTTCCTTTTTGAAATTCACGGCCAAAAGTACCAGCATCGGCGCCAGTCCGCGCGCCCATTCCTGGAGCGTTTGCGTGAACATGACCAAAATCCCGACTGGAGATTGGCGTTGGGGCGTGCCGAAATCGTTCGTCATCTATAATTCTTTTCGGATTTTGCCCATGAGCAATTGCTTGATGTTTTCAGCCTGTTCTTTTTCGATACCCGGGATTTCTATGTCGCTTTGGTTGCCGCCGGCCGTGAAAATCTCGACTTTGGCCAATCCGAAAAGACGAGAGATCGCGCCCTCGTGCAACGCGACGTGTTGAATCCTGTTGTATGGGATTACCATCGTGTGCGTCGCAATTACGCCATCGCGAAAAATCACGTCGTGCTCACGGAAAGCGAATCCTTTCTTGACGAAACTCATTCGCGTAAACAACACTGTGAAAACGAGCAGAACAAAGTAAACTGAAATAATGTACGTCCCGAATCCCGTGAACTCCTGCTGGAAATGATAAATCAACCCTGCCGCGACACCCAGAATCAAAAATACGATCGCCTCGACGATGAGCACGACTTTCCAATAATCGCGGTGAAGTTTGTCGAGCTGGACTTCTTCGAAGCGCGGAAGGTTTTTGGTGTTGAGGGTTTCGTTGGTGAATTCCATTTTTTGGGTTCAGGGTTCAGGGTTCAGGGAGAATCGTTATGAATAATGTTTAGGTACGGAAGACAAGTTTTAAACCTTGCACCCTGTACCTTGCGCCTTGCACCTTGCCGCCATCACGGAAGCCACTTCTTCTCAAAATTCGGTTTCCTCTTCTCCAAAAACGCATCGCGGCCTTCTTTCGCTTCGTCGGTCATGTAGGCCAAGCGCGTCGCCTCGCCTGCAAAAACCTGTTGCCCGACCATTCCGTCGTCGGTAAGGTTCATTGCGAATTTGAGCATTTTTATTGAGGTTGGCGATTTCGCGAGGATTTCCTGCGCCCATTCGTAAGCCGTGTCTTCGAGTTCTCCGTGCGGGATCACGGCGTTTACCATGCCCATTTCGAAGGCTTCCTGGGCCGAATAATTGCGTCCGAGGAAAAAGATTTCGCGCGCCTTTTTCTGTCCGACCATTTTCGCGAGATACGCCGATCCGTAACCGCCGTCAAAGCTCGTCACGTCGGCATCGGTTTGTTTGAATATCGCGTGTTCTTTGCTTGCGAGCGTCAAATCGCAGACGACATGCAAACTGTGTCCGCCACCGACAGCCCAACCCGGAACGACCGCGATCACGGCTTTTGGCATGAATCGGATCAGGCGTTGCACTTCGAGAATGTTCAAGCGATGCATGCCGTCTTCTCCGACGTAACCCTGATGGCCGCGCGCTTTCTGGTCGCCGCCCGAGCAAAAACTCCAGATGCCGTCTTTGGTCGACGGACCTTCGGCTGACAATAAAACTACGCCGATCGACGTGTCTTCCTGCGCATCGTAAAACGCTCGGTACAATTCGCTTGTGGTTTTGGGCCGGAAAGCGTTGCGCACGTCAGGTCGGTTGAACGCGATTCGGGCGACGCCGTTGTATTTCTTATAGGTGATGTCTTCGAATTCGATGGCGGTCTGCCAGTTAATTTCTGCCATTTTGGTAGATTTATTTGCGTAAAAATACTACTTTTCGGCCGCATAAAAATTAGCTTTCCATGAAAAAATACATTGCCTCAATCGCACTTTTTACGGTAGCCTGTACAGGTTTTTCCCAAAAATATGAATTCCAGTCGATTAAAGATCTCGAATGCGAGCCCGTGATTTCCCAAGGTTCGACGGGAACTTGTTGGAGTTTTTCGAGTACGTCGTTCCTTGAATCTGAGATTTTCAGGACTTCGGGCAAACACATCGACCTTTCAGAAATGTACAACGTGCGCCACACCTACCCGAAAAAAGCATACAATTATATCATGCGCCAGGGAAACGCCCAGTTCGGCGAAGGCGGATTGAACCATGACGTGATCAACAGCGCTCGCGAATTCGGGATTGTTCCCGTGGGCGTATTTTCAGGATTGACTGAAGACGCAAAATCACACAACCACGTAAAAATGGTCGAAGAACTCGAAGCGCTTGTCAAGGCGAACACCAAGAAACCAAGCGCCGACTGGAAGCAAAAAGCAAACGACATCCTCGACAAATACATGGGCAAAGACGTCACGACTTTCAACTATGAAGGTAAAACGTATACGCCTAAGTCATTCCTTGAGATGACGAAACTTAAATTATCTGATTACGTTACGATTACGTCGTTTACCCAAGCGCCGTTCCATACGAATTTCATCCTTGACATTCCCGACAATTTCTCGAACGGAAAAATGTACAACGTGCCGCTGGACGAGTTCGTGGCCAACATCGACAACGCGCTGGAAAAAGGTTATACCTTGGCGCTTGATGCCGATGTAAGCGAAAAAACGTTCTCGGGAAAATCAGGCGTGGCGGTGATTCCGGCGAATGCCGATGACGCGGTTTCCATTCTGTCGGAAATCAAACCTGAAAAGCAAATCACACAGGAATTTCGCCAATCGGAATTCGAGAATTTCAATACGACCGACGACCATTTGATGCACATCGTCGGAAAGGTGAAAGATCAAAAAGGCAATGTTTATTATAAAGTCAAGAACTCATGGGGAACGCAGAACGTCGCAAACGGCGGATTCGTTTACATGAGCGTACCGTATTTGAAGTTGAAGGCGATTTCAGTAATGGTAAATAAGAATGGGTTGATCGGCAAGACGAAAAAAGGTTTGTCGAGCTAAAATTCCTCAATTTTAACGCGAAAACACAAAGTCACAAAGGCGCCAAGATTTTAAATTATCTTGAACTCTTTGTGACTTCGTGTCTTTGTGCTTTTGAGTCAAAAATCGCAACTTTTCTTTCAACCGAGTTTCACCGACGTCATAGTCAACGACCCGCCAACGGCCTTATCGTTAAAGAATTCCACGTCATCCTTAGAATCACGCAACGCCATCGAATACAACAACGGATAATAATGGTCGGGCGTCGGGATCGCGAGTTTCGCCGCGGGATTCAATTTCTCGTAGTCGATCAACGCCTTGAAATCGTCATTTCCGATTTTTTCCTTGAAAATGTGGTTCATCTCAATCGCCCAGTCGAAGCCATATTCAGGTTCCCGGAGTTTGTCCCACGCGACCATGCGTAAATTGTGAACCATGTTTCCGCTCCCAATGATCAGCACGCCTTTCTTGCGCAACGCCTTGAGTTCGCGTGCCAAATTATAGTGATATTCGGGCGGTTTGTGGTAGTCGATACTAAACTGTAAAACGGGAATGTCGGCGTCGGGATACATGTGCCGAACTACGCTCCATGTACCGTGATCCAATCCCCAATCGTGATCGAGACCGATCGTCGTTCCTGAAAATAAGGCAGCAGTTTCGGCAGCGAGCTTCGCGTTTCCGGGCGCCGGATAGTGCACGTCGAACAATGCCTGGGGAAATCCTCCGAAATCGTGTATGGTTTTCGGAAAATCCATTGCGGTTACGTGCGTGCCTTTCGTTAGCCAATGAGCCGAGATCACGAGAACGGCTTTCGGTTTCGGGATTTCGCTTCCAAATTTCGTCCATGTTCTTGAAAATTCATTGTCCTCGATCGCATTCATAGGCGAACCATGGCCAATAAATAATACGGGATGCACGATGTCTTCCTCGTGTAAATCCTTAGTCCAATTATAAAACGGTTGCGTTGATGCCATGAGCGTTCCTCCTATGATAGTTTTTAGAAAATCTTTTCTTTCCATACAACATTTGTATATACAAATATATAATTATAAGTTGGGTTTTAACTTTGACTGGAAAAGTTTTAACGCGTCAAGAAATTTTTGATTTGCCTGTGATGGCGCAAGATGTGGACGATCGCGTGCTCCATCAATTGTTCGATGTCGTACCGCTGTCCCCAATTCGTAAGCATTTTTGACGATTCTTCGAATACTTCCAGATCTTCATCTGAAATATCTTCAAAAACCTGAAAAGTAAAACGAATCACCTCGTCCAGCGCCGCGCGATATTGCGATGAATTTGCAAGCGCAACCCTTGGCGGACGTGACCTTACGTCTCCATTTCTATTCAAGATCGTCGTCGCATAGCCGAATCCCGATGACACGACGTGAGTCAGGACGGTTTGAATGGAAATGCAATCGGGATTGTCGGTTTGGACGTCGGTGACTTCGACGAGTTTTTCATCGGAAATTACCGAAATGGTCCGCTTCAGATCGTCGATCGCGTTCGAATAAATTTCAAGCAGTGCAGTGACAGCGCCCTTGCTCATTATTTCACGAGGTAAATTCCGTCGTCCTTGATTTCGATGAGACGATCTTTATATAAGGAACCGACGGCTTTCTTGAACGTTTTCTTGCTCATCTTAAGGATCGTCTTGATATCGTCGGGCGAACTCGCGTCGTTCAATCGCAGGTAGCCACGACTGGCTTTGAGTTCGTCGAGGATTTTTTGAGCGTTGGGTTCGACTTTTTCGTAACCCGGTTTTTCGAGCGAAACGTCGATTTTATTTCCGGGACGGATTTTCTTGATGAACGCGTTCGTCCTGTCGCCCGTGCGGATATTTTCGTCGAACACCTCGTTTTGGTAGATCAAACCTTTGTGGCGTTCGTTTATGATTACGTTTATGCCGGCATCGGTGATGTGCGAGACGATGATTTCGACTTCCTCGCCTTCTTCGATGTCAAGATTTTCGTTGTCGAGGAATTGGTTCGTCTTGCTCGATGCGACGAGACGTTTCGATTGCTCGTCGAAATACATATACACCAAATACCGCTTCCCCTGCTCCATTTTGCGCGCCTGTTCGGCAAACGGAACGAATAAATCCTTTTCCATTCCCCAATCGAGGAAAGCTCCGAATTCGTTCGTGTAATTCACGCGCAACAAAGCGAACTCATTGAGATAAATATACGGTTCGAGCGTAGTCGCGACTTTTCGTTCCTCGTGGTCGAGATATACGAAGACGTCGGCTTCCTGCCCGATTTCATAAGTCAGCGGCACGTATTTGTTAGGCAAAAGAACATCTTCGTCTTCGTCACCCAAATAAAGGCCGACTGGAGTTTCACGACGAATGGTAAGCGTATTGTATTTCCCGATTGTAATCATTTGTAGTCGTTTGTAGCCGTTTGTAAACGTTTCCACACGGCTCGCCAAAGGTACGAACTAAATCGTGCAATTTTTGCGCACATTCCTGTTAAGCGTAAAGTGTTCACCGTGCGTAACTTTAAACTTTAAACCCTAAACTTAAAGTCATGGCAACCAAGAAAAAATCATCGAAGGAAGATCCGTGTTGGAAAGGCTACGAACGCGTCGGAAACAAGAAAAAAGACGGGAAAGAAGTTCCGAACTGCGTGCCCAAGAAAAAGTGATCACGCCACGGGAAAATCACCGCTTCCCCATTCGCTCCAGGAACCGTCGTAGACGCGAAGATCATCGAATCCCGCAACGGTGGCCGCGAGCGCGACTATGCAAGCCGTGACGCCCGAACCACAACTAAAAATGAGTTGGGTTTGTTTGTTCAGGTCGTCGAAGAGTTTTTCCAAATCGGGTTTTGGTTTCAACCTGTTTCCCGCAAGACAATCTTCGAATGGAATGTTGATCGCCGTCGGGATATGACCACGTTTCAACCCTTGACGTGGTTCATCTACCAGGCCGTTGTACCGATCCGTGTTTCGGGCGTCGATGACAACTGATGATTTTTCCGAGATTTTCTCGAACAGTTCGCTCGCGGAACAAAAGAATTCCGATTTGTATTTTGAGGTAAAATTTCCGGTTTCAGTCGGTGAAATAAAATTCTCAACCGTTTCGAATCCCGCATCTTTCCATGCTATCAATCCGCCATTGAGCACTTCGATATTTTCGAATCCCATCGACCTGAACATCCACCAGACGCGCGGGCTCCAATACGAACCGATGTCGTCGTACACCACGATTGTACTGTTTTGATCGATGCCGAGTTTTCTTGCTTCGTGTTGGAATTTTTCGGGCGAGATCATCGTATGCGGTAATCCTGAAGCTACGTCGCTGAACGTTTCCTCCAAATCGAAATGAATCGAGTTCGGAATCTTTTCAATCACTTTCGACTTCGGGCTTCGCGCATCCAAAATGATCAACCGCGCATCGTTCCGATGTTCGAAAAGCCAATCCGCGTCAACCAAAGGATTTGTCATTCGAGACTTTTGAAGTAGTTTTTGAGCACCGAATCGTTCCGTTTTTCGGGCGTGAAGATTTCGAGGATGGACTTGCCTTCAGACGCGTAGAATTCCGACAACGCTTCATCAAGCGCCGTTTCGTCGGACGCAGTGAAATAGTTGAAACCGTACATTTTTGCCAAATGTTCGGCCGTCAAATTATGTGACGTTTCGAAAAAAGTATTGAAAACCTCGTTCTCCGAATGTCCGGGCAAGATCCTGAAAATCCCGCCACCGCCATTGTTTACGACGATCAACTTGAAATTTTTGGGAATATAGTTGTTCCAAAGCGCGTTGCTGTCGTAAAAGAAACTGATGTCGCCCGTGATGAAAACAGTTGGTTTTCGTGAACCGACGGCGGCCCCAATCGCAGTCGACGTACTTCCATCGATCCCGCTCGTACCGCGGTTGCAGAACACGTCGATCGATTCATCGACTTCAAAAAGTTGCGCGTATCGAACGCTTGCGCTGTTTCCTATCTGCAACATAGAATCCTTTGGCAACGTCGGGATCAATTTCCCGAAAACCTTGAAGTCGGAATACGGCGATTGCTGCAAATAAGCGTCGTGCTTTTTCGCGCGTGATTGTTTGACGGCCGCGGCTTTCTTTGCGTAATCGCTTTTCACGCTTTTGGTGAACGGCAAGATCTGGTTGAAGAAATCGTTGGGATTCGCGACGAAATGATGCGCCAAACATCCGAACGTATTGTACGCCCGCAACGGATCGATATGCCAATGATGTTCGGGTTTATAGTTCCGAAGCCACGCCTTGACTCGTTTGGAAACAATCATTCCGCCGAACGTAATCAGGATTTCAGGACGAAACGCCTCAAAATCCTTGTCCTTGAACGGTGTGATTATCGAGTCGATGCTGCTCAGGAAATCGGGATGGTGCAAATTCGAAGTGACTTCGGTCATCACGACGATCGACGGGTCGTTCATCCAGCTTTGAATGATTTCAGGGTCGATTTCGTCGGGTTCGTTTCCGCCGATGAGTATGAGTTTTTTCTTCGCGGCGTTCCAGATATTGGTCGATGCGATGATATCTTCGATTGATACATTTCGGTAAAATTTATTGGTCGACGAAATCGTGGCGTCGACCGAAAGTTTTTTCACGGTCTCGTAAAGCGGTTCCTCGAATGGCGTGTTGATGTGCGTCGGGCCTTTCCTGACGAACGCTTTGTTGATGGCTTCGTTGATTTTTATGTCGTTTTCCTCGGACGCGTCTTCGGTCAGGTTCGCGTTGTAAAGCGAATGGTTTTCGAACACGTTTTTCTGCCTGATGGTTTGTCCGTCGCCAATGTCGATCTTGTCCGACGGTCGGTCGGCCGAAATCACGATAAGCGGAACCTCGTTGTAAAACGCCTCGGCCACAGCCGGATAATAATTGAGCAATGCCGAACCCGACGTGCACAAGACCGCTACGGGTTTCTTTATTTGCTGGGCGATGCCGAGCGCGAAAAAGGCCGCGCACCGTTCGTCGGCGATGCTGTAGCAAGTAAATTCGGGATGGCTCGCGAAACCTATCGTAAGCGGCGCATTGCGCGATCCCGGCGAAATGACTATTGTAGTTACACCTTTTGCGAGACAAATTTGCAGTATGCTTTGCGCCAAAGGAATTTTTGGGTAAACCATTGAGTGATTTTTACACGACGGCCTGAAACCGCAGCACGGATAAAATCCGGATTAAAGATATATATTTGTAACAACGGTTAAAAACCACCGCTAATTTACTAAAAAATGAGACTTCGCGCGCTTTGCCTCGTATTGTTTTTTCTGGTCTTCTGCCCGACGGATGGCTTTTCGCAATCGACATATCCGTTCAACGAAACCGGTTACGAATCCGTGATGAAACTGGCCAGAAACGGCAACAAACCCGTACTGTATATGTTCTACGCCTCGTGGTGCCCGCATTGCCACGTAATGCGCGACCAGGTTTTTCCCGATGCCGAAGTTAAGTCAATACTCGAAAAGAATTTCATCGTCGCTGCCCAGGAAACCGACGCTCCGGGCGGAAAGGCGCTAATGCGCAAATACAACGTGAATTCGTTCCCGACGTTTATCGTTATCGACGCGAGCGGAAAACTACTCTACGGATTCAGCGGTGAACTCAAGAAAGCCGATCTCATAAAAGAATTGAACGACGCAAAAGATTTGAAAAAGCAATTACCATATCTCGCCTCGGAATTCAACGCCGACAAATCGAATGCCGATAAATGCCTTGCCTATGTCTTGGCATTACGCAAGGCGCGTCAGGACGCCGATGATGTCGCTTCGAGCTATCTCGACACGAAATCGGACAAGGAACTGGTGTCGGCGGCGAACTGGAAAATCATTGCGAATGCGGTGAACGACATCAATTCGCGCGAATTCCAATACGTGTTGAAACATCAAAAGGAGTTCGCGGCGGTTTCGTCAGATAAACGCGTCGAGCGCAAAATCGAAAATATCGCACAGGAAGCGTTGAAATCTTTGGCCGAAGCCAGCGACACGACGGCTTACAAGAAAATCAGGCCACAAGTCAAAGATATGGCGATGCGCAGGACCGATTCGGTTTTGTATGTGTACGACAAGCAGATTTATGAGAACACGAAGAATTGGAAAGCGTATCGCAGCGCGACTTTTGATGCGACCGAAAAGTTCGCGTGGAAAAATTACCAGACGTTGCGGAATACCGCTGGCATTTATCTATCGGAGTTCAAAGATTCCGAATCGCTGAAAAAGGCGATCGTTTGGGCGGAACGCGCTTCAGAACTGCAACCCAGCAAGGAAAGTTACTTACAGATCGCGAAATTGTACGAGAAGACGAACGACATCCCGAAAGCCATCGCCGTGGCGACCCAGGCCAAGGAATTTTGTGAGAAAATAGGCTTCGGAACCAAAGAAGTCGACGAAATCTTAAACAGGCTGCAATCCAAATAACATGGAATTTTCAATACGCAATGCGAATGAAAGCGATGTCCCAGGAATTCTCGGGATCGTAAATCACGCGATTCTGCACACGACGGCGAATTACAATTACGCGCCCCAGCTTTTGGCCGACCAACAACTTTGGTTTGCCGAGAAAACCAAGAAGAACAATCCGATCTTAGTCGCCGATTACGACGGAAAAGTCATCGGTTTCAGCACATATGGAACATTTCGCGAGAAAATAGGGTATCAATTTACGGTGGAACATTCGGTGTATGTTGCCGACGGTTTTTCAGGAAACGGCATCGGAAAAGCATTGCTCCAAAAACTTATTTCGGTTGCAAAAGAACAAGGTTACCACAACATGATTGGTGGAATTGACGCTTCGAACTCAGGCAGTATCGCGTTTCACAAAAAATTCGGATTTGAGGAATGCGGGATTATCAAGGATGCGGCGTTTAAGTTTGACAGATGGCTGGACTTGATGTTTATGCAGTTGTTGTTGGATCGTTGATTTGATTGGAGCTTGTGACTTTGGCGGAACGATTGATTGTTGAAACGTTTAATCGTTTACTTGTCTATTTGACTTCGGGTTTTGCCTTTGGCGGAAGATTGTTTTTTTAATCTACAGAAAGAAATGATTCGACTAACTAGTCTATTTGTTTTTAGGAGTAAAATTTTCTCTGCTTGAATGACCGAATCGTTACCCGAATCCAAACCAAATTTTCTAATCCGCTAATTTTCTAATTTCCTAATCAACTCGAATCGGAATCCAAATCTCTTCCTCCGAATCCACACTATCGTTCTTATATTTCTCACCGAGTATTTCGAAATGCGGACGAGCGTCTATTGCAAATCCAGATTTCGGAAGCCATTCTCCAAAGATATAACCGAATGTTTTTGGGCCGTCGCTGGCCGAGCCTTTGTGAATAAAAACCGCGTATTTTCCAGTCGGGATCGTAAAAGTTTCCATGCCGTCGGGGATTCGCGAAAATTCGGAAACGGGAACTGCGGCCCATTTTTCGAATGTCGCGTCCAATTCCATTTTCGAAAAATCCGTGGAAGAATCGAAAATCTGCATTGAAAACAAATCCGGGCTCTCGGCGTTCACGATTTCTTTTCGGCGCGGCATGAAACTGCGCCAGAGTTCGAAAGTCCTGTTCTGCGCAAACGACATTTGGAGATGAAGCCCGACGAGTTTCGTTTCGGGAAGTTCGGCTATTCGGAAATCCACCTATTGAATTATCGGATTACGACTTTAACCAAGCGAGTACTTTTTCATCGCTCGGGCTTGCCTTTGGTGAAATGACGTTTACGAGTTCACCCTTTTCATTGATCAGATACTTTTGGAAATTCCATTCAACCTCGGAATCCCGTACGCCGTTCAACGATTTCTTCGTTAAAAACTCGTAAAGTGCATCCATGTCGTCGCCTTTAACCGAGATTTTGCTCATCATCGGGAAGGAAACACCGTAATTTTTTTGGCAGAATTCGGCGATTTCGACATTCGTTCCCGGTTCTTGACCCGCAAAATTGTTGGCTGGGAATCCGATAATCACGAAATTCTTGTCCCTATATTCCTGATACAATTTTTCAAGATCTTTGTATTGTGGCGTCAAACCGCATTTGGAAGCGGTGTTCACGATCATGACTTTTTTTCCTTTCAGCGATTTCAGGTCGAATGTGTTTCCGGAAATATCCTGGACTTTATAATTCTTATCGTAGATGCTTGGCATGGTCGGAGCTGGTTTTGTGTTCGGCGATTGGGCTTTTTGCGCGCCCATGGCGAAAGTGAAGAAGCAAACGAAGGCGGTGATGATTGTTTTCATGTGATGTGTTTATATTTCAAAGCTAAGGATTTATGCGAACGTGTGAAAGTTAAAAAACAAAAGCCCGGCTTTCGTAGCTCCGGGCTTTTTTTAGCGGCGATAATCGAATCCCAAACAACTGCCATATCGACGCTATAATCGGCTGCTTTTCCGTAGAAATTATTGCGATAAAAACCGGAAAAAAAGCCAACCTAAGATTGGGGTTGATTTACTTACGTAAAAGTTGTTGTTTGCGGTTTTGTTTCGGACGTAATTTTTTCGATTTTTTTTGAATTGTAAGTTTTTACATTTGTTTAATACAAGTTTGTTAACTGAATTCGATATATTTGAGTAAACATCACATTTATGACACAAGACCAATTACTTGTCTTGATTGCCAACAAAGACGAAAAAGCGTTCACGCACATGTACAACATGTATTCGAAAAGTCTTTTTGCCGTAATCAGCAACATGGTAAGGGAACAGGAAGAAGCCGAGGACGTGCTTCAGGAAACCTTCGTAAAAATCTGGAAGAACATCGATTCGTACAACGAGAGCAAAGGCCGTTTCTACACGTGGATCCTTAATATAGCGCGCAACACGAGCATCGATAAGCTGCGCTCGAAAGGATTTAACAACAGTAAGAAAAACCTCTCGGCAGATAATTTCGTACATCTACTCGAGGACGGCTCAAAAATGAATTACCGCATAGACGCGATCGGTCTGCGGGATTTCGTGAAGAAGCTCAAGCCCAAATGTATTGAAATCATCAATTTACTGTTCTTCAAAGGATATACGCAGCAGGAAGCTTCTGATGAATTACAGATTCCACTTGGAACAGTAAAGACCCAAAACCGAAATTGCATAAACGATTTACGCAACTACTTACAAGTCTAAATTAAATGGAACCTAACGAATATTTAGAATCAGGGATTCTCGAACTCTACGTGTACGGTTTGCTCAGCGACGATGAAAATCTCGAAGTGAGCAAGATGGCGCGCGAACACACGGTCATAGATCAGGAGATCGTGTCGATAGAAAAGTCGATCCTGCAGCTTTCGAGCAGCTTCTCGCCTTTCCTTTCGCCCGAGAATTTCGATAAGATCAAAGAACGTCTCGAGCTCAAGCACGGAAAGGTCGTCGAGATGAAACCGAAGTCGAACGTTTTCCTTTACATGGGGTGGGCGGCATCGCTCCTACTCTTACTGGCCGCGGGTTACTCGTATTTTAACTGGCAGAAAGCCGACGAGCAGCTCATCGTAACCGGAAACGAGAAGAACAAACTCATGGAAACCGTAACCGATCTGGAAATCAAGAATAAGTCGAATTCGACTGCGCTTGGCGTGATTCGCGATACGAAAAACACGGTCGTCGCACTTGGCGGGCAGGCTGTTTCTCCGGCTTCATCGGCGAAAGTATACTGGAATAAGGAGACGAATACGGTTTACGTGGACGCTTCAGGACTTCCGGAACCGCCTGCGGGAAAAGTATATCAGGTTTGGGCGCTTAAGCTCAATCCGCTTACACCGACGAGCATCGGTCTGCTTGACGGATTCGCGAGCAACGACACGCGCATTTTCGCGGTCGACGGCGCAAACGGAGCCGAAGCCTTCGGGATCACGCTCGAACCTGCCGGAGGAAGCAAAAGCCCGACATTGGAGCAATTGTATACACTCGGAAAAGTATAAAAGGTTAGTTGATTATAAAAGGAAAAAGGTCTGGCGTAATTGCCGGACCTTTTTGTTTTATAGCACGCCGAAGAGCAGCGCGTTTGCATAAAGCATCGAAATTGAAAACAGCAGCAATCCGAAAATGATGTTGAAGATCATCTCGTTTTTCTGTCCGTATTTCCTGAGCCAATGACATTCGGCAAACAACACGATCGAATATCCGAACATCAATGCGATCCCTACGAACATCGCGATGATGATCCCGCCCCAGCCGCCATCGAGGAACGCGACCGTAAACACGAGAGCCAAAGCGAATATCGCAAAAAACCCGAAGAACCGTTTGAGAATGTGTTTAAGCATTCGGAAGTAATCAGGCTTTTTTGAAACGTCGGTAACTGAACCACGATGCCAAGCCCAAAGAGAGAGCGACCGCTACCGAGATATACACGAAATCAGGCGTCACGACCTTATCGCCGCTAGCGTACGAATGCAATCCCGTGAGATAAAAATTCACACCGAAATACGTCATCATGATCGAATAAAACGCAATCACGCTCATGAAGTTGAAAATCCATTTGCCGCGCATTCCGGGTACGAATCGCATGTGGATCACGAATGCGTAGATCATGATGCTCACCAACGCCCAGGTTTCCTTCGGGTCCCAGCCCCAATAACGTCCCCAACTTTCGTTCGCCCATTGCCCGCCAAGGAAGTTCCCGATGGTCAACATCACAAGCCCGATGGTCAGCGCCATTTCGTTTATGTAAGTGATTTCCTTGATGTGCAATTCCATGCGATCCTTGTTGTTCTTAGTTACGCAAAGCATCAATATCATGCCCACGACGCCCAAAACCATTCCCAACGTGAACGGCCCGTAACTTGCGACGATGACCGCCACGTGGATCATGAGCCAGTACGAATTCAAAACCGGTTGCAGGTTCGCGATGCTCGGATCCATCCAGTTCCAGTGCGCGATCATCAGGATCATCGAACCCACGAATGTTCCCGAAGCGACCGTAAGTGCCGAGCCGTACGACGGTTTCTTAAAGATCCTCGCGATGATGAACGGCCATTTACCCAACGCCAAAGTAAAAAACATCGTCGCCCAAGCCACGTAGATCATCGATTCGTACGCGTCGCTCCAAGGTGCGTGGCCTGAAATGTACCAACGCGCGATGAGTCCTGTCGTATGTAAAGCAAACAAAAACCAAATCGAAATATGGAAAAATCCGATGATGTATTCCATGAATTTCTTCTGCACGAAAATATTGATGATCGTGAACAGCAACATGAATACGCCGAACATCATATACAAATAATACAGCTTCTTGAAAATGTCGTATTTGTTGTACAGGATTTCCGAATTGATCTTGTCGTCGCTCGGCATCACTTTCGAGCCGTATTTCTTTTGGAATTTGCTGATGCCCGACAAATAGAAATCGGCTTCCTTATAACCGCCTGTCCTGAATGAGTTGTTCAAAGCCGAAAAATAAATCGGAAGGATTTGTCGCGCGAACGTCGAATCGGTTCCTTTCAAGTTCGCCTTGTCGAGTTGAAGCCCTGAAACCCATTTATAGTTCTCGTCGTTCGGAATCGGGAAAATGCGTAATATTCCGCCGCTCAACGCCGAATTCAAAAGGATTACTTTTTTGTCGGCTTCGATGAAGTCTTTCTGGAATTGGTTCGGTACCGACGAACGATAGGCTTCGTCGAGATACGGAGACAATTTGTATTTCCAGTCGGCGGTGAAAAAATCCCCGAATGTCGCGTATTTCGACTTGCTGTCGATGCCGATGATTTTGCGGATGCTGTCGTTTCCGCTTTTGAGATAAATGAACGGAACGTCGAACCACGCCTCGCGATACTGGTTCATCGAAAGGAAAACCTGGTCGGAATTCATGCCTTCGTACGTATCGCTTTTGCTGACTTTCCGAAGCAATTCCGACGAGAACGTGTTGATCGGTTTCATGCGCCCGCCGTCGTCCTGTATCACGAGACGCCCAAATTTGGCGGCGTGTTCCTCGGACACTTTGTATTTCTGCAACGAATCGATGAGCGCTTTCGTCATCTGTTCCCTGTTCATCGCGGGTTGTTTCTGGGTCGGCGCGTGATCGTGTCCATGGTCGTGTTGCTCTTGTGCGAAACCCGACATCGCGAAAAACAACAGCGCGACCGCAGCGATCTTCGCCTTCTTTTTCTTGACCGATTCCAATTTGCGTTTCAATTCGGCGAATCGCGAGTGTTTCGTGAACAAGATCGCCATCATCCCGAAAAACAGCAGGAAGTAACCGATGTACGTGATCCAGGTTCCCCAGAAATCGTGGTTCACTGAAAGTACCGTTCCGAGCTCATCGGGATCGAACGACGCCTGGAAAAATCGGAAGCCTTCGTAATCGAGAACGTGGTTCATGAAAATGCGCGTGTCGAATTTTTTCTTGCCGTCGATTACCGTGACCTGGCTTTCGTAGGCCGAATAACTCTTCTCGGTGCCCGGATATTTCGATGCGATGAAGTCGTTTAGTTTGATGCTGAACGGCAAGTCGTACACCTTACTACCGTAAAACAACGTATAATCGAGTTCGCCAACTTTAACGGTTTGAGGTTCGCCTATCGCGCCTTTCGAGCCCGTAAGCGTAACTTCTTTTGAATCCTTACCCGAACTGATCGTCAAAACGAGCGCGTCGGTTGATTTCTTGTCTTTGTAATCGCCATTCGATTTATACGACTGGAACCCTTTGACCGGCGCATCGGGAAACACGAAACGCGCCGCTCCGACATTATATAACGATCGGAACATAAGCGGTTGGGTCGAATCCTTCTTGACTTTGCCCTGCATTTTATCGATCATTCGCATGTACTCGCCATCGAACGGCATTTGCACGGTCACCGCGCCGCCGGCCGTGTTGATGTTGATTGCGCCCGTCGTGGGTTTATTGAGCGCGAATAGTAAATTGTGGATGTTCTGCACTTCGCCTTCACGCAGGTAATGGTTGTGGCGTCCGTCCTCGCCTGCTTCGACGAGTTTCAGATACGTATGCCCGTTCGGGTTAGGCGTTACGGTATCGGTAGCGCCCATGATGAAATCCTTGTAAGCGATTTTGAAATCTTTACCCGAGAATTCTTCGTCGATTGAAAAATTATTGTTCGTGACCGGAGAAAGCAATAATGGTTCTTCGAATACGCGTCGGCGCATGTTGCCTTCGTGGATGCCGTCGACAAAGACCCTGAGATAGGCTTTGTCGGAATACAGTTTGTTTTCGGTCGCACCCTCGCGTATCGGCATCATGCCCTCGTAGCTGATGTAACGCGTCACGAATGCGCCCGCGATGATCAGGATGAACGATAAATGCAGCATCAGCGTCGCCCATTTTTCCTTCTGCAGCAAATTGTAACGCTTGATGTTTCCGAAGAAATTGATCATAAAAAACAACATGATCGCCTCGAACCACCAGGTATTGTACACCCAAATGCGGGCCGTGTCGGTATTATACTCGTTCTCGATAAAGGTTCCCGCAGCCATGGCAACCGCGAACGTGATGAAAAGAAGGGCCATGAGACGTGTCGAAAACAGTATCGACAGTAGCTTTTTTCCCATTGTGGAAGTACATTTTTAAACGTGTGCAAAAGTAACGAAAAGTTTAGCGAAAGCCGTCCGTCAAAAGGTTTCTTTTACACTATTTAACGCAATCGGAATATTTTTTTACAAGCTGACTGTAACATTTCAGAACGCAGTTTGACGAAACAACGAATAAAAAATAATAGTAACAATAAACAATAAAACCGATGTAAACCTGACGAAAACAATCATTACCCGAGGCGCAGCCGAATTGTTTGGAGCGTAGCGGAAAAAAAATCATCTAATCAAAATCGAACATGAAAAAAATCTATCTGACTGCGAGCTTCGCGCTTGCATCGGCCTGCCTATTTGCGCAGCCGTAACTCACACAGGCCAGCGTGCCCATGAACTTATCGGCTACCTTTTTACGCCGAGATCGAAAACTTCATCCCCGGCCCTTCGGGAGCGAACCAAACGTGGAATTTCTCGACAATCGACGTCGCCGAAGTCGGGCAAAGCACAATCTCGCCCGCCGCGGGAACGCTTTACGCGAATTCGTGTCCAACAGCCAACCACGTCATTTTTTACCGTCGGCCAAGATAAATCTTCCGACCTGTAAATCCGAAATCTACATCGTCGAAATCACCGATTCGCAACAAAACAGATTCACCCAAAAATTGGTACGAAAATAAAAAGTCCGTCAGGCTTTATCGAGAAATGCCCGAAGGTTTGCGCTTTCGGGCATTTTGATTTCGCGCGAAATTCCGTATCATTGTAAACCTCTAAACCAATGCGCGTGGCGAACGTCTGCAAAAATTGCGAAACCGTATTCGAAGGCAAGTTCTGCAACAATTGTGGGCAAAAGCACTATAGCGAACACGACAAGAATTTTGGCCACATCGTCGAGGAAGCGCTGCATTTCGTCACGCATCTCGAAGGCACGTTGCCGCGGACCGTCAAGACGATTTTACTCAAACCCGGGAAATTGTCGCAGGATTATTGCTTCGGCATCCGAAAAAAATACTACAAACCCATTTCGTTTTTCCTGTTGCTTGTCGTATTGTACTTACTGTTTCCGATTTTTACCGGACTCAACCAACCGTTGGCGGCTTATAACGGAATGCCCGTCGTGGGTCCCACTTTCCAATCGCAGATCGAAGCGAAAATGTCGCTGCTGCATCTTTCGTTCGAAGATTTTTCAATGGAATTCCATCATAAGTCTGAGAAACTGTCGAAAATTTTCCTGTTCCTGCTGATTCCACTTACGGCGCTTCCTCTCAAATTGCTGTTCTTTAGAAGCAAACGCCCGTTGTTCGATCATTTTATAATGGCTACCGAATTGTGCAGTTTTATTTTGCTGGTGTTGTTTTTGTTGCTGCCGATCGTAATATTGCCCGCGATTCGGCTCATCAATGTCAATCGCATACAGGATGATTTTTTGCTTCCTGTCGCCGCAATACTGATTTTCACGTTCTCGTTTATCGCAATCAAGCGTTTCTACGACCAAAAATGGTATTGGATTTTACCAAAGGCTATTTTGCTCACGGGTTCGGTCGCGGTGCTGAGCCAATTTGTGTACAAACCGCTGCTTTTTGAAATTACAATGCTGTTCCTTTGATGAAATTACTTTTGTTTTTACTGCTCTCAGGGTTTGCCTCGGCTCAGACACTTACCGTTTCAGGCGTGGTGCTTGACGAGAACAACGCGACGATGCCCGGGGTTTCAGTATATCTCGATGGAACTTCCATCGGCGTTTTGACCGATGAAAAAGGTACGTTCGAACTGTCGGTGAAAAGCCGCATCAATACGAATTTGATAATCAGTTTCATAGGGTTTGAAACCGTCATCGTGGAGAATCCGTTCGGGAAAAGACGGTACGAAATCCACATGCAGCCCAAGGCGACGGAACTTCGCGAGGTCGTGATCGGGAACGAAGGTTTTAGCCGCGATAAGAAACTCAAGGCGTTCCGCGCTCATTTTTTGGGCGACACGAAAGCCGGACGCGCGTGCAAGATCCTCAATGAGGACGACATTTATTTCAAGTACGACGTCAAAACAAACACGCTGACCGCAGGTTCCGACGCGCCGTTGCGGATTTCGAATCCGTATCTGGGTTACGAGGTCACGTTCAGCCTGGTCGAATTTTGGATCGAGTTCCCCTACAAGACCGTGAAACCTGAAACCGCGGTCGGAAGTTTCTACGCGGGAACCACGGTCTATCAGGAAATGACCGGCGATAAAAAGAAGTTTTCAGACCATCGCAGCAAAAGTTATCTGGGTTCACAAATGCATTTTTTCAGGAATTTGCTCAACAACAAATGGGGAAAAGACGATTTTGAATTGTATTCGGGAAGCTGGCCCGCGAATCCCGTGGAATATTTTACCGTTGGCGGACAATCGGAAGGAGTTTATGCGGTGAACGTGAAATCGGACGCGAAAATCAACTCGGCAAATACGCTCAATGCGCCCAAATTTTACTCGTCTTTCAACTTGATGTACGACAGGAAAAAACAGTCGAAGGTAATCTTCAAGACGCCGACTTTCCACGTCGATGAATACGGGAATACTGATTCGGCCTATGAAATCACGTTCGGCGGTGAAATGTCGAAACTGCGCGTGGGCGACTTGCTGCCGATGGATTATTCGCAGTGATTTATCGGTCTGGAACGCCTCAAAAAGCCAATCGATTTCGTATTTTAGCCGCATGGTAAAAATTAGCATGATCGGTTTCGGAAATGTCGCCCAACATTTGGCGCTGGCGTTTGAAAACAGCGATTCCATTGAGCTTGTGCAGATTTTTTCACGTAAGCCTCAAATCAATTCCCAGCCGTTTTCACACAAGATCGTGCATGATTTCAGTGATTTGCAAAGCGCCGATTTGTACGTCATCTCTATCTCGGACAGCGCCGTAGCCGATGTCGCGTCGAAGTTTCCGTTCGAAGATAAACTCGTCGTCCACACGGCCGGCAGCCTTTCGATCGACGTGCTCGATTCTAGGAACCGGAAAGGTGTTTTTTATCCGTTGCAGACATTTTCGAAAGACAAGGAAATCGATTTCTCAAAAGTTCCGATCTGTGTCGAAGCTCAAAACGCGAAAGACCTGCAATTGCTCAAACGAGTCGCCGAAGCAATTTCAGCCAATGTGTACGAAATCGATTCGCAACAACGCAAATCCTTACATGTATCGGCGGTTTTCGTGAGCAATTTTGCGAATCACATGTATGCGATCGGCAGCGATATTTGCGAACAACACGATATTCCGTTCGATATCCTGAAACCGCTGATACAGGAAACGGCTTCGAAAATCGAAACGCTTTCTCCCCAAAAAGCCCAGACCGGACCGGCGATCAGGCGCGATCAGAATACGATCGACGCGCATTTGGAACTGCTGTCGGACGCGAACCAAAAAGACATTTACAAACTCCTAACCCAATCCATACAACATGAGCGAAAAGAATTATAAAGAACTCATGAACCACATCACGACGTTTATTTTCGACGTCGACGGCGTGCTCACCGACAGTTCGGTCCACATCACGACATCGGGCGAAATGTTGCGCATCATGAACATTCGCGACGGTTATGCGATGAAGGCCGCGATCGACAGCGGATACAATGTGTGCGTGATTTCAGGCGGAACGAATGAAGGCGTGCGCGTGCGATTGCGCAATCTCGGGATTACCGACATACATCTGGGCGCGCACGATAAGGTCGAAACGCTAAAGGAATACACCGAACTGTACAGCATCAATACTGCTGACGTCCTTTATATGGGCGACGATATACCCGATTATCACGTGATGCAACGCGTCGGATTGCCGACTTGTCCTCAGGATGCCGCTCCCGAGATCAAATCGGTGAGCAAATACGTTTCCCATCGCAATGGCGGGCGAGGCGCGGTTCGCGATGTGATTGAACAGGTGATGCGCGTCCAGGGGAAATGGATGGCGTATTTTGATGCGAAGTATGATTGATTTTTTTGGTGCAAGGAGCATGGTTCAGGGTGCAAGGCTCTCCGCGAACCATAAACCTTGCGCCCTGTACCTTGAACCCTAAAAAATGAAGTTCCTAAAACTTATACGCTATCAAAACCTGCTCATGCTCGCCTTGATGCAGCTTATTTTCCATTTCGGATTTTTGAAATATCAGGGAATCCAACTCGCGCTTTACGACTGGCAATTCGGGTTGCTGGTGTTTGCAACGGTTTGCATCGCGGCCGGCGGTTATCTGATCAACAACGTTTTTGACGTGGAAACCGATTTGGAGAACAAACCTCAGGACGTCGTGATCAATCGCGGAATTTCAGAGGCGGCGGCTTATAATTATTATCTGGCGCTAAACGTAATCGGCGTAGGCATCGGGTTTTATCTGTCGAACGAAATACAGCGGCCCGGATTCGCGGCGGCGTTCATTATCGTGGCGGCGACGTTGTATTTGTATGCGAACAGTTTGAAAAGTATGCTGCTCATCGGGAATTTCGTCGTGGCGTTTTTGCTTGCGTTCAGCGTGCTCATCATCGGATTGTTCGATTTGCTGCCGATGATCGGGCTTTACGACCAGGATTACCTGGGAACGCTTTTCGGCATCCTGATCGATTACGCGATCTTTACGTTCCTTATAAATTTGATACGCGAAATCGTCAAAGATCTTGAGGACGTGAACGGCGACTACAACCAGGGCATGAACACGTTGCCGATCGCATTGGGAGTTTCACGTACCGCGAAAGTCGCGTTCGCACTTACGATAATCGCGGTGCTTGTGTTGGGTTGGTACATTTACGAATACATCTTCAACCTCACATATGCGACGATCTACGGACTGATTTTCCTGATTTCGCCGCTGATCTTCGTCGCCGTGAAATTGTGGTCGGCAGAAAAACAAAAGGAATTCCACTTCCTGAGCATGCTCATAAAATGGATTTTACTTTTCGGGATACTATCGATCGTAGCGATAACCATAAACATGAAAATCAATGCTTAGCGATAAATTGAAACACAGGAATATTATCCTGGCATCAGGTTCTCCAAGGCGTCAGCAGTTTTTTCGCGACCTCGGGCTCGACTTCGAGATCCGATTAAAGGAAATCGAGGAGATTTATCCTAACGGTTTGAAAGCGCACGAAATAACCGATTATCTCGCGGTGCTCAAATCGTCGGCGTTCGATGGGGAATTGCTACCGAACGACGTCCTCGTCACGAGCGACACGATCGTTTGGCACAATGAGAAAGCGCTCGGAAAACCGAAAAATTACGACGATGCCGTCCATATGTTGCGCACGATGGCCGACAGTACGCATGAGGTTTTCACGTCGATCTGCCTCAAGACGACCGATGCCGTGACGGTTTTCCACGAAGCGACGAAAGTGACCTTTGCTCCTATTTCAGACGAAGCGATCCATTATTATCTTGAGACTTGCAAACCGTTCGACAAAGCCGGCGCGTATGGCATACAGGATTGGCTCGGCCTTACGGCGATTTCGAAAATCGAAGGTTCGTATACGAATGTCGTCGGGCTTCCGACTGAGAAATTTTACCGATATTTAAGCAGTTTTATCGAATAAGTATGGATTATTTTTTGTTTTTGGGCACGTATTCACGCGAGATCATCAGCACGATCGTGTTGGTCGCGCTCGTGGTTTTGCTGCGGATTTTAAGTGCGAAGGCGGTGAAACGTTATTCGCTTATCAGTGAAGTGCTCGAACACAGGACGAATCTGGTCATCAAGTACATAAGTGTTCTTCTGAGCACGTTAAGCATCGCGGCGATCATCATCATCTGGGGCGTTGAAACTACGAACATCATTGCGACGTTGTCAGCCGTGATAACCGTGATAGGCGTGGCATTGTTCGCGCAGTGGTCGATCTTGAGCAACATCACGTCGGGCATTATCTTGTTATTCAGCTTTCCGTTTAAGATCGGCGACATCATCCGGATCCACGATAAGGATTTCCCTATCGAGGCTGAAATCGACGACATCCGGACTTTCCACACGTTGCTTCGCACGAAAGAAGGCGAACTCATTACGTATCCCAATAATCTATTGCTTCAAAAGGGAATTACGATTGTGAGGAATTGGTATGAGGATCGGGAGTTTACTGATTGAATGTTGATTCGTTGGTTTGTTGATTCGTTGATGTGTTGATTTGAGTCGTTGCCTTCCGAAGGTTTTCGAAGTTCATACAAAAGCTTTCCACAAATATCGACTTTGCACAACCACAAATATAAACTTAGAGCCTTCGCGCCTCCGTGTCTTCGTGTCAGCCGCGCAGCGTCTTAAGGCTTTAAAATAACCTCACCCTCCAAATTGTGATGAAAATTCTGTAATAATAACCCGCTCCTCTATAACAGGTCGCGCATTGTATTTGCGCAATTTAGCCGAAGATTCGAACCCACCTAACCAAACGAATTCGAAAAATGGCTGAAACTACTAAACTTCCGTTTAACGCACGGCTTGCCTACACGCTCTTAAGCATCGTCTTGTTGCTCGGGCTGTTGTATTACGCCCAGGGAATCATCATGCCGATCATGATGTCGTTGCTGTTTGCGATCCTATTGCGTCCGATCGCGCGGTTTTTCCGTAAAAAAGTCCGATTGCCGCATGTGTTGGCCTCGATGATGGCGGTCTTGTTCATGGCATTAATCGTCGCGGGCATCTTCATCTTTATATCGTGGCAGGTTTCGGATATCGTGAGCGATTGGGATAAAATCCAGCAAAACGTCCAGGTCCACTTGAGGAATTTACAGGATCTGATCCACGATACATTCAATTTGAGCAAACGCGAACAGACTAAAATGCTCAACGATGCGACGAAGGATTCGATGGAAACCGGAAAGGCGCTCGTCAGCACGACGTTACTTTCGTTCAGCGACATGATCCTGAATTTGATTTTGATTCCCGTCTACACGTTCCTTTTCCTTTTGTACCGCACGCATTTCATGAAATTCCTCTCGAAACTCGTGCCTGAAAGACATCAGAATGTGCTTGAGGATATCTTGTCGCGGATCAAAGTTTCGGTTCAAAGTTATATCGTCGGGTTGCTTATCGAAATGGTCGTGGTTTCGGTCCTGACAAGTGTCGGCTATATGATAATCGGATTGGAATACGCGATATTGCTTGGCATCATTACCGGATTACTCAACCTCATTCCTTATATAGGAATCACGATCGCAGGAGTTCTCGCCGTCGTCGCATCAATCACCACGAACACCGATTTTTCGCTCGTATTCGGCGTCCTGATCGTGAATATCGTCGTGCAATTGATCGACAACAATCTTTTGGTCCCGATGATCGTGAGCTCGAAAGTTGAGATAAACGCATTCATTTCCATTGTCGGAATCATCATTGGAGGCGCGCTCGGCGGAGTCGGCGGCATGTTCCTCGCGATTCCGTTCATTGCGATCCTGAAGGTGATTTTCGACCGCATCGCACCTTTGGAACCTTGGGGTTATCTCTTTGGGGATGACCTGCCCAAGACATACGAATGGCATCGGATCAAGCTACCGCGTTACGATTACGAAACCACCGAGACCTTGAGACCTGCCGTTACGACGCCAAATAATACGCCCATAACGTTTACCGAAACATCTACAGAAAACAATGAAAGCCGTTAAAAGTTTCACGAAATATGCAGCCAACCGTTCCATAAAAGTGCACGACAGCACTATGGAACAAAGTGCGTTCGCGAGGAAATTCCTGATCAATGTCGCCGATGTGTCGATGTTTCTCGTGAGAGTTTTCAAAAATACGTTCGCGCGCGGCTTTGAATTCAGGGAATTTCTTGGACAGTGTTTCCAGATCGGGAACAAATCGTTCACGCTGATTTCAGTCACGGGATTGATCATCGGATTGGTGTTGACGATACAGTCGCGTCCGGTCCTAGTCGATTTCGGGGCCGAATCGATGCTGCCCGGAATGGTCGCCGTTTCACTCATCAGGGAAATGGGTCCGGTCATTACCGCATTGATCTGCGCCGGAAAAATCGGATCGAGCATGGGAGCCGAACTGGGTTCGATGCGCGTCACCGAACAAATCGATGCGATGGAAGTTTCGTCGACCAACCCAATGAAATACCTCGTCGTGCCACGTGTTTTGGCCGCGACGCTGATGATCCCGTTGTTGGCTATTTACGCCGACGCTTTGGGAATGCTCGGAAGCTGGGCCGGCGCGAACATCAAGGGCTCGGTGAGTTTCGTATTGTATATCAACCAGGCTTTCGGAGCGACGAACTTCATGGACTTCATTCCGGCGGTGATCAAATCGTTCTTCTTTGGATCGGTGATCGGATTGGTCGGATGTTATAAAGGTTTCAACGCAGGGCGCGGAACTGAAAGTGTCGGGATAGCCGCGAATTCAGCCGTAGTCACAGCGTCATTCCTAGTGATATTAGTCGACTTGGTCGCCGTTCAAATAACCGATTTGTTGAGATGAGCGAGAAAGAAAAAAATAGCGAAAACGCGGTCGATATAAAAGACCTGCACATCGGTTTTGGGGAAAACGAAATCCTCAAAGGACTCGATTTGTCGTTGCACGCCGAGGAAAACCTCGTAGTGCTCGGGAAGTCGGGAACGGGAAAATCAGTGTTGATCAAATGCATCGTCGGATTGCTTCGTCCCGAATCGGGTTCGATAAAAGTGTTCGGCAAGGAAATAACCGACCTCAAAAAACAAAAGCTCGACGAAGTCCGAAAAGACATCGGATTCCTGTTCCAAAGTGGCGCGCTATACGATTCGATGACGGTTCGCGAAAATCTTGAATTCCCGTTGCGTCGGATCAAGAAAGATCTGTCGGAAGAAGAAATCGAAGCCAAAGTCAAGGAAGCGCTTGAAAACGTGAGCCTTCCCGATGCGATCGACAAGATGCCGTCAGAACTTTCGGGCGGAATGCGCAAACGCGTCGGATTGGCCAGGACGATCATCGTGGATCCGGCGATCATGTTGTACGACGAACCCACGACGGGACTCGACCCGATCACGTCAAACGAAATCAGCAACCTGATCCTTGAGATACAAAAGAAATTCAAGACCGCATCGATCATCATCACGCACGATATCGAATGTGCGCGCATGGTCGCCGACAGGTTGGTCATGTTGAAAGAAGGAAAAGTCTACAAGGACGGAAGCCTCGAGGAATTTGAAAACGACGACGACGAATTCGTGAAATCGTTTTTCTTCAGCCCCGATAAACCAAAACAAGAACAAAATAAAAAACAGAAATCATGAATGCAAAAAGCGCAAACTTCAAAGTAAGATTGGGATTATTCGTCTCGGTAGGTATTTTGCTTTTCTTCCTCGCCATATTTTTCATCGGAAAACAAAAGAATTTGTTCGATCCGGTTTTCCAGCTTACGACCAATTTTAGGAACGTAAGCGGTTTGCAGGTCGGAAATACCGTTCGGTTCTCGGGCATAAACGTGGGAACGGTCGACAACATCCGGATCGTGAACGACACGACGGTGCGCGTGGACATGTTGATCAAGAACGATGTGCGCGAATTCATCAAGACTGATTCTGAAGCCGGAATCGGGTCAGAAGGAATCATCGGCGATCGCGTCGTGGTGGTTTCAAGCGGTTCGGTGAGCGGGAAAAAAGTCAAGGACGGACAGGTGATCGCATCGTCGGAACCGACTGAAACCGATGCCATTATCCAAAGCCTATCGATCACGGCCGACAATGCCGCGGTCGCCACCGATGAAATCACGCAGATTCTCGCGAAAATCAACGGCGGACAAGGAACATTGGGACGTTTGATCCAGGATACGACAATGGCGACGAACATAGACAAGACAATCCTGAACCTGCGCACGAGTACGAAAAAACTCGACCAGAACATGGACGCCGCAAAAGACAATTTCCTATTGCGCGGCTATTTTAAAAAGCAGGAAAAAGCTAAAAAAGAAAAGGCCGAAAAAGAAGCCAAGGCCCGCGAAGAAGCCGAGGAAAAACGCAAGGAAGCTGAGGAAGACGCGAAGAAAGAAGCTGAGAAAAAGCGCAAGGAAGCCGAGAGGAAGAAGAAGTAGTTGTTGATCGGTGAGCGTTGGATAGGTGATGAATCGGTGAATCGGTTAACTGATTAGCCTGGAGTGATGACTCGATCATTAACCGATTAAAAAACCAATTAAACAACAACCACTTTTCATAAGAATGATACAACGTTACCAAATAGTTCTATAACGCGATTTTGTAAGATGAAACCCATCTTTGTAATACTGCGACGTGCAGAATTTCTAACATAACAACAAACATCATGAGTACAGGAAAAGTATTTTTAGGAGCATTGGCAGGATTTGCCGCAGGAGCCGCACTTGGAATTTTGTTCGCACCTGATAAAGGTTCGGCCACAAGACAAAAAATTACCGACAAAGGAAACGGTTACCTTGACGATCTCAAAAACAAATACAACGGCGCGATCGATTCGATTACCTCAAAACTCGACGCCGCTCAGCAAAAGGAAGAACAGTATTATCGCGACGGAAAGCAATTGGCCGAGGACGTGAAAACAACCTTAAGCTAACCAAAAACACCAAACATGAAAGAGAAAGTAGTAATGATCCAGGAATTGATCGACAAGGCCGAAACGTACGCCAAGACGAACATCGAACTTTACAAGCTCAAAGCGATTGATAAGACTACCGATGTGTTTTCGTCGGTTGCTTCGGGCATCGTCATCGGGGTCATTATTACTTTCCTCGTCATTATTTTGTCGATCGGTGCATCGCTTTGGATCGGTGAGCTACTAGGAAAATTGTATTACGGATTTTTCATCGTGGCCGGATTTTACGCATTGCTCGCGATTATTTTAGTGGCGACCAAAAAGCGCGTGCTTGAGGTCTTCTTCAATAATTACATCGTACACGAAATCTTTAAAGAGAAGAAACATGCAGGTAATTAGAAACGACGCCTCGCTGCAGCAGGCCATAATAGAACTCGAACAACGAAAAAACGGTGAAGCTATCGCGCTGCGCGATCAATGGGATTATACTCGTAAAAACTTGAATCCGTTGACAATTTTAAAAGACGGCGTAAAGGATTTGTTTACGTCATCTGATGTGAAATCAGGCGCATTGAAAGGAATTTTATCGCTTGGCGCAGGTTTCTTGACGCGCAAATTATTTTTGGGTTCTTCTCCGGGAATGATACGCAAAGTCGTCGGAACCATCGCACAAACGGGAGCCACAAGCCTTGCTTTCAAGAGCACCGATGTGCTAAAGGACAAAGGCGCGCCGTTGCTATCTAAATGGCTCAAGAAATTGAAAATTGGAAAATAACCGCTGCGGTATGCCTATAACGAACCACTTACCGCTATTTTTGTAGATGTCCTTTTCGAAAAAACACCTTTTTTATATAGTATTGGCGACCTTGTGTTGCCAATTCGTTTTTTCGCAAAGCACCGAAACCGAGGCAAAAAAAGATTCGGCCGCGATTTATAAGCGAATCGAAAAATATTCCAAGAAGCGCAAATGGACCTCGTTCATGCACGGCCTGATCTTCGAACCGCTTACTCCAAAGAAACTTAAGGCACGACGCAAGGCACAAACGCGGCGATTTATGGACTATCAAGGGAAGATCGTTCGCAAGATCGATGTGGTGACGCTTGATCCGTTCGGATATTCGGAATCGGATACCGCGCAAAAACCGCGGAAACGATTGGCCGAAGTCGGAAATAGATTCCACTTAAAAAGCAAGCGGCTCACGATCCTGAATCTTATCCTGATCAAAAAGAATAAACCGCTCGATTCGCTGCTCGTCAAGGAATCCGAACGTCTGATCCGTGCGCAGCGTTACGTGAGGCGCGTGCAGATTACACCAATTGCGACTTCTTCTCCCGATTCCATCGACATCGAGATACGCGAGTTGGATTCATGGAGCCTTATCCCCGACTTTTCGGCCTCGGGAGCGAGAACCGATTATGAGCTGACCGAACGAAACTTTCTGGGCGTCGGACATCAGGTCGAACAGCGTTACGTAAAAGATTTTTCAGACGGAGACGACGCCTATTATGCGAAATACACGGTTCCGAACATCATGAATACGTATGTCAGGACGACACTCGCCTACCAACTCGATCTCAGGAACAATTATTTGAAGAGCGTAAATTTCGAGCGACCGTTCTTCTCGCCGTATACGCGTTGGGCAGGTGGAATTTATTTCGACCAGCGCTTCCGAACCGATACGTTGCCCAATGCCAACAATCAATTCGCATGGCAGAATTTCAAGACGAATACAACCGACATTTGGGGCGGTCACGCGATCCGGATTTTCAAGGGTCCGTCAGAAGATGAACGTACGACGCGCCTGATCACGTCGGCTCGTTATTACAAACTCAATTACGTGGAATCTCCGGCGGTTCCGTACGATACGATTAATTTTTATTCGACCGAACGCAACTACCTTATCGGAGTCGGGGTTTCCTCGAGACAGTTCGTCGAGGATCGGTATCTGTTCAACTTTGGTATCATCGAAGACGTTCCGGTCGGGAAAGCATTCGGGGTTACGGGAGGAATGCAGCGAAAACGCGATATTTTGCGGCCGTATTTCGGGGCGCGCATCACATCGGGAAAATATTACAGCTGGGGCTATCTGGCCGCGAACCTCGAATACGGCACCTATTATAATGATGGACAAAGCCAGCAGAACGCCGTTTCGTTCCAGTTCAGCTACTTCACTAATCTTTATGAAACCGGAAAGTGGAAATTCCGGCAGTTCATAAAGGGCAACGTCGTCATAGGGAATCATCGCGAACCCTCGTGGGGCGATATGATGACACTTAAGGACCGCGCGGGAATCCAGGGATTGGACAGTCGGACGTTATTCGGAACCAAAAAATGGCTCGTAACGGCACAAACGCAGTCGTACGCGCCTTGGGATTTCATAGGATTTCGATTGAACCCTTATTTCAGTTACAGTATCGGGATGTTGGGGAACGCGCAGTACGGGTTTGAAAAAAGCAAAGCGTATTCACAGATCGGTTTAGGTGTTTTGATCAGTAACGACTTTTTGGTTTTCAGTACATTTCAGCTTTCGATGTCATATTTCCCGACAATGCCTGAAGGCGGCGGCGGAGCGTTCAAAACCAACACCTTCAGCACCGACGATTTCGGCTTCATGGATTTCGAACTCGCCAAACCTCGCACGGTCTTATACGAGTAACGAAATGCTGCAATCCAATTGTGTAATCCTGTAATGGTTCGGTCAGTACATTTCTGCAACTTTATATCCATAAAAAAACACAACCATGAACATCAAACGAATTTTTGGATCAGTGCTTACCGTTTTAGGAATCATCGCGTTAATTTACGCGGCATACGTATTTATGAATACGGGCGGGGCAATGCGCGACGTGAAGGCGTTGGCAATTTACGGTATTCTCGGACTTATCTTTTTCATTTCGGGAATCGGACTCGTTAAGGCTACAAAGGATGAATCGTAGACTTAATAAAAAGTATGAACAAGGAGCGCAATTTGACGCTCCTTTTTTGTTTTTATGAAGTTGATGAATGTGTGGATTGTCCAATATCTGACAATCGTGTAAATAAACATGGTAACCGTGAAAAATCGGGCAAAAAAGCCTAATAACCCTATAAATATGGGTTGTATTGCTGTAAGAAAATAGTTTGGGCAGTGTCGTTACTTTGTAATGTAATCTAAAAGAAACTACTATGAAAACTATATCTTACTTCGCTATCGCCTTGATCTTGTTAGGCACCAATATCACAAAAGCACAATATTCGACAAACGCCGATGTCGCTCAGGAACTTGAAGGTTTGATGAAGACGTCAGACGTTGATTTGTTGAACGTGCGTTACTTTTACTATCCAAATTTGCAAGCATATTTCGATCGTGAAACTTCTACCTATATATACAGCCGCGACGGAAAAGACTGGATCGAAAGCGCAAAATTGCCGAATGCATTACGCGGTTATTCAGTTTCGAACGGAAAACGCGTTCCAATCGAATATAACGGAGACGAACCATACGAATTGATCCAGGAACACATGAAAGAATACCCGGCAAACTACTCGGCGAAACGCCAACCGCAGACCGCCGATGCCAAACAAGCCAAAAAGGACGACAGCACATTGGCTTTCAATTAATACCACATACCACCAAAAGCAAAAAACAGGATTTCGGTCCTGTTTTTTTATGCTTTATAATTTCATAACATAATCTTTAACTTACAAAATAGACACCTTTTGTGTATTTCGTCGATATTTTATGTATTTAATCGATATTTCTAAATATATTTACCGACGAAATACAAAAACTAATATTCAAACGTGATGAAAAATCTGAAAAACATGCTCAGCTTATTCCTGCTAGTGGTTTGCCAGTCAGTATTTTCGCAAACCGAACGACCGGTCACTGATTTGGCGTTCGACAACTCCACCAACTGTAGGATCCGATATTACTATTATCCGAACCTCGAAGCATATTTCGACAAACAAAAATCAGTTTACATTTTCAGGGACAAAGGCGAATGGACGTCGGCTCCTGAAATTCCGAGCGGATATCGCGGATACGGATTGTACAACAAAGTGAATACGCCGATCGAAGATTACGACGACGAGGATGTGACCCAATTCTTCGCTTCGCACAAGAAAAAATATCCTTACAATTCATTGAAAAAATCGCGTACGGCAACAGCATCGGTGAATTAAATTCATTTTTAAGATACTGAAAATCAATGATAATAGCATTTTTAATTTTTTGCAGCCACCGATTGGCATCAAAGTTGAAAGGCCGAGCGTAACATTAACCTAAAACGTTACGTCATGAAAACCTTCAAAATTTTAACCCTCGGAATATTGTTGACAACTGCCTTTGCAAACGCACAGGTTTCAGTAAGTGTAAACATCAATGCCCCGGCTCCCGCTTGGATCGCGGCTCCGGTTCCTTCAGCACAATTTTATTATTTGCCCGATATACAAGTCTATTACGACAGGCCGGCTGCACAGTTCATCTACTACGGTGGCGGCGGTTGGGTTCGCGCAAGGCATCTTCCCGCCTCATACGGTTATTACAACCTGAACCGCGGACGCACGGTTTGTTTGACGGATTACCGTGGATATGCGCCTTACCAACGCCACAACGTCTACAAGACGCGTTACGCCAGACCGCATTATGCCCCAAGACGCGTCGCCTACGTAGCCGATCGTCACCATCCGGGACATCACAAGAACTATTACAAGAAAAGTCATAGGAAATCACACGGTCGTCACCACGATCATTAACACAAAGGCGCACATAAGCGCCTTTTTTTGTTGGGCGTTATTTAGTACTTTTGGAATCCATCGCAAAAACCTATCCCGGCACATGCACAAACATCTATTCAGGGCCGCCAGCCTTTTCCTGTTTTTTACAAGCTTTTTACACGCGCAACCCGTAAAGCCTAACGCTGTGGAGATTTACGCGCGCATCCAGAAACTCAATTTTCTGGGTTCGGTCTTATATGTCGCGGCTCATCCTGACGACGAGAACACGCGCCTCATATCTTGGTTCGCCAACGAAAAACACACGCGGACGGGTTATCTGTCGCTGACACGCGGCGATGGCGGACAGAATCTCATCGGTCCCGAATTACGAGAACTCCTCGGCGTAATCCGCACACAGGAACTCATCGAAGCCCGAAAAATCGACGGAGGCGAACAATTCTTTACACGCGCGAACGATTTCGGCTATTCGAAAAACCCGGATGAGACTTTACAAATTTGGGACAAAGACCAAGTACTTTCGGATGTGGTTTATGTGATCCGAAAATTCCGACCCGACGTCATCATCAATCGCTTTGACGCGCGAACTCCGGGAAGCACTCACGGACATCACACGTCGTCGGCAATGTTGAGCCTTGAGGCGTTCATTAAAGCGTCCGACAATAAATCTTATCCATCTCAATTGCAATTGGTACAACCATGGAAACCGAAGCGATTGTTCATGAACACATCATGGTGGTTCTATGGAAGTAAAGAGAAATTCGACAAGGCCGACAAATCCAAGTTGACGACACTCGAAACCGGAACCTATTATAAGTCATTAGGGAAATCGAACCAGGAAATTGCCGCCTTGAGCCGCAGTAGCCACAAGTCGCAAGGTTTCGGAAACACAGGCGAACGAGGCGAAGAATCCGAATATCTCGAATTCCTCAAAGGCGACTTACCTAAAGATTTTAAAAACTTATTTGACGGCATCGATACGTCATGGAATCGTGTCGAAGGCGGAAAAGCCATCGGTGAAATTTTGTCGAAAGTGGAAAAAGACTTCGATTTTAAAAATCCGTCGGCCAGCGTTCACGAACTTATCAAAGCGTACAAACTTATTTTGAGCATAGACGACCGATATTGGCGCGACCTGAAATCGTCGGAAATCAAAGAAATCATCGCGGCCTGCAGCGGACTTTATCTCGAAGCCGTTTCCAATTCGCGCGAAGCCGTTCCCGGTGGTTCGCTTTCGTTAAAGATCGAGGCCATCAACCGAAGCGATATCCCAATGAAATTTGGAGAAATCCGCATCAGCAACACGTACGGCGACGTCATTATGGATCCGCCTCCGAAGACCTTTGAATTCAACAAAAAATATTCACTCACGGCCGTCACTTCGATCGCGAAAAACGCCGACTTCACCCAACCGTATTGGCTCGCCCAAAAAGGAAGCGTGGGAATGTATCGGGTCACGGACCAAAGTCTTATTGGCAATCCCGACGTGGAGCGCAACACCAAAATGACGTACAGCGTCATCATAGACAACGTCATCATTCCTTTTATCCGAAATGTGGTTTACAAATACAATGACGACGTGAAGGGCGAAGTGTACGAACCGTTCGATATCATCCCGATCGTGACGACTTCGATTCAGGATAAGGTCGCGATTTTCAGTGATTCAAAACCGAAATCGGTGAGCGTAAAAGTGACGTCGGGCGAAAATGATGTGAAAGGTTCGCTGGCTTTGGACCTGCCGAATGATTGGAAGGTCGAACCGGCTTCATCGACATTTTCGCTTGCCCGAAAAGGCGAATCGACCGTGTTGACATTCTCCGTAACGCCGCCATCCAAAGCGAGTGAAGTCGTCGTGAAAAGCATCGCGACCGTAAATGGCCAGCAATCGGACAAGGAACAGACTGAAATCAACTATCCGCACATCTCGAAACAACAGGTCTTAAAAGCGTCCGAAGCGAAATTCATCAAGCTCGACATCAAGACCGGAAACGAGAAAATCGCATACATCATGGGCGCCGGAGACGAAGTTCCCAAAAGTCTGCGTCAAATGGGTTACGACGTCACGCTGCTGACCCCGGCTGAAATCACGCCCGAACGTCTCGCCGATTTTGACGTCGCGATCACGGGAATCCGCGCGTACAACGTCGTAAAGGAACTCGAATTCAAACAGGCGTTCCTGCTCGATTTCGTCAAGCAAGGCAAGACGATGATCGTGCAATACAATACGCTCGACGATTTGACGTCGAAGGAAATGGCGCCGTATCCGCTCAAATTATCTAGGGAACGCGTGACCGAGGAAAACGCCGAAGTCCGGTTTTTAAAACCCGACCATCGCCTGCTCAATTTCCCGAATAAAATCACATCATCCGACTTTTCGAACTGGACGCAGGAACGCGGATTGTACTATCCGAACGAATGGGACAAAGCGTTCACGCCGATCATTTCGTCTAACGACAAAGGCGAATCGGCCAAGGACGGCGGGATTTTGGTCGCCCAATTTGGAAATGGACATTACATTTACACCGGATTGAGTTTCTTCAGGGAATTGCCTGAAGGCGTTCCGGGCGCCTTCCGGCTCATGGCAAACATGATTTCGGTCGGACAAAAAACAAAACTATGAGAGAAAAACACGTCACCGGCTGGAAAAAAAGTTACACGTGGGTTTTGCTCGCGAACGTGGGCTACATCGTGATCTTTTATTTCCTAATGCAAATCTTTTCGTAAATGCACCAGATTGATTGGATCATTTTATCGGTCACGCTACTGTTCATAGTGGTTTACGGCGTTTATAAGACGCGCGGCAGCAAGAATGTCGAAGATTATATCCTGGGCAATAACGAGACGCCTTGGTGGACCGTCGGGCTTTCGGTCATGGCGACACAGGCCAGCGCGATCACGTTTTTGTCGACGCCGGGACAAGCGTACGCCGACGGAATGGGTTTCGTGCAATTCTACTTCGGGTTGCCTATCGCGATGGTCATCATCAGCATCACGTTTATCCCGATTTTCGCGCGACTCAAGGTTTACACGGCTTACGAATATCTCGAGCAGCGATTCGATTTGCGCACGCGTTCGCTGGCCGCCATCGTTTTCCTGATCCAGCGCGGACTCGGAACGGGGTTGACGATTTACGCTCCGGCGATCATCGTGTCGACGTTACTCGGATGGAATCTGACGCTGCTCAACATCATCATCGGGATCATGGTCATCATCTACACTTTTTCAGGCGGTACGAAAGCCGTGAACGTGACACAAAAACAACAGATGTTCGTGATCATGCTTGGGATGTTTCTCACATTTTTCCTCATTTTGAATCTGCTTCCGAACGATATGTCGTTTACGAATGCGCTGCAGATTGCGGGCGCGAACGGCAAGATGAACATCGTCGATCTGTCGTATGATCCTGAAACGAGATACACGTTGTGGAGCGGCATCACGGGCGGTTTTTTCTTGATGCTCGCGTATTTCGGTACTGACCAGTCGCAGGTTGGGCGTTATCTGTCGGGCAAATCGATCCGAGAAAGTCAAATGGGATTGATAATGAACGGCTTTTTGAAAGTGCCGATGCAGTTTTTCATTCTGCTTACGGGCGTGATGGTTTTCGTGTTTTTCCAGTTCAATCCCGTGCCTTTGAATTTTAATCCGAACAACAAGATCGTGATCGAGAAATCGAAATACAAGGAAGAATACCATCAGCTCGAGGACAAACTTGCGAAACTCACCGAGGAAAAGAAAGAGTTCAACCTCATTTACATCGACCATCTGAACCAGGGTTACGACAATCCGATCCTGCGCAAACAACTGGTTTCATTGTCGGGACGCGAAAACGACTTGCGCGACCAGGCGAAGGAACTCATTTCAAAAGCCGACAGCAAGGCCGAGAAAAACGACAAAGATTACGTGTTCATCCATTTCATATTGAATTACCTGCCGCAGGGTTTGATCGGATTATTGCTCGCGGTGATTCTGTCGGCGGCCATGTCATCGACGGCTTCGGGTTTGAGCGCCTTGGCATCGACGACGGCGATCGACATCTACAAACGCAACGTCAAATCGATAAAATCCGAAAAACATTACGTGAACGCGACGAAGTTCTTCACGTTGGTCTGGGGCGTGATCGCGATCCTGTTCGCGTGTATCGGCAACTTGTTCGAGAATCTGATACAGTTGGTGAACATCATCGGATCGATCTTCTACCCGACCGTTCTCGCGATCTTCCTCGTTGGATTCTATATGAAATTCATAAAAGCGAAGGCGATCTTCTGGAGTGCCGTGATCACGCAGCTTTCGATCTTTTACATTTACTACGCGTATATCTACAAGGAAGAAGTCATCGGATTTTTATGGCTGAACTTCATCGGAGCCGCGATGGCGATCGTATTGGCCGTGATTTTTCAGGCGACCATTTTCCGAACGAAGTCACAAACGATATAAAAAAAAAGGCGTCCCGATATGGAACGCCTTTTTTATTTGTTTCGAGTTTAAGGTTTAAAATTTGCACATCGCAAACCTTGAACCCTGAACCCTGAACCTTGAACCAAATTATCCCTTACTCCACTCCGAAATGCTATCCTGGTTCATTTTCACATAATCCTGATTCTTCGCAGTCTGAGCAGCGGCCAGTGACAATTTCGCCGTTTCGACAGCGCCTTTCTTGTCGCCAAGTTTCGCCTGGATCAACGATTTTTGGCGCAACATCCAGAACGGTTTGTCCTTGTTCAGATCGAGCGCCTTGTTCACGTAAGTCAGCGCTTTGTTCATGTCGCCGCCCGATTGGTAGAAATATTGTCCAGCCGAGAAATAATCGTTCGAGCCCGGACCTGAAAGCGTTTTTTCGATGCTGGCCAAAGCCGTCGTATTCGTCGGAACTTCGAATTTCACTGGAACCAACGTCTTTTCCCAACTGATCTCCAAAATACCGAAATTGTTGTCAAGGTTGTTTACGGCAAGTGTGAACGATTCCACATTTCGGTTCAACATCACGGGTTTTACCGATGTTTTGAGCGCAACTTTCGCCTCGCTCCACTCTTCGGGCGTTCCCCAGTTTGAAATGTCGGTGTAAAAAATAACGTCCCAGCTATCAATCTTCGGAACCGTGAAGATGGCGTATTTTCCTTTTTTAAGCGTTTTGCCGTCGATCGTCACATCTTCGCTGAATGTGATCATGCTGTTCTGGTTAGCGCCGGTTCTCCACGTTTTCCCGAAAGGAACGAGATCTCCGAATACGGTGCGGCCTTTCATCGACGGACGCGAATAATCAACCTCGACATCGGTCAAACCGACAACCTGCGTAAATGTCGCGTGCGGGCTTGCGGCAGGCGTTTTTACTTGTGCGATCGCGTAGTTGGCGATAAAAATCGCTAAAGCAATAATAATTTTCTTCATGTTTTTAAGTGGTTTTGTTGCGTTTCAAAATTACGAATAACGCCTGCGTCAAATGTTAATATTTCCATAATTCCAAACTTTAAATGTCTAACAAATTAGGGTAATCGTTGAACAGTTTTTATCTTTAAAGTATGAAATTATACCAATTGCACGCCGTCCAGAATTTTCCGGTTCCCATACAAAAAGTCTGGGATTTCATTTCCACTCCAAACAATCTTGCCGTGATCACGCCGCCTTCGATGGGATTCAAGACATTGTCGGGAGGCGATCGCGATATGTTCGCCGGCCAGATCATCGACTATACGATCACGCCGCTTTTCGGATTGAAAATGAATTGGGTGACCGAGATCACGCACGTCGAAGACCAAAAATATTTCGTCGACGAGCAACGCTTCGGGCCTTACTCGTTTTGGCATCACAAACATTTCCTTGAAGAAGTCGACGGCGGGACCAAAATGATCGACTCGTTGCATTATAAGGTTCCGATGGGAATTCTCGGCCAATTGGTCCACCCTATTCTCGTCAAGCCCAAACTCGACGAAATTTTCGAGTTCCGACGCAAAAAACTAATTGAAATCTTTGGCGAATTATGACGATATTCTGGTTCAGGCGCGACTTGCGCGTTGACGACAATTGCGGTTTTTTCCACGCGCTCAACGGGGTCGACGACGTGTTGCCGATTTTCATTTTCGACAAAAACATCCTCGACGAACTCAAGAAAGACGACGCGCGCGTCATGTTCATACACGACCTGCTTGAAAACGTAAACGCCGATCTCAAAAAACACGACCGGAAACTCGCGGTTTTCCACGGCGATCCGGAGAGCATCTTCAAGAAACTCATTAAAGAACACGACGTCAAAAATGTGTTCACGAACCACGATTACGAACCGTACGCGACCAAACGGGACGAGGAAATCTCCGAACTCCTTAAAAAAGAAAACATCGGATTCGCGACTTTCAAGGACCAGGTCATTTTCGAGAAATCAGAAATCGTGAAAGACAATGGTGAACCTTATGTGGTTTATACGCCGTTTTCGAAACGTTGGCTTGCGGAATTCAATACGTGCGAGATCAACCATTTCCCGTCCGAGCGGCATTTGGCAAACGTCGCAAAACACAAACATCCGTTTCTATCGCTCAAGGACATCGGTTTCGAGAAATCCGAAATGAAGGTTTTCGATTATCACCTGACTCCCGAAATCATTCGCGAATATGAAGACCATCGCAACTTCCCGGCGATCGAAGGCACGTCGCGGATCAGCCCATATTTGCGTCATGGCGCGCTCAGCATCAGGAAAGTCGTGGAGAAAGCGTCGGCCGAGAAAAATAATACTTTTTTAAAGGAACTCATCTGGCGCGAATTCTTCATGCAGATCCTGTGGCATTTCCCAAAGACCGTTTCGCACGCGTTCAAACCTGATTACGACCGCATCAAATGGCGATATGCCGAAAAGGAATTCGAAAAATGGTGCAAAGGCGAAACGGGTTTCCCGATGGTCGACGCGGGCATGCGCCAACTCAACGAAACGGGTTACATGCACAATCGCGTACGCCTCGTGGTTTCGAGTTTCCTGTGCAAACATCTGCTCTTGGACTGGCGTTGGGGCGAGGCGTATTTCGCTGAGAAATTATTTGATTACGAACAGTCGAGCAACGTCGGGAATTGGCAATGGGCGGCCGGAAGCGGTGTCGACGCGGCGCCTTATTTCAGGATTTTCAACCCGTCGGAACAGATCAAAAAGTTCGATAAGGATCTGAAATACGTGCGAAAATGGATTCCCGAATACGAAACGTTCGACTACCCGGAACCGATGGTCGACCACAAAGAAGCACGCGAACGTTGCCTCAAAGTATATAAAGAAGGATTGAACCGATAGAAGAATCAACGTCCATGACTGAAAACGCAAGAATATTCGACATTTACGAAATAGACAGGATCATTGAAATGGCATGGGAAGACCGCACGCCGTTCGATGCCATCAAATTCCAGTTCGGGCTTTCACAGGGCGAGGTCGAAAAACTGATGCGCAAAGAACTCAGGCATTCGAGTTTCAAAAGATGGCGGAAACGCGTATCGTCGGGCGTCGGCGTAAAACATTTGTACAAAGCCCAACCCGATATGTCGCGCTTCAAATGTTCACGGCAACGCGCGATCAGCAACAACAAAATTTCGAAACGTTAGGAACCAATCGTAACGCTAAACGCCAAACCCTAAACTTCGAATCCTTTCAAAATTCAATTCATCAAACCGACTCACAACCAAATCAGCTTCTGAATAATCCTGCCCTTTCGAATGTTCGCTGTCGTATCCGATGCAAAACAAACCTGCGCCTTTAGCGGCCTTGATTCCATTCGTACTGTCCTCGATCACGACGCATTCGCTTTTTTCATGCCCCGACAATCGCCACGCCTCAACGAAAATCGCAGGATCGGGTTTTGACTTCGGGAAATCCTCGCCGCTCACGATGTGAGAAAAATACGGATACAATCCAAAGCGTTTAAAAACTCGGTTAATCGTAACCTTCGCGGCGCTCGACGCCAAGATCAACTGCATTCCGTTCGCGTGCAAATCCTTGATCAGATCCTCGACGCCTTCCAACAGGTACAAATCTTCCTTGGTGTCAAACGCATCGTTGAACAACCCGCGTTTCACTTGGATCAAATCGTAGGTTTCAGTGTCGATCCCGAACAATTGCTTTACCTTTTCGTATACGTTCTTCGTAGAATTTCCCGTGAACGATTGGTACAATTCGGGCGTAACCTGGATGTTTAATTGCTTGAAATGCTCGTGGTAGGCATAATGATGCACGGGTTCGGTGTCGACGATGACGCCGTCCATGTCGAAGATTACTGTTTTTTTGTTCATTTGAGGTTTGTTCATTTGTTCATTTGAATTTTTGCCTTCCGAGGATGTTTTTTGGTTTATTCGGCTAATAGGATAATGGGCGAGCTTTTCGTTTAACCAACTAAATAATTTACCGATTAAACATTTTTTGGGCGTTCCGGCGGCAGGAAATATCTGCTTCAAACAACGAATAAAGCCGCCGTCGGGCTTCCGTTCCAATCTTTCGTCACTGCGCAGGCTGCGTTACAAAAGGATTTCCACTAAAATCCCTAACGCGGCGTAAACGCTGTCCTGACGACTTCAGCATTTCAGCACCTTAGCACTCACGCACTTTTCTTCAACAAATAACGAATCACCGTTTCCGCACAATACAACCCGAACAATCCCGGCATATAACTGCTCGTGCCGTAAAACGACTTCTTGAAATTCTTGCCGTCGGTGACTTTTACGCTCGCGACGTCCTGGATTTCGGACGAGAACACGACCTTGATTCCCTTGTCGATCTTATACTCGCGTTTCAGGCGTCTTTTGATGGCTTTGGCGAACATGCAGTTCTCGGTTTTACTCACGTCGGCGACCTTGACTTTTGCGGCGTCGAGTTTTCCGCCCGCGCCCATGCTCGAAATGACCTTGACTTTCTGGCGTTTCGCCGATACGATCAGATTGAGTTTGGGCGTCACGCTGTCGATGCAATCCACGACATAATCGAATTCCTTCGAAACCAGTGCGTACGCGCGTTCGGGCGACAAAAATTCGTTCAGGCGCGTGAGCTCGAGTTCGGGATTTATGTCCATCAGACGATCACCCACGACATCGACTTTTAGTTTTCCTACGGTCGAATGCAAGGCCGGCAATTGCCTGTTGATGTTCGTGATATCGACCACATCTCCGTCCACGATCGTCATTTTACCGACGCCCGCGCGTGCAATGAATTCGGCCGCAAACGAGCCTACGCCGCCAAGCCCGACGATCAATATATTGGATTTTTTCAGGTTCTCAAGTCCTTCTGGTTTAAAGAGCAGTTCGGCTCTTTCGGTCCATTGTGCCATTTTTTTTGCTGTTTTTGTTTAGGGTTTAAAGTTTAACCACGCAAAACGTTAAACCTTAAACTTTTAAATTAAAAACTCTTTCAAAGTTATTGGTTACCAAGATTTTCAGTTTGTCCAAACTCAAATCCTTGTATTTCGCGGCGAGTTCATAAACCTGTAAAATACTTTCCTCGGCCGTATCGGTTTCCAGAAAAAATCGATCGTCGGGTACACTTTGAAACACGGTTTCCAGTTCGGGATTCCGGAGCAACCATTTCCCGAACGACAAGTAGAACCCGTTGTCGACCAAGGATTTCGCCACCTGGGCGTTTTTTGAAAAACCGTGAATGACCATCGGAACTGAGATTTTCATGCGCTTTTTCACATCGATCACTTCCTGATACGCCGCGACGCAATGGATGATCACGGGCTTTTTGTATTTCTCGGCTAGCAACAATTGAAGTTCGAAAACTTCAAGCTGCAATGCTTCGGGCGTTTCGATGCGTTTGTCCAAACCACATTCGCCGACCGCCAGACACTTCTCGTCAGACAATTTCGCTTCGAGAAACTTCAGATCGGATTCGAGCCGGTTCTCGTCGACGCGCCACGGATGAATTCCGATCGAAAAATGATCCACCGAATCGTCGAACTCATCGGGATACTGGTTCACGAGTTCAAAAATCCCAGCATTTCCGGTTTGCGAATGCGTATGTAAATTGAGGAATTTCATCAATCGTGGAATTTTTTTACGCCGGCTTTTATCTCGACCGACAAATCGTTTTCAAGCGGTACGATCGGACACGAATATTTCGGATTGTACGCGCAATACGGATTGTACGCTCGGTTGAAATCGATGACGATCGTATCGCCCGCGGGAACCCGCAAATCGATGTAACGCCCGCCGATGTAACTTTCCTTTCCGCTTGTCAGGTCAGAAAACGGCAGGAAAAGGTGATCTTTATATTCGTCTTTTTTAGAAAGTTCGATGTTGCGATATACGTTCAATTTCAACGGTTTGCCGTCGATCGAAAATTCGATGATTCCGAAAAGCACGTACATCGGACGTCGCGCGCCCGTGGTTTTCATCTCGAACGGCCTTGCTTCCTTGACCTGGGAAAATTTCGCATTGACGATGTATTTCGCATCGATCGCGTAAAAATCCAATCCTTTGAAATGCTCGCGATCCGAGTCCAGCAAAGGCGATTCCTTTGGGTCGGCGTATTCGGAATCGAGTTGCTTCTGGTAGCTTTCGGCCGCCGCGACATCGTATTTGTCCTGCGAAAATCCACTCAGGCAGACGAAAAGTAAACAAATTGATAGCGACTTCATAGTTGCTTTTTTTACAAAAATATGTATTAATTGGGGGATTAGCGAATTAGAGAATTAGCGAATTAGCGGATTCGTTGTTCTAAACGTTTACGCTTATTCCTTCGATTGGAACTTTTACGCAGTTTAAAAGCGATTCGTTTTTACAAGTATGTTTGAAAATTAGCGAATTGGAAAATTAGCGGATTAGCGGATTCGATCTTTTAAACATTTACGCCTATTCCTTCGATTATAGTTTTACGCGGTTTAGACGCCATTTGTTCTTTCAATTTGAACGTTTTAAAAATTAGCGGATTAGCGAATTCGATCTTTTAAACATTTACGCCTATTCCTTCGATTATGATTTTACGCGGTTTAAAACGCCGTTTGTTCTTTCAATTTGGACGTTTTGAAAATTAGCGGATTAGAAAATTAGCGGATTAGCGAATTCGATCTTTTAAATATTTACGCCTATTCCTTCGATTATAATTTTACGCGGTTTAAAACGCCGTTTGTTCTTTCAATTTGAACGTTTGGAAAATTAGCGGATTAGAAAATTAGCGGATTAGCGAATTCGATCTTTTAAATATTTACGCCTATTCCTTCGATTATAATTTTACGCGGTTTAGACGCCATTTGTTCTTTCAATTTGTGCGTTTTGAAAATTAGCGGATTGGAAAATTAGCGGATTAGCGAATTTGATCTTTTAAACATTTACGCCTATTCCTTCGATTATGACTTTATGCGGTTTAAAAGCCATTTGTTCTTTCAATTTGCACGTTTGAAAGTTAGCGGATTGGAAAATTAGCGGATTAGCGAATTCGATCTTTTAAACATTTACGCCTATTCCTTCGATTATGATTTTATGCGGTTTAAAAGCCATTTGTTCTTTCAATTTGTACGTTTGAAAATTAGCGGATTGGAAAATTAGCGAATTAGCAAATTCGTTGTTCCAACCGCTTACGCGTATTCCCTTCGATTATAATTTTACGCGGTTTAAAACACAATTCATGCATCCAATTTGTACATTCGAAATTAGAAATTAGCGAATTCAATCTTCCAAATATTTACACCTTTTCCTCCAACCGGAAGTTTTACGCCATTTAAAACACGATTCGTCCCTCCAATTTGTACATTCGCTAATTCGCTAATCCGCTAATCCGCTAATTTTCTAATCATCTAATTTTCTAATCATCTAATCAACCCAATGCTCCAAACCGCCTTCTCGCGTTACATCAACAACTTCAAAGGTTTCTCGCGCGAGATTTGGATCCTTACGATCATTACGTTCATCAACCGCGCGGGCACGATGGTGTTGCCGTTCCTGACAAAATACATGTATGAGGATCTGAAATTCTCTTATGAACAGGTCGGGACGGTCATGGTTTGGTTCGGATTGGGTTCGGCTATCGGTTCCTGGCTCGGCGGACGACTCAGCGACAAGATCGGATTCTATAAAATTATGGTCGCAAGCATGCTCACGACCGGTTTACTGTTTTTCGTGATTCAATACGCGCGCACGTTCGAACAATTGTGCGCGAGCATGTTCGTGATCATGGTCATCGCCGACATGTTCCGGCCCGCGATGTTCGTATCGATCGGCACGTATGCGAAACCTGAAAACCGCGTGCGCGCCTTTACGCTGGTACGACTCGCGGTGAATTTAGGCTTCGCGGCCGGGCCTGCGCTTGGCGGCTTTATTATCATGGGAATCGGATACCAGGGCTTGTTCTGGATTGACGGATCGACGTGCATTCTTTCGGTAGCATTGTTCGCGCTGCTCGTCAAGGAAAAGAAAAAAGTGGTTTTGGAGCAGCACGAAATTGACGAAAAGCCGATTCCGTCGGTGATGAAAGACAAGATATTCCTGCTTTTTCTGGTCGCGAGTTTTTTGGTTTCGATGGTATTTTTCCAGATTCTGACCACGCTCCCGCTCTATCACTTCGAGCGTTACGGACTGACCGAAGTACAAACCGGATTGCTGCTCACGTTCAATGGATTGCTCGTCTTTCTTTTTGAAATGCCGATCGTGGGTTATTGCGAACGCAAGAAAATCGACAAACTCAAACCTTTTTTGCTGGGTGCGATCTGCATGGTATTCGGATTTTTGGTTTTGTTGCCCGACGATTGGGCAGGATTGCTCGTACTCAATATTATATTTCTATCGTTCGGGGAAATCTTCGCGTTCCCGTTCTCGAACGCTTTCGCCCAGAATCGCGCGCCGAAACAACGCATGGGTTTATACATGGGATTATTTACGATGATGTTCAGTTTGGCGCACATGGTCAATTCGAAAATCGGGATGGCGATTGTTTCTGGATTTGGTTATGGTGCGAATTGGATGGCGATGGCGGGATTCGGGTTGGTCGCTTGTGCGTTGTCAGCTTATTTGTTGAAGTTGACGAGGAAGGAAGTTTAGTTTTTTTGGAAGTGATTTTTTGCCACGAAGGCACGAAGGCGCGACGTTTTTTTTCCATTAAAGTGCTTCGCACTATTTTAGTTCGTAGCTTTTCTACTTGCTGCTTACACTTTCGTTTGTTTTGTACTTCAACATCTTAGCAATCAAATATTCCTAAAAAATCGTTAAATAACTAAAAATATAGTTTGCAAACTAAAAATATAGTTGTAGGTTTGGATCAATGAAAATCATCCGCGACATATTTTTGATTGTGCTTTCGGCGACTTCTTTAAGCGGCTATAGTTGTACGATATTTTCATGTGCGATAAACGGTGAGGTTTTCGCCGCTGCGAATGAAGACGATTATACTCCTTTTACCCGCGTTTGGTTTAACCCAGCCACGAAAGAGCGATTTGGGTCGGTTTGTTTCGGTGCTCCCGATTTGCAGGTTGCCGCGGCGATAAACGAATTCGGGCTGTTTTACGATTACACGGCACAATACGGTGTTGACACGTCGGAGATGAAATTTAAAAACCCATTTTCAGGCGATTTGTTTTTTGAAATCATCGGCAAATGCAAAACGGTCGATGAGGCGCTGAAGCTCCTTGAAACCCACGACTACATTAATTCGTCCCAAGTTTTGTTGGCCGATGCGACCGGAAAATCAATCGTAATCAATCCGGGTGGAAAGGTTTTGAAGCAGGACAACTATCAGATCAATACCAATTTCAACATTCTCGATCTCGAAAAAGGTTTCAACTGTTTCCGTTATACGACTGCTGAAAATATGCTGTCAAATGCCAAAACAGTTTCTGTTCCAATGATGAAATCGGTGTTGAACGCCACGCATCAAGAGGGAAATCTGTCAACCCAATATTCGGCGATCTACGACTTGAAACGCAAGAAGGTTTACGTGTATCTGTTCCACGATTTTGAAAATGTATTCGAGATCGATCTGGAAACCGAACTCGCGAACGGTTATCGACTTGAATCGCTCGCAACCCGCTTCGCTCCTACTTTCGCTTATTCGAGTTACGTCCAAAACCACGAATTGTATCAAAAGGAATCGTGGCTTGCCGAAATAGACAAAATCGGATTTGAACGTGCGAAGGAACACTATTTGTCGATCGCCCGAAATCCGCTGGACGCGAAACAAAAAACGCAAATTCTCGACGTCGCCATCCAATTGATGCGCGATGCGAACAACAAGCAGTCAGGCGGGAAGGTCTGGGAATATTGGTTCGGATTTCAAAACGGATTCAATTTAAAAGCGTACGCTGACGAACGCCTCGATGTTGCCGAATCGATATTTGAAGAACTGTCGGAATCTGAGTCGGACATCAAAATCAAAAACTTCGAATATGAAATGATCGCGTATCTCCATTTGCTCCGAGGCGATAAGAAAAACGCTTTGGTTTACTACTCCAAAGCTGGTTCGGACGCGGCGAATTCTTATCCGATAAGTTACGATCGCAGCCTAGAGATGCTCAAAAAATTAAAATAATATCCACCCAAATTCGTCAGTCTTTAGACTTTCGACTCAAACTTAATTATGCAAAAACTGACCAACAAAGAAGAAGAAATCATGCACATCATCTGGAAGCTCGAAAAGGCATTCGTGAAAGATGTGATGGCCGAAATCACCGATGAACAGCCGCATTACAACACGCTGTCGACGATCGTGCGCAACCTCGAGGAAAAAGGTTATGTGTCGCACACGGCCTACGGAAATACGCACCAGTATTTCCCGATCGTGAAAAAAGAAGATTATCGCAAGGGTTTCATGAAGACCGCGATCGACAATTATTTCAATTCATCGTACAAGAATATGGTGTCGATGTTTGCGAAGGAGGAAAAAATTTCAGCCGACGAGCTGCGTGAGATCCTGGCGACCATCGAAAAACGCGACAAATAATGGAAACGCTGGCCTTGTATCTCGCAAAATCAGGCGCGCTCATGGCGCTGTTCTTCGTCGCGTATTATCTGTTGTTGCGCCGCGAGACGTTTTTTAAGAGTAACCGTTGGTATTTGCTGCTCGGGTTAGTCACGTCGGTCTTGCTGCCTTTGGTTACTTTTAGGAAAGTGGTCTGGGTCGATCCGACGCCTGTCGAACCGATTGTGAATTGGGACAACGGCTCGCTTTCAGAACTGGATTCGATTGCTTATTCGACGGTCACGCCTGCCGCAGAAGCGTTTGAAGTCAATTGGTTTTTGGTTGCAGCATCGGTTTATGCATTGATTACTTTGGCATTGATTGTTAGTTTTTTACGAGACTTTTATTCGCTTCGGAAATTACTAAAGGGAAAGACCGTGCAACGCCAATTGGATTATAAATTTGTAGACGTTGCCGAAAATGTCGCGCCGTTTTCGTACTTCAGTTACATCGTGTACAATTCATCGCTTTACAGCACCGATGAACTTATAAACATCCTCGAACACGAAAAAGTCCACAGCGCGCAACAGCACACGTTAGACGTCCTGATCGCGCGTTTCATGTGCATCGCGTTCTGGTGGAATCCGTTTGCCTGGCTCTACAAAAAAGCGATCCTGCAAAATCTCGAGTTCATCGCCGATAGCGAGGCCGCGAAGAAAATCCCGGACTTGAAGTCATATCAGTTCACGCTTTTAAAAATAACGACGCACGAAAGTTGCGTTGCGGTTACCAATCATTTTTTTCAATCATTAATCAAAAAACGAATCGTTATGCTTAACAAAAATCAATCGAGCAAGTGGAATTCCTGGAAGTATTTGTTGATCGTGCCCGCTTTGGCCGCGTTCCTGCTTTATTTTCAGGTGAAAGTGGTCGCACAACAGCGCAACATCGATCCTATGATCGTCGCGGCCCAGGAAGGCGTCGAGGTTGTCGTCGACAAAAATACGTCGGACGCCGAACTCAAAGCCAAGTCCGAACAACTCAAGAAAGACCACGGTATCAAACTCAAATTCTCAAAGGTAAAACGCAACGGCAACGGCGAAATAATCGCGATCAAGGCCGAGTTCAAGGATGCCGACGGAAAGAAAGGAACGACCATGTTCGCGAGCGACAAACCCATAGAACCAATCCGATTCTACAAGGAAAATGACGGCGCGATCGGTTTTACGGGAAACAGATTTCACATCTTCAACAAAAACGAGAACAAACCGCAAACGCACATTTCATTCACACGTAATGATTCGGAAGACGATGATGAAAACGAGGGCGAAGACGTGACTGAAAACTTGAACTTCAATTTCGACTTTGATTTCGACACCGATTCTCTTGTCGCCGACCAAAAAATCGTCGTCGCGACACGCAACGGAAACAAACGCACGGTCATCGTCAACGGCAAAGAAGTTACGGGTGCCGAGGCCGACAAAATAATGTTCGACATCGATCCGGTTAAAATCAGAAGTTTTTCGCGCTCCAAAAACGGAAACGAAGACATGATCATCAGTGTGAACGGGGACGAGGTCTTTACGTCTGAAGATCTTCGCGAAATTTCAAGCCAGGCATTCGCCGAAGCCCAAAAAGCGATCGCGGCCGCCCGTCCTGAACTGGAACGCGCAAAAGCCGAAATCAAACGTTCTGCCGCCGAAATCAAACGCGCTCATAAGGAGATCGAAGCCAGCCAAAGGAGCCGAGATAAGGAAATCGTGGCAAAAGGCTACAAAAAAGACGATATGGAGCAAGCCCGCAAGGATATCGAGGCCGCGCGCGAAGACATCAAGAAAGCTCAGGAAGAAATCCGCAAGATGCGTGAGGAACTCGCAAAGGAACGCGCCGCGTCAGGAAAATAAACGATGTTACCTTTAAATGGGAATCCCGTCTTCACAGGCGGGATTTTTTTATGCGACGATGATTTCGTATTTGGTGAGCAGTCCGGCGAGACCGTCTTTTGAGAAGCGCGCTTTCTTGAGTTTGTTCTTTTCAGGATCGATCGTAAAGTTGTAGCTCGTTGAAAAATCAGTCTTGTTGGCGATCGTGTCCATGAAAACGGATTTGTGCAGGTTGCAATTGTCGAATACAGCCTCGGTAAGGTCGGCAGCCATGAAGTCGGCGGCAACGATGCTGCAGTTGCCGAAAACGGTCTTAGGCAACTTGAGCGTATAAAATTTGGCGTAATCGAGAATGCAACCCGTGAAGCTGATGTCGAAAAGCAGTTGGTCGACCATCGCGAAATTCACGTCGCTGAAGTCGCAATCGGTGAACGCCGCACCGCGCAACGCCACGTAATTGATCCTTGCGAATTGGAAATTGCAGCCTTTGAACGTACAGTCGATGAATGCAGTTCCCGTGAAATCGGCCATCGTGAAATCACAATCGGTGAAGATGCAATTCTCGAAATCGGTGTACGCGATGTCGTCGAACGTGAATTTCTGGGAAAAATCTTTGCTTTGGATGTATTCAAGCGACATTTTTTTTTGGTGCGAATGTCAAGAATTTTATCGAATTAGAGCCGATAGTTCTGGCTTATTTGCGCTCGATTCGCTATATTTGGGTAAACCGACGCCGTTATGTTTCGACTGCTTGCCAAACTGAACAAACTGCTGTTGCCGAGCCTTACGAGCCAAAAACTCGATTTGGCAAAGGCAAGCAAATGGCAAATGGCATTAATTGCCTGGCGTTATTATGTGACAACCAGAGCTTTGGAAAAAAAGAAATAATTTTCACTGAAATTGATTTGCAAATTAGAGTTTCTTGCCTATATTTGCACCCGCAATAAGGCCTCGTGGCGCAACTGAATAGCGCACTTGATTACGGCTCAAGAGGTTACTGGTTTGAATCCAGTCGAGGTCACGAATAAAAGGAAAATCCCGCTCAGAGAGCGGGATTTTTTGTTTACCGAGAAATCGAAAGCTTCGCTTTCGAGTTTCTTGGGAAGCAAAAAATCCCATTGCTTTTTTTTCAAAAGCAATGGGATTTTCCTTTTTCAACCCGGAGCTCACTCTGGATCACGAAGTAATCCAGTCACAAACAATCAAATCCTTCTATTTTCCAAAACACTAACATTTCCAGCCCAAACTTCACCCCGGATTACGAAGTAATCCCCTCAAACATCCGCCTCAAATCCAAATTGCCAACGTCTCATCGGAAAACTTAAATCCAAAAAAAAATCCCAACAAAAATGTCAGGATGAAATATCTTCAAAAAAATAAATTCACTTTCCAATCAAACTAACCTTGCTTCAAATACAACTTCCAATCGCTGCTCATCTCGATAATCCGATGCTTCTTGCCTTTTAATTCCAGCGTCGAATCCACCTCCAGATGTCGGTGGGTTTTGTTTTCAAAAGCTTCTACGAAAGCCTGGATGATATCTTCTTTACGATGGTTCTCATCAAATCTCGACAATAAATTTTCACTCACGCTGAGACTCGCATAAATACAGTCCTCATAATCGGTGGTTACCGAATCCAGATGATGTACGCCTAGACGGTCAGGTTTGTAACCGATGTATTCGACATCGACGTCCTGTGTCTTTAAAACAAACAAAATGGTTTCAATAACGCTTTGTCTGAAATTTTCGCGATTCGCCGCAGGAGGCGTTTCAATCATCCCGTTGATTCTGACGGTTAACGTTGACGTGTGATCAGTTTCCATGGCATTTTGTTTTTTAAGATGGAAGAATAGCCATCGTGCCTCACAAATTGACGATAATTAGCGTTATGTGTTCTTACACCTTTAATTGTAAGAATTGCACAATACGCATAGTCTGGCTTACTATCAAACGTTTCGATATAAATTTTACTTAAATTCAACAGTCGGGAAAACGATTATCAGTATTTTTATTCGACACCTAAATGAAACGATTATGAAAACGATCATGTTCCTGATTTTCGCGATGCTGACGTTCGGCATCTCGTCGGCTCAAGCCAAGGCAAGAAAAACGACACCAGTGCAAATCATGAAGAAAGCTCCTAATGAGATCACCAAGAAAAAAACCAAGAAAATTAAAAAAGAAGCAAATACCGCCGGTAAAAATGATCCGAATGAAAAAGGTTCAGGCATGACGACGACCGACCAGGATAAGCCCAAGCTTGACGATCCGATCCCCGATGCGGTACCGGGAACTCCTCCAAACCAGCGTTCGAATTGATTACAGCGTTTTCTCCATTACGAAATCCTCCATCAGATAACCGTTTCCGATTTCAATATTGACGGTTTCGACGACCTCATAACCGAGTTTCGCATAAAAATGCCGGGCCTTGTTGAACCTGTTTACGTTAAGCGTCATTTTTTGAGCGCCTTTTTCAAGTGACTGCCGCTCCATGAAATGCATGAGCATGCGTCCGATGTTTTTTCCCTGGGCTTCAGGAAGCACGTAAATCTTTTGGACGTGAGAACGTCCTTTTTCCTTAAAATCGTGTTGGAACGCTGAAAATCCGAGATATTTCCCGTCTTCTTCAACTAGCAGGAACTCCACTCCTTTCTCGTGATTCGCATTCAGCGTTTCGATCGAATACATCATTCCCATCATGTAATCAATCTGTTCCGACGAAATTATCTCGCCATACGTCACAGGCCAGATGCGCTCCGCGAGGTCTTTGATGATGTTGAATTCGTTGGGGAAAGCGAACTTTATTTTCATTGTTTAATCGGACAACTATAGTTGAATTAGTTAATTGGTTAGCGGTGGTTTCGATTAACCGATTAAACGATTAACGAATTAACAAAAAACTATCCGTGTATACTTTCCTTTTTCCCATATCTCGCAATCACCGACGCTTCGAAGTCAAGCCACTCGCGCCAGCGTTTTTCAACGTCGATATTATGTGAATATTTTCGCGCGTGCGTTATGAAAGTCGTGTAATGTCCGGCTTCGCTTTCCATCAGGTCGCGGTAGAATTTTGCGAGTTCTTCGTCCTTTATATTTTCCGACAACACTTTGAATCGTTCGCAACTTCTCGCTTCGATCATGGCCGAAAACAGCAGTCGCTCGACCAATCCCGAATCGCGCTCACCTGACAAATTCTGTTTCATGTATCCGAAAAGCTCCCCGACGTAATCATCCTTGCGCTCCTTGCCCAAAGTAAGGCCGCGCTTCTTGATGAGTTCGTGCACCATGTCGAAATGCTCAATTTCCTCTTTCGCGATCGCAAGCATATCCGTTACCAAATCTGAAAGGTTCGGGTTGTTCGTGACGATCGTGATCGCGTTCGTCGCGGCTTTCTGCTCACACCAGGCGTGATCGGTAAGGATTTCCCCTATATTCGTTTCGACGATGTTTACCCAGCGTGGATCGGTTGGGAGTTGGAGACGTAGCATGGTTGATGCGTTTATGCGTTTATGCGTTGATTTGAGACAGGGCCGACAATGGAAGACACTGACTCGAATCAACGCATAAACAAATCAACAAATAAACTTTTAAAACACGAATATCGCACGCTCACTCATCATCGCATTCACTTCATCAGCGACTTCCTCAATGACGGCTTCGTCGTTTATGTTCATCAATACGCGGTCGATCAATTCGACTACGGTTTCCATGTCCGATTCGACAAGGCCGCGAGTCGTGATCGCCGGAGTTCCAACGCGGATTCCCGAAGTCGTGAACGGCGATTTGTCATCGAACGGCACCATGTTTTTATTGACTGTGATTTCGGCTTTCACCAATGCGTTCTCGGCTTCTTTGCCCGTGATTCCTTTGTTGCGAAGGTCGATCAGCATCATGTGATTGTCGGTTCCGCCTGAGATCAGGTTGTAACCGCGTGCCATGAACGCTTCGGCCATCGCTTTCGCATTTTTTTGGACTTGCATCGCATACTGGAAAAACTCGTCGCTCAACGCTTCGCCGAATGCAACGGCTTTCGCGGCGATGATGTGCATCAACGGTCCGCCTTGGTTTCCAGGGAAAACGGCAAGATCAAGCAACGCCGACATCATGCGGATATCGCCTTTCGGCCCCGTCAATCCCCAAGGGTTTTCGAAATCCTTGCCCATCAGGATCATTCCACCTCGTGGCCCGCGAAGGGTTTTGTGTGTCGTGGTCGTGATGATATGGCAATGCGGAACAGGATCGTTCATCAAGCCTTTCGCGATCAATCCCGCAGGATGCGAAATGTCGGCCAAAAGCAAAGCATCGACGCTGTCGGCAATCTCGCGGAACCGCTTGAAATCCATGTCACGACAGTAAGCCGAAGCGCCTGCGATGATCATTTTCGGCTGCTCTCTCGTTGCGATCTCCTGTATTTTATCATAGTCGAAACGACCTGTTTCTTTTTCGACACCGTAGAACGACGGCTCGTATAATTTGCCTGAGAAGTTCACCGACGAACCGTGCGTCAAGTGTCCGCCGTGAGAAAGGTCGAAACCTAAAATCTTGTCGCCGGGTTTCAAACATGCCGCGTAAACAGCGGTGTTCGCCTGTGATCCCGAATGCGGTTGCACGTTCGCGTACTCGGCACCGAAAAGCGCCTTCGCACGATCGATCGCGATCTGTTCCACCACGTCGACCACCTCGCAACCACCGTAATAACGACGGCCCGGATAACCTTCGGCGTATTTATTCGTAAGGCATGAACCCGCAGCTTCCATGACTTGGTCGCTCACGAAATTCTCGGACGCGATAAGCTCTAGCCCGTGTACTTGCCTGTCTTGTTCTTCTAAGATTAAATCGAAAATTTCCTGGTCGTTGCGCATCTTATAAATTTAAGTTAAAGTGAGGCCAAAAATACGAAATACGTTTGGTAAAATGAATGTTAATTCTATATTTGATTGCCCAATTTTAACAACCTTTCCACACCATATACAACAAACAAACCATGCCTATAACAGCAAATGACCCGCGTCGGAAATCGTGGCTCGAAGTGCCTTCCGACAGCGATTTTCCCATACAAAACATTCCGTTCGGCGTCTTTTTGACCGTAGATCACGTGGTCACGATCGGGACCCGTATCGGCGACTTCGCGATCGACCTCGGCGCACTGCAACAACTTAATTACTTTGAAGGAATCGAGCTCACCGACGACATGTTCATGCAGGACACGCTTAACGATTTCATATCGGACGGACAAAAAACCTGGCGCCAGGTACGCAATCGGATCGCCGATATCTTTGATGCCGAAAACCCGCAATTGCGCGACAACAAATCGCATTGCGACACCGTCATTTTTAATATAGCCGACGTCGAGATGCAATTGCCGGTGCTCATCGGCGACTATACCGATTTTTATTCAAGCCGCGAGCACGCAACCAACGTGGGGAAAATGTTCCGCGATCCTGAGAATGCATTGTTGCCCAACTGGCTTCACATTCCCGTAGGCTACCACGGACGCAGCTCGACGATCGTTCCGTCAGGAATTCCGGTCCACAGGCCGATGGGACAAACCCTGCCAAACGGTGAAACGACTCCTGTTTTCGGGCCTTCGCGTTTGGTCGACTTTGAATTGGAAACCGGTTTCATTACGACCGATGCCAACATCATGGGCGAAAACATTCCCGTGCACGAAGCCGAAGACCACATTTTCGGCATGGTTTTGCTCAACGACTGGAGCGCGCGCGACATGCAGAAATGGGAATACGTGCCGCTCGGGCCGTTCCTTGCGAAGAATTTCGCGACGTCGATTTCGCCTTGGATCGTGACGATGGACGCGTTGCAACCGTTCCGCGCGAAAGGACCGAAACAAAACCCGTCTCCACTTCCCTATCTGCAGCAAAAAGGGAAACACGCGTTCGATATTTGCCTCGAGACGTTCATACAACCTGAAAACGGCGATGAAAACCTCGTGTCGAAATCGAACTTCAAATACATGTATTGGAGCATGAGCCAACAGTTGGCGCACCATACGTCGAACGGTTGCCGCGTAAATTCGGGCGATTTGATGGGATCGGGAACGATTTCAGGCCCGACCGAAGACAGTTTCGGATCGATGCTCGAGCTCACCTGGGGCGGAAAAAACCCTCTGAAACTCAGCGACGGAAGCGAACGCAAATTCATAAACGACAACGACACCGTGATCATGCGCGGGCATTGCAAGAACAACGACATCCGAATCGGATTCGGGGAAGTCAAAAGCAAATTGCTGCCGCCTTTCGTGAGAAACTAATATAAAGCGCTTTGAAAGAGGCGCTTTTTTTATGCCTTCATTCCGGCGTTTGCGAAAAAAACTTAATTTGCAGTTTAAACCAAACGTATTTTATGGCCATCGGATTCCCGCCAAAGTACAGCGAAGGCATATCGTTGAACCGACTTCCCGCGTCCCATTTCCTGTTTCTCGCACGTGAAACCGCGAACAGGCTCGGCTTGCGATCAATTGCGATAAACGACGGAAGTCTCGTCGCCCGGACCAATAACGACGAGCTTTCGCACAATGCCGAGATCAGCGCGACGCCCGATTTTGACGCCGCGTTCATTACAAGCGAATCACTCGGAAATGAAATGTTCGACCTCGACCGAAACCGCAAGAACGTTAGGAAGTTCATCGAGATGTACGAAGTCGTCCGGCGCGAATTTTTAGCACAGGACATCGACGCTTTGCTGCACGAACCGCAAGTCGAGGTCGAGGTCGAAAAACCTGCCGAGGATGACGTTGCGGTCGTTTCTGGAGAAATTGAAATGAAACATCCGTCGCTCAACCATAATTTCCTCGGATTTTTTACTTTTTACAAAGGCTACATAGTCACGCCGTCTTTGATTTACCTGAACATTGCCGTTTATCTCATCATGATCGGCTTCGGTGTGGATTTCCTGGATCCCGGCGCGGAAACGATCTTAAAATGGGGCGGCGACCTGCGCGAGCTTACGATAGGAGAAAACCAATGGTGGCGCATCATCTCGTCGAGTTTTCTGCATTACGGATTGCTTCATTTGTTGCTCAACATGGTCGCTTTGGGCTACATCGGCAGCATGCTCGAACCTATTTTGGGCAAGGCAAGATTCGCCGGTCTGTATCTTTTATGTGCCGCCGCATCAGGAGTCGCGAGCGTTTGGTGGTACGTCGGAACCGCGAGTGCCGGAGCTTCGGGCGCGATCTTCGGCATGTTCGGCGTCTTCCTGGCGTTGCTCACGACGAATCTCGTACGCAAGGAATTTCGGAAAAACGTATTGCCCGGATTGCTCATTTATGTCGTGCTGAACCTGCTTTCGGGATTAAAAGGCCAGACCGACAACGCCGCTCATATCGGCGGATTACTTTTTGGGATACTCTGCGGTTTCGCGATTCTTCCGAGTTTTTCGCGTCCGAATGTGTCGTTGCCGAAATATATTTCGCTCACGGCATTAGGCGTTTTTCTCGGCATCGTCTCATTCGGGATGTCAAAAACGGTTTCAGACGACACCATCCTTTTCAACCAGAAACTTGGGGAATTCATCACCCACGAACGTTTGGCGCTTGAAGTCCTATCGACGGCTTATGTCGAAAAACATCAAGCCCTGAAGGAAATCCGCGACCGCAGCGACTATTATTGGGATGAAAATCTCGCCATCACCGAACAGATGGACGACATGGAATTGCCCGAACCGTATTACGAACGAATCAAAATGATGCGCGAATACGTACAACTAAGGCTTGAAAACAACGACTTGCTTTACAAGATGATCGACGAGGAAAACGTAAAATACAAATCGAAGATCGAGGAAAACACCAGGGAAATCAACGAAATGGTTTCACATTTTGGGCGCTAAACCTGTGAAAACCACTCCTTGAAACTCTTGGCGCGTTGCCTGCTTACCGATATCGGATCGGATATGTTTTTGAGAAAAAGTTCGGTCGATGAAATGCGGTCGATGAATCCGCGATTCACGATATGCTTACGGCTCACGCGAAAAAACAATCGCTCGTCGAGTTCCGACTCCAGCTTTTCGAGCGACTTCCCTATCGGATAATCGCGGTTTTGCGAATGAACGAACGTCATGTTGTTCACGCTTGAAAAATATGCGATTTCATCAAGCGCTACTTTGCGTATCGTTTTTCCCGCCGAAACCAGCATCGATTTCTGAACTTCAGATGAAGCGTTTTGCGGTTGCAGCACATTCCCGATTCTTTCGATTTTCTCGATTGCCGCGTCGAGCTTGGATTCGTCTATCGGTTTTAGCAAATAGTCGATCGCACCGTGTCGGAATGCTTCGAGCGCCCGGTCTTCGTAGGCCGTCGTGAACACGATTCGCGACTTCGGCCGTAACTTTTCGAGTGACGCGAATATGTTTCCGTCGCGGAGTTCGATATCGACGAAAAGCCAATCTGGATGCGGATTTTCAGTCAGCCAACGCGTCGCCTTTGCAACCGACGGCAAGATTGCGAGCACCGAAAAACCACGCGATCGAAGCAAGCGTTCCAAACGCAAACCCGCGGGAATTTCATCTTCGATTATGAGCGCTGTCTTGATCATTCGGATTTGAGGATTGGAAGTTTTACTTCGAAAAACGTCGTTTCAGCGTTGACTATGAAGGGCAGATCGACGAGTAATTCGTGTCGGCGTAGAATATTCGAGAGTCCTTTCTTGTCGGAATGTTCGGCGATTTTAGGTCGCGTCGAATTTCTCACGATCAGGTAATCGTCGGTTGAAAAAATAGAAATCTCAATTGGATTTTCGTCCGATAAGACGTTGTGCTTAAAAATATTGTCGATGATTTCCTGAAGTGAATTCGCAAGTAGAAATCCGTCGGAATTTACATCGATCGAAATGGAAACGGACGCTCCGAACTTGGCTTTGTAGATCTCGAGATATTCCGAGATGAATTCGATCTCGTCGGAAATACTTACAAAGTCAACATCATCGGCCTTGAGGAATTTCCGATAGACATTGGCGAGTTGCTTGCCGAAAACCGCGGCTTTTTGAGGATCGGACTCAATCAGCGAGATCAGCATGTTCAGGTTATTGAAGAAAAAATGCGGGTTGGTTTGCTGTTTCAAATAGCGCAGTTCGGAATACTGTTTTCGGAACGATCGGTCGAGCGCATTTATCGTCTTGTTTTTCGCGGCGTCGGAATTGAAATGAAGCAATAAAAATATCACGCCGCTTGCCGTGAAGAAACTTGGAAACACAACCGTGACCAAGGCCGACGTCAATGTGAATCGGTCCAGCGTCGCCATCGAAAACGCGGAACCCGCCAACACGCAAAGCACCGTTGTCGCAGCGACCAAAACAGCCGTTTCGGATTTGAGAAACGAGAACCTGGTCAACAAAAATACGGCAAGTACAGCAGTTCCCGTTGTTAGAAGCGAATATCCGAGCGCGCCCAAAACGTATACGATGTTGTCAAGGGACGATGATTTGTGAAGCGATTCGGTCACAAATATAAATCCGATCAACAAACCTTGGGGAACTGAAATCCACAGCACGATTTTCTTATAGAACGACGCCGATTTGGGCAAATTGAAATCGCGTTCGCTTTTTTGGCGTGAAAAAAGCCGGATCGAAAAATGTCCGAGCACGAACACCGATGCGTTCAAAATCGAGCGGATCACCGAAACTTGAATGTTTTGATATTTGAGGTCGCGGAAATGCAGTGCGAATTGCGCGTCGTATAAAAACGACAGCAGCAACACGACCAACATCCCGATAAAAACACTTTTGAAAATCGAGAAGTTCCGTGACAGCAAAGGCACGAGGAAGCCATTTGTTGCTGCGCTAATCGAAAAGAATACGGCCAAGAAGATGTTGAACTTCCAGTATAGGACGGATTCGAAATTTCCCATCAGTAAGGGAATAATTATCAATGCCGCCAAAGGCGCGAGCCAGAGCCAAAAAAAGGCTTTGACGTTACTCGAGAGTGTTTTGGGATTTTGTGTGATAATTTGTTTTGTCATGATCGATTATTTTCGACAAACCTAAAACTACAGTCGGCGATCCTAAAATATAAAATTGCGAATGGAAAATTCAGGCGAGTGAACGGTCATTCGGCCGTTGCCGGTTCGGTATTCCGCTTGCCTAAAATCGCGGGAATGTTGAAGAGTATGACCGAGACAAAAACGATCGAATACGCCGAGTATTGCCAGGCGTCGGCCTTTTCATCGAAGTAGAACACCGACAGCGCGAACGAGATTATCGGGTTGATGTTCATTAACATTCCAACCGTGGACGACTTGATTCCTTTGAGTGCGAGCAAACTCAGAAACATCGGCAAAATCGTGAAACACACTGCGATGATCGCGATGAAACCGTAAAACTTCGGACTTTGAGGAACACCGATATCAAGAAACGGGAACAATATTCCTAATGTCGCGACCGCTACGCAAACGTGAAATGTGAGGATGCAGAAACTGTCGAAACCCGCGTTTTTCTTTTGGATGATCAGATAAAGCGCATACGAAACCCCGATCAACACGCTCAAAACCAAATCGCGCAAGTGACCGGCCGCCAACATTCCGCAACCTGCGCAACCCACGAGCAGCGCGATCCATTGGATGTTTTTCATTTTTTCCTTAAGGATGATGACGGCGAGTGCGGCGGTCAGGATCGGACAAACCAAGTAAGAAAGCGCGGTTGCTTTTACGCTCACGAAATTCATCACGTAAATGAACAGGAACCAGTTTGAGGTGAGCAGCAATCCCGCGACTACATTGATCGACAGCAGTTTTCGCTTCTTTGTTTTGTCAAAGGCCGAGAATGTGCGAAGCGTTTCGTTGAGTTGCTTTCGTCGGATCGCGAACACGAGAATCAAAAGCAGGATCAAGCACAACGAAATGCGGTAGAACAAGATATCGAGAGGGGCGAATTCCTTTATCGGACGCAATGCCAGACTAAAAACGCCCCAGATACTGAAGGCCGAGATCGCTGAAAAGTAGTAACGGGAATTGTTCATGCTGCGAAGTTACGGCGCTTGACGATGATTGGAAATGTTTTTAGACGCGAATTGCCCGATTCGAATACGGATTGCTGCGAGACATTCAGTTGCTTTCGAGGAGTTCGATGTCCATGGTCTTGATCAGGCCGTCGTAAAAGGTGTAAACGTGTTTCACGAGCCCATCGAACATCAGATTTCCCTGAAGATCCTTCACGTTTTGATGGACTCTGACTTCGAGGCTGCCGTTGTCGCGCTCGTCAAAACCGACGGGTTCTACCTTTGGATCGATTTCGCTCCATTGGCGCGTCCAATATTGCTTTACCTCGTCATGCCCGATTATATAGCCGCCTTCCCAGGCTTTCGACCATTGAACGTCATTCTGCATCGTGGATAAAGCGTTGTCGATGTTGCGGTCGTTGAATGCCGTGTAGGCTTTTTTGATTGTTTCCTCAGGTTGATTTGCCATGTTTTTTTGATTGATGAATTATAATTGTGTGAACGGTTAAAAAATATCGGGATCGCCTTTGCCTTCACGCACGACGACGGGTTCGTAACCCGAAAGGTCGATGATCGTCGAGGCTTCGTTCCCGCCGTAACCGCCATCAATGACGACGTCTACGAGGTTTTGCCACTTTTCGAAAATAAGTTCCGGATCGGTGGAATATTCGAGTACTTCGTCTTCGTCGTGGATAGACGTCGACACGATCGGGTTGCCTAATTGGCGCACGATTTCAAGCGCGATGTTGTTGTCGGGCACGCGGATACCGACGGTGGTTTTCTTCTTGAATTCCTTTGGCAGGCTGTTGTTTCCGGGTAAAATAAACGTGTAAGGTCCCGGAAGCGCGCGTTTGAGCAACTTAAAAGTCGCGCTGTCGATTTGTTTCACATAGTCGCTCAGGTTGCTCAAATCGCTGCACACGAACGAGAAATTCGCCTTTTCCAGCTTGATTCCCTTGATGCGCGCGATCTTTTCGAGCGCTTTCGTGTTCGTGATATCGCAACCCAGACCGTAAACCGTGTCGGTCGGGTAAATAACCAAACCGCCGTCGCGCAAAGTCTTTACGACGCGTTGGATGGCTGCTTCGTTGGGTTTGTCTTCGTATATTTTGATGAACTGTGACATTTTAGTTTAATTTGATGCTGTTGTGTCTTTGACGGGACTTTTTGATGTTGATGCGTTGATGCGTTGATGCGTTGATGTGTTTATTTGATGTTTTGTCTTTGAAAGGACTTTTCGCCCATCGATTGCTCGAATCAACGAATCAACGAATCAACACATCAACATCAACATATCAACAACATCAAATTAACCCCTTTTCCCCAACTCAAATGTTATCAAAAACGTAATTCTTTACGAAATCCGCTCAGGCACTAAGGTTCTCAGGCACTCAGGCACTACTTTTTAGCTTTGATTTTCTCGATTCGGTCTTTGGCGAATGCTTTCGTGTTCTCATCTCCGATCGCGAGGATTTTCTCGTAATACGCGATCGCTTTGGCCGAATCGCCCTTTGAATTGTAGGCGTGCGCGATGTTTCCGAGTACGACCGTATCATTCGGCGCGAGTTTTTCGGCTTTCAAAAGATACGTGAGCGCTTTGTCGAAATCGCCTTGGATCATCAATACGATCGAAACGTTCGACAAACTTTCGACGTGGTCGGGATAATATTTCACGACGGTTTCAGAAATGCGTTTCATGTCGTCGAGCAGCAAATCATCGTTGGCCTCATACAATTGGTTTATGTAACCCTGTATGCTGCCGAGCATGAAATTCTTCGCGTCTTCAACGGGTTTGCCGTCGCGCCACGTCCATTTGTTTTGGATTTTGGCCGAATATTCGACGGTTTTGATGATTTCGGTCGTGAAATCGGACCAATTTTTCATTTCGCCAAGCACGTAGGTTTTCCCGAAACGCATGTCGAGCCGCGTCGGGAATTTCTTGATGGCGGCATCGATTTTGGCGATTCCTTTTTCGACTTTGGCGTCGTCGTAATGATCCGTCCCGTACAAATATCCTACGGGTTTTTTGCTTGTCGTATCGGTTATTTCAAGCGCTTCCTTGCCTTCAGGATTGTCACCAAGATGCAACATTTCCTTCTTCGCGTTTATGAAATAATAGTTGAACCACGCCACATATAATTCAGGATCGGACGCATTCTTCTTCTCCCATTGCTGCAATATTTTGAGTTGGTTCACCGTATCGCTCGCCTTCACGAAGCCGCCGAACTGCTCGCGATAATCCTGCGAAAACCCGAATTGGAACACGAAAAACAGTAAAAGCAGAATTGATTTCTTGATGGACATAGAGCGGAATTTCGTCCGAAGCTACCCATTCGAGGCGAGTTTTGCAAATCGGCACCTTATTTTCAGCTAAGACGAAAATAGATTCGGCTACGTCGTTTCACCCGTTTCGCCCCAACTTTGCCAAACATAAATCAACTATCATGAAAATCATTTTGACAGGTTCTTTGGGACATATCAGCAAACCGCTTGCGACCGAATTGGCGCAGAAAGGCCACAACGTTACCGTAATCAGCAGCAATGTTGAAAAAACGTCCGAAATCGAAACTCTGGGTGCGAAAGCCGCAATAGGCACGCTCGAAGACGTGGATTTCCTTACCGAGACATTTACGGGCGCCGACGCGGTCTACACGATGGTTCCGCCCAACAATTACTTCGACCACAGCCTCGACCTTCTCGCCTATTATCGCAGGCTCGGTAGTAATTACGCGAAAGCGATCGCCGATTCGGGCGTGAAACGCGTGGTGAATTTAAGTACGATCGGCGCGCATTTGAGCGAAGGAAACGGGATTTTGAAAGGAGCGCATCAATTGGCTTTGATTCTCGACGAACTTCCGTCAGACGTTTCGATCACGCACATGCGTCCGACGTCGTTTTTCTACAACCTCAACGCTTATGTGCGCGGCATCAAGAGCGAGGACACGATTTATTCGAACCATGGCGAAACGAAAATTCCGTGGGTCGCACCTGTAGATATCGCGTCTGCCATCGCCGACGAAATCACGACGCCATTTTCGGGACGCAAGATCCGCTACGTTGCGAGCGAGGAATTGACGGGCGATGAAACGGCAAAAATCCTTGGGCCGGCCATCGGAAAACCGAATCTGAAATGGGTAATAATTTCCGACCAAACGATGCTCGACGGATTGACAAAAGCCGGGATGAACCCAAAAATTGCCGCGGGTTTGGTCGAGATGTATTCGGCGTTGAACACGGGATTGCTCGGTGAGGATTATTTCAAAAACCGTCCGAATCCGCTCGGAAAGACAAAACTCGTCGATTACGCGGTCGATTTCAAGAAATTTTTGGACTCAGAATAACGCTTAAACAGCTTACCACAGAAAGGTATTTATTTGAAAGCCACAGATTTACAGATCTTTAAAAATCTATTTAAAAATTTGTGACCCGAGCGAAGCGAACTGACGAAGTAATCTGTGACTAAAAAACCGACGCAAAGCTTCGGCGCCGCAATTATCCGCTCCAATCTCAATGTTCTTAATGCTATGGTTCAAAAAAAATCAAATTAACTATCTTTAGACATGCCCAACAAACCTCATCTTAACAACACGATCTCCGAATTCCACAAACTACGCGGTTGGCCAAAACCGTCGCATCCATTGGTGAGCGTGATCAGTTCGGGCGAAATGAAGAGCCGGATTCCGGACCAGCCGATCACACTTGTGAACAATTTCTACACGATCGCACTCAAACGCGACTTCAAGGCGAAGATGAAATACGGACAGCAGGAGTTCGATTTCGACGAAGGCATCATGTTTTTCATGGCGCCCGGACAAGTGTATTCGATCGAGGTCGACGGCGATTACAGGCATACTGGATGGTCGCTTTTGATACATCCCGATTTCCTTTGGAACACGCCACTCGCGAAGACGATCAAGCAATACGAATTCTTCGGTTATGCGGTCAATGAAGCGTTGTATTTGTCAGAAAAAGAAGAGAATACGATTGCCGATCTCATCCAGAACATTGAGAAGGAATACCGGTCGAACATCGACAATTTCAGCCAGGATGTGATCATCGCGCAATTGGAATTGCTGCTTACTTATGCGAATAGATTTTACCACCGACAGTTTCTAACGCGTAAAATCTCTAACCACAAAATCCTTGAACGGCTTGAGGAATTACTCGCCGATTGGTTTGACGATAATAAGTTGCATGAAAAAGGGTTGCCGACGGTTCAATACGTTTCAGACAAGCTAAACGTCTCGCCCAATTACCTCAGCGGATTGCTTAAGATTTTGACAGGACAAAGCACGCAGCAACACATACATGATAAGTTGATTGAAAAGGCTAAGGAGAAATTGTCGGGGAGTGATTTGAGCGTGAGTGAGATCGCGTATGAGTTGGGGTTTGAACATCCGCAGTCGTTTAGTAAGTTGTTTAAGATGAAGACGAGTTTTTCGCCTTTGGGGTTTCGGCAGTCGTTTAATTGATTTTGATTTTAGCGGTATGTGATTTAATGGTTGGTGCAATTTTGTTTTTAACCATTAAGAAGTTAAGGTTAGTTAAGATTTTGGTCGGATTTGGATTGTAGGTGAAATTGTAATTTTTTTTTAACCATTAAGGACATTGAGTTCATTAAGAGTTTCTTTTTGTCGATGCACTTTATGCTTATTTGAAACGAGTGTTTCGCTTTTAACAATTAAGATGTTAAGGTTAGTTAAGATTTGGTCGGACTTGTATTGTAAGTGAAGTTTTATTTTTTTTAACCATCAAGGATATTAAGTTCATTAAGAGTTTCTTCCTTAATGCTCTTAATGCTCTTAATGCTCTTACTGGAAAAAATAAATGTTTTTTTGGTGAAATTGATTGCCCGCGAATTTTTTGATTTAAGTTATGTCCGAAATTTTGGCGCTTGTAAGGATAAGTTGTGGCCGATGATTTTGGTATCGGTGATTTCGGACTTGAAATCGCAGTTCGTTAGGAAGTCGCTTAATTGAAAACGAGTGTTTCGCTTTTAACAATTAAGAAGTTAAGGTTAGTTAAGATTTTGGTCGGGAATTGTATTGCGGAAACTTTTGATTTATTTTTTTGACCATTAAGAACATTAAGTTCATTAAGAATTTGTTTCCTTAATGAGCTTAATGCTCTTAATAGTAAAAATTAAATGTTTTTTTGGTGAATTTGATTGCCCGCAATTTTTTTTGAACCGGCCTTTCTTAAATGTAAACATCGCTCCCACTCAAAATCTCAATTCTAAAATCTCAACCAATCACATCAAGCTTCGCAAATCGCAACAACAATTTCTTAATTCCGCCGACTTCAAAGCGAATCTCAGCCTTCCTATCGCCTCCGACGCCTTCGAGATTCAAGATTTCCCCTTTTCCGAAGCGTTCGTGCATCACGACATTCCCGATTATCAGGTTGCCGTCAAACAGATTCGCTCCATTCGATGACGGTTTGCTCGTTCCGACGGGTTTTAGTTTCCGGATGCTTAAATCAGGCTTCGGCTGGTTGTCGGTGATCCATTTGGGCGGCGTTCCCGTTACGGGTTTGGTCTGTCGCAGTTTCGATTTGTCGACATCACCGAAGATATCGGCGTCGATCATCGGTTTGTAACGATAGCCGGTTTCAGGCTGCGTAAGATATTCGATATATTCGGGTTTGATTTCTTCGATGAAACGCGAAGGCTCGCTATCGGTGAGTTTTCCCCAGCGATAACGCGATTGGGCATACGTTAGGTACGCTTGTTTTTCGGCCCTTGTCAATGCGACGTAGAACAGTCGGCGTTCTTCCTCGAGTTCGCTTCTCGTGTTCATGCTCATCGCGCTCGGGAACAGATCTTCTTCCATCCCGACGATGAATACGTACGGAAATTCCAGCCCTTTCGCGAGGTGAATCGTCATCAGCGCCACGCGATCGTCGTCGCCCGTGTCTTTATCTAAATCAGTTGCAAGCGCGACATCTTCCATGAATTCCGACAACGAACCTCGGGCTCCGTCGATTTCCTTTTGGCCCTCGATGAAATCCTTCATACCGTTCAAAAGTTCCTCGATGTTTTCGATGCGCGCGATTCCCTCAGGCGTCGCGTCTTTCTTAAGTTCCATGACGAGACCGGTTTTTTTGGTCACGTGTTCGGCTATGAAAAACGCGTCGTGGGTTTCGTTCAATATCTGAAAACTCTTGATCATCGTGACGAAATCGTCGAGCTTTCGTTTGGTGCCCGAATTGAGTTTAAGATCGATCTTATCGATGTTTTCCATCACGTCGAAAATCGGGCGCTTGTAGTGGTTCGCGGCAACGGTGAGTTTTTCGATCGTCGAATCGCCGATGCCACGTGCCGGATAATTGATCACGCGAACGAGTGCTTCCTCGTCCTTCGGGTTGATCACCAATCGCAGGTAGCTCAATACGTCCTTGATTTCCTTGCGTTGGTAGAATGACAAGCCGCCGTAGATTCGGTACGGGATATCGCGTTTGCGAAGCGCGTCTTCCATCGCACGCGATTGGGCGTTGGTTCGGTATAGGATTGCGAATTTGCCGTTGTCGAGCTGCTGCTGCATTTTCTGCTCCCAGATTTCCCCGGCGACGAAACGGCCTTCCTCACCATCGGTGATCGAACGGTGTACTTTTATTTTTGGCCCGTCGTCGTTAGCTGTCCAGACGATCTTGTCGAGCTTGGTTTTGTTTTTATCGATAATCGAATTCGCGGCCTCGACGATGTTCTTGGTCGAGCGGTAGTTCTGTTCGAGGCGATACGTCTGCACGCCGTCGTAATCCTTTTGGAAATTCAGGATATTGTTGATGTTCGCGCCCCGGAACGCATAGATACTCTGCGCATCATCACCGACGACACAAATGTTCTGGAACTTGTCGCTCAACGCGCGCACGATCAGATACTGCGAGTGGTTCGTATCCTGGTACTCATCGACGAGAATGTAGCGGAAACGGTTTTGGTATTTCGCGAGCACGTCGGGGAAACGCGCCAAAAGTTCATTGGTTTTGAGCAGCAAATCGTCAAAATCCATCGCGCCCGCCTTGAAACATCGGTCGACGTAATTTTGGTAGACATCGCCCAGACGCGGTTTCTTGGACATGGCGTCGGCTTCCATCAATTCGGGATTGTTGAAATACGCTTTTACGGTGATCAGGCTGTTCTTGTACGACGAGATCCGACCCAAAACCTGCTTCGGCTTATAAATATCGCGATCCAATTGCATTTCCTTGATGATCGACCCGATGAGCCGCACTGAATCCTGCGTATCGTAAATCGTAAAGTTCGACGGGTAACCCAACTTGTCGCTCTCGGCGCGCAGAATCCTCGCGAACACCGAGTGGAACGTTCCCATCCACAAATTCTTCGCCTCGTTGTTGCCGACGATAGCCGCGATTCGCGATTTCATTTCACGCGCCGCCTTGTTCGTAAACGTGAGCGCGAGGATGTTGAACGAGTCCACGCCCTGCGCCATCAGGTACGCAATCCTGATCGTAAGCACCCGCGTCTTACCCGAGCCGGCACCCGCGATTATGATCATGGGACCGTCTTTCTGCAAGGTCGGCGCGCGCTGGGCGTCGTTGAGTTGGTCGATGTATTTGTGTATGGATTCCAAGGACGCAAAAATAGTTATTTGTTGGTTAATTGTTGAATCGTTTGATTGTTTATTTGAATCTTGGCTTCCGTGGACTTTAGTTTTTTTGTTGATTTGTTGATTTGTTGATTTGTTTATTTGAATGCCTGTCTTCCGTTGGCGTATATGTTGCTTTTTGATGAAAAAATCCGTGGAGGTCATCAGTGCAAAGTGCAAGGTGCAAGGTGCAAGGTGCAAGGTGCATAAATGATTAAACACAAAACCACAACACGTAGAAATCAAAACTACCAAAACTTCGTGCCTTCGTGCCTTCGTGTTAAAAAAGTTGCGAAGCAACCAAAAAGTTGAATTGTTTATTTGATTCTTGCCTTCCGTAGACTTTAGTTTTTTGTTGATTTGTTGATTCGTTGATTTGTTTATTTGAATGCGTGTCTTCCGTTAGCGTATACGTTGCTTTCTAATGAAAAAATCCGTGGTGGTAAATGCATCAGTGCAAAGTGCAAGATGCAAGGTGCAAGGTGCAAAGTACATGAATGATTAAACACAAAACCACAACACGCAGAAATCAAAACTACCAAACCTTCGTGTCTTCGTGCCTTCGTGCCTTCGTGTTAAAAAAGTTGCGAAGCAACCAAAAAGTTGAATTGTTTATTTGATTCTTGCCTTCCGTGGACGTTGGTTTTTTCGTTGATTTGTTGATTCGATAATTCGTTGATTCGTTGATTTGTTTATTTGTTTATTTGAATACGTGTCTTCCGTTGCTTTTCGATTGGAAAATTCGTGTGGTAAATGCATCAGTGCAAAGTGCAAAGTGCATGAATGATTAAACACAAACCTGCAAAACATAGAAATCAAAACTACCAAACCTTCGAGTCTTCGTGCCTTCGTGACTTCGTGTTAAAAAAGTTGCGAAGCAACCAAAAAGTTGAATTGTTTATCTGATTCTTGCCTTTCCGTGGACGTTGGTTTTTTCGTTGATTCGTTGATTTGTTGATTTATTCCGCTGCGCTCCATCAGTTCGGCTGCGCCTCGGGTGTTTATTTGAATACGTGTCTTCCGTTGGCGTATACGTTGCTTTTTGATTGGAAAATTCGTGTGGTAAATGCATCAGTGCAAAGTGCAAAGTGCAAGGCGAAAAGTACACGCGCACAAACAAAAAAACAAAAAGCACAAAACTACAACACGCAAAAATCAAAACGACCAAACCTTCGTGCCTTCGTGCCTTCGTGTCTTCGTGTCAAAAAAAGTTGCGAAGCAACAAAAAAAAACTTGCGAAGCAACAGCCCACAACAAACTGCGCCCAACCCTAACTTCCTTAACTATCCAAATGGTTTAAAAAAGCAAACAATCAAACAAACCGCACCGTCCACTCCAAAAACGCCTTCCAAAAATCACCCACGAATTTCTGCGTTTCCTTATCGGTAATATTATCGTCCTTATCCATCTTATCATCAGCGAACGACAAATAAAATTCCGGTTGCTGCATCGTCGCGAGATTCACATACAACATGACCTGACGCAAATGATTCACGGCTCCAAATCCGCCCAAACTGTAAGGCGAACACCCGATTACCGCGGCGGGTTTTCCATCCCACGCGTTCTTGCCTTGAGGTCGGGAACCCCAATCGATCGCATTTTTGACGACGGGCGAATACGAACGGTTGTATTCGGGTGTCGCGAAAAGGACCGCGTCGGCTGATTTGATGGCTTTGTGCAGGTTTTTGACCGACGTCGGCAAATTTTCTTCCAAATCCTGGTTGATGAACGGCAGATCGGAAATATCGATGATCTCGAATTCGACGTTTTTCGGGGTGACTTTCGCGAATGCGCGCAACAATTGCGTCGTGTACGATTCTTTTCTCAGGCTTCCCGAGAACGCGATGATCCTAGTTTTCTTGGTCGTTGGCATTTGTATGTTGTTTTAGGAATTGTGTGATTATTTGAAGTATGATTTCTTTTTGGTCGACAAACGCCACGTGCGCCGCGAACGGAATGTTCAGGAGTTTCGAATCGGCAATCGACTCGGCGAGCCTGAACGCGCTTTCACGGGAGAACAAATGATCTTCGTCACCGCGGATGATCAGCGTCGGACATTTTATTTTTTCGACCGACGAATCCGGATAACCCGAATCGGAATCGTCCGTCCACATCGAAATGATTTTCTCGAGTGATTTCCGGGCGTCTTTTTCAGGATTGGTCTTTTGGTAGGTCGAAAAAGCTTCGGGCATGAGCTCGCGCCATTTCGAAACCGTGAAACTTTCTAAAAGATGTTTAGTTTCCCTCAGGTCTTTTTTGCTCCAAGTCCCGCCGATGGTGATGAGTTTGTCGATTATTATTTTATCGTCGGACGCTAATCGATAGCCCACGATTCCGCCATCGGAGAACCCGACAATCGTGACGCTTGAAATGTCCAATGATTTCAAAATGGCTTCCACATCGCGCTGCAGCCGTTCGTAACTGAGTTTTCCGGATCCGACCGATGACGCGCCGTGTCCGCGACTGTCGATGCCGAGTACATCGAAATCATCGGTGAAATCGTGAAGGATCTGATTGAAATCCTCGATCGTCCCGCCGCCGCCGTGTAAAAACAACAGCGTCGGTTTGCCTCGATTCGGAATTCGGTGAAAGTAGATTGCGGCATCGTCTATTTCGAAATGTTTTCCTGAAGTGTGATCGAATGCAGCCATCGTACGTGAATAAGACGTACAATTTACCCAATCGAAAACGTGAAACCGTTACAGGATTTTAAGTTGTTGTTGTGTCGTGTTTTGCGTGCCGCGGATATTGGGTCGGGTTAATCGGTTAAAATCGAGTCAGACAATTATGACGAAACGACCAGTGATCGCTTGTGTATCGAATCGTCCGATAGAGGAAATATTTTTCGAGATGGCTTGTGATTTATAGTCAGTTCAATGACAATTGAATCCTTCGGCAAGAAGCACCGACCATTAACCGATTAAACAACAAACATCAACCTAATCTCCGCTCTTCTCCAAATCCGCGACGATCTTTTCCTCGGCCGACGTCAGCACGATCGCATTGCTTTGTTTCCAGAACGGGAACGTGTATTTGCTGCCGCTTTGATACAGGCCGCGTTCTTTGTTTACGGCTTTCTTGTCGTAGGTTTTGTCGTCTTTCGAGAAATTGGTCACGAGCAGATCGGTCTTTGATTCGAGCACGTAATTCCATTTGTTCTTCTTCCAGACGCGCATTTTCGCGTAACGTTTGTTGTACGAAAGCAAATAATTGGTGCCCGACATTTTGTACTTCACGTCAAGGTCGATGTCCTGGATTTCGATGCGGAACAACAAAATATTCATTGTTTTGGCGAGCGGCTTGTGTTTCTCGTCGACATGGGCGTCGAACGCGAAAATCAGTTTGGTTTCGGGATCGTAGGTGACCGAACCCGTCGTGAGCATTTCGTCGGCGTCTTCCTTTGGCGTCCAGACGATCTTGAGCATTTCCTTTCCTTCCGACATGAAACGCTTCAGCACGAAATCGTATTTCTTCTGGTCGCTCGCAATCGACTTGAGGAATTTGAGGTCGTAATATTTTTCGACGGCTTTTTCTGTCCCGATGACCGAATCGAAATCGAATTCCTCATCGGCGGGTTTTGCGATCTGGAACGCGCGGGATTGGCTTACGATCAAATCAGAGGTCGTGTTTTTCGTACTTCCGTCGAGGTGATATTCGAGCAATCCGTCGCTGAATTTCGTGTACGCGCCGTTCTGCTTCACGAATTCTCGGTAATACGTATCGAGCTGGATGGGTTTGTTGAATCGTTTTTGGGAAGTTTCGATCACGAGTTTGATCAAGTCTTTCATCGGAATTGTCGATACGATGATTTCCTCGAGCATTTCCTCGCTGCGTTCGAGTTTGATGACGGTAATTTCGGACGTGAATTTCGAAATCGGCAATACGATGTCTTTGTATCCGATGCACGTGATCCCGATGTCAGAATCCTTGGGTGCGTTCAACTGGAAAACGCCTTCATCGTTGGTTATCGTTCCCGCGAAATGGTTCCTCACTCCTATCGACGCGGCGATTACGGGTTCGTTGTTCGTGGCGTCGACCAATTTTCCCTGGATGGAAACCGATTGTGAAAACATCGGAACGCCGATCGCGAGTAATGCGATTATCAAAAAAATTCTCATGTTGTTTGGTTTGGTTCTTAAAAGTAATACAAATACAAGACGTGGCAAAGCGTGAATAGTTGCCTGGGAAATTTGATTCCCGATTTGCAGATTCGGTAAATATGTCGACTTTTGTTTCCAAATTCACAAACAATGAACACCGACAAGATAATCGAATTGCTATTTTTCTGCCTTCCCGCGGCCATCACGGGCGGAGTCGCCTACTATTTTTTCCAGACCTTCGCCAAGAACGAGGACAACAAGAGGCGTTTCATGCTGTTGCGCCAGAACAGGAAGGATTCGCTGCCGTTGAAATTACAGGCATACGAACGCATGACGTTGTTTTTGGAACGCATCGATCCTGCGAAATTGCTCATCCGCGTCGCTCCGATTTCAGAGAAGAAAGAAGATTACGCAAATTACATCATCGCACAGATCGAGCAGGAATTCGAGCACAATCTGACGCAACAGATTTACGTTTCGGACGAATGTTGGGGAATCATACAAACCGCCAAGAACGCCACGATCCAGACGTTGCGTAAAGCCGCGGCAAGCGAAGATATTTCGGACGCCGATAATTTCCGCGAAAAAGTACTGACATTGTCGTTCGACAATCCGAGCCCGAGTTCGGCGGCACTCGCTTACATTCGGAATGAAGTGAAAGAATTGATATAAAAAAAGCCTCCGTGATTGGAGGCTTTTCTTTTTCATGGCAATATAATCTTACTCGTCGCGCAGCACGTGAGCGGTTCCTACGAGATTGTGTGCTCCCGTGAGATCCGTGTAGGTTCCGTAAAACACAAGGTCGATGTAGTCGCCGACACTTCCGAATTTATTGAGTACGTAGGTTTGTTGCATGGCGGCAGCGGGAATCGTGACGCCATTGTATTGTAATGAGAATTGGGCCGAATCGTATACGCCGGGCGTTGTCACACTGGTAGTAATTCCCAAAGGATTCGTGCCTCCGCTGTTTACGTTAAGTTGCCCGTTTTGAAAAGTCGCACTGATTCCTGCCACGTAAACATTGGCAACTTGGTCATCAATTTTATAAACAAGAAATTCTGTGGTCGATGAACAGAATGGAAGTACACCAATATTATTTTCAGTTCCATTCACCAAAAATTGTGTCCAAGAAGAATTATTGGAACGAACAAGGAAAATTTCGGGTGCTTCACAATTTCCGATACTTATTTGAAAATCTCCCTCGACCGGGAATAGATTTATGAAACCGTTTACTTTTACCTGAAGGTATCCATTTGTTGAAGAACCCGAACATGACACTAATTCGCCAGATATTGAAAATATTTCAGGAGAATAGTCTACCATAACAACGGTAACGGCTAAATCAGTGGAAGTTGGTGCAATGCTGACAGACTGCACTGTCGTGGGGCAAAAAGGTAACGCAACCGAAAGGTCCAGTGCGACATTTGACGGAACTATTCCTGCAGCCGTGCCGGTCGAACCCGTCGTAATTGTTCCGCTAAAAAGATTATTTTGCGCTATTTCCAAGTACGTAACAGCGTTTGGAACGGCATTCCCGTTGGCGTCCTTTACAGTCACTGTAAGCATAACTACCGATTCAAAAACATCACAATTCCACCAAGAAAAGTGGCTTACGTTCCCAACGTAATAATTCCCTTGTTTGGTCGCCGAACCGTCTTCTTTCCACCAACCCGCATTCTCATCGAAGTGCCAAAGCGGGATCGTGGCCGGGGCTGATGCGATTTGGCCGTCGTCGATACGCATCGTGATTTCGGCCGTGTGACCTTCGGCTATCTGAAGTTTTTGTCCGCCTGAACCGCGCAGTTCAACGTTTATCATGCCGAATGTTTGCAATACGGCTTCGTCGCCCGTTTCGGTTTCGGCATATAACATTCCGGGTTGCAGTTCTGAAATTTTCTCGTTCGAAGGCGTCAAGTGGAACATGAAAACGCCGACGCTGCCTGAATACGGAACGCCATTTTCGTCCTCGAACGCGCCGTCGAATTTAACTTGTGTGCCCGAATAGATCGACACGACACTTTCCTCTCCCGATTGAATGGTTTCCAACGCGCCCGATTGCAACAACATTATCTTGACATTGTTTTTGCCCGATGTCGGAACCAAAGCGCGCGACCCGTCGATGTAACCCGATTTCGAGGCTTTTACGTACGCGAATTTTTGATGGACTTGCGCTTCGTTGATGATGAACACGCCGTTTTCGTCGGTCTGGACGGTCGAGGAACCGATTTTGACCGTGGCATTCTGGATTGGATCGTCATTGGCATCTACGACTTGCCCGATGAAATCTCGGGAAACAGCACTCCCGAAGTTTTCCATGAATTCTTCGTCGGAGACATTATTTCCGCCACCCGGAGTGGAATCTTCGCGATCAGGATCGCATGCAAAAAAAGTGAGCGCCGCCAATACGACGGGCACGAGTAAAAGTAGTTTTTTCATAGCGTTTTTTTTACTGGTTACTTTTGAGATGGTTTAATCCTGAAATGGTTGCGTCCAAAAAAAAAGCCCCTCGTTTCCGAGAGGCTCTTTTCCAACATTCTTTTTCATCAATTCCTAATCGCGTGCGCAACACCTGATAGGGTATGCGTTTCGCCTTCCTGTACGTACGTTCCACTAAAGGTCAGGTCTATGTATTCTCCCGGCGCGCCTACGTTCGTCAACGTGAACACCACATCGTTCGTCGTCCCCGAGAAGATGTAACCCAAGGTTCCTTCAAGCGAGAATTGCGCTGTCGTATATGTTCCCGGCGTGCTCACGCTTCCGCTGTAGATGTAAAGCGATGCGAAACCTGTCGGCGTATTTCCTTCGTTGAAACCTGAAATTGAAAGGCCATTGGTTTGTCCCTGGCTTCCCAAGCTCGCGTTCACTTCCTGGATCAGGAATACGGTCGGTTCGTCGTCGATCTGGTACGAGATGAATTCGTCGACCGTACTACAAGCCTGTAGATTCCCCACGTTCGTGACTGGCGCCTGGAATGTATAGCTGATGGAATCCGTCTGCTGGAGCGAATCGAAATCGGCACCCTGAAGCGTAAACGTTTGTCCCGCGGTGCAAACCAAAGCGGTGAAGCTGAAATCGCCATTGGTCACCTCGGCGACTTGACTTACACCTGCGTAGCGCAACAAGATGTAGCCGTTCGTGACGTTATTTCCGTCGCAACTCAACAATGTTCCTTGTATCGTTGCGGTTTCGACACTGCTCACGGGTAATGTGATCGCAAGCGTTGCGTCGGCGGTGTAAGGACCGGCTGTCGTCGTATACACGATGTTTCCGCAAACGTCTTTCACGCTGATCGTCAATGCTGCGTTCGATGGGATCAACCCGCTCGCCTGCCCGTTTGAATTCGTGTAACCCAAAGTCGGCCAGTTTTGCCCGGCCATCGTAATGAACACGGGAGCATTCGAGACAGGGCTTCCGTCCTGATTGGTTACGGTCACGTCGAAGTGTACTGTCGGGAATGGCGCATCGCAGTTCCACCATGAGAAATGTGACGTTTCGCCCACATATTTGTTGCCTTGGCGCGTCGCAACCCCGTCTTCTTTCCACCAGCCTTTTGCGGCGTCGAAATGCCACAACGGGATTGACGCAGGCGCATTCGCCATTTGAGCGGCGTCGAGCATTACTTCGATCGTCGCCGGATGATCTTGGGCAGGTTGTAATTTTTGTCCGCCTGCACCTCGAAGTTCGACGTTGATCATGCCGAACGTTTCAAGCGTGGCTTCATCGCCGTTTTCTCTCTCGGCATACATCATTCCGGGCATCAATTTGTCGAGGTTCGCGTTCCACGGACTCAAATGATACACTGATACCGCGACATTTCCTGAATACGCGGCGCCGTTCTCGTCCTGGAACGATCCGTCGAAAATGATTTTCGTGCCCGAATCGGTCGTGACTTCGCTCGCCTGGCCCGAAGAGACCGTCGCGATTGGCGCATTCGGGATCAACATGATTTTCACGTTGTTTTTGCCCGATGTTGGAACCATCGCACGTGAACCTTCAAAGTACCCGGTTTTGTTGGCCGTGATGTAGGCGAATTTCTGGTGGACCGAAGCGCCGTTGATCACGAAGATTCCGTTCGAGTCGGTCTGTACACTCAACGCGCCGATCTTTACGGTGGCCGATTGTACGGGCTGGTTGTTCATGTCGACGACCTCGCCGATGAAATCACGGGAAGCGGTCGCGCCGAAGTTTTGTTCGAAATCGGAATCAGACGGTCCGTCGTCGGTTCCTGAACCTGAATCGTCGTGATTACATCTGATAAACAGGCTTGCTACGAAGAATAGCGCTAGAAGTAGTTTTGTTTTTTTCATGATGAATATGGTTTTATTGTTGTGAAACAGGCGTGTTTGGGAAAACCCTACCTTTTGCGTGCTTTTTTTGCCTTTGGCGGGGATTTTTGATTTTGTTGATTTGTTGATTTGTTGATTTGTTGATTTGAAACGTTGTCTTCCGTTGGACGTTTTGGGGTAATTTGTTGATTTGTTGATTTGTTGATTTGAATCAGTGTCTTCCGTTGGACGTTTTGGGTATCTTGTTGATTTGTTGATTTGTTGATTTGAAACGTTGTCTTCCGTTGGAAAATTTCGACCTGAACCTGTTATGAGGCGTCTGTTTGAGTCGGTCGGAGATTTTTTGCCATTAAAAGTTTGACTAAAAATCTTTTGCGCGCATCGGCTCAAAATGAAACCAGCGCCAAGTAGATGAAAAATATGATAAATAGAATAATATCGACCGTAGTGTTTTTTCTGTTGTCGCCGTAATTAAATCCGCTGCGATCAATCATTACGAGCTCCATTTTCTGAAGTCTTAGGCTGATGAATCTCAGTATTTGAAATAAGATCAGCGAGAAGAAAGTATTTCTCAATTCGACGGCGGCGTTGGCGTTGGGTAAAATAATCCGAGGATCGTCACTGATTTCGAAATAAATAAAAAAGTGAGCGATCCCGACGACTATCCAACATATGTAATAATTGAAATTCCTAAGCGATCTGTATTGAAAGGCATACAGAAAAAACTGGGTTGAAAAACCATAAACAAATAGGATATTGCTTGGGAGTTTCGGATTTTCGGATGTTACAAAAAATACATACAGGAAATAAGAGACGACCAAGTAGCACGAAAGAACCAAGAAGTTGGACGCGCTTATTTTCGTGAATCTATAAAATTGTGGTTGTGGAATTTTCTTGATTTCCAAGTTTTTCGTCGGATTAAAAAATTCCAAAATGATACACGCGCATAAAAATAACGGATGCGAGAAATGAAATCGCTAAAATTTTGTTCCATCGGCTACTGATCACATTCAAGCCGTTCACCGTAAGAAACAGTACTAACGTCCATCCGAAAAAACCAAGCCTGAAACGGTATTTCGAATTATTCCGATCGTAAAGTTCCACGTCGTAAATCGTTTCGTTCCCGGCCTTCAACGAATAGACGCGAATCTTATCCTTTTCCATCAATCGCCGCTCATCGCCCAAAATGCCAAGTTCCAGTTGGGTTCCCGGTTTCAAGTCGACGAATTTTTCAGAAAGTCCATTGATGAGAATGCCGTTGTCGATAACGAATTGGGCTTCCTTGCCTTGCAGCCAGAACGAGTAATCGTACGAGCCTCGCGCTCCCAGACTATGCGGCTCTTTGTATAACTTTCCGGTTACGACGCTGACATCGGAAATCGGTTGCTTACCCGACGGATACAGTAGAACCACGACCAAAAACAACGCGAACGCGAGGAAATAGGAGTTGTATTCCTTTTTTGGCTTCTTTTTGGTTTTGAATTTCTTGGATGTTTTGGAGTTTGATTTCAGGGTTTGGAGTTTAGGGTTTAGAGTTTAGGGTTTAGGGTTTAGAGTTTAGGGTTTTAGACGAGAGGTAAAATTGGACGAATCTCCTTTCAAAAGTACCCAAAAATTTGAGCGGAAGACAGCGATTCAAATCAACAATTAACCGATTAACCGATTCAACAACAACTACATCTCCTTCACCTCACTCATCAACTCACTCTTATTCTGCGCATATTCATATCCTTCGTGCCACCATTTTTTCATGCTTTCCTTATTGAAAACCAACGCATTCGTGGTAAGCGAGGTCGGCGTGTAATATAAATTCAGTTTCACGTTTTTGTTTTTCGCGGCTAGTTTTCCGATGACGATATCGTGCTTTTCCACTTGGTCGAGCAAGGTTCCGAAAAGATTCACCATCAATGAAAAAGGATTTTTTCCGACGGCTTTCGGTGACGACAATACTTCGGTTTCCAAAATCACGACGTCGATTTCGGTCGCGCCACGATCGATCGCTTCCCGGATCGGAACCAGGGCTGAAAATCCGCCGTCCCCATATTCGGATTTTCCTTTCTTGACCAAGCTCATGAACGGCACGTAATTGCACGAAATCCAGATCCAGTCACAGAATTGATCGTATGTGTAATCCTTTATGCATTTGTATTCGCATTCGTTTTTCGAAAGGTTCGTGACCGTGACGACGATGTTGCAGTTCGAGGCCTTGAGTTCTTCGAATTCGGCCTTGGTGAAGTTCTTCCGAATGTATTTTCGCAATTTCCTGCTTTCGCCGAACGTGCGCTTTCCGCGTAAAAACTGCCAAATCACATTGAAATGGTTGATCGCGACCGACTCGACGCCGTTGCGTTTCTTGACCACGAACGGATTCACGTTGAAGATTTTACCCATCGAGACGTTCGTATAGATTTCATAGATCTTCTCGACATTGCCGAGCGCCAAATGCGGGATCAGCAGACTTCCCGTCGAGGTTCCGAGCAACAAATCGTACCGATAGCCTTTCTGCTGCATCAGATATTGCGCGACTCCGCCTGCGAACGCGCCTTTACTGCCGCCGCCTGAAATTACAAGTGCTCTCATTTTTCGTCGAGTAGTCGTTGGAGTTGGGCTTTCTCAGCTTCTGGCAGACTCGGCAACAAATCCTCGTAGAATTTGCGCGTATTCGTGAGCTTAAGTTTTTCGCGGATCTTGTCGCGCCCGAATTTCGTGAACTGCCATTTGTGATGCACGGTCGCATTGACCAGCAGCGGCAACACGTTTTGGTCGCCTTTGTCGATGTACAACAATTTCTCTATCGCCGATTGTCGCACCGACGCTTCCTCACCCGATTGCGCATACGCGAGCAATTCATCGTAATACGCCGCTTTCTTATCCATGCGATATTCCTTGGTCGACAACGCGAGCGCGAGCCACAGCAATCGGATGTTCTTGTCGTTCATGCCGATTCGGCCGTCAGTCTTGTCGAGATATTGGGCGCGCTTATCGGGAAAATCACGGCACAACGCGTTCAATGAAATTTCCTGGGTTATGTAGGATTTGTCGTCGAGCAACGTTTCGTATCCACTTTGGAATTCCGATGGGATTTTCTTTAGCGTCCAAGCCACGGCTTGTCTCACGTTCACGTCGCCCGTTTGCATAGCGGTCAAAATAACATCCTTTTTTTCATCGAACGGCAAATCCCCGATCATGTACACGATTTGCTCCTTCACCGGGAAATACGCGTCAGACTTTAAGATGGTTTCCAATTGCGGTTTGATTTGAGCGAACGGTTTTTGGCTCAATTCCCCGGTTTCGAAAAATTGTTTCATGAACGCGTTTCGCTTGAGCAGATCGATTGCCTCGGCGACCTCGAATCCGCCCGTTTCAAGCCAGCGTTTCTTGAACGCCTTGACGTCGTACGGGGAAACCTTCGCGACTTCGTTTAGGAAATCATCGGTTTCGACATTCTTGAATTTGTGTTTTTCGAGATACGTTTTTACGGCTTTTTGGAAAGCTGCGGCACCGACGTTTTCACGCAACACATGCAATGCCCAAGCGCCTTTCTGGTAGAAACTCAGTGAACTCGCTTTTTCGTTTAGGATCGGGATCGTGTCGGTCCTCGAAGCCTGTTGCAGGTTCATCGCGTTGTCGTATAATTTCGAATAGAAATAATCGTCACCGAAAACCTCGCGCTCGGCCAACAATGCGTAATACGTCGCGAAACCTTCCTGCAGCCAATGGTGTTTGCCCGATTTGGCCGTAACGAGATCGCCGAACCATTGGTGCGCGAGTTCGTGACCGTTCACATTCACGTAGTTTCGGTCGTTGAACGCGATGTCGTCGCATACGTAATCGCGCGTGAAAATCGTGGCCGTCGTATTTTCCATCCCGCCGTAGAGGAAGTCGCGTACGGGAATTTGTCGGTACACATTCCACGCATACGGAACCTGGATTTCCTTTTCGAAATAGTCGAAGATTTGTTTTGAGTAACGATATGTCGGTTCGAATTTGGCCTCGTCTCCGGGTTCGATGTACAACTCGCTCGCGGTTTTGGATTCGGCGGTAATCGTATGCACGTTGAATTTCCCGATGGCAAGCACGAGCAGGTACGACGACATCGGGTTGAACATGCGATATTCCCATGTGGTTTCACGCTCGTTCGCAATGAATTCGTTTTTGAGAACGCCGTTCGATACGACTTTGTAATTCTTATCATATGTGATCGTAAGCCCGAATAAGACCTTTTCGTTCACGTCGTCGAAACTCGGAAACCAATGGCTCGTATATTTTCCTTGTCCTTGTGTCCAGATTTGGTGGTCGGTGCCCGCGGTCACGAAATACAGGGTTTGTTTTGGTTTGGCCGAATACTTGAACGTGAGCATGTTCTTGCTCTTTCTGAACTTTGAAACGAGTTGGAGCTGTTTGCCTGAATTGAGAAATTTTATGGGTTTTCCGTTGAGCAGGACATCGGTGAAATCCATAGCGATCGCGTCGATTTTGATGGTGTCGATGGGTTTCAGCACGTCGAAATCATACGAGGCCGAACCGTGGATCGAACGTTTGTGGTAATCGGGAAACAAATTGCCCGTAACGGTCTTGAAATCGACGAATTGGGTTTGCTGGGCGAACGAAAACGCCGAAAGAAGCAGGAAAATATATTTCATTTGGAGAATGGAAAGTTTTCAAATATACGAAAATGAGTTGCGTCGGCAGATTTTGCTTTTGGATGATTTTAGGAAAATAGGTATAAAAAGTGTACTGGGGATTAAAAAAAATTGTGCTTTTTTGTAAGACCTAACAGGTTTTGAAAACCTGTTAGGTCTGCAACCAACGCGCGGTTTCACGACATCCGAAGCAAAAAAACGCTTTAAATTCCACAATAAAAAACTTATATTCGCTACACCAAACTTTTCCCGGATCATACGCGCCATTCACGATTTATAATTCAAAATTCAAAACAAAATGTCCGGTTTACTCCAAACACCGATCGAATTCCTTAAAGGCGTCGGACCCGCACGCGCTGACTTGTTGCGCAAGGAATTGGGCATCCATACATACGCCGATCTCGCGAATCTGTTCCCGAACCGCTACATCGACCGCACGCGCTATTATAAGATCAACGAGCTCAACCAAAGTACGGCCGAGGTCCAGATTATCGGCAAAATAATAAACGTAAAAACCGTCGAGCAAAAACGCGGCAAACGTCTCGTCGCGACTTTCGTGGACGACACGGGCCAAATGGAACTCATCTGGTTCCAAGGCATCAAATGGATCCGCGAGGGCATCAAGATCAATTCACCCATGGTGATTTTCGGGAAAACAACATCGTTCAACGGCCAGTTCAGCATGGCGCATCCTGAAATGGAATTACTTGCCGAACACGAACAAAGCCTGAGAACGGCACTGCAACCGGTTTATCCGTCCACTGAAACGCTCAACAACCGTGGCGTAAGCAACCGGTCATTCAATAAAATGATGCAGCAGCTTTTTCTCGAAACCCAAGCCAATTTCACCGAGACGTTGCCCGAAAATCTGATGCGCGACGCAAAGCTCATTCCCAAGAAAGCCGCGATGTTCAACATCCATTTCCCGAAGAGCTCCGAAGCGCTAGCGATGGCGCAATTCCGGCTCAAATTCGAGGAATTGTTCTTCATCCAATTACAACTCATCACGAAAAACCTGATCAGGAAACACAAGATCAAAGGCCATCCGTTCACGCAGGTCGGCACGTATTTCAACATCTTCTATAAAAACCATTTGCCGTTCGATTTGACCGATGCGCAAAAACGCGTGATCAAGGAAATCCGTAACGACATGGGAACGAACGCCCAAATGAATCGTTTGCTGCAAGGCGACGTCGGTTCGGGCAAAACGATCGTCGCGCTCATGAGCATGCTGATCGCGCTCGACAACGGTTTCCAATCGTGCTTGATGGCGCCGACCGAAATCCTAGCGAACCAACATTTCAAAGGTTTGAGCGAATTGGCTATCGGACTGGGAATCAACATAAAAATCCTCACGGGTTCAACCAAAACTGCCGATCGGAAAATCATTCACGAAGAGCTCGAAAACGGTTCGCTTCACATATTGATCGGCACGCATGCGTTGCTCGAAGACAAGGTAAAATTCCAAAATTTAGGCTTGGCCGTGATTGACGAGCAGCACCGCTTCGGTGTCGAGCAACGATCGAAATTGTGGAAGAAAAACGAAATCCCGCCTCACGTGCTTGTCATGACCGCCACGCCCATACCGCGTACGTTGGCGATGAGCCTGTACGGCGATCTCGACGTTTCGGTGATCGATGAATTGCCTCCGGGACGAAAACCGATACAAACCGTGCATCGCTACGACGCGAACCGGCTCAAAGTATGGAAATTCATACGCGACGAAATCGCGAAAGGCCGACAAATCTACATCGTCTATCCGCTGATCCAAGAGTCTGAAAAAATGGATTTCAAGGATCTCATGGACGGATACGAAAGCATCTCGCGCGATTTCCCGTTGCCGCAATATTCTGTTTCAATCGTGCACGGCAAGATGAAACCGTCTGAAAAAGATGCCGAGATGCAGCGTTTCTCAAAAGGAAAAACCAACATCATGGTCGCCACGACGGTAATCGAAGTCGGCGTGAACGTGCCCAATGCGTCGGTGATGATCATCGAATCGGCAGAGCGTTTCGGCCTGTCGCAATTACACCAATTGCGTGGTCGCGTCGGTCGTGGAGCCGAACAGAGTTACTGTATTTTAATGACGAGCCACAAACTTTCAAACGACACCAAAACGCGAATCGAAACCATGACGCGCACGAACGACGGTTTTGAAATTGCCGAGGTCGACCTCAAATTACGCGGCCCCGGAGATTTGATGGGAACGCAACAAAGCGGTGTCCTGAACTTACAGATTGCCGACATCGTACGCGACCGTGACATCCTGCAACTCGCGCGCAACTATGCGATGCAACTGCTCAAAGACGATCCGAGCATGCAAAAACCCGAATATGCGGCCATGCGCAACGCCTACATCGAAATGACCAAGAAAAAAAATATCTGGAACTACATAAGTTGAAAAATCTGACGACGCTATCCTTATTTGCGACTCTGTTTCTGTCAACTGCAGCAAACGCTCGCGTCGGATTGGCCGAGATTTTCTTCGAGACGCCGGGCGGCCACACGATTTGTCATTGCGACCCGTATCCTGATGCGCAGACACCGATCCTAATCGGATTCGACAAACTCGAAAGACTTGAGAAATGGTATTTCTATCGCGATCACATCATCGGGAAAGGAACCGGTTATTATTTCGTGTTCGACGAGAAATCGGAAGAATATAAAACGTTCAAGAACGAGTCCGATTGGAAAAAAGTGATTGAAGACCAAAATCTGGAACCGATCGTGACGCGTTGGTTCGATTTGTCGGACTCGCCCCAGGATTGGTTTTTTTTGCTTGTAATAACGGCCGTCTTTACCGTTCCGATAATAATCGCAATCCTTATCGTTATTGGTATTTTGTTCCTCAGGAAAAAAATCCTTTGGGCGCGAAGATTGTTGTTTTTCACTGCGGCTGTCTTATTGATTTTCTCGCTCTTTACTTTAAGAGTCACATTTTTGGAAAGTTTTTGACCCGACGTGGGATTTAGGATTTTCGGCAACATTTATTTTCTGCGGTTAAACCTTATCGACGACAAACGGTCACTCGTCGAAATAATCCCGAAACACCTGTTAAATAAAAATTAACAGTTCCCGATTCCGAAACGCTATCTCTTAGATTTGCCAAAGCGTTTTCGCTCGATTTAACCTGCATTATGAAAGTAAAATACATAGTTTACACTTTGATCGCCGTCGGCATAGGCGCGCTCGTTTTTCACCGAATCTCGGCCAACAAAGACAGCAAGAAAGACGATAAGGGCAAAAAAATGCCACAACCCGTTTCGGCGGTCGTCGCAAAGCCCCAAAATTTCGAAAATAAGTTGTCGCTTTCCGGTTCGATAGAAGCCAACGAGCAGGTCGATATCCGAAGCGAAGTCTCAGGCATCGTCGAGAAAATTTTCTTTAGCGAGGGAACGAACGTCACCAAAGGACAAGTGCTGTTCAAGGTAAACGACGTCGAATTACGCGCCCAACTTTCAAAGGCGCAAACCGCACAAAATTTAGCGTCTGAAAACGAGAGACGCGCAAAACTCCTACTCGAGAAAGAAGCGATCAGCCGCGAGGAATACGACATTGCGAGCGCCGACTTCAAATCGGCAAAGGCTGAAACCCAGTTGATCAATGCACAGTTGGGCAAGACATCGGTTCGCGCGCCGTTCTCAGGCAAGATCGGATTGCGTTCGATATCTCCGGGAACCTACGTCACGGCCGAAACGCTCGTCGCGAAACTCGTCAACAGCTCGCAAGTAAAAATCACGTTTTCAGTTCCTGAAAAATATGCGTCCCAAATGAAGATCGGCTCTACCGTTAGTTTTACGGTCGCCGGCCCGTCGAACAAATTCACGGCACAGATCTACGCGATCGAACCTGAAATCGCCGTCGATACAAGAACATTACGAATGCGCGCCATCGCCGACAATTCAGCCGGAAAACTGCTTCCCGGAACATTTGCGAACGTCGACTTGCCGCTTCAGGAAATCAAGGACGCGATCGTGATCCCGACCGAAGCCGTGGTTCCGATCCAGGGCGGAAAGAAAGTATTTATCGCCGCCAACGGTAAAGCCAAGGAAGTAAAGGTTGAAACCGCTACGAGAACCGAAGCCGAGATTCTTGTATTGTCAGGATTAAAATCGGGCGACACGGTGTTGACGACGGGCGTCATGACACTTAAGAACGACGCGCCGATCAAGGTAACAGTCCAAAAAGCGACGAAATCATGAGCATTTCCACGCTGAGCATCAAGCGACCGGTCATGACGATCGTGATGAACCTCGCGATCATTTTGTTCGGGGTCGTCGGGTTTACGTATTTGGGAATCCGCGAATTCCCGTCGATCGACCCGGCCCAGATTTCGGTCAGGACCAATTATACGGGCGCGAACGCCGACATCATCGAATCGCAAATCACCGAACCTCTTGAAAAAGCGATCAACTCGATCGACGGCATCCGAAACATCACGTCTTCGAGTAATCAGGGTTCGAGCAACATTACCGTCGAATTCAACCTCGAGAAAAATCTTGAAGAAGCCGCGAATGACGTGCGCGACAAGGTTTCCCAAGCCGTTCGTTCGCTTCCGCAGGACATCGACGCGCCTCCTGTGGTTTCAAAAGCCGACGCCGATTCGGAACCGATCATCACGATGACCGTGCAAAGCGATTCGCGAAACGCGCTGGAACTCAGCGACTATGCCGAGAATGTGATTGCCGAGCGCCTTCAGACGATTCCCGGCGTTTCGTCGGTACAGATCTGGGGACAAAAACGCTACGCGATGCGCTTGTGGCTCGATCCGATAAAACTGAACTCGTACGGCGTTACGGTTTCAGACGTTCGGGCGGCGCTCGATGCGCAGAACATCGAACTTCCATCGGGAAAATTAACAGGCGCGAACACCGAACTTTTGGTGAAAACCATGGGGAATTTGTCCGAAGCCAGCCAATTCAACGACATAATCATTCTTGCCCAAGGCGAAAAAATCGTGCGTTTCAGCGACATCGGACGCGCTGAACTCGGGCCGGAAAACCTCGAGACTAAAATGAGCGAATCGGGTTTGCCGCTCGTGGGACTTGCGATCATTCCGCAACCCGGTACGAATTACATCGACATCGCCGACGAATTCTACAAGCAGTTCGACCAACTTGAGAATACGCTGCCCAAGGATTTGAAACTCAACATTGCGATCGACAATACGGTTTTCATCAAAAAATCGGTGACCGAAGTAGTCGAGACGTTGGGCATTGCGCTCGTGCTCGTAATCCTGATCATCTATCTGTTTTTCAGGGATTGGGCGATCGCGTTCCGACCGCTTATCGATATTCCGGTTTCGCTTATCGGGACTTTTTTCATCATGTATTTGCTCGGATTCTCGGTGAACGTATTGACATTGCTCGCGATCGTGTTGGCAACAGGTTTGGTCGTCGACGACGGGATCGTGGTCACTGAAAATATCTTCAAGAAAGTCGAGGAAGGCATGTCGCCCATCGAGGCCGCGATCAAAGGCTCGAACGAGATTTTCTTTGCCGTAATTTCGATTTCGATTACGCTAGCGGCGGTTTTCCTGCCGATTATTTTCCTTGAAGGTTTCGTGGGCCGATTGTTTAGGGAATTCGGCGTCGTGATCGGGGCCGCGGTCTTGATTTCGGCATTCGTATCGCTTACGTTGACGCCGATGCTGAACGCTTACCTGATGAAAGGAGGCGAACAGAAAAAATCGAAATTCTACAATCTTACCGAACCGTATTTCGTCAAACTCAATTCAGGTTATGCCGAATCGCTCAAGAAATTCATGGGCCGACGCTGGTTGAGTTTCCCGATCATCATCATCTGTATCGGATTCATCGCGTTATTCTACTCGATCCTGCCCAAGGAAACGGCGCCTTATGACGACCGGAGTTTCATCGGGGTCAACGTGACCGGGCCTGAAGGCGCGACGTATCAATATATGGATCGCTTCATGCAGGAAATGACACGCCTGATCAACGATTCCATTCCTGAAAAGAAAGTCAGTTTGGTCATCACCTCGCCCGGATTCGGTTCCAGCGCCGTGAACGCGGGTCGTGTCCGTATCGCTTTGAAGGAACCCGAAGACCGCGAGCGTTCCCAAAAAGAAATCGCCGCCGACCTGACCAAATGGACGAAAGCATATCCTGAGGCGCGCGTGAACGTATCGGAATCCCCGACGATCGCCGTAAACCGTCGCGGCGGATTCCCGATCCAATACATTATCCAGGCGCAGAATTTCGAGCAATTGCAAAAGAAAATCCCGGAATTCATGGACGAGGTCAGCCAAGATGAAACGTTCTCGAATTCCGACGTCAACCTAAAGTTCAACAAACCTGAAATCAACGTGACGATCGATCGCGAAAAGGCCGAGAGCTTAGGCGTTTCGGTGCTCGACGTCGCGCAGACGCTGCAGCTTTCCCTGAGCGGACAGCGTTTCGGATATTTCATGAGAAATGGAAAACAATATCAGGTAATGGGCCAGTTCGAAGAAGTCGACCGCTCGAAGCCGCTTGACCTGACGTCGATGTTCGTCAAGAATACCGATGGACAGTTGATCCAGCTCGACAACCTGGTTTCGGTAAACGAACAAAGCAGCCCGCCTCAATTGTACCACAACAACCGTTATATGTCGGCGACGGTTTCGGCCGGACTCGCACCGGGCCAAAGTATCAGCGACGGAATCGAGGCCATGGACCGCATCAAGGAAAAAGTGCTCGACGATACGTTCACGACCGATCTTGGTGGCGAATCCCGCGATTTCGTGGAAAGTTCGTCGAATACGTTATTCGCTTTCGGATTGGCATTGTTGCTCATTTATTTGATCCTGGCCGCGCAATTCGAAAGTTTCCTCGATCCGTTCATCATTATCCTGACGGTACCGATGGCTGTTGCGGGTGCGTTGTTGTCGCTTTGGTTATTCGGTCAGACATGGAATATTTTCAGCCAGATCGGAACGGTCATGCTCATCGGTCTCGTGACGAAGAACGGAATTCTCATCGTGGAATTCGCGAATCAATTACGCGAACAAGGCAAGGACAAAATGGATGCGATCATTGAAGCTTCGGAAGCGCGTTTGCGTCCGATCCTTATGACGAGCCTGGCGATTTCACTCGGCGCATTACCGATTGCAATGTCGCTCGGAGCCGCCGCCACAAGCCGCATGGGAATGGGAATCGTGATTGTGGGCGGAACCGTATTTTCGCTCGTGCTTACGTTATTCGTGATCCCCGCCATTTACTCGCTTTGGTCGAAAGAACGCGTGCATCGCCCTGAATTCGACCACGCCGACGAATATGAAAAAGAAAGCAGGTCATCGTTATGAAAAAATTAGCCACCCTACTCCTATTTTTAACCGCAATCGCCGCCAATTCACAGGAACTGCTCACAGCAGAAGAAGCGGTAAAGATTGCGCTTGAAAACAATTATGACATTCGCATAGAAAAAAACAACCTGAGGATCGATCAAACCAACACGACGATCGGTAACGCAGGTATGTTGCCAAATGTAGAAGCCGCCGTGACCGACAACAACAGTGTGCAGAATAGTTCGCAAACACGGTCAGATGGGACGGTCCAAGAACTCGACAATGCGAGAAACAGCAATTTAAATTACGGTGTCAGTCTTGGCTGGACGATTTTTGATGGTTTGGGAATGTTCGCGCGTTATGATCAGCTCAAGGAACTGCAGAAATTAGGTCAGGCCGAACTGCAGTTGGTCGTATTGACACGCGTCTCGGACGTTTCGACCACATATTACGACCTCGTGCAACAAAAGCAACAGATCGCGTCACTCGACACGACGCTTGCGATTTCAAAAGCTCGCGTGGAACTTGCAAACAACCGGTTTACGATCGGGAAATCAAGTAAACTCGAAGTCCTGAATGCAAAAGTCGACATGAACACCGACGAAACTTCGTTATTACGTGCCAAGGAAACCTATGCCAACACGAAAATCCAGCTCAACCAATTGCTTGCCCGAGATACCAAAATCGATTTTACGGTGACCGACGAATTTACGGTCGACAGCGCTTTGCTCCTTCCCGATTTGGAAACATTGGCACTCAAGCAAAATCCATCGGTACAGGCGCAGCTGATATCAAAACGCGTGGCCGAACTGCAGCTCAAGGCGGTCAAATCACAACGCTATCCCGTCGTCAGTGTGAGTACGGGTTATAATTTTGCCGAAACGCGGAACAGTCTTGGATTTACCTCGCAAAGTTCTGCAAATGGACTGACGTATGGATTCGCGGCGACGATGAACATATTCAACGGATTCAACCAGAACCGCAACGAAAAAGTAGCCAAGATCCAGCTCGAGAATTCAAAAGTGCTCGTCGAACAGCAGAACCAGGCGATTTTGTCGCAACTCGGAACGGCGTATCAGACCTATCTGACCAATATCAGTCTCATCGATCTGGAATCCCGAAACGAGGAAATCGCGCGTGAAAACCTTGACATCACGATGGAAAAGTATCGCATCGGAACGATTCCGACAATCGAATACCGAACCGCACAACTCAATTTCCTGAACGCCCAATTGCGGTACAGCATCGCTAAGTACAACGCGAAGATTTCGGAGATTACTTTGAGGGAATTGGCGGGGAATTTGTCTTTTTAATTAGTAATGAATAATGAATAGTGAATAATTAATGATTAATAATGTTGTTGATGCTGTTGCGTTCTTCGTCAGCGAAAAGTTCAATATATTTGAGAACGATTTTCACAACACCTGTCATTGTCAATTGTCAACTGTCAATTGTCAATTATCAATTGTCAATTATTAATAATCAACCCCGTGCTTTCCTACAACACAAAAGATTGGTTCACATTCATTTTCCGTTTCCACAAATCGGACACGTTCAGCAAACTTTTCCCGATCATGATCGCGATTGGTTTGTATTCGGGCGTGTTGGGTTATTTGGAGGTCGAATATTGGCAGTTGTCCGAGAAAAATTACATCCGGAACATCAACACGATGCACAGCATGCTTGGGTTCGTGATCTCGTTGTTGTTGGTTTTCAGGACGAATACGGCTTACGACCGTTGGTGGGAAGGCCGACGGCTTTGGGGCGCGCTTGTCAACAACAGCCGTAATTTGGCGCTCAAACTTTGCTCGATCTTGAAGTCGGAAGAAGACCGTGCATTTTTCAGGAAGGGAATTCCCGATTACGCCGCGGTCCTGCATGTACATCTGAATGACAGCGATACGGCGCGCCAGCTTTTCGACGGGCTCGACCTTGAAATCGACCATCACAAACACAAACCCAACCAGATCGCGGCTTCGATGTTCGCGCGAATAAATGCGTTGTACGAAGCCGGAAAAATCACGGGCGACCAGCTTATCGTGCTCAACGCCGAACTGCTTTCGTTCACCGACATTTGCGGCGCGTGCGAACGCATCAAAAATACGCCGATCCCGTATTCGTATAGCGCGTTCATCAAGAAATTCATTTTCTTTTACGTAATGACGTTGCCGTTCGGATACGCGTTCAGTTTGGGATATTACGTCGCGCCCGTCGTGGTTTTCATCTTTTACGTACTCGCGAGCTTGGAATTGATCGCCGAAGAAATCGAGGATCCGTTCGGGGATGACGACAATGATTTACCGACGAGGAAGATTTCGGAGAATATTCGGAAGCACGTTGAGGAATTAATTTGACTTGATTAGTTAGTTAGAAAATTAGCGGATTAGCGGATGCGCGCGGACCTTGAATAAAATCACGAATCTGAAATTCCGGACAAAAAAAATCCCGGTCGAAACCAGGAATTTATATTCACTTGAATTTATGCTAATCGAGAAGGAAACTCACCGACACGTTGGCGGTAATTTCAATTTCACCAATCGCGATCGTTTCTCTATTTCCGCTTCCGTCGGCCATTTCTTTGTTGGCCATCATCATCATGCGTTGCGGATACACGACTTGCGTATTGTCATTAATCGTCAACGCTTTCCCGACTTTTTGTGAGCCGAGGGCCGAAACGTAATCGTCGGCTTTGGCCTTTGCGTCTTTCATCGCGAGTTTTCTAGCCTCCGATTTGAATTGTTCTTCTTTTGATGATTCGAACGTGACCGAGTTGATTCGGTTCAAGCCCGTATCGACCAATCCGCCCATCAACGCGTCGTACTTGTTAAGGTCGCGCAGGAAAATCGTGATGGTTTGCGATGCGACGTGCGTATATTTTTTCTTTTCATATTCGTATTCCGGCTGAAGCGACACGCGCTGTGTCTGGACATCGCCTTTAGGTAAATCGAATTTTTTGAGGAATTGCACGACTTTTTCGGTCGTCGCGTCGTTTTGTTTCTTGACATCGGTGGCGTTCGTGCCGCGCGTTTCGACGCTTACTGAGATTCGGGCTTGATCAGGTGTCGCCTTCACTTTGCCTTCGCCTGAAACTGAAATCTGGGGCTTTTGGTCGACGACCTGGATTTGTGCCGATGCGGCCATCGAAGTAACCGCTGCGAGTAGTAGGAAAATCTTTTTCATGGTAAAAAGTTTTATTGTTGTGTTGTGCTTTTTTCAACTATTGTGCCATTACAGCTTGCCCGTGCGCTCCAAAATGAAAAGAAGTACGATCGGAATCGCTAACAAAATGACTGTCAGCGTATCGTCGACGAATAAAGACGGATGGTACATGAGCGTGATCGCATAACCGCCGATCGCGCCGCCAAAGTGAGCCGTGTGGCCGATGTTGTCGTTCTTGGCGCGCATGCCGTAAATCGAATACAAAAGATAGACTATTCCGAAGATATATGCCGGAATTCCGATCGGTATGAAAAACATATAAATCGACATGTTCGGTTGCAGCAAGATCGCCGAATACAAAGCGCCCGTTACGGCTCCCGAAGCTCCGATGGCGCGATATCCGTAGTCGTCTTTGTGAAGTAATAGCGTGAGCAGGCTTCCAAACACGAGGCTTCCGACGTAGATCAGAATGAACGACAGATCTCCCAGGTATTCAATAACGATCGGTGCGAAAAAATACAGCGTGAGCATGTTGAACGCCAGGTGCATCGCGTCGGCATGCAAGAACGCCGATGAGAACATGCGGTACTGCTCGCCTGCCCTGATGCTGCCGACATGAAACTCGTATTTCCTGAAAAATAAAATGTCACTGAAGCCCTTGATACTTACCAGAACGGTGATCGCAATAATCGCAATGAGGACGATATCCATAGTAGAAATTTTGTTGCGTAAAAGTACGAATCTTTGCGCACGAATTGTTAAAGCGATTCGCGACCCGACGCATATTGCCGTATATTTGCGAAAAATTTAACGGATGCAGTTACTGCTGTTTTTGCTTGTCTATCCTGCGCTTTGGCTGATTTCGATATTGCCGTTTCGACTGCTGTATTTATTTTCAGATGGCGTTTACATCCTTATTTATCGCGTCATCGGCTATCGGAAAAAAACGGTTCGGAACAATCTTGCGATGGCCTTGCCGCATTTGTCGCAGTCGGAACGATTGGTTATCGAGAAGAAATTCTACCATCACATGTGCGACATGTTTCTCGAGATGATCAAGACGATGACGATTTCCCAGGCCGAAATGGAAAAACGCTTCAAATTCACGAACCTCGACGTGTATCTCGGCCTCGAGAAGAAAAACAAGAATATTGCCGTAATGATCGCACACTACGCGAGTTACGAATGGATGATTTCGATGAATTATTATATTTCGTTTGGCGGATATGCGATCTACAAACGAATCGCAAACAAGTATTTCGACAAGCTCGTGCGCGATATCCGATCGAAATTCCGCGCTAATCTGATCACCACGAAAGAAACGGGCGAAACCATCATCAAGAACATAGCCGACCACAAACTGGGCGTTTACGGATTCGCGAGCGACCAATCGCCCAAGGCCGGAAAAGCGTTCCACTGGACGAAATTCATGGGAATTGAAACGCCTGTCCATACGGGAGCCGAAATGCTCGCCAAGAAATTCGACATGAACATGATTTACGTGAAAACCGAGAAAGTGAAACGCGGTTATTATGAAGCGACGTTCGAAATTTTGACCGAAGACGCGCGCTCGATTCCCGATTACGAAATCACCGACGATTTCATGCAACGCGTCGAAAAGCAAATCCTTGCCGCGCCCGAATATTACTTATGGACGCACAAACGCTGGAAACACAAGCGTACTACTTCTTAAACCAGTTTTTTACCATTTCGGCTTCAGACGGTTTCGCGTTTTTGTGCGTGAACTCGTTCGTGTTGTTGTTGTAGCTGTATTCGAGCGTCCATTCCACGTGGTTTTCGGCGAGTTCGCGGATGCTTTTGCACACGAACGCGATTTCATCGTTGGTAGTCGTCGGATGGATAGACATTCGGATCCATCCCGGTTTTTCGAGCAGTTCGCCCAACGTGATCTTGTCGGTCAAATAATGCGAAGTCGCCTGATCGACATGAAGCAGATAATGTCCGTAAGTCCCGGCGCAACTGCAACCGCCGCGTGTTTGTATCCCAAACCGGTCGTTGAGCATTTTCACGCCAAGATTGAAATGCAGTTTGTCGATATAAAATGAAATCACGCCAAGCCTTTTTTGGTGTTGACCCGCGAGGATATTCAAGTTTTCGATGTCGCCGAGTTCCGAGAATACGTATTCGACGATTTCATGTTCGCGTTTCAAAATGTTGTCGACGCCCATTTCTTCTTTGAGATTTATCGCGAGCGCGGCTTTGATCGTCTGAAGAAATCCGGGAGTTCCGCCGTCTTCGCGTTCCTCGATATTTTCAATGTATTTGTGTTCGCCCCAAGGGTTTGTCCAACTTACCGTTCCGCCTCCCGGATGATCGGGAACCATGTTTTTGTACAGCTTTTTATTGAAGACCAAGACGCCCGAAGTTCCGGGGCCGCCCAGGAATTTATGAGGTGAGAAAAAGATGGCATCCAAAGAACATTCCTCGTCTTTGGGATGCATATCGATCTCGACATACGGTCCCGAACAGGCGAAATCCACGAAACAGACACCGTTGTTCCGGTGCATCAAACGCGCGATCTCGTAGTAAGGCGTCTTGATTCCGGTCACGTTCGAACACGATGTCACCGATGCGATCTTTAATTGTCGGTCCTTATATTGTTCGAGCAGATTGGAAAACGTATTCAAACAGAATAAACCTTTTTCACAAGCGGGGACGACGACGACATCGGCTATTGTTTCAAGCCACGACGTCTGGTTCGAGTGATGTTCCATGTGCGAGACGAAAACCACGGGGCGTTTTTCATCGGGGATATTCGTGAACGCTTTTAGATTTTCAGGAACCTTCATTCCCAAAATGCGTTGGAATTTGTTCACGACGCCCGTCATGCCGCTTCCGTCGGTAATCAAAACATCATCGGGCCCGGCGTTTACGTGATGTTTGATGATGTGTCGCGCTTCGTGATACGCCATCGTCATCGCTGTTCCCGATACGGTGGTTTCAGTATGTGTGTTGGCGACGAACGGACCGAATTCGTTCATGAGTTTTTCTTCGATCGGGCGATACAGGCGGCCGCTCGCAGTCCAATCGGTGTAGACGATTTTCTTTTTCCCGAACGGCGATTCGAATTCCTGTTCGATGCCAATTATGTTGTTTCGGAATTTTGAGAAATACTGCTCGAGTTCGGTTGATATGGATGGGCTTGCGATCATGATCGTGAATTTGATGCAAAGTTAGTCGATTTGTTGAATTGTTGAATTGACTTTTTTAATCTCGGTTTGGATTGCTGTGGATAATTGGGTTTGGATAATTTGATGGCAAGCGAAAAATCAATTTTCAAGATTTAACCCTGACAGGGTGTCTTTTAAACAATTGGTAAATAGTTAGTTACAGATATTTTCCAAACTTCAAAAAACAATCACTACTTTACAACCTCACAATCAAAAAACATGAGCATACACGACAAAGATCTGCGCGAACTCGAATCGGCCGGCGTGATCTCAAGCGATGTCGCGCAAAACATCGCCTCGTATTACCGAAACAAAAGCAACTCCTCGCCCAACCGACTGTTCACGATATTCGCGATTCTGGGCGAGTTGCTCATCGGGCTTGGAATTATCCTGATTCTCGCACACAACTGGGACGACTTTCCAAAAATGGTCCGCGTAACGTTAGCATTCGTCCCGATTGTACTCGGCCAGGCGCTTTGCACGTATTCGCTGCTCAAACAAACCCAGTCGACAGCCTGGCGCGAAAGCAGCAGCACATTTTTGACGATCGGAATCGGAGCCGCAATCGCGCTTATCGCCCAGATTTATAACATGCCGTCGGATTTCAAAGGATTTATGTTCACGTGGAGCGCACTTGCCCTTCCGCTGGTTTACGTGATGCGTTCGAACATGACCTCGCTTTTATATCTCATCGGAATCACGGTGTATGCGACGAGTTCGGGCTACGGTTATCCGTCCGAGACGCCTTGGTGGTATTTGTTGCTATTGGCCGCGATCGTTCCGAATTATTGGCTGCTCGTCAAGAATCGGTTCGGCAGCAACTTCACGGCCTGGCATCATTGGTTTTTATGTGCGTCGACGCTTATTTCGCTTGGCACTTTTGCGCGTTCGCACGAAGAATATATGTTTATCGCATACGTAAATCTGCTCGCGATTTTTTACCTGATAGGAAATCTCGACATATTCAGCGACAAACGATTGTTCTCGAACGCGTGGCTGTTCCTGGGTTCGCTGGGCACGGTCTGCATCCTGATGCCGCTTACATTTTCATGGTTTTGGACCGACATGCAACGCCGGGGCATCGAACCGACGCTTTTTAAAAGTCCCGAATTTATCGCGGCCTTAGTTCTCGGAATCGCAGCACTTGCCCTATTTATCCGGCACCGACGCGCGAAATCGATTTTCGATATCACTCCGATCGAACCCGTGTTCATAGTGTTCGCGATTACCTTTTTCATCGGATATCGCGTACCTCAGGCGTATATCATCATCAATATTATCGTCTTCACAATCGGACTGCTGACGATACGGCGCGGCGCCCAACAAGATCATCTCGGCATCCTGAATTACGGATTGTTGATTATCACGATTCTGGTCGCATGCCGATTCTTCGACACCAACTTGACGTTCGTCGTGCGCGGCCTGCTGTTCATTGGCGTCGGCGTCGGGTTTATCGTCGCGAATTCCAAACTGCTCAAAAAACGTCGTACACATGAAAACTAAAGCGTCCATTCTTTTGGTGGTCTTAGCGTTCGCGCTGCAATTATATGTTCCGGCACAAATGGTTTTGGGTCGCGAAAGCATTACATCGCATGGCAAACTCTATAAATTCAAAACCGAGCCAATCGATCCGAACGACCCATTCCGCGGGAAATATATTGCGCTCCAGTTCGAAGCCCGACGATTCAAAGTCGACAATTCTCAAAAATGGTCGGAACTCCAATCGTGTTACGGCCTGCTTGATACAACCGCTTCGGGTTATGCGAAAATCGTCGCTTTGTCCAAGTCGGCACCCAAATCGGGCGACTATGTAAAAGTGATTCCTTCGTATTCTCCCGTCGAAGGTGAATTGGTTATCCGATTCGATTTCGACCGATTTTACATGGAAGAATCTAAGGCCGAAAAAGCCGAAACCGCGCACCGAAATTCCCTTCAAAATCCAAATGCGAATACGTACGCGAACATCTTCGTGAAAAACGGGGAAGCTGTAATCGACGACGTTATGATCGACGGCGTGTCGCTTCGACTGATCGCTTCAGGACAAGAAATCCCACGAAATCCGCGTCGGCGGCCGATAAAAATTCGCTAGAAAAACAAATAACCTTCGCTTTCGATGTTGAGAGCGAAATCGATTACCCGAAATATCGCCACGAGAAATTCTTAAAATCGATTTTACCAAACATAGTTGGCGTCGCAACAAATCGTGTCACCGCTCGACAATTTGAGGCCAAAAACGAGGCATTTTTTCAAGTTTTCCAACGCCGATTTTCCTAGTGTTAAATTTCGACGATTTTTGAAAAACCAATATAGTTAAGCCTATATATTTGCCCCGAACAAACATCAAAACATCATGATAAATTTTACGTTATTGGCCTGGGTCATTCCCGTGGTCATCTGCATCGTGCTTTACAAATTCGTATTGCGCGTCTTCTTTGGGATGGTCATCGTACCTGAAGATAAAATCGGGTTGGTCACGAAGAAATTCGTAATCTTCGGAACTGACAAAGCATTGCCCGACAGCCGCATCATCGCCACGAAAGGCGAAGCGGGTTTTCAGGCACAAACGCTCGCTCCGGGGCTATATTGGGGCATGTGGTTCTGGCAATACACGGTCGACATGGCCGCGTTCATCATCATTCCCGAAGGAAAAGTCGGACTCGTACTGAGTAAGGACGGACACGAAATCCCGACGGGTCATATTTTGGCGCGCAAGGTCGAATCGGACAATTTCCAGGATGCGAAAGCCTTTCTCGACAACGGCGGACAAAAAGGTCGCCAGACGGCGTTCATCACGACGGGATCGTACCGAATCAACACGCATTTGTTCGAGATCGTAATCACCGAACAAGTCAAGATTTTCGAGAACATGGTCGGAATCGTGACTGCGCTCGATGGCGAACCGATCCCAATCGGACAGATCGCGGGTAAATTCGTCGACGGACACAACAACTTCCAGGATTTCGACGGCTTCCTGTCAAATGGCGGAAACCGTGGATTGCAGCCTCAAGTCATGCTTGCGGGTTCGTATTACCTGAACACCTGGGCCGTCCAGATTGAGCAGACGCCAATGACCGACGTTCCGATCGGCTATGTCGGAGTCGTGATCTCGTACATCGGTGAAGACGGGAAAGACGTCACGGGCGACACGTTCAAACACGGAAACATCGTCTCGAAAGGACAACGTGGCGTTTGGTTCGAACCGCTTGGCCCCGGAAAATACGCGCTCAACAAATACACGACCAAGCTCGAGGCGGTTCCGACGACGAATCTCGTATTGAACTGGGCGAACGCGCGCAGCGAATCACACGACCTCGACAAAAATCTTTCGACGATAACGGTGCGTTCCAAAGACGGTTTCCCGTTCAATCTCGATGTTGCCCAGATCATCCACGTTCCCGCGAACGAAGCGCCCAAGGTAATCGCACGATTCGGATCGATGAACAACTTGGTTTCCCAGGTTCTTGAACCGACTATCGGAAACTATTTCAGGAATTCCGCCCAGGACAGCGACGTGATTTCGTTCCTGAGCACGAGAAAGGAACGCCAGGATTCGGCTAAAAATCACATTCGCGCCGTGCTCGACGAATACAACGTGAACGCGGTCGATACTTTGATCGGCGACATCGTTCCGCCCGAATCTTTGATGAAAACCCTGACCGACCGTAAGATCGCCGAGGAAGAACAAAAAACCTATCAAACCCAACGCATGGCGCAGGAACAGCGTCAGGGCGTCGAAAAAGAAACCGCGATCGCCGACATGCAAAAAGAAATCGTGCGCGCCTCACAAAGTGTCGAGATCGCACAACGCACAGCCGATGCGGCCGTCAAGAAAGCCGAAGGTGACGCGACGAGTTTAAAGTTGAATGTGAACGCCGAAGCCGAAGCCACGAAAATGCGCGCCAACGCCGAAGCAGAAGCGACCAAAGCCAGGGCCGGAGCACAAGCCGAAGCCACGAAACTAAACGCTAGCGCCGAAGCCGAACGCATCTCGAAAACGGGTAACGCCGAAGCCGAAAAAATCATGGCGATCGGTAAATCCACGGCCGAAGCCTACCAATTACAGGTTGCGGCCATGGGCGGCGATAACTTTACGAAATACAAGATCACCGAGGAAATCGGGCGCGGCAACATAAAGGTAATTCCTGACGTATTGATTTCAGGAAGTTCAGGTGCCGACTCGCCTATCAGCGGACTGCTCGGCATGAAGATGATGGAAATGATGGATACGAATGCGTTGAAGGCCGTTCCCACCAAACCCGATCGACCGAAACGTGGCGACGATCTTAAGTAAGATCCGGCGAAGTTTCGTCAATAATTTATACGATTGCCACAAACAAAAATCCGCTCGAAAGGCGGATTTTTTTGTGTTTTACTTCAAGATATTTATGCCGTATCCGACTTTCTTCTGTCTGAAAATATCGCGCAAAATATTGTATTTCCCGTCGCAATCCGACAACAGACTCAATTGGTTGAACCAAGCCACGTCAGGCCTGATCACAAACCTGTTGCATTCGAAACTGACTTCGATGTACGCGAAAACCTTGCCCGAATCGTCTATGAACAACACGGCGTTTCGAGGCGTGAAGCATTTGTTGGTCTGCATGTTCAGATCGATGCCTGGTTTCGATCGGTAATTGAAGAACCAACGGCTCAACGAATCTTTTTCAGACGGATTGAGTTCGGCTACTTCGAGCGCGGCGAATTTCTTCGGCTTACCCAAAATGTGCGATACATCGTACTCGCGCAACACTTTCATTTCCATTTTTTTGGCAACCGAGGCGCTGTCCTCGGCGATGATCTGTTCGCCTTTGTCGTCCACGATTGGTTTCTCGGAATATGCCGTCGTGAAGTAGGAGATCAACACGATTTTCTGGCTGGACGCGAACGGCGGCATCGCGCGTCGTTTGTCGGCGGCAAGCGTTCCGTACCAACCACAGGCTTTGTCCTGGGCGAACAGGCAGGTCATGAAAAGCAACGCGAAAGCTGCAAAATAATGTTTCCTCATATTCCGGCGATGGTTTTGATCTCGTCGATGATTCGTAGCGCAAGGTCATCGGCCGATTGTTGGGTTTTCGCCTCGGTGTAGATGCGGATGATCGGTTCCGTGTTTGATTTTCGCAAATGTACCCAATTTTCAGCGAAGTCTATTTTGACGCCGTCAATCGTGGAGATATTTTCAGATTTGTATTTGTCGGTCATCGCAACGAGAATCGCGTCAACGTCGAGTTCGGGCGTGAGTTCGATCTTGTTTTTGCTCATGTAATATTCGGGATACGACGCGCGCAGTTCCGAAACCTTCATTTTCTTTTCGGCCAAATGCGTGAGGAAAAGCGCAACCCCGACCAAACTGTCGCGGCCGTAGTGCAATTCCGGGTAAATGATACCGCCGTTTCCTTCGCCTCCGATGATCGCGTTGTTCTTCTTCATGAGTTCGACGACGTTCACCTCGCCTACCGCGCTGGCCTCATATGTTCCGCCGTGCTTTTCCGTGATGTCGCGAAGCGCGCGCGAAGATGACATGTTCGAGACCGTGTTTCCGGGCGTTTTCCCCAATACGAAATCGGCACAGGCAACCAATGTGTATTCTTCGCCGAACATTTCCCCGTCCTCAGATATGAACGCCAAACGGTCGACGTCAGGATCGACGACGATTCCAAAGTCGGCTTTTTCTTCGACGACGAGTTTACAGATATCGCCCAAATGTTCCTTGAGCGGTTCGGGATTATGCGGAAAATGTCCGTTCGGTTCGCAATATAATTTCACGCATTCCACGCCGAGTATTTCCAATAATTTCGGGATGATGATGCCGCCCGACGAATTCACGCCATCGACGACGACCTTGAATTTCGCGGCTTTGATCGCTTCGGCATCGACCAATGGAAGTTCGAGAACCTCGTCGATGTGAATGTCCATGTACGCGTCGTTCGGTGTGATTTCCCCGAGTGAATCGACATCGGCGAAATCGAAAGCTTCGCGCTCGGCGATATCAAGGATTTTCGCGCCTTCTTCGCCGTTCAGAAATTCGCCTTTTTCATTCAGCAATTTAAGGGCGTTCCATTGTTTTGGGTTGTGGGACGCGGTGAGGATGATTCCTCCGTCAGCTTTTTCGAGTGGAACCGCGACTTCGACTGTCGGTGTCGTGGAAAGCCCGAGGTCGATCACGTCGATTCCGAGACCTATTAATGTATTGACGACGAGATTGTGGATCATCGGGCCTGAAATTCGGGCATCGCGACCGATCACGACCGTCAACTTGTCTTTTTTGCTGTAATTCTTAAGCCAGGTTCCGTAAGCCGACGCGAATTTGACCGCGTCGACCGGTGTTAAATTGTCTCCGGTCTTGCCGCCGATCGTGCCGCGGATTCCTGATATGGATTTGATTAAGGTCATGTACGATTTTAGATTTAGGATTTTAGATTTCTGATTTGGAAGCTCAAAGATAACAGTTTGTTGAAATTGTGATTTAACCATTCGTTGTTTTGAGCGATAATTTCGACGAGTGACGGTTTTAGGCCGAGATTGGCAGTCCTTTTGACTTTCGACTTTCGACTTTCGACAATATTGCTTACATTTAAGACATGAACTTTCTCGCGCACATTTACCTTTCAGGCGACAACGACCTGATCAAAATCGGAAACCTCATGGCCGACGGCGTCCGCGGAAAAGAATACGAAACGATGCATCCTGAAATCCAAAAAGGCATCTTATTGCACCGCGGCATCGACACGTTTACTGACTCTCACCCGATCTTCAGGCAAAGCACGAAGCGGCTTCACGAAAAATACCACCATTATGCGGGCGTGATCGTCGACATTTTTTACGATCATTTCCTCGCGAAGAATTTTGCCGCCTATTCGCACGTGAAACTCGACATCTACGTGAACGCGTTTTACGAATCGCTCAAGCAAAATTACGAGTTGCTCAACGACAAGACGCGAGACATGATGCCGTACATGATCAAGCACAACTGGCTTTGGAATTACCAGTTCGTCGACGGCATCGAGCGTATTTTGACGCAGATGGACCAACGCACGCGCAACGATTCCAAAATGCGGTTTTCGACTGCGGAACTCAAGGAATTCTACGCCGATTTCGAGAACGAATTCACGACTTTCTTCGAGGATCTACGCGCGTTCGCGTCACAAAAACTTTCAGAACTATGATGCGGAAAATCCTGGTTTTCTTATTATTCCCGACCCTACTTTTTTCTCAAACCACAAAGACCGCGTCGAAAGCGATGGTCGTTTCGGCTCGCGTCGAGGCTTCGCAAATCGGATCCGATATCATAAAACAAGGCGGTAACGCGTTCGATGCTATGATCGCGACACAATTGGCGCTCGCCGTCGCGTATCCGTATGCGGGAAACATCAGCGGCGGAGGTTTCATGGTTTATAGGATGGCCGATGGAAAAACGGGCACGCTCGACTTTCGCGAAGTCGCCCCGATCAAAGCATCACGCGATATGTTCCTCGATGCGAACGGAAACGTGATCGAAGGAAAAAGCACTGAAAGCGCGCTGTCAATCGGTGTTCCGGGTTCGGTCGCGGCCTTGTTCGACGTGCACGCCAAGTTCGGTTCGCTGCCTATCGAAAAACTATTCGCGCCCGCGATCGCGCTTGCGAGGAAAGGCGTCGTCGTGACCAAGCACGATTTTGAACACCTGCAGGAATACCATAACGACATCGTGCGGTTAAACGGCAAAGAGACGCTTCTCGCCCAGCCTTTTAAAACTGGCGATACTATAAAATATAACGCGCTTGCCGAAACTTTGGAACGCATTTCACAGAATGGACGCACTGAATTCTACCGAGGCGAAACCGCTCAAAAACTCGTGGCGCACATTTCCAAAAAAGGCGGAATCATGACGATCGACGATCTCGCTGCATACGAAACCAAATGGCGCGATCCGTTGAAGTTCAAATACAGGAAACTCGATATCGTCACGATGGGCCCGCCAAGCAGCGGCGGGATTTGTCTGCAGCAGATTTTGGCTATGATCGAACCGTACGACGTGAAAAAACTCGGACACAACTCGACCAAATTCATCCAGTTGCTGGTCGAGGCCGAGCGCCGTTCATACGCCGACAGGAATCATTTCTTGGGCGATCCCGATTTCCTGCAACTTCCTCTTAATGAGATGCAAGACAAGGCGTATCTCAAAAATCGGATGAAGGATTTCAGTTTTGAAAAGGCGACGAAATCGAGTGACGTTTCGCATGGCGACATCGTATTTTCAGAAAGCGACGAGACGACGCATTTTTCCATCGTAGATGACAAAGGAAACGCGGTCGCGGTGACCACGACATTGAACGGCGCCTTCGGATCGAAACTGTATTGCGACGAACTCGGCTTTTTCCTCAATAACGAGATGGACGATTTCAGCGCGAAACCCGGAAGCCCGAATATGTTCGGACTCACGGGAACTAAGGCCAACAGCATCGCGCCCAGAAAACGCATGCTGAGTTCGATGACGCCCACGATCGTCGAAAAAGACGGAAAACTCTTTATGTTGCTGGGTTCGCCCGGAGGATCGACGATCATCACGTCAGTTTTGCAGACGATTTTGAATGTATACGAATTCGATATGCCGATGCAAAAGGCGGTCGACCAGCCGCGTTTCCATCACCAATGGTTGCCTGATCTGGTTATCATGGAACCGGATCGTTTCGATCTGAAAATCATAGACGCGCTCAAATCCAAAGGTTATGAGATTGACCAGCGATTTTGGTCGGTTTTGGGAAAGGTCGACGCGATCAAGATCGGGCCCGGGGGGAAACGCGAAAGTGGCGCTGATGGCCGTGGCGACGATTCGGCTGTTGGATTTTAGATTTTTTGGATTGGGAGTTTGAAAAATTAAGATCGATAGTGAGTTAGGCGTTCGAAACAAATCAGTTAAAGATTATAAAGAACTGAATGATATATTCGCAGAAGATTAAAGAAATTTTCCTTTTTTTGCTCGTTTCGACGACGATGAACTGCGTTTGCCAGACACGTTCAGATACGATCGTTGCAAAATTTGCCGAAATCGAATCGGCGTTTGAAAAGAATGTACAGATTTTCACGCACAGTTTGATTGAAAATGACGTTACCCTTTATTGTTTATTCGAACAACGGAGTTTGGGATATTCTTTCGGATTCACGACAGAACAGTTCAGGAAAAGTCCGTGCTGTTGCATCGAACCCAGAACGATCTACTTTTTTTGGCTGGCCGACGACAAGACTTTTGGTAAGCGATTTGACTATTGCGGAAATTCGGTCGCTGTAGATTTAGGTGAAATCGACCTGTGGCAATTTTATTTCGGCGATAAAAAACGATTCGAATCTGAAAAAACGAAACTGTTCACTTATTACGATCAAAGCAAAGAAAAATCTTTATCAATCGTCAGGCATGACGGCATTTCCTGGGAATTCTCAATCGTGGACGCCAAAACCAATCTTGTTAAAAAATTCAACGAGCTTGACATATTAAAGGAATCCGACGGGAAAACAAACCTGAATTTCGAGTACAACATTTCGCTAAAAAGCAAAAGGATGTTGGACGTGCTTTTGGAATTGTCAAAAGAACTTTGAAGGCCATGAAATTCATCGACGAACTTGAGTTTGTTTTACGAAAAAATGCTTCGGACGAAACCGCTGTCCCGATGCAAGCCTACATGAAAAACCTGTTTCCGTTTCTAGGCATCAAAAACGAAAGGCGAAAGGCGTTGCTCAAGCCGATTTGGCTCAAACATTCCGATGAAATCAAATCCGATTTCCGACAAGTCACGCTTGAACTTTTCAAAAAACCCGAGCGCGAATTCCAGTATTGCGCGATGGAAATCCTGCAAAAAGAAATAAGGCGCAAGTTTGAGAAAGGCGATTCGGTGCTCATCGAAAAACTGATTGCGACGAAAAGCTGGTGGGATTCGGTCGATTTTCTGGCGAAGCATATTTTAGGAAACTATCTTTTGGCGTTTCCGGATCAGACATCGAACGTCATCTCGCGGTTTTCAGATTCCGAAAATATGTGGCTGAATCGTTCCGCGATCTTGTTCCAATTGGGCTATAAACGCCAAACCGATGCCGTTATATTATTTCACGAATGTGCCAAACATGCCCATACCAAGGAGTTTTTTATCGGGAAAGCGATCGGTTGGGCGTTGCGGGAATACGCGAAAACCGATCCGGATTCGGTAAAGGATTTCGTCTTTAAAACCGAACTTTCACCGTTAAGCAAACGTGAAGCCCTCAAAAATTTATAACCATTTTGCTGTGATTTCTTTGTGCGATGGCGTATTTTAGCCGTCCGTAAAAAATATCCATGCCAGCTAAGAAAATTTCGTCGTTTTTGCTTTTTTTGAGGAAGATTTCCCGCCAGTTCGAGCGGTTGTTCTTCATCGCGAAAACCATGTTGTCGGAACGGCATTTCATGTATTTGGCGTGCGTGGTCGTGGCGTTCAGCTGCGCGATCGCGGTTATCATCCTAAAAAGTTTCGCGCATTACGTTTTCGTTTTCGCGACCAACCTGAACGTTTACCTCAAGCTTCCGTACGTGAACTCGATTTTCCCGATCATCGGTATTTTACTTACGGTTTTCGTGATTCGGAATTTCCTTGGCGGAAGCCTCGAAAAAGGAAGTTCGCGCATTCTATACGCCGTCGCCAAAAAAGGTGGGATTTTGCCGCGAAAACAGATGTACGCGCAAATCGTAACGAGTTCACTTACAGTCGGACTCGGTGGATCAGCGGGACTCGAAAGCCCGATTACGATCACGGGAGCCGCGATCGGTTCGAACTTCGCCCAGAAATATAGATTGTCGCAAAAAGACCGATTGCTACTTTTGGCCTGCGGCGTCGCGGCTGGAATCGGAGCCGCTTTTAACGCGCCGATTGCAGGCGTTTTGTTCGCGATCGAAGTCGTTTTGACCGATGTCACGATTTCGGCTTTCGTCCCGATCATCATCTCGGCGGCTACGGGCGCATTGGTCTCGACGATTTTATTGAACGAAGAAGTGCTTTTGTCGTTCAAGCAGCAACAGCATTTTGATTACCGGAACATTCCTTTTTATGTTTTGCTCGGCATTCTCGCGGGATTCATCTCGTTGTACCACGCGAAAAATTTCCAGCGCGTCGAGAAATTTTTCAGCCGATTCAAGAACAAGGCGTATAAGCGCGCATTGTTCGGAGCGACTTTACTCGGGGTGCTGATTTTCTTTTTCCCGCAACTTTTCGGCGAAGGTTATGAGAGCATAAAAACACTCAGCAACGACAATCCACGCGTGTTGCTCGACAATACGCTGCTTGAGAAATTTCAGGACAACGAATGGGTTCTGCTTGTTTTCCTTGGCGCGACGATGTTGCTTAAGGCGTTCGCGACGGGATTGACGCTCGGCAGCGGAGGAAACGGCGGCAACTTCGCTCCTTCTCTCTTCGTGGGTTCCTACCTTGGTTTTTTCGTGTCGAAGTTCTTTAACTTGCTGGGCTGGACGCACGTGCTTCCCGTGGGGAATTTCACGATCGTCGGAATGGCCGGAATTCTCAGCGGATTGTTCCATGCACCTTTGACCGCGATCTTCCTTATCGGGGAAATCACGGGCGGTTACGATTTGATGGTACCGTTGATGATCGTTTCGTCCATAAGTTACGCGGTCGCAAAATCGTTTGAAAAACATTCGATGGACGTCAAACATCTGGCCGACAAGGGCGAAGTTTTCACGTCCGACAAAGACAAGAATATATTGCTCAGCATCGACATCCTCAAACTCGTGAACCACGACGCGAAATGGCTTAAACCCGACGATTCTATGGAAACGCTCATCGGATATCTTCAGGAAACCAAACAGGAAATTTTTCCCGTGCTCGATGAGAAATTCAATTTACTCGGCATCGTGAGCCTCGATGCGATCCGACCGATCATTTTCAATCAATTCCGCGTGAAATTCACGACGCTGTCGGAAATCATCGAGCCTGCGCCCGAAGTGATTTTGCTTGAAGACGGCATCGCGATCGCGGTCGATAAGTTCGAAACCCTTGGAATCAAGACATTGCCAGTGCTTAAAAACGGGAAATATTTCGGGCTTTTGAGTGAAGTTAATGTGCTTGAGGCGTATCGGGAGCAGTTGAAGCAGATGGTGATTGAGTAGTGCCTGAGTACCTGAGTGCCTGAGTGCCTGAGTGCTGTGCTTGAGTGCTTGAGTGCTTGAGTGCTTGAGTGCTTGAGTGCTTGAGTGCTTGAGTGCTTGAGTGCTTGAGTGCTTGAGTGGAAATTACAAAATGGAAAAGCTTTTATTTGAAACTTTGACTCTTTTTATACATTTATAGCTCTTTGTTGACCGACAATTGAGTGATTCAAAAGCCGATTGAAATCGAATTCTGCCATTTTCCGAAAACGAACTCAGGCACTCAGGTACTCAGGTTCTCAGGCACTTTTATTAACATATCCTTGCCAACAAATCGTCACAAAATCGTACCTTTGCACCTTTGAATCCGCGAAGGAATTTATGCAGAAGACAGACGAAACAATCGAAGTGCTCGGCGCACGCGTACACAACCTAAAAAACATAGACGTCAGCATCCCGCGCGAAAAGCTTGTGGTCATCACAGGACTTTCGGGCTCGGGAAAATCATCGTTGGCTTTCGACACGATTTATGCCGAAGGACAGCGCCGTTACATAGAAACTTTTTCAGCTTACGCGCGCCAGTTTTTGGGCGGATTGGAACGGCCTGACGTTGACAAGATCGACGGATTGTCGCCCGTGATCGCCATCGAACAAAAAACGACGAGCCGCAGCCCGCGTTCCACAGTCGGGACGATTACCGAGATCTACGATTTTTTGCGTCTTTTGTACGCTAGAGGTTCCGACGCGTTCAGTTACAACACGGGCGAGAAAATGGTCAGCTACAGTGATGAGCAAATCAAGAATCTCATCAAGAAAGATTTTAACGGGAAACGAATCAACGTTTTGGCTCCTGTGATCCGCGCCAGGAAAGGGCATTATGCCGAATTGTTCCAGCAAATCGCCAAGCAAGGTTTCGTGCGCGTCCGCGTAAATGGCGAAGTGCGCGAGATTTTGCCCGGAATGAAACTCGACCGTTACAAAACCCACGACATCGAGATCGTGATCGACCGGATCGCTGTCGATGAAACTCCGGAAACGGACAACCGTTTGGCCGAAAGCATCAAGACCGCGATGTATCACGGCGAGGATGTTTTGATGGTTTTGGATCAGGATTCAGGCGAGGCGCGATTTTTCAGCCGTACTTTAATGGATCCGATTACGGGAATCTCGTATCCGAACCCGGAACCGAACTTGTTCTCGTTCAACTCCCCGAAAGGCGCTTGCCCGAACTGCAACGGGCTTGGAACGGTCAACGAAATCAACGTAAAGAAAATCATCCCGAATCCGAAACTATCCATCAAACAAGGCGGTTTCGCACCTTTGGGCGAATATAAATCGAGCTGGATCTTCAAGCAGCTCGAGACGATTTCCGAAAAATTCAAGTTCAAGCTCACCGACCCGATCGACAAGATTTCGGACGAAGCGATGGACGTGATCCTCAATGGCGGCAAGGAAAAATTCGAAGTCAAATCAAAAGCCGCGGGCGTCACGAAAGAATACAAGATCGATTTTGAAGGCATTTCGAATTTCATCAAAAACCAATTTGAGGAAACCGAATCGACATCGATACGCCGTTGGGCCAAAGAATTCATGGACGAGGTGAAATGTCCCGTCTGCGAAGGCACGCGACTCAAAAAAGAAGCGCTGTATTTCCGCGTGAACGACAAGAACATAGCCGAACTTTCAAGCATGGACATCGCCGATCTCACTCAATGGTTCATGGAAATCGACGACAAGCTTACCGAAAAACAAAAAATAATCGCCGTCGAGATCATCAAGGAAATCCGCGACCGATTGCACTTCTTGGTCAATGTCGGCTTGGAATATTTGTCGTTGAGCCGCAGTTCAAGAACACTTTCGGGCGGTGAAGCGCAACGCATCCGTTTGGCGACGCAGATCGGATCGCAACTCGTGGGCGTACTTTATATTTTGGATGAACCGAGCATCGGACTGCACCAACGCGACAATGAAAAACTGATCCATTCGCTTGAGCAATTGCGCGACATCGGGAATTCGGTAATCGTAGTCGAACACGATAAGGATATGATCGAACGCGCCGATTACGTGATCGATATCGGCCCGAAAGCCGGGAAATATGGCGGCGAAATCATTTCGGCGGGAACGCCACAGGAAATGCTCAAGGAACATACGCTCACGGCCCAATACATGAACGGCGAACGCGAAATTTCGGTTCCCAAGAAACGTCGCGAAGGCAACGGAAAGTTCATGAAATTAACGGGAGCGACCGGAAACAACCTCAAGAACGTGTCGATCGAATTGCCGCTCGGTAAGATGATTTGCGTAACGGGCGTTTCAGGATCGGGAAAATCGACGCTGATCAACGAGACATTATATCCGATCTTGAACGCGTATTATTTCAACGGCGTCAAGAAGCCGCAACCGTACAAGACGATCGAAGGTTTGGAACATATCGACAAAGTAATCGACATCGACCAAAGCCCGATCGGACGCACGCCTCGCTCGAATCCCGCGACATACACGGATTTGTTTACTGAAATCAGGAATTTGTTCACGATGACGAGTGAAGCGCAAATCCGTGGTTATAAAGCCGGGCGCTTCAGCTTCAACGTGAAAGGCGGACGTTGCGAAACCTGCGAAGGTTCGGGCGTTCGAACGATCGAGATGAACTTTTTGCCCGATGTTTACGTGGAATGCGAAACCTGTCAGGGAAAACGCTTCAACCGGGAAACATTGGAAATCCGATATAAAGGAAAATCTGTCTCGGACGTGTTGAACATGACGGTCGACGAAGCCGTTGATTTCTTCGAGAACATTCCGAAAATTTATAGAAAAGTCAAGACGATACAAGACGTAGGGCTCGGATATATAACGCTCGGACAACAATCGACAACATTGTCAGGAGGCGAAGCACAACGCATCAAACTGGCCACCGAATTGTCAAAAAAAGACACCGGAAACACGTTCTACATCATGGACGAACCCACGACCGGACTGCATTTCGAAGACATCCGCGTACTTATGGAAGTCATCAACAAACTCGTCGACAAAGGCAATACGATCCTGATCATCGAACACAATATGGACGTGATCAAACTCGCCGACTACATCATCGACATCGGTCCTGAAGGCGGACAAGGCGGCGGAAAAGTCGTCGCGAAAGGAACACCTGAGGAAGTGGCGAAGGATAAGAAAAGTTATACGGCGAAGTTTTTGAAAAAGGAACTTTCTTAGTTTTGAGTATTGAATATTGAATATTGAGTATTGAGTATTGAGTATTGAGTATTGAGTATTGAGTATTGAGTATTGAGACGTCTCAATACTCAATACTCATATCTAATAACTCATATCTCACATCTTCCTGGGCCACGCTCCCGTCGACCACAAAACCCACAGAATCAAAACAGGTTGAAAAAACAATCTCGCGAATCGCAAACTATCTGAATTTAAGCCGAAAGCGTCGTACTGATTCAAGTATTGCGCAATGTTTCCGGGAAAGACGGCGACGAATAACGCGGCTCCGAACCATCCGATTTGTTTGCGGTATTTTTTGACGAAAATCAATGAAAGCCCGAACGCGATTTCGGCGATTCCCGATAGCAGGACGACCAGATCGGTGTCCATCGGAACCCAATTCGGGACTTGCGCCTGAAACTCGATCCGTGCGAAAGTGAGATGCGAAGTTCCGGCGATGACCATCATTACGCCCAATATGATCCGCGCCGTGTTTTGCAGTTTTGAGTAGTTTTCTGTTTCCATTATTTATTGTTCGATGTGTTCGGGAATGTAGACGTGAAATGTCGCGCCCTCGAGTTCGCCGCTTTCGGCCACGATCAGGCCTTTGTGGTTTTCGACGATTTTCTTGACGATCGCCAGTCCGATTCCCGTTCCGATCTGGACCTGGCGCGTTCCGAGGCGTTGGAACAATTGGAAAATCTTCTCGCTGTATTTGCTGTCGAAACCGATGCCGTTGTCGGAAATGGAAATGCGGTGGTACATTTTTTCAGGCGTCAACCTGTCGTCGTTGAAAATTTTTCCCGACTTGAATTCGGATGATATGGTAATTGTCGGATCGACTTCAGGCCGTGAAAACTTAAGCGAATTCGACACGAGATTATAGATAAGTTGTCGGAATTGAAACGGAATAATGCGCATTTCGCTATCACGCAGCAACTCGATCGTCGCATTTTTGTTGGTTATTTCGTCCTCGAGATCTTCTTTCACATGATCGACGATCTTCCTGAGTGAAATCGTCTCGAACACGCGTTCGGTGGTCGTTGCACGCGAATAGTTGAGCAAATCGCTGATCAACGTGCTCATTCGCGATGACGATTGTCCGATCTTGAAAAGATACTCCTGCCCTTTCTCTGTCAGATTCTTGGAATCTTTTTCAATGATCCAGGACGTGAACGTTTGGATTTTCCGAAGCGGTTCCTGCAAATCGTGGCTCGAAATGTACGTGAACGCCTGGAGTTCCGAATTCATTTTCTCGAGGACGAGGTTTTTCTCGGCGAGTTCGCGGGTCCGGTCGGTCAGGCTTCGGTCGAGCGTTTCTTCGGCTCGCTTCAGTCCCAGATTCGCCCTCCGGAGTTCGAGCAGGTTCATGATCTGTGTCGCCAAAATTTGGAGCCCGTCGATCTGTCCCGACGTCAACGTTCGCGGTTTTTTGTCGATCACGCAAACACTGCCAAGCCCGAATCCGTTTTGGGTCACGAGCGGCACGCCTGCGTAAAACACGATTCCGGTTTCGCCCGTCACGAGCGGATTGTGCATGAATCGGTGATCGAGTCGCGAATCCTCGACGATCAGAGTTTCGGTCGGATTTTGGATGGCGATCGAACAAAACGAATATTCGCGAGGCGTTTCGGTCAAACCGTCGACGCCTATTGTCGATTTGAACCACTGTCGCTGCGTATCGACGAAACTGATCAGCGCAACCGGCGTTTCGCATATGATCGAGGCGAGTTTCGTTATGTCGTCGTAATCTTTTTCAGTAAGTGAATCGAGGATATCGAGTTCCCGAAGTTCGTCCATGCGACTATTTTCAATCAAATCCAGTTCGGGCGTAATCATATGTATTGGTGTGCTTGAGCGGCACAAGATAATAAAAACCGCATTTGCGTTGTTACAGTATTTCAGGCGAGGCTTACATGCTTTTTTGGCAATTTGCAAATTTCAGCGTACTTTAGCGCGCTTGTTTTTTTCGAGAAGGCGCACGCGATCGGGCAATCAGGCGATAACCAAATCAGCGAATACAAATGCGTTTAGAAGATTTTGAGAACGAGGAAGACCGCATCATCAGCGATCGATTGAAACAAAAAACCTGGAGCGAGATCCGTTCCAACGATTCCTGGGCGATCTTCAAGATCATGGCCGAATTCGTAAACGGATATGAAACCATGGGCCGGATCGGGCCTTGCGTATCGATCTTCGGGTCGGCGCGCACGAAACCCGAAGACGCTTTTTACCTGCTCGCCGAAAAAATCGCGTTCAAGATCAGCAAAGCCGGATATGGCGTGATCACGGGCGGCGGTCCCGGAATCATGGAAGCCGGGAACAAAGGCGCTCACTTGGGTGGCGGAACATCGGTCGGACTCAACATCGAATTGCCGTTCGAGCAACATTTCAACCCGTATATCGACCGCGACAAGAATTTGAATTTCGATTATTTCTTCGTCCGAAAAGTCATGTTCGTCAAGTACTCCCAAGGATTCGTAGTCATGCCCGGAGGTTTCGGCACGCTCGATGAAATGTTCGAGGCGATCACGTTGATACAGACGAAGAAAATCGCGAAGTTTCCGATTATTTTGGTCGGACGCGAATTCTGGAAAGGCTTGTTCGAATGGGTCAAGGCCGTTTTGGTCGAACAACACGCCACGGTAAGTCCCGGCGATCTTGACCTTGTGCGAATCGTGGATACGGAAGATGAAGTCGTGGAGGTTTTGGATAAGTTTTATAAGAAGTATACGCTTAGTCCGAATTTTTAGTAGTTAGTTTTGAGTTATGAGATTTGAGTATTGAGATAGTGGCTGCCTGAGTGGGCGGCCATTTTTTTAAATCCGCGTTTGGGCGGAATACGTAAGTCTGATCTCAGTACCCATTACTCAAGACTCATTACTCATTACTAAAAACTCAAGACTCATATCTCAAAACAATATGTATCTTTCCCCGACGTTATAATGCTTGCTAAGAAATCGAATCACTCCAATTGAACCTCTTCCGATATAGTATCGCCGTTTTGCTATGGCTGCCGATCGCGGCTATTGGCCAGCATAGTTCCCGAATTTCGGCTGCGCTCGACGACGAGAAAAAAACACTTTCGATTTCCCAGGAACTTACGTTCTACAACCAGACGCCCGATACGATTACTACCATTATCCTGAACGATTGGAACCACGCGTTCTCGAGTAAGTCGACGCCTTTGGCCAAGCGGTTTTCAGACGAATTCGTGCGCAGTTTCCATCTCGCAAAGGATTACGAACGAGGCGCTACGAAAGACATGTCGATCGACGACGCGTCGGGCAACCAACTCTCGTGGTTCCGACCCGACAAACATCCCGATCTGATCGAGATTTACCTGCGGCAAAAAGTCGCTCCGGGCGAAAAAATCACGCTCAAGCTTTTGTATACGAGCAAAATCCCGATCAATAAATTCACGAAATCGGGTTATTCGAATGACGGAAGCTATAATCTTCGCGATTGGTTCGTCACGCCGGCACGATATGAAGATCACGCGTTCGTGCGCTACAGCAACGGAAACCTCGACGACATTGCGAATGGTTTGAGCGATTTTGAGATCGAGATTTCGACTCCTGGAAAAATGGATGTCGTGTCAGATCTCGACAGCAAATCGTCGGTGAAGGAAATCAGCGGTTCGAAATATGTGTTTTCAGGCCAGAACCGACATACGTTCAGCCTTTACATTGCGCCCAAGCTGGATTTCCACAGTTTCAGGAACGACATCGTCGAAGTCGAGAACGGCATCGAAGGCAAGAAAGTCACCGACATCCAAAAGGCCGTGATCGTGGATCGCATCGTAAAGTTCGTGAACGAGAACATCGGCGCTTATCCGTACAAGAAGATTACGGTTTCGGAAGCCGATTATTCGAAGAATCCGTTTTACGGCCTCAACCAATTGCCGAGTTTCATCAGCCCGTTTCCCGATTCGTACCTGTACGAGATCAAATTCCTCAAGACGTATCTGCACAATTATTTGCTCGCGAGCATGCGCCTCGACCCGCGCCGCGACAACTGGGTGTACGACGGCATGCAGATTTACGTGATGATGAAATACATCGACGAGCAATATCCGGGCGCGAAGATGATGGGAAGCGTCTCGTCCCTCAAAATTCTCAAAGGTTATCACTTGGTCAACCTCGATTTCAACGAGCAATACAGTTATTTTTACATGCTCATGGCGAGGCGGAATCTCGACCAGCCGATCGGTTACGACAAGAACAAGCTCATCAAGTTCAACGAACAGATCGCCGGGAAATACCGCGCGGGACTTAGCATGCGTTACCTCGATAATTTCCTCGAGCGCGATGTCGTCCCGACGACGATCAAGGATTTTTACGCGCTCGCGACCAAATACCAAACCGACCAGACCGATTTCGAATTCTTGTTGAAGACGCGTGCTTACAAGAACATCGATTGGTTTTTCGAGACGATCATCAATTCGCGCGACATCATCGATTATAAGTTCGTCGACCTTGAACGCGACAAGGATTCGGTTACCGTGACGATGCGAAACCGCACGGGAACAACGGTGCCGATTCCGGTTTACGGCGTCAAGAAAGGACAGGTCTTGTGGAAGGAATGGATCGAAAATGTCAGGAACGACAGCACATTCACGTTCGAACGCAAAGACGCCGACAAGATCGTGATCAACTACAAGAACGAAGTTCCCGAATACAACCTGCGCAACAACTGGAAATCGCTCAAAGGCTTTAAGATCAGCAACCGACCGATCAAATTCAATTTCCTCAAAGACCTCGAAGATCCGTATTACAACCAAATCTTGTATGTTCCGACAGCCAACTATAACTTATACGACGGCTTGATGGTCGGCATGCGACTGTTCAACAAAACGCTGCTCGACAAACCGCTTACGTTCGACTTAAACCCGATCTGGTCGACCAAAACAAATTCGCTCACGGGAAGCGGCGCGATCGCGTTTAACCAAAATTTCAGAAACAGCGAATTGTACAACATGCGCTATTCGCTTAGCGGAAACTATTTCCATTACGCGCCTGACGCGGCCTATTACAAGATAAATCCGATGATACAGATGCGGATTCGCGACAATAACTTCCGCGACAACCGCAAGGAGATCATCATTTTTCGAAACGTGGTCGTGCACCGCGAAGCGTCGGAACTCGTTTTGGACAATCCCGATGAGAACCAGAACTATTCGGTGTTCAACATCCGATATGGGAATTCGAGATCCGAGGTCACGAACACGGTCAACTTCACGACCGATGTGCAATTCGCGGGTAAATTCGGGAAAACCGCAGTCGAATTCGAATATCGACGTTTGTTCGAAAATAACCGGCAAATCAATGTTAGGTTTTACGCGGGAGCATTTTTATACAACAAAACGTCGAACGATTTCTTCAGTTTCGCGCTCGACCGACCTACCGATTACCTGTTCGATTACAATTACTACGGACGTTCCGAAAGTAGCGGATTGTTCAGTCAGCAGTTGATCTTGTCAGAAGGCGGCTTCAAATCAAAACTTGAGCAGCAGTTCGCCAACCAATGGATCACGACCGTGAACGCGAGTTTCAACGTCTGGAATTGGATCGAGTTGTATGGAGACGCCGGTTTCGTGAAAAGTAAGACGTTCAATCCTGAATTCGTCTATGACAGTGGCGTCCGACTCAATCTCGTCACCGATTACTTCGAGTTGTATTTCCCCGTGTATTCGAATCTCGGATGGGAAATCGCGCAACCGAATTACGGGGAAAAGATTCGGTTTATCGTAACGATTGATCCGAAGACGTTGGTGAATTTGTTTACGAGGAAGTGGTTTTGACTTTTTAGTGTTGAGTTTTGAGATATGAGTTTTGAGTGCGGGAGAATGACCGCTTGTCGTTTTTTGGAAGCGACGAATCAAATCTCAAATCTCACGACTAAAAACTCATATCTCATTCCTAAAAATTCACATATCGCAAAATAATCGTCAAAAAACCTATTTTGACTGCGAAAAGTTAAAAGCCGGCACGAATTGTAAACGCTGATTTTCTTACATTTGTTCCAAACCGATTTTCACACATGAACCAAGCCGAAACCGCTCCCGCATTATCTTTCGAAGATTTCAAGAACGAAGTGAACAACGACTATCGCATTGCCGTGATCAGCCGCGAGTGCAGTTTGCTGGGCCGACGGGAAGTATTGACGGGCAAAGCGAAGTTCGGAATTTTCGGGGACGGGAAAGAAGTGCCGCAGCTCGCTATGGCAAAATCGTTCAAGAACGGCGATTTCCGTTCGGGTTACTATCGCGACCAGACGTTCATGATGGCGATCGGTCAATTATCGGTGCAACAATTTTTCGCAGGGCTTTACGGCCACACCGACATCGAACAGGAACCCATGAGCGCCGGACGCCAAATGGGCGGGCATTTCGCAACGCACAGCTTGAATGCCGACGGATCGTGGAAAAACCTCACCGTCCAAAAAAATTCAAGCGCCGACATCTCGCCTACGGCAGGCCAAATGCCGCGTTTGCTCGGATTGGCTCAGGCGTCAAAAGTGTATCGCCATGTGCAGAATATCTCGGGCGCGACGAATTTTTCGATACTCGGAAATGAAATCGCCTGGGGAACGATCGGAAACGCGAGCACATCTGAAGGTTTGTTCTTTGAAACCATCAACGCAGCCGGTGTGTTGCAAGTGCCGATGGTAATTTCAATCTGGGACGACGAATATGGAATCTCGGTTCACGCGAAACACCAAACGACGAAAGAAAATATCTCGGAAATACTGAAAGGACTACAACGCGACGAGCATTCGAAAGGCTACGAAGTCATGCGCGCCAAAGGTTGGGATTACGCCGAATTGATCGCGACCTACGAGAAAGCCGCCAAAATCGCACGCGCCGAACACGTTCCCGTGATGATCCACGTCACCGAGGTCACGCAACCGCAAGGCCACTCGACCTCAGGATCGCACGAACGTTACAAAGATTCGAACCGTTTGCAATGGGAAAGCGATTTCGATTGTATCAAAAAGATGCGCGAATGGATGCTTTCGTATAATTTGGCGACGTCCGACGAACTCGATGCGGTCGAAGCCGAAGCCAAAAAACTCGCGCTTGAAGGCAAGAAAGCCGCTTGGAGCGCGTATCTCGACCCGATCAAAAACGAGCAGTCGGAGCTTGTGGATTTGCTGAATTCGCTCGCCGAACAAAGCGCGAACAAAGTCTTCATCCAAAAACACGCGTCCGATTTATCGACCATAAAAGAACCGATCCGAAAAGACATTTTGGTCACGGCCCGCAAAGTGCTGCGCATGCTTCTGCCTGAAAATGCGTTGCGCCTGCAGTTGGCCGACTGGATCGAATCGTACAAGGAAAAAATACAACCGCATTTCAGTTCGCATCTTTTCTCGGAATCGAACCGGAATGCCGCATCGATCGCCGAAGTAAATCCGACGTATGACGACGATGCCGAAGACGCCGACGCACGTTTGGTGTTGCGCGACAACTTCGACGCGTTGTTCACGAAATATCCGAACGCGTTGGTTTTCGGCGAAGATTCGGGAAATATCGGCGACGTGAACCAAGGTCTCGAAGGCATGCAGGAAAAGTACGGCGAATATCGCGTTTCAGATGCGGGAATCCGTGAGGCGACGATTCTCGGACAAGGAATCGGAATGGCGATGCGCGGTTTGCGTCCGATCGCCGAAATCCAATATCTCGACTATTTATTGTACGCGATCCAAATCATGAGCGACGATCTTGCGACGTTGCAATACCGTACGAAAGGCCGCCAAAAAGCACCGCTTATCATCAGGACACGCGGTCACAGGCTCGAAGGAATCTGGCATTCGGGTTCTCCGATGGGAATGATCATCAACGCGATCCGCGGCATCCACGTTCTGGTTCCGAGAAATATGACCAAGGCCGCCGGTTTTTACAACACACTTATGGAAGCCGATGAACCTGCACTGATCGTGGAATGTTTGAACGGATACCGCCTCAAAGAGAAAATGCCGAGCAATTTGGCCGAGTTTAGGACACCGGTCGGAGTCGTGGAAACGATACGTGAAGGAAGTGATATAACGGTCGTTTCGTACGGATCGACGCTGCGATTGGTGGAACAGGCCGCAAAGGAATTGCAGGAAGTCGGGATCGAATGTGAAATCATTGACATTCAATCTCTTTTGCCGTTCGACTTAAATCATGACATCGTGAAAAGTGTCGCGAAGACGAACCGTCTTTTGGTGATCGACGAGGACGTTCCGGGCGGCGCTTCGGCCTACATTCTACAGCAGATTATCGACGAGCAAAGTGCCTACGACTATCTTGACAGCAAGCCACAGACGTTGGCAGCGAAAGCACACCGTCCGGCGTATGGAACCGATGGCGATTATTTCTCAAAACCGTCGGCTGAGGATATTTACGAGAAAATTTACGCGATGTTCAATGAAAACGATCCAGCGAAGTTTCCGACGTTATATTAATTCTAGATTTTAGATTTCAGAATAATATCCTGCCATTGATTTGGCAGGATTTTTTATGGTTACGTTTATCTTTTACATGGTTTTAAGACTTTCATTGTAATTCGGATTTATCTGTCGAAATTCATCGACACTAATCATTAAATAAATCAGATCATGAAAGCAACACCATTCTATCTTGCGGCAATCGCTGCATTCGCTTTCGCCTCGTGCGAAAAGAAAACCACGACCACCGAAACCACGACTGAAGCCAGTACGGTAGAAACGCCGCCGCCTGCGGTTGAAACGCCTGCCCAGGACACGACGGGAACATCGGTTGAAGTCGGTTCGGACGGCGTGAAAGTCGACACGAAAAATCCTGCTGGAGGAACCAAAGTTGAAGTAAAAGACGAAAAGGCGAAAGTCGAAGTACAATAATCCCATGAAAAAATCACTCCTAATAATGGGCGCGCTGCTGATAAGCCTCGCCTCATGCAAGAAAAACGATCCCGCTGCACCGGGCGAACCGATCGATCCGGACACTGTTACAGTAGATGTTCCGCCGCCACCGCCGCCGCCTGAGAAAGACGTGACGATAAAAAGCGGTGACGACAAAGTCGAAATCAACGTTCCCGCTCCGCCTCCGCCGCCAAGACCGGGTGAATTGCCTCCGCCTCCGCCGCGACCGAAAATCAACGTTAAATAATCCGTTAAAAAAATAGTAAAGTTCATTGAAACCGCGCGTCGAATCCGTTTTAACAAATAACTTTATAAGCCAATATCCACGACATTAAATGGAAGAAACTACGGCATACGAAGTAATTATAATCGGCGGGAGTTACGCGGGTCTTTCGGCTGCGATGACGCTTGGACGTTCGCTTCGATCGGTTTTGTTGATCGATTCGGGCACGCCTTGCAATCGGAATTCGCCCTACTCGCACAATTTGATCGGGTTCGACGGGGAATCGCCTGCCGTAATCGCTGAAAAAGCGCGAGAGCAAGTGCTGAAATACCATTCAGTCACGTATCTAGTTGGGCATGCGACGGCAGTTTCGGGCTACGACAACGAATTCCAGGTCACGACAGACGCGGGACTTTCGTTTTTGGCCAAAAAGATCTTGCTTGCCACGGGAATCACCGACATCATTCCCGACATTCCCGGATTCAGCGCGTGCTGGGGCAAAACCGTCATCCATTGCCCATACTGCCACGCGTACGAGATCAAGGATCAAAAGATCGGGATTTATGCGCACGGCGAAGCGGGTTTTGAAATGTCGCGGCTCATGCGCAATTGGAGCAAATCGATTTCTTTGCTTACGAACGACAACGAACCGTTTACGTTCGACGAACTTAAAAAGCTCAAGAACAAGGAAATTCCCGTTTTCCCAAAGGCAATCGCTGAAATTTTGCACGATGGCGGACAAGTCACGAAAGTCGTTTTTGCCGACGGAGATTCCGAGGATTTCGACGCGATCTACGCACGTGCCGGCGTCCGACAAAGCACGATGATCCCAATCGACATGGGCTGCGAGCTTGACGATCACGGTTTTTTGGTCGTCGATCATTCACAACGCACGAACGTGAAAGGCGTCTTCGCGGCGGGCGACAACACGATGGCGATGCGTTCACTCGCAAGATCGATCGCCGCAGGAAACACGGCCGGAATCTGTATCAACCACGAACTCATAAACGAAGATTCTCAATGGGACTGACCGATATCTTGAAAGCGCAGCGCGACGTGTTCGTGATCGACAAAAACATTCCGTACGGCAAATACGTTCCTTTGGACTTGTCTGAAAATAACAAGGCGATTTCTGAGGATTTGGTTTCGGATTCCGACGAATTCGGTAATTACGTGAATGATTTTCTCACAGAATCGGATGCGCTTGCGGCTTTCGGCGGCTACAATGAAAAGCGCAAGTTGTACAAACGCAGTGATTTGTTCCAAGACGATGTCGAGGAAGAACGCGACATCCACATCGGTCTCGACATTTGGACAGAAGCCGAAACACCTGTCCTCGCGGCACTTGACGGAACGGTTCACGGCTTCGATTTCAATGTCGGGAAAGGGAATTATGGACCGACGATTATCTTGAAACACCATATCGAAGGAAATACGTTTTACACGCTTTACGGCCATTTGTCGGTGGAAAGCATCGAAGATATCGAGATCGGCGATTCCTTTAAGAAAGGAGCTGAGATCGGGGAATTGGGCGATGCATCGGTGAACGGCGATTATCCGCCACATTTGCATTTCCAGATCATCATCGATATTGAAGACAACTTCGGTGATTATCCCGGTGTCTGCAGCGAATCCGATCGTGATTTCTATCTCCGGAATTGCCCCGACCCTAATCTTTTATTGAAAATACAACACACAAACACATGAAAAAATTCGCAATCATACTCAGCCTCGTCGCTTTGATGGCGTCGTGTAAATCAAAGCAGAAAGCAACGACGAAAGCGCCTACGAAACCGAAGAATGAAGTGGTCACCGACGCGCGCATCCCGATCGCCGATGCTGACCAGACGCAGATGAAACGCGCCTACGACTTCGGGAAACGCGTACTCAATGCGTGCAACACATCGCGATTCAAGCCGTTCAACTCGAGTGAGGCGACCCCGAATGTAATCGCAAATACGTCGGAATCAAAAATCACGAAAACATGTCTGAAATTCCGTTTGAAATACGGGGATTTTCAAGACTTGAACCTCGTCGAAATCGTACACAACAAAAAGGACGACACGAACGTCTATCGTTACAAAGCCGATTATTCGAAGAAGATCGCGAACAAGGAATTGCGTGTGATCATGAATAAGGATAATAAGGTGACGGCGATTAAGAGTACGGATTGGGTGGATAAGTATACGCCGATTAATTGATTTTAGATTTTAGATTTGAGATTTGAGATGTGAGATTTGAGATTTGAGATTTGAGATGTGAGATTTGAGATTTGAGATTTTAGAGAAATTCGGGTAAAATTCGGGTAAGATGAGAAAATTAATAATTGAAGAATGGCTGTCGCTCGAGGGTTATGCGGCTGAATCGAACGGCTCGACGGATTTTTTCGGGAGTAGAAAATGGGGAAATGAGGTCGATGAGGAAATGATAGAATTCATGAAAACCACCGACACGATCGTGCTTGGCGCAAATACGTACAGGATTTTCGTGGAATTTTGGCCGGCTTCCGATCCGAACGAAGAAATAATGACCGAACCCATTAACGAAACCAGGAAAATCGTGTTTTCAAATTCGCTTGAAAGCGCCGAATGGGGAAAATTCGAACCCGCGGAAATCATAAGCGGCGACGCGATCGAACAAATGCGCAAACTCAAAAGCGAACCCGGCAAAAACATGATCCTCTGGGGAAGCCTGTCGCTTGCACGAACCTTTCTCGATGCGGGATTGGTTGACGAAATCCATTTGAGGACCTGCCCGATAATTTTAGGAAACGGACTCAAGTTCTTCGAGGAATCGGGCGAAATCGAACTCGAACTCAAGGACGTCACCAAATACGACTCTGGTTTGGTCCTGACCGAATATCTCGTCAAGAATTAGAACCACTTTTTGCGTCGGAAGTAAATCACCATCGCCACGACGGTTACGATCATAAAACCCCAAACGTAATAATAGCCGTTTTGGGTGCGCAGTTCGGGCATGTTGTCGAAATTCATTCCGTACACGCCAACGATGAACGTGAGCGGCATGAAGATCACTGAAAAGATCGTGAGCGTTTTCATAATCTGGTTCATGCGCTGCGCCTGAGAAGAATAAAAGATGCTCGACGCGCTTTCGAGCGAATTCATGTCGTAATCGATCTGCTCCAAAATCTCGAGGCATTTTTGGTGAAGACGTGCGAAAAACGTGTAGTTCTGTTTCTCGATTCCGTCGTAGTCGTTGTCGTCCTTTATACTTTTGATGTTGTACAACGAATCGCGCAACGGCACGACCGAGCGTTTCACGAAGTGCAGGTTTTCGCGGATTTTCTCGATGCGTTCCAAGACGACAGCGCGGTGATTCACTTTCGCCTCGACGATGATTTTTTCGATCTGGTCCTCGAAACCTTCGATCGTGATGTAGAAATTCTCCATGATCGCATCGAGCAACAAATACAACAGGTAGTCGTTTTTGCGTTTCCTCACGACTCCGCCGCCCGTGCGGATCCTTTCGCGCAAATGTGCAAAAAAATCACTGCGTTTTTCCTGGAACGACACCAACAGATTTCCCTTCAGCAGAAAGCTGATCTGCTCGACGCGCAAGGTTTGAGTCGCCTCATCGGGCAAGATGGATTTGATGCTGAAGAAAAGCACATTGTCCATTTCTTCCATGCGGGCGCGCTTCGTCACGTTTAGCACATCGCCCACGATCGCGGGTTCTATGTCGAGCATTTCCCCTATTTCCCTGATCAGTTCGATGTTGTGCAACCCGTGGATGTTGAGCCATTTTACGTCGTGTTCCTGGTCCAGGTCGGTCAATTCCTTACCGATGCGCATCGGTGTTACGTTTTTGTATTCTTCATAACCTTCAGCGTTGTACACGAACAATTGCATGTCGACGGGATCGGTTTTGTACGTGCCCGTATATTCATAGAAATTGGGTTGGACTTTACGGACTTTCTTGTATTTGATGCGTCTCACGGGAATAATTTGAATTAAAGATAGGAGTTTTTAAGTTTAGGGATTACTTTTGAACGCAGATTTCTCCCCGAAATAAACTTCGGGTTCCGATACATAAACCAGCCGCGAATTCGCGAATTTCGGCTAAAAAAACAGCGGCTTGCAAACCTTACTTGTCAATATCAAACAACTTCTCCAGATTCGAGACGCATCGGTCGAGAAAGTCTCCGGATTGGAAATGGCCGAACTTCCGTCGATTTCAGACGCATGGCTGCTAATCGAGGATGAAACCATCGCGGCCTTCGGAAACATGGAAAACCTTCCAGATTATCCCGACGCGAAAATCATCGACGCGACCGGAAAAACCGTCCTTCCCGCCTGGTGCGACAGCCATACGCATATCGTATACGCGGGGAATCGAACCCAGGAATTCGTCGACCGCATCAACGGATTGAGCTACGAGGAAATCGCGAATCGCGGTGGCGGCATTTTGAATTCGGCGAAAAAGCTCAACGAAACGTCTGAGGAAGATTTATACGAACAATCCAAACTGCGTCTCGAAGAAGTAATCAAACAAGGAACGGGCGCGGTCGAAATCAAATCAGGTTACGGATTAACGGTCGAAGGCGAACTCAAGATGATGCGCGTGATTAGAAAGCTAAACGAAAATTATCCCGTTGCGATCAAGGCGACATTCCTCGGCGCTCACGCGTTTCCGTCCGAATATAAATCGAATCCCGATTTGTACGTCGACTTGATCGTCAACGAGATGCTGCCCGAAATCGCAAAAGACAGCCTCGCCTGCTACATCGACGCGTTTTGTGAAACCGGTTATTTTTCGGTGGAACAGACCGAGCGCGTTATGGAAGCAGGAAAAAAATACGGATTGACGCCAAAAATCCACGTGAACCAATTCAACGCGATCGGTGGAATTGCAGCTTGTGTAAAACACGATGCGCTTTCAGTCGACCATCTTGAAATCGTGACCGACGACGATATCGAAGTCCTTAAAAACACGCGAACCATGCCTGTCGCCTTGCCGCTGTGCTCGTATTTCATCAGCATTCCGTACACGCCTGCGCGAAAAATGCTAAATGCGGGATTGCCGTTGGCGTTGGCTTCTGATTTCAATCCGGGAACGACGCCATCGGGAAACATGAATCTCGTGGTCGCAACGGCCTGCATCAAGATGAAAATGACGCCCGAGGAAGCGGTAAACGCGGCCACGATCAATGGCGCGTATGCGATGGGATTATCGGCGACTCACGGCAGCATAACCGTCGGCAAGAAAGCAAATCTTATCATCACAAATGAAATCTCGTCGTTTTATGAGATTCCGTATCGGTTCGGGAGCAATCTGATCGATCAGGTCATCATAAATGGACAATCTGTCGCATAAAAAAACCCGTCTGGTTAGGACGGGCTTTTATATTTGAGGATTTCTGATTTTAGATTTCAGATTCCTTATCTCAGGCTGAATGATGTTTTCGATACCAGTTCTCCTTTGTCGAATATGTTTACGAAATATGTTCCTTTCTCGAAGTCCTTGCCTTTTCCGTCAAGGAATTCACAGACGTCCATCGATTTGTTGTCGTATGAAACGGTCGTCGTAAAACTGTAGGTAAGCGTGTCGGCTCCGAAGGTTTCGGTCTGCTTGTCGCCCAATACGTTGTTTTTCGAGTCGATCACCTGAACATAGTATGTTTTATCTCCTGATTTGGCGATTTTGTTTTCGGCAATACTGAAGCACACTTTCAATTTGTCGGCGCGGCTGGCTTTGTCGGTTTCGATCTGCTTGCCTGAACTTCTTTGTTTGATGGCTTGCGTACGAAGGTTCATCACGACGAGTTGCGATCCTTTCTCGACTGTCTTGGCAAGATTTTCGTTTTGGACGACCAATGTGTCGTTGAAACGTTTTTGCTCGCCGAATGCTTTCTGGACGCTGTCACGTTGTACGACAAGGCCTGCGTTTTCCTTCTTGAGGTTTTCGACTTCGACCATCACTGACTTCATGCGGCCTTCAAGTGCGCGATATTGGTCGCGATATTTCGAAAGTGCGGCAACATCGCCTTTAGATTGTTTAAGCTCTTCCATGAGTTTTACGACTTTTTCCCTTTCGGCGATAAGTTCGTCACTCATCGAGGTATTTTCGGCAATCGCTGTATCATAAGTAGCTTTCAATGCCTGAAGATCGTCCATCACTTTGTCTTTCTCTTTCACGAGAACGGTTTGTGTAGACTTGGCGTCGCTGCTCATTTTATACATGTAGGCCAAACTTCCGGCGAGTAGGATCGCGAGAATCACCACGATGGCTTTTAGTTTGGAATTGCTGTTCTGGTTTTCCATAACGTGTTGGTTTTAAGTTGGGTTAAATGTTAAATTTTAACAAATTTAAATTATTAATATGTCACGACAACCTAATTAACGAAAGTTTATATTATTATAGTATTTTTGAAAGAAATTGCAATACATGGAAAAGCTAATCCCGCTAAGGGCGGGCGATTTGGCAAAAATGACACGTCATCGCAGCGGCGAAATCCGCTTCGGGGAGAAGATGTTGACCGTCCCGAAAAGTGCCGACGCCCTATCGTTCATGGCCAATTGTGACGCCGAATTCGTATTGTTCGGAATTCCCGAAGACATCGGCATCCGAGCCAATTCAGGTCGTCCCGGAGCGGCTTCGGCCTGGCAGAATGCGCTCGAAAGCATCGCCAATATCCAACATAACCGTTTCTGCAAAGGCGACGGAATTCTTGTGCTCGGACATCTGAACCTGTCGGACGAAATGCAAAAAGCTGAAAAACTGGACTTCAACGATATCGAAGATCGTGTTTCGATGAGTAAAATCGTACAGGATATCGACAAGGAAGTTTCGCACATCATGTTTTCGATCATCAAGGCGGGCAAAATCCCGATCGTCATCGGCGGCGGACAGAACAACGCCTACGGCAATATAAAAGGAACCGCGCTCGCAAAAGGAAAGCCGATAAACGCCGTGAACTTCGATTCCCAATCGGATTTCAGGATTCTCGAAGGCCGACACAACGGCAACGCGTTCCATTACGCGTTCGAAGAAGGCTTCCTCAAAAAATACTTCATATTCGGGTTGCACGAAAATTACGTCTCGAAGAACGTGCTCCAAAACATAAAGAAACTGGATGAACGCGTGCAATACACGACTTACGACGAGATCGCGATCCGTGCCGAGAAATTCTTCGACAAAGAAATGGAACGCGCACTTGAATTCGTCGGCAATGAAACGTTTGGGATCGAGGTCGACCTTGATGCGATTCCCGATGTGGCGAGCAGCACGATGACGTACAGCGGATTTTCAGTTCGGAAGGCGCGTCAGTTCGTGCATTATTTTGCAACTCAGGAACACGCGGCCTATCTGCACATCTGCGAAGGCGCGCCGGATCTGGGCGACGAAAAGAACAAGCATTTGATCGGGAAACTTATCGGGTATCTGCTTACCGATTTCATTAAAGCCAAATCGGCGGAATGAACCAAATAGTATTTTTAAACAATTGAGATAGTTGAGAGTAGTTTAGAGATGATTCGGACTATCGACACTCTTTTTATTGCGTAAGGTTTTGAATAAATGCTGACAATAAAGGTTCGATCTCAATAAATAATAATAATTACAATAACGGCAATCTTCCAGCACAAAACCCACCTAATTTTAAAACACTATCTTTGCCGCTTCTTGCGCTAAAGCAGGAACATACACATGAAATTCGAAGACTTAGATTTATCAAAATCCATATTGCAGGCGTTGTCTGAAGAAGGTTATACTTCTCCCACGCCCATCCAGGAACAAGCGATCCCAATTTTATTGGAAGGCCGCGACATTGTCGGTTGCGCGCAAACGGGCACGGGAAAAACGGCCGCGTTCGCCATTCCGATCATACATAATTTACACCGGAACATCGGAACGTCGAAGCGCCACAAGGTTATCCGCGCGCTTATCGTAACGCCGACACGTGAACTCGCGATCCAGATCGGTGAAAGTTTCGACACGTACGGAAAATACACGAACATCCGCCAACTCACGATTTTTGGAGGCGTTTCCCAAATCCCGCAAGTGGACCAATTGCGCAAGGGCGTCGACGTCTTGATCGCGACTCCGGGCCGATTGCTCGATTTGCACAAGCAGGGTTTTATCGACCTTGACCATTTACACACGCTTGTTTTGGACGAAGCCGACCAGATGCTCGACATGGGTTTCATCAACGACGTGAAGAAAATCGTGAAACTTACGCCCGACAACCGCCAGACGTTGCTGTTTTCGGCCACGATGCCGATGCAGATCCGCGAACTCGCCGAACTTTTCCTGACCGATCCCGCAAGCGTGCAAGTCACGCCGGTTTCATCTACGGCCGAGAAAGTCGACCAGCGCATCTACTTCGTCGACAAGACCGAAAAGCGAAATATGCTGTATCATTTGATCCGAAATGAAAATCTCAGTCACGTACTTGTTTTTTCAAGGACCAAACACGGAGCCGACAATGTGGTCCGTGCCTTGCGCAAACGCGGAGTCGCCGCCGAAGCCATCCACGGGGACAAATCCCAATCGGCTCGCCAGCGCGTACTCGAGGCGTTCAAGGCGAATGAAGTCGGGGTTTTGGTCGCTACCGATATCGCGGCGCGTGGCATCGACATCGAACAATTGCCTTACGTGATCAACTTCGATCTACCGAATATTCCTGAAACGTACGTGCACCGAATCGGCAGGACGGGCCGCGCCGGAAACGGTGGTGTTGCGATTTCGTTCTGCAGCCGCGACGAAGCGCCGTATTGGAAAGACATACAGAAACTCATCAAGGTCGATGTGAAAATCATCTCAGAACATCCGTATCCTTGGAAGGAAGGCGAAGCGCCCGGAGAAATCGAGACGCAACCCGTGCAACAACACAACAACCGCAGTGGAAAGCCTAACAATTCGCGAAAATCGGCGGGTTCGAAGCAGAATAAGAAGCGGTGGTATTAGTTGTTGATGCGTTGATTTGTTGATTTGTTTATTTGAGACATTGTATTCCAGTCGGACTCAAACGCCGAACGCGACGGACCGACTTCAAATAAACAAATCAACGCATAAACAAATCAACTCTTGTTGATCTGTGCCGAAATAATCTGAAACAACTTCACCGGCTCAAAAGGCTTAATGATCACGTCGTTCATTCCCGACGAGATCGCTTCCTCGCTGATTTCTTCCTTGTCGAAAGCTGTCAGCGCGACGATCGGGGTTTCCGTATCGAAAGTTCGGATGCGTCTTGTGGTTTCGAATCCGTTGATGACAGGCATGTTGATGTCCATAAGCACGATGTCGAACTTGCGGCGCTGTAATAACGCGATCGCGGCCAGACCGTCGTCCACGACATAACATTTGAAATTGTTGCTTTCGAGGATTTTGCGCGTGACCATTTGGTTGATCTTGTTGTCCTCGACGACCAAGACTTCGTGCACCGAACCCGACGTCAAATCGACCTCGATGTTGTTGATGATCTCGCGCGTTTTCGACGGATTGTATTCGAGCGCGATCGTGAAAGTGAATTCGGTTCCTTCGCCCTGTTTGCTTTCGAGATGGATTTCGCTGTCGAAAAGTTCTATCAATCGTTTGACGATCGACAATCCCAATCCCGTTCCCTGATAATCGTTTTCCTTGCGTTCGATCTGCACGAATTTCTCGAAGATTTTCTCTTGGTCCTCAGGCGCGATCCCGATGCCGTTGTCCTTGATGCAGAATTTGATGAAGTGTTTGTTCTGCTCGATCTTGACGCGTTCGGCCTTGATCGTGATTTCGCCGTTGGCCGTGAATTTCAACGCATTGCTGACCAGATTCATGAAGATTTGCGACAACCTTAATTTATCTCCGATGAGAAATTCGGGAATCTCATCGTCCATTTCGATCGTGATGAGATTCTTGTTTCGGTTGGCTATGAATTGAAGCGAATCTTTTATCGTATGCAATTCGTCGGACACGTTGAACGTATGACTTTCAAGGATCACGCGCTTCTCCTCTATCTTATTGATCTGCAGGATGTCGTTCACGAGCGACAACAGGTATTTCGCCGAAAACTTGAGCGAATTCAGATGCGGGCTGTTAGCGAGTTCCTTGTGTTCGTCCGAAATCATGTCGGTAATCCCGACGACTCCGTACAAAGGTGTTCGCAGCTCGTGGCTGATCGTGGAAACGAATTGGGTCTTGAGACGCGCGGCTTCTTCGGCCTTTTCCTTCGCGACGAGCAATTGTTCGTTCGTGGCGATCAATTCGGCGTTGATACGTTTCTTGAAGTTGATGTTCTTGTAAAGTATATACGTCAGCAACGACAGCGCGAGCAGGCTCACGATGAACAAAATCACGATGATTTGGGATTTACGTAAGCTGAGCGCCTGCACTTCCTTCTCGGCTTCGATGCGCTCCACGGCTCGTTTGTATTCGTCGAGTTCGAGATTCACGCCTTCCGACGCGGCCCGTTTGAGTTTTTCTCCGTCGTAAACCTCATCCTTTATCTTGCCGAACATTTCGAGATAACGATACGCATTTTTATGGTCGCCGATCTTGCTTAGGAACTTTGAATATTCTTCATACGTATATGACAAATCGAGTTTCTCGTTGGTTTCGATCGACTTGGCCATCGCCTGTTTGAAAAACGCCTCGGCCGATTTGTTGTTGTTCAGATGGCTTTGGTAGATGCCGTTGAGCAAAAATCGCGCGGCCGCAATGTTCGTGCGCCCGTACTTGTCGAAGTGTTTGTTGACATAATCGAGATACACGCCTCCGTTATCGTACAACTTGATGTCGAAATACGCCCACGCGAGATTTAATTTCGTGAACAGGATTTGCGACGTGTCGGCGATCTTCTCGCTGTACTTTATCGACGTCTGATAATACGCGATTCCTTTCTCATACTGTTTCTTCTCGAAAAAATACATGTTCCCGAGGTTGTTGTTGAGCCAGTTCTTGAGCGTGTCGTTCTCGGTTTTCATCGCGTACGATAAGCCTTTGTCATAGTAATATATGGCCTTGTCGTTTTCTGAAAGTTCGTCGTAGTTGCCCGCAATCGTATTATAGGAATACGCGATGAGATAATCGTCGTCGATCGCGATCGCGCGTTTCAACGCTTCTCGCGAATGCCTCAGCGATTCCTTGAAGTTGAGATCCTCGAGGTATTTGTCGGCCTTCGTATTGAGGTCAGCGATCGACTTCTTGGTATATTGCTCGCTTTGGGCAGTGCAAACAACAGCCGAGAAAATCATTGACAGTAGGAAAATGTTTCGAATTATGGGCATTCAGCAGATTTGGTATGCCCAAATATACATTTATAATGCACAAATAAAAATCCCGGAGTAATTTCCGGGATTTCATTTTCAATTAGTTTCGAATCAACTTCCTGTATTTTATTCGTTTCGGGGTTAGGTCGCCGCCGAGACGTTTTTTCTTGTTCTCTTCGTAATCTGAGAAACTTCCTTCAAAAAAGTACACCTCGGAATTCCCTTCGAATGCTAGGATATGCGTACAAACCCTGTCCAGGAACCAGCGGTCGTGCGAGATTACCACGGCACAACCCGCAAAATTCTCCAAACCTTCCTCGAGCGCACGGAGCGTGTTGATGTCGAGGTCGTTCGTTGGTTCATCGAGAAGCAATACGTTGCCTTCTTCTTTTAGCGTCATCGCCAAATGCAGGCGGTTTCGCTCTCCACCTGAAAGCATCGAGACTTTTTTATTCTGGTCGGATCCGCCGAAGTTGAATCGGCTCAGATATGCGCGCGAATTCACTTGCCTGCCGCCCATCATGATCATTTCCTGTCCGTCGGCGAAATTTTCCCAGATCGATCTTTCAGGATCGATGTTCGAGTGCGATTGGTCGACGTACGCGATTTTCACGGTGTCGCCCACTTTGAATTCCCCGCCATCGGGCTGCAGTTCGTCCATGATCATTTTGAAGATCGTGGTCTTTCCGGCACCGTTCGGCCCGATTACTCCGACAATTCCCGCTTGCGGCAACGTGAAGTTCAAGTTGTCGTACAATAATTTTTCCCCGAAGGCTTTCGCGACTTTTTCGGCCTCGATCACGTTCGTTCCCAAACGCGGTCCGTTCGGGATATAGATCTCGAGTTTCTCGTCGAGTTCTTTCTGGTCTTCGTTCAAGAGTTTGTCGTAGTTCTGCAAACGCGCTTTCTGCTTGGTTTGGCGGCCTTTGGCTCCTTGTCGTACCCAATCCAATTCCCGTTCGAGAGTTTTTCGACGTTTCGAAGCGGTCTTCTCTTCCATTTCAAGACGCTTGGCTTTTTGGTCGAGCCACGACGAATAGTTCCCTTTCCACGGGATGCCTTCGCCGCGGTCGAGTTCCAAAATCCATCCGGCTACATTGTCGAGGAAATAACGGTCGTGCGTTACGGCGATGATCGTTCCGGGATATTGCTGTAAATGTTGTTCCAACCACAACACCGATTCGGCGTCCAAGTGGTTCGTCGGCTCATCGAGAAGCAAGACATCGGGCTGTTTGAGCAGCAATCGGCACAAGGCGACTCGGCGTTTTTCACCACCTGAAAGTACTGAAATCGGCGTATCGGGATCCGGAGTACGCAACGCATCCATCGCGACTTCTAGCTTGTTGTCGATTTCCCACGCGCCCAACGCATCGATCTTGTCCTGCAATTCGGCCTGGCGATCCATGAGTTTCTGCATCTTGTCGGCGTCCTCATAATTTTCGGGCAAACCGAACAGGTCGTTGATCTTATTGAATTCCTCGAGTACCGCCATCGTTTCGGAAACGCCTTCGCGCACGATTTCGATCACGGTTTTGGTTTCGTCGAGTTTCGGCTCCTGCTCCAGGTATCCGACCGTGTAACCCGGTGCGAAGACCAAATCGCCCTGAAAATTCTTGTCTTCTCCGGCGATGATCTTCAAAAGTGAGGATTTACCTGATCCGTTCAAACCGAGAATTCCGATTTTCGCGCCGTAAAAGAAACTTAAATAAATGTCCTTGAGGACTTGTTTGTTACTTGATGAATAGGTTTTGGAAACCTTTGACATCGAGAAAATGACTTTCTTATCGTCTGACATTCTACCTGTATTTATTGGTGTTTATTACTATTTAATCGGATTTTTGCGATAGGGTTGCGATAGTTTCTTATTTTCGCCTCTAACCGAATCGAACGATTACAAAGATAATCTTTAATCCAAATGTCGGGCAAGCCAATCACTTCGTTTTATATTTATTAACGCTGGTTTTGGACAAATGCTTATTTTCACCGACGAAACAAACAACACAACCGAATAACGAGGATTGTCGCGGTCAAGACTGTCGGCAATTTGGAAAACCGCGCATGGAAAATCAAAATCGGCTTAGAATCTTTATCGATCCTTGTTGCAATGTGAATTACGCATCCTATTATCTGGAAGGAATGCGCAGGCTTTATGGCAAGAATTCGATACGATTTACATCCAAATATTTTTCACAGTTCAAACACAATGGCCGTCATGTCGCGCTTATCGTGAAACAGGGCGAGCGGTCGGCTAAAATAATCATTGATTTCGGCGACGTTTCCGTAATCGATCAGAAAGGATACGAATGGTGCGACCATTACGCAAAAATCAACATTGATTTCGAAAGCCTCGCGCGTCATGACAAGTTGTTATCCATCGGCCCGAGTTTTGGAATTCGCGTGTTTTCATTCCCAGAAACGGTGGCGCTCAGTTTGCGCAATTACATCAAAGGCCGCAAACGCATCGAAAATGTGCGATATTTTTTCGCCGATTACAAAGCGCAACTCAAACGTCGTCGGGTCGAAGATTACCAAAACAACAAGAAATCAAATGACAGGATGGTATTTTTCGCCTCGTCTTTGTGGAAACTTGAACCCGAAACAAATTTGTTCAGGGCAAATTTCATCAACGCCGCGAAGAAAAACAACGAAATTGATTTCGTCGGCGGATTCTCCCCGCGCATACAAAATGACATTCCGGGATTCGAGCACCTTACGATGGCTGGCCGAATCGATTTCGACGAATATCTCGATCTGACGAAACGTTCGATTACGACATTCAGCACTCCGGCGGTAGGAAAATGCCATGGATGGAAAATCGGAGAATTTTTGGCGATGGGAAAAGCAGTCATTTCCACTCCGTTGACGCGCGAACTGCCCCAGCCGCTTTTGGACGGCGTCCATATTTTGTATACCGACGGTTCCGAGGAAAATATCGCGGGCCACCTGCGAGCGTTACAATCGTCGAAAGAATTAAGGGAAACGCTCGAAAAAAATGCGTTGGCTTACTTCAATGAAAATCTGCTTCCGGAAAAAGTCGTGGCCGCAATTTTTCAAAAAGCGTTGGGACCGACAATACAATAAAATTATACGCGTCCTTTCAGCGAACTGAAAACCCACGCGTTGGCGAAAAAGCCCAATCCGACGGCGCCGAATCCCCAGCCCGCAACATCATCATATCGGAAAATCCCAAGACCGACGAGCAGCAATCCCATGATGACCATGATCAGCGTCGCCCAGCCTAATATCGTATTTTTATTTGTCTTCATAGTTGCTGTTTCGACCGCAAATATCGTGAATTAAAACTGAAGGAAAAAGTGCACGGATTCACCGACCTATTTCGATTTTTTTTCAGCTTTCGCCATATTTTCGACAACGCGGTACTTTACTATTTTTTTGATGAGTTCGACAGGCATCGGCTCGCCGATCGGAAACTGGATAGAACCTTTGCCTGTTTTATATTTTGCGAGTTCTTTTTGAAATTCCGCATTTCCCGAGGGCAAGGCATAAAAACCGATGTGATTCTTGAATGCGGCAAAATACACGAGATTCCCGTGCAGTTCGAACGCCGGCATTTTATAACTTATTTTCTCTTTCGCTTTTGGCGCCGCTTCGTGAACGGCTTGCCTGACCTGCGCCAATATTTTCCGGACATCGCTTGGAAAACCTTCGATGTATTCGTCTATGTTTTTAAATTCGGAAGCATTCATAAACAGCTGTTTTACAAACCATAAAAACAAGAAATCTAAAGTTGTTTCACAGGCAGGATCACGACGAACTCCGCTCCTTTCCCTTCATGTCCGACGGCGTAGATCAATCCTTTGTGATTCTCGGCTATCTTTCGGCACATCGCCAGTCCGATTCCGGTTCCTTCGTATTGCATCTTACCGTGAAGGCGTTGGAAAATCTGGAAAATCTTGTCGGCGTATTCCTGGGCGAAGCCGATACCGTTGTCGCAAAACCTGAGTTTCACGTAGCCGCTTCCATTCGTCGGCAATTTATGTATGGAAAGTTCCTCGTCGGTAAGCGTCGCACCTTTTATGATTATTCGCGGCGAGACATCGGGTTTGCTGTATTTGAGCGCGTTCGACACGAGATTGTTGAACAATTGGATCATCTGCAGCGGAATCGCCTCGATCACGGGAAGCCCGATGTGTTCGATGGTTCCGCCTTTTTCCTGTAGGATCAGGTCGAAATCGGCCACGGCTTCCTCGAACGCTTTTTCAAGGTCGACCTCTACGAATACGTCGTTCTTGCGCGACAATTGCGAATATCCCAAAATGTCGCGGATCAGATTCGTCATGCGCCCGACCGAATTGTTGATGCGTTCCATCTGGTTTCTCGCGCGATCGCTGACGTCGCCCAGACTGCTTTCAAGCATTTGCGTGAACAGGCTGATCTTGCGCAACGGTTCCTGCAAATCGTGGGACGCTATGTAGGCGAATTGTTCAAGTTCGGCGTTCGAGCGCTGCAAATGCTGGTTGGCCTCGGCGAGTTCGCGCGTGCGCATCGAAACGATTTCCTCGATCTTGCGTCGGGCGAGCGCTTGTTGCGTCACATCGGTCGCGACGACCATCACGCCTTCGACCTGGCCTGATAAATCGATCATCGGTTCGTAAATATATCGAATGTAAGCGTCTTCGATCTTGCCGTCGCGCAGCAAATGGAATTCCTGTTCGTCGCTTATATACGACAATCCTTCGCGCATGACGCGTTGTAAAACGGGCTGCAATCCTTCGTTTTCGAGTTCGGGCATCGCCTCGAATATGCTTTTGCCTTCTACCTCAGCTGCTTTTTTGCCGATGACTTCTTCCATCATTCGGTTCACGTTCTCGAAAACGAGTCCCTCGCCCCGAAGAATGCAAATGGCGACAGGCGCCTGCAGGATCATGTTTCTGAAATTACGCGCAGTTTCTTCGATCGCTTGCTTCGCATGAACCTCAGCCGTGACATCCACGGCCATGTGATGGATTCCGTAAACCGCGCCATCGGCATCGCGCAACGCTTTATACGTATAATTGAAATAGTAATCCTTGAGCCCGTCGCCCACGTCGAGCACCGCCTTTTCCTGAAGGCCGCTGTAGGTCTTGCCCGATTCGAAAACGTGTTGCAAAAATTGTTCGAAAGGCTGTCCTTGCAGTTCGGGAATCGCGTCGCGGAAGGTCTTACCGATCACCGATTTGTCTTTTCCCCAATATGAAATCATGAGGTCGTTCGCGTATTGTATCACAAGGTCGTTTCCGAGGTATAAGGCCGCGGCGACCGTCGATTCCTCAATCAGCGTCCGATAACGGTCCTCGCTTTCCTCGACTTTTTTCTTGGCGATGTTGAGATCGGTAACGTCGGCTGCCGTGTTCATGACGCCGTAAATCTTGCCGTCGCCGTCGATCAATGGCGTGAAACTGTAGTTGAAATAAAATGGTGTTTTTATGCCATCGACCACAAGTTCAATTCGTTGATTATTGGCATGATACGCTTCACCCGTATCGAAGACGCGTTCAAGGCTTTCATAGATTCCGGTTCCTGCAAGTTCCGGAAGGTTTTCGAAATACGTTTTCCCGACGATGTCCGGACCTTTTCCCCAAACGTCTATAATTGCCTGATTCGCCATCTCGACACGCATTTCACGGCCGATGTATATTCCGATCGGGAAAGGAGCACTTTGGATAAAGCTGCGTAAACGTTGCTCGCTTTCCTCAACTTCGACCCTTGTGCGGACGACGTTCGTGATGTCCTGGATTATACCTGATAAATAAATGTAATTTCCTTCCTCGGTCTGAAGTTGTCCGATAGATCGCAAATATTGATTCTTTCCGGTCTTGGCGTGCGGCACACGAAATGTTATATCGTGGTTTATTTTGCCTTTTGCCGTATTTCTAAACGTGTCGCTTACAAGGGCGATGTCGTCCGGATGCACTTTCTTGAAAAGTTCCGTCAAGGGAAGATTGAGTCTTTCAACTCCAAACCACTCCATGATTTGGTGTGAATAATTTACGACATTTTGTGTCAGGTCGATGTTGAAAACGCCCAGGTCACCGATCTCTACCGCCAATTCGAGCGCTTTTTCCTTCTCGGCGAGCGTGCGCATCGAATGGTGGCTTTGCGTAACGTCGTTCACCATTGCCATTACTCCCGCGGGACGCCTGTTGTCGAATTCGTAAAATGGCTGGAGGATGATATCGAGGAAATACTCGCGGGCTTCACCGTGATGGTTCAAAATGGCGCGCTTTTCCTTAGCTTCGAACGGTTTCCCTGTCGTATAGACGTCGCGTATGATTTCAGGAAAGCCTTGCTCTTTAATCTCGGGCATAACTTCCAATAGCGGTTTACCGACGATCGACGAGTCTTTACCCCAAAAATTGAGCGTAGCGTCGTTGGCGAGCGTGATGATCATATCGGGCCCTGAAAAAATGTGGATGGCGATCGACGACTGCCTGAAAATATTTCCGGCGAACTCAAGCGATTCGATTTTAAGATCTTTCTTTTCAGATAACACGGACTCGGTTTTATTCACGGCCGTGTGGATGATAAATGATATGTCTCCACTTTCGTCCAATATCGGCGTATGGATTACCGTCCAATACATCTCGTGAAAAATGCCGTTCGCGTCAGTCAGGTCATATCGCTGTATTTCGAGCTCGTTTACCTGTTTGGTTTCCATGCATTTGGCCAACGATTTCCGGATATCGCCTGAACTTATCGGTGCTTCAGGATTGTCGGGGAAATATTCGAACAAGCTGCTTCCGATTAATTTGCCCATGTCGGCACCGGCAAATTCGGCGAATTCCTTTGTCGCGGCAATGATCGTGAATTTTGGATCGTTGGGCAATAATAGTCCGCTCGCTCCCGGCATGGCGCTGAAAATAGTGCGATAATCTGTTGGTTGTTGTGGCAAGTAATTTTGTTTTATATGGTGTTCTAATTTATAAAAAATAGTCTTGGTTTCTGCTCACTTTTCGAATTTGTCGCGCACGTTCCGCGTGACGAAAGTGCTCAGGCCTTTGCCCGATTCGGCGAGTCGCTTCATTGATGTCACATTTTGCATTCCGGCCGATTCGTTAGAATACGTGTAAATTTTGTCGGAATCACGGAAACGCAATCTGATGAAATCGCGCCCGACTTCATAAGCCAGCACGCCTGAATCACCTTTCTTATTCGCATAGACTTTCACGATCGAAATTTACGAAGCGTTGCATCGCACAATATTATAAGTATTCCCAAAATGTTTATAACATAAACGGTTGTGAATTGTCGCAACTTGCCAAAAAAATAAAATCATGGACAAGAAAATTTTTGGCATCGTACTACTCGTCATCGGGATCGGACTCATCATCTACGGATTGAACCACATGGAATCGACCGAATCTGAAATCAAGGATTTCTTCGGGAAAGAAGACACGACCGGAATGTTCGCGACTGGAATTGGAGCGCTGTTGGTTGTTGCGGGCGGGGTTGTTAGTTTGAGGAAGTGATTTTTTATTTGAAACTTGCCTTCCGTGGTTGAATTGGTTTTGTTGATTTGTTGATTTGTTGATTTGAATGCGTGTCTTCCGTGGTTGAATTGGTTTTGTTGATGCGTTGATTTGTTGATTTGTTGATTTGGATACTTGCCTTCCGTGGTTGATTTGGTTTTGTTGATGCGTTGATTTGTTGATTTGTTGATTTGAATGCTTGTCTTCCGGAGAGGAATATTCTTCGGTTCGGGCTAGAAACGACGCGATTGGCATAAAAGATTTAGTGTTTGGTCGAAACCAACTCGATCAACATACTAGATTGTCGACTCGATTATTACGTATAACGCGAACATTTGTTCTTTAAGGCGATGAAATTTTGGTTCGACTAAAAAAACTAAGATGACTTAACACCTGAAAACATTCACTTGTCCATCAAATCCGTGACGTCATCTCAACCAAAAATCAATTCGCTAATCCGCTAATTTTCTAATTTTCTAATTAAAAATCCCAACCAACATCTCCTTCAACAAATCATCCTGCCCGATATTCGCGCCGACGCCTTTGCTTTTCACGTCGATTGAACGCAGTGAATTAACGATTGCGCTCACTTTTTTCATCGGATAATTCTTAGCGGCGGTCTCGTAATCCTTTATGAAGTACGGATTGACTTTGAGCACTGAGGGTGCGCTTTTTTTGTCTTTGAGGCCGTGATATTGCAACAACTGAGAGAAGAACGCGAAGACCAGACTTGTCGTCACGACCATAGGGTTGTCCTTTGGGTTGTCGGCGAAATACTTGGCGATCTGGAACGCTTTGAAACGGTTGTTTTCACCTATCGCTTTCCTGAGTTCGAACACGTTGAAGTCTTTGCTGAATCCAATGTTGTCCTCGATGTGTTTGGTGTTGATCGTAGTTCCTTTGGGCAACACGATCGCGAGTTTGTCGAGCTCGTTGCTGATTTTGCTCAGATCGGTACCGAGGAATTCGGCCAGCATCGCCGCAGCCTTTGGTTCGATTCCGAAACTTTTCCCCTTGAGGACGCGTTCGATCCACGATGAAATTTGGTAATCCTTCAATTTCGAGCTTTCGAAAAGCACGCCGTTCTTGTCGGCATTTTTCGTGACTTTCTTGCGTTTGTCTAAGGTTTTGTATTTGTAGCAGAACACAAGAACCGTTGTCGGCGTCGGATTGTCGGCGTAACTCTCGAGTTTTTCGATGGTCTTGTAGAGTTCCTGGGCTTCTTTTATGATCACGACCTGGCGTTCGGCCATCATCGGATATCGTTTCGCCGACGAGATGATGTCTTCCATCGAAACATCTCGCCCGTACAAAACCGTTTGGTTGAATCCTTTTTCCTCTTCTGACAGCACGTTAGCTTCGATATAATCGGAAATCCTGTCAATGTAGTACGGCTCCTCGCCCATCAGGAAATACAACGGCGCGATCTTGCCCGATTTGATGTCGTTTACGATTTTGACGGCTTCGTCCATAGTGGTTTTGATTGACGTCAAAAATAGGAATTCGGATGGCAATGCGCCAATTTATCGGGCGACAGTTATCAACGAATTTTGATGATTAGAAAATTAGAAAATTGGCTTTTCGGTAACCTGGACTTTCGCAGAAAACAACGCGTTCACGCAACGTAAACCACAATTGAAAAAAGCTCGTCCTTTTACCCCGACAATTATCTAATATAATTGACTAATTATCTAATATTGAAACATAATAAAAACCCCGGATTGCCACCACGCATCCGGGGTTTTGGCCTGCATTCACTCAATTTGCATTAACAACCTGCAGGCTTTTCTTAATTTGAAAATTAGAAAATTGGCTTTTCGGTAATCCGAACTATCGCGAAAAACAACTCGTTCACGAACCACCGAACTCAAAATTGTAAAAAGCAAGTTCTTTATCCCGACAATTATCTAATTGTCTAATCGTCTAATCGTCTAATCGTCTAATTGTCTAATTGTCTATTGATTGTCGAAATATTCATACGAATACACATAATTCACGCCGTACGTGCTGTATTGTGAACCGACGCGGTAATCCTCGTAATCATACGAGTTCGTGAACGAAAAGTTCGTGGCGTCGTTGGGATTTCCGGGCAAGTTTCGGCCGTTGAACGCATCTTTGGCCATGATGATGATGCCGTCGTAATACGCGATATATGTCGTCAGCTGATACGAATTTCCCGCGACGTCGCGCAATGGGCCTTTAAGCGCGTGCGAATTGAACGTATCGTAACCATAGACTTTCCCGCTTTCTGATAAAATATCGCCGTTTTCCTTAAGAACGAATTGGTTTCCAAGAATCTCATAACTCGCCGTCGCCGCGTTGTACGTGACTTCGTGATCGAGATTGCCTTCCGTATATTTCGACAATCGGCCGTCGTTGTCGTACTCGAACGTCAGATCGTCGCCGTTGAGTTTGCTGATCGCCGTGACCTGATCACGGTTGTTGTAGGAATACGTGAACGTGTCGTCGACATTGCCGGCCAGCACGATTTTGTCGATGCGATTCCTGGAATCATATGTGAAGTCGAGTTGCTCGTCGAGATCGTCGTAATTCGCATCGACGGTCACGTGTTTGAGCAATCGGCCTTGGAACGCGGTCGTTTCCTTGTCGTCGCTTCCGCATGAGAACGCCGCCAACGCCATTAATAGTAGGGATACAGTTTTCATCGTCGTGGTTTTGAACAAATCTACATCGCGAAAAATCATTGTCGTAACGCCGATAAACCAACTGCGGGATTGGCTTACTGAAATGCAAAAGCTCCGAAGACGTTTCTGCCCTCGGAGCCTAACAAAAAAACTAACCCAAAATTTCAGTTCGAATATTGGTACGTGATCGTGATGTCATTCCCGCCCGAAATGGTGGCCAGAGACGGATAATTTCCCGAATAGATATTGGCAACCGTAAGCGACGTATTCGGATCAGAGGAACTCGTGAGCGCCGTCAACGCTTTTTTGGAATAGAAAAACGGAGAACCTCCGTCGAGAATCGCCAGTACAAGAGCGTCATACCCTTTCACGTCGGCCATCGGGCCTTTTTTGGAATCGTCTCGCGAAAATGCAAGTGTGCCGAACGTCGCCAAATCCCCGTTTGAGGTGAGCGTGCAGCTTTGGCCTGAGATCGTGAAACCGGCGTCGGTATATGTAATGGCCGCGGTCTGTCCGTCAAAAGAATAGCTTGTGATGCGTTTTTTATTGTCGTACGTAAACGAAACCGTGCCTTCGAGATCGCCCGTGATGTCTACCGTGGACGGCTTGTTGCCACTCGCGTAATTGAACGTCATCGCATACGAAGTCGCGCCGACTCGATTGAGTTGTGACAACCGGCCTTTGTCGTCGTATTGGAAATTGTAGATGTTGTCATAGTTGACGTCGTCTGATTGCATGTTCATACTCAGGAGTTTTTTGGAACCCGAGCTGGAATCGTCGTCTCCGCACGACCACATGATGGCCAAAACGAGCATCGCGCCAATAATCATTTTTAGTGTCTTCATTAGTTCGAATAGGTGTAAGTTGCTGAGAAAGTGTCGACGGTCGATGTTTGCGGAAGCCCGTTATCGCCCGTCGTAATCGCGAATGAAAATTCAAGGCCTTGGTTAAATGCGGTCGAAAACGCCTTTTTTGAAGCGTACAGATATGTGTAATTATCGACGAATGACAATGCGAGCAAATTCAGGTGCCTGACGTTCGCAAACGGGCCTTTTGACGAAGAATACGTATACGTGACGGACTCGTATAGATTCCAATCGCCGTTGGGATTGAACGAATATGTGATGCCTTCGACGACATAGCTGTAATCGCCTGTTTGCGTAATATTCACGGCGACTCCGTCCTGATCGACCAATCCCGTCAATTTCCCGCTCGAATCATAAGAGAATTCGAGAAAGCTGTCCGAGCCCGTCAATCGTTCCACCTGGTTTTTATTCGTGTAGGTAAACGTCGTGGTTTCTCCGCCGGCTGTAAAGGTCGATATCCGGTTTTTTGTATCGTAGGTGAAGGCTCGCAGTTCAGTAACACCGTCGACTGAAAAATTAACGGTCGACGGTTTCAATGCCGACCCTGACGAATCGTCGTCGGAACAAGAGAACAGCGAAAATGCTGTCGCGAAAATGAAGATGATCTTTTTCATGGTTTTAGATTTAGGAGTTGTATGTTGATTATTGCTGCATATACGTGATCGCCATCGTCGCCACATCGACAAAGACATACGTCGATGGAAATCCGTCTTCATTGACGGTCGCTGTCGCCACGACGGCCTGTTCGCCAAGATTCGTGTAAGAAGTCGCTACTTTTTTGGAAGCATAGATCGGAGCCCAAGTGTCCATGAACGCCACGATTAACGGATCGAAGCTTCGCACATCGGCGAAAACGCCTTTGCCGCTTCCCCTTGCGATCTGGGATTGACCCACGGCGCTAAAGTCGTTGTTCGACGCATACGTATACGTCGTGCCATCTATCGCTAACGTGTTGTTCGACGTCCAAACGATTGGAATCACATCGCCGTCAACGCCCGTCGCGCTTGACAATTTATTGTTTGACCCGTACGTGAAGGTCGCCGATCCTTGTGCCGATGTGATCACATTGAACCGACTTTTGTTGTCGTACCCGATCGCGTACGTAACGCCATAAACCGTCGCCGAGGTAAGCCTGCCCGTTTCGTCGTATGAAAACGAACGCGTTTCGGTCTCGTCGTCGATATTGGTCGTAATCGCAATTGAAGTCGGAAGCGTTTTGATGCCAGACGAACTGTCGTCGCCCGAACACGACCACAAAACCATTGTGATCGCGAGTAAAAAGAATTTCTTCATGATTTGCTGTGTTAGTTAATACACGGCAATAATAGTTGACACGTGCGGTTTTTTGAAACGCCGATAAAGCAAATGCGGAGACCAATAAAGGAAATGCGTCGCCCATAGAGATTCGCCGGGTTCCGACCATAAAAAAAGGCCCGGCGTAAACCGAACCTTATTGCAAACAGATTTTTGATCATCAATCCGTATAGGTGTAGATAACTGTCGCGCCATCGACAGTTGCCGAAGCCGGAAGCCCTTTTTCACCATTAACGTAAGCATAGGGATAATTTTCACTCCCTGAGGTGGCGCTCACCGCACGTTTTTTCACCACGTGCGACTTGTGTGGTCGGAAAAACAGCGAATTCCCTTTGAGCACGTCCTCGAAGATCGCGAGGTTCTTGCTCACCAAATGTTTTACGCCGTCGTTCATGATGATATACGTGTAACAGCCGCTCGCCTCGAGATACATGATGTCGTCGACCTTCACGAAATGCAAACCTTCCTGGGTCGAAAGCGCGAGCGTGTCCTGGATTTTCCCCGACGAGAACTGGCTGACCTGCTGCAACTGCTCGTGCGTCGTAAACAATTCGTTGTTCACGAACTTGTCGAGCGCTTCGCGCAATTCGTCCTTGTCGACGGGTTTCATGAGGTAATCGAGCGCATTCACGCGCAACGCCTTTATCGCATATTGGTTATAGGCGGTCGTGAAGATAACCTTGAAATTGATGTCGGCGAATTGTTCCAGGACTTCGAAACCGTTCATGAACGGCATTTCGATGTCGAGGAAAACCAAGTCGGGTTTGTGCTTCTCGATGAGTTCCTTGGCTTCGGTACTTTTTTGGGTCGTGGCGAGAATCTCAACATCGTCGAATTTTTCGATCATGTGTTGCAGCGTCACGATCGCGTGCTTTTCATCGTCAATCAAAATTACTTTTATCATGGCTTACATTTTTATGGTCAATATCACGGCCGTTCCTTTGGGTTGGCCTTTTTCATCTTTGAGATCTATGATTTCGATCGCGTTTTCAGGATGCAGCATCGCGAGTCTTTCGGTCGTGATTTCGACGCCGTAGGACTTATGCGACGTTTGGTTCTTCTTGAGCAATCCTGCTTTTTCACGCCCGATGCCGTCGTCTTCGATGCGCACCGTGAATTTGTCATCGGAAATCAGTTCGGCCGAAATCAACAAATTTCCGGGTTCCGACTTGTGCAGCAATCCGTGCCAGATCGCATTCTCGACGAACGGTTGGATAACGAGCGGCGGAATTTTTACGAGCGGATTTCCCTTGATTTCCTTGTCGATCTTAATCGTATAATCGAACGACTGTTCCAGACGCATCGACTCGAGTTCCATATAGAATTTGAGCGCCTGCAGTTCGTTCTCGAGCGGAATCAGTTCTTCCTTCGAGTATTCGAGAATGTTGCGCATCAACTTGGAGAATGTCGTCAGGTAATCGCTCGCGGCCTCGGTCTGGTTCTGTATGATGTAACTGTTGATGGAATTCAGCGTGTTGAACATGAAATGCGGGTTCATTTGGGCGCGCAACGTCGTCATTTCGGCCTCTCGGATCTTTTGCAGGTAACGCGCTTCCTTGCGTTGCCGGTTCAGAAAATACGAATAAACCGCCGTGATGCAAAGCAACATGAGCGCGACGCAAAGCACATAAAACAAAGGCGATCGGTAAAAAGGCGGATGTGCGATCATCGTGAGCTCAAGTGTTTCACTTTGCCAATCGCCGAGCCCATTTCCTTTCTGGATGAGCAGCTCGTACGTTCCGGGCGAGATGTGGTTCAGCGAAACTTCGGGCGTGTTGCCCAATTCGTTCCAGCGGTTTTCGTCGTCGAATCTGTACCGATAGAAAACCTTGTTCCGATCGGAAAACGACAAATCCGAGAACGCGATCGTCGCATCGCTTTCGTCCTTATTTAATTCGATCACGCCCGATTCCTGATCGCGCATTTTACCATCGACGACCACGCTGCTAAGCCGCAGCCCGCGTTTGTTTTGTGGCTCTAGTAGTTTTTGGAGATTTACCGCCGCGTAGCCGCTTTCAGTTCCGACCGCGATTTTACCGTCATTCCGTTTCAAAAAACCGTAGATCAGATCGTCCGATGGGAGCCCGTCGGCCTGAGAAAGCCGCAACACCTGATCGCGTTTCTTGTTGTAGACATGCAAGCCGTCGCCCGTCGCGAACACGATGTTTCCGCGCTCGTCGCTTGCGATTCCCTCAAAATGCCCGTCTGAAATCGGATACGTATTGACATCGACTTTCTTGAGAAGATTTCCGTTTGGTGCGACGATCGCAAAACCGCCGTAACCTGAAAAAAGCAGGTTGTGATCGTCGTCTTCGGCAATGCGATTCACGTAATCGCCGAAAAATTTGTCACGGTTCCTATTCAGCGGCAGATCGGAAATTTCGACGAATGCGTTCTTCTTCGGGTCGAAAATGTCGATTCCGTATGTGCTCGGCGCCCAGCCGCACATCCAGATTTTGCCGTCGGACGCTTCGAACAGATCGTTCCATGTATTTTTTGTCCAGAAATCGGGCTTGTTTGAAAGCGGTGTAAGCTTTTGGAGTTCCGGCCACGAATATCTTTGGACAGGCGCATTTTCGCACAGCAGCCACAGCTCGTTTTTTTTGGTCAGCAATGCTTTTTTAATCGCGGCATCGGGAGAGGATTCGAGGTTTAGTTTCTCTATTCTGTCCGACATGATCCGATACACGCCTTTGTCGGTCGCGACTAAAACGACATTTCCACAAGCGCCGATTGTTTTGGGACGGACGCCGGAAATATCATGGCTTTTCCAAATCCCGAACGTCGATTGCGACCATATCCCATATTTATTGTCGAGCAACCACGTCGTGTTTTGGGCATCCTGCGCCATTGAAATCACGACCTTGTTTGAAATTTGTGTCGGTAATCTGTAATTCAAAACCGCGTCGACGGGAGAAAGCCTGACGAGGCCTTTGTTCGTGGAAACCCATAGAATTTCGGCGTTCGCGTCGGCTAAAACGTGGTTGATCTGGCTTTTTTGGGGAACGTAGAATGAAACAGCCGTCGTGCCCAATTCGTAGATCTTGTTGCGCGAATACGCGATCGGCGCGCGTCCCGGAAGTCGTGCGAACCCGATAGCACGTTCGTCGGTCGTGCATTGAAATTCAAGGTTTCCGGTTGTCGGATCCAGCTTGAAAATGCGGTTGTCGTTGGTCGCAACGAGGATTCGGTTCTTGGACAATCGAATCGAAGCCGCGCACGAAAGGCTCGCGATTGCGGGATTCGCATGTTTCCTCAACGCATTCGATTTCTCGTCCCATACGAAAACGCCCGATGAGGTGAACGCCCAGATTGAACCGCGCGTCGTTTCTATGAGCTGCACCTTGAGGTTTTCGGCTTTTTGGTTTCCGATCGGGAAAGCGGTCAATTTTTTCTTGTCGGACGAAAAATATTTTACGCCTGAAAAATCGCTGCACCAGATCCTGTCGCGCGAGTCGAGGAAAATGTTCTCGAAATGGTCGTTGTTCGGATTTTCGTCCTCATAGCGGTTTTTCTGTATGACCGACGGTTCTGCGTGAATGTTTCCGACAGATGCCAAGCCGAAAGCGGGATTGTGGAAATAGAAGTCGCCTTTGCATTGAAAAACATCGGTAATCCCCGATTTGACCGATTTGCTCTCAATGAAGCGATAACCGTCGTAACGCGAAAGCCCTTTTGCCGTGGCGACGAACAGGAAACCGTTCACATCAGTTTGGGTCTTGAGCACGATATCGCTCGGCAATCCTTGGTAAGAACGGATCAACTCGTCGTGCCAGACTTTCTGCGCACGCGCGGGCACGAGCCAAATCAGCAGCGAGAACACAAAAAGACGTTGAAGATAAAAGGTATCCATTCGAGTAAGACGAGCAGTAAACCTACACATTGTCGTTTTAAATGTACGAATTAAATAAACCAACTGTGGTTTCGGGCAATCCTGCGGCGGAACGGACACAAATAAAAAACTCTCCGACGAGGCCGGAGAGTCAAAACGACTGTAAAAGATACCACACAATTACAGCCGTGTGCGACAAATGTAACAGTTAGGCATCTACTAAAAAATCCCTATTATTAGGTATATTTAAAGTTGGGTTTTTGCGCTTTTGGTCAAATTTGCAGTATAAAAATCTTGAATATAATATAAAATACACCAGTTGCGGATTTGAACATACCAACGACAAGTTTGCCCTGAAATTTCGTTTCTTTGCGCCATGCAATCCTTGAATTTTAACGCTTATGATTTTCGGTTTAAAAACACCGATGGAAAAGTTTCGATATTCTGCGAGACGAGGCGCAAATTCGTGGTTTGTACGCCCGAAGAATGGGTTCGGCAACACGTCGTCCAATTTCTACTGCACGATAGGAAATACCCGAAATCACTCGTAAACGTCGAGAAGCTGTTGAAAATAAACGGATTGACGAAGCGGTACGACGCCGTGGTTTTCAATTCGGATGGATCGATCTTCCTGCTCGTGGAATGCAAAGCGCCCGAAATTAAGATCGACCAGACCACGTTCGATCAGATCGCTCGTTATAATTTATCGATGCGCTCGCAATACCTGATGGTCACCAACGGCCGCAATCACTATTTTTGCAGCATGGATTATGAAAACGAACGCTATGTTTTCCTTCCTGAAATCCCTTCGAGATGAACCAAAAGACGACAGAGAACTACTTGATCATCGCGCGTTATTTTACGGCGGTCTGTATCTTGGTTACGCTGTTCATCTCGTACAGGCTTTGGTTGCCCGACGAAAGTTTCCCTTTGATTCCCGCGATTGACGCGTTGCCCGTCCTGCCTGCGTCGATTTCAAAAATCGCGTTGGTCTTGCTCGCATTCTCGCTTTTGCCGTTCAGTTTCAAACCGGATATGTTGTTGTTCGTGGCCATCGCGTGTCTGTTCGGCGTGCTCATCCAAACCGATATCAACCGGTTGCAGCCGACGTATTATATTTTCCTGCTGATATTGCTTTGCCAGGTGAGCAGGAAACATCCGCAGACGCTTATGATATTGCTTTTCGCGGGCATTTACTTTTGGAGCGGAACGCACAAATTCAACGCGTATTTCCTCGAAAAATGGCTCGGCGGACTGGACAAACGCATTCCGTTCGTGCCGCGCGAATTTCGGATCGCCTTCACGTACGCGGTTCCGTTTATAGAAGCCGCAGCAGGTTTGATGTTGCTTCGGCTCAAAACGCGACGGTTTGCAAGCATCGTGCTCGTCGTGATGCATTTGATCATCATCGCCACTCTGGTAAAGGAAACGGGCGGTTATAACGTGATTCCGTTGAATTTCTTGATGATTTCGATTTTACTGCTCGTGATTTATCGCTCCGATGTTTCGATTTTTTACGGATTCGATTTCAAGAAAGGAGCGATCTTAGCCACGGCCTGGTTGCTTCCGACGTTGAACTTGTTCGGATGGTACGATCATTTCCTGTCGTTCAGCATCATGTCGGGAAAACCGGTTTACGCGGCAATTTACTTCAATGACAAAAAAATCATCGAAAAGTTACCGACCGAAGCCAAGCCGTTCTTGCGCCAAAAAGACGGACAAGATTATATCCTGCTTTCAGAATGGGCCGGAACGAACAAAAAAATCATGATTTATCCTGAAAAGCGCGTGTATAAAAAACTTGAGAATTACCTTGTCGGAAATGACACCGATATGGTTTCCCTAATCGAATATCGCCCATGAAAACCGCAATAGTCATTTTGAACTGGAACGGGAAACGCCTGCTCGAGCAATTCCTGCCGTCGGTGATCGAACATTCGCAGGGCGCTGAGATTTGGCTTGCCGACAATGCGTCGTCCGACGATTCGGTGGCGTTTACGAGAACCGCATTCCCGTCGGTAAAAATCGTGCGAAACGCTACCAATCTTGGATTTGCGGGCGGTTATAACGAAGCGTTGAAAAACATTGAAGCTGACATTTATGTGCTCGTGAATTCGGATATCGAAGTCACGGAAAATTGGCTCGCTCCTATTCTTTCGACATTTGAAAACGAACCGAAAACGGCGATCATCCAGCCGAAAATCCGGGATTTCAAAAACCGGGAATATTTTGAATACGCGGGCGCCGCTGGAGGTTTTCTGGACAAGTACGGCTATCCGTTCTGCCGCGGACGATTGTTCGACACGCTTGAAAAAGACAACGGGCAATACGACGATGATCGTGAGATTTTATGGGCTTCGGGCGCCTGTTTCTTTATCCGAAAAAACGTGTTCGATTCGCTTGGTGGTTTTGACGCCGACTTTTTCGTGCATCAGGAGGAAATCGATTTGTGCTGGCGCGCATTCAATGAAGGCCATGTAATAAAATACGTTTCGGGTTCGACTGTATTCCATGTCGGTGGCGCGACATTGAACGAAGACAGCCCGAGGAAGGCGCATCTGAATTTCAGGAATTCGCTGCTCATGTTACTTAAGAACGTACCATCGAACCAATTATTCCAAGTGTTATTTGTAAGAATGTTACTCGATGGAGTCGCCGCGTTTCGGTTTTTGTTTCAAAGGAAGTTCCAACACTTTTGGGCTGTAGCGAAGGCGCATCTGATGTTTTATAAATTATTCAGGATAAATTATTTAAAGCGTAGATCCTTGCAAAAAACGAATTATTTTAAGTTAAAAAGCATCGTGAAGGCGTATTTCGTCGATGGCAAAAAGACTTTCGATTCTTTATTTTAACAATAGTTTATGCCTCGGCAAACCGTGTTAAAAAATCGAAAGGGCTAAATTTGTGTAAATGACAAAATAGAAAATTTATGAAAAAAGCCCTCATCGCATTGTCTGTCGTTGGCGTATTGATGACGTCATGTGGAACGAAGAAAAAGCTTGCGGAATGCGAAGCGAAAAATAAAGAAATTCAGGATTTGCTGAACACGGCGACCGTAAAACTCAACACATGCCTTTCAGAAAAAGAAGCGTTGAATACGCAAATCGAGTTCCTTAAAAAGAACAACTCCGATTTGATCAACAACGTGGGCAACATCACGACGCTTTCGTCAAAAGGTGCCGCAAATCTTGAAAAATCATTGGAAAGCCTCAAGGAAAAAGACTTGAAAATTACTCGTTTGCAAGATGCGCTAACGCGTAAAGACAGTGTAACGTTGGCTTTGGTCACGAGCTTGAAACGCGAAGTCGGGTTGAATGATCCTGACATTCAGGTGAATGTTGAGAAAGGTGTCGTCTTCATTTCGATTTCAGACAAATTACTTTTCAAATCCGGAAGTTACAATGTGAGCGACCGCGCGAAAGAAGTCTTGGCGAAAGTTGCGAAAGTCATCAACAGCAAGCCTGATTTTGAATGTATGGTCGAGGGTCACACTGACAACGTGCCGTACATCAGCAACGGAACTTTGCTTGACAATTGGGATTTGTCGGTTAAACGTTCGACTTCAATCATTCGCGTGTTGACGAAAGATTTGGGTGTTCCGGCTAAACAATTGATCGCAGCAGGACGTGGCGAGTACATTCCGTTGGTCGACAACAATACGGCCGAGAATCGCGCTACAAACCGCAGAACCAGGATCGTGATCTTGCCTAAGATCGACCAGTTCTACGACATGATCGAGAAAGAAATGAAAAACCAAAAAGGACAATAATAGCAGTTCAGCAGAAACCGCTTATGTTGCAAAACGTCCCGATTATGTCGGGACGTTTTTTTTTGTGGTGTTGTGAGAGTTTTCATTGGTAAAGGCTGAGACATGGTTGTTTTTTAGTTAACAAATATTGAGGGAAATGTGTAATGAGCTTTGAAAAATCTGGGATATATTTAACCCTTTAAGAGTTTGAAACTCTTAAAGGGTTGTACAAACAATTTTAAAAACATTACGTACAAAAACCACAACCAAGCGACCTCCTTGCTCCCATTTCACGACAAATCGTATTTCGCTGAAACGCCAGGCTTATGAAAATTTCTACTTTTTACATTCACGTTTTTGTAGCAATTACTTCCATCCCGGAACTTAACGTTCGACTTCAATACGCCGGGACAACGCGTTTGTTCGGTTGAGGCTGAATTTGGAGTAACGATATGCGCCTCCATTCCACGCGAATATATTTCATCAGGATTTCGACCGACTCAGGTTCCGTTTCAAGAAAACTCGTGAAGCAGTATTGAAATTTCGCCCCGGATGGCAGTGAAAAGCCTCGCGGCGCGAAAACCTATTGTTTGTCGCGGCAAGCGGGCGACCGACGGAAGCCCCGCGGGCCGCTTGCAAACAAAGGTTTTGTGCAAGAGCTTGCAACGGACAGCCGGAAAAGGCGCAAAAAAATAGATCGGTGCAACCAAATTCGAGCCTGAATCGTCAATCGGATAGACGGAATCTTTACTTTTACATCACCAAAACAAACAAAATGAAAAAAATTACTATACTGCTTTTCGTGCTTTGTCTCGCGTCCTGTGCGGTCAAGCAAACCAAGGAAATGCTGAGCAGCGGCGATTACGACAGCGCGATCGACAATGCGGTTTACGGACTCCGGAACAACAAGGACAAAAAGGGCAACCAGGATTTCGTGTACATTTTGGAGGAAGCCTATGCGAAGGCGCGCGAACGTGACTTGCGCGATATCGACATGCTCATGAAAGACGCGAGTCCGAGAAATCTCGAGCGCATTTTCAACACATATTTACAGCTCAACAACCGCCAGGAGAAGATCCGTCCGCTGTTGCCTTTAAAGCTTTTGAAGGAAAACCGCGAAGCGAAATTCGAATTCGGAAATTACAGCGACCAGATAAAAAGCAGCAAGGACGCGCTTTCGAAATATCTGTACGACAATACGAAGGCATTGCTCGCCACGAACGACAAGATGAATTTCAGACGAGCGTTCGACGATTTGAATTACCTGAACCAAATCACGCCGGGTTACAAGGATGTACCCGAACTCATCAATACGGCTAAGCGAAAAGGAAGCGATTACGTGAGCGTTTATACGAAGAACGAGACGAACATGATGATCCCGAAACGTCTCGAGAGCGATTTGCTCGACTTCAGCACATACGGATTGAACGACCAATGGACGATCTATCACAGCAACCGCCAACCCGGATATGATTATGATTACGGCGTGATCATCAATTTCAGGACGATCAATATTTCGCCCGAACAGGTCACCGAACGCCAATTCGTGCGCGAAAAGGAAATCAAGGTCGGCCGAAAAAAGAAAGTGGTCCGAAATCGCGTCGTGCTCGACAGTTTGGGTCGTCCGGTCTATGTCGATGTTTTCAAGACCGTAAAATGCTCTGTACGCGAATTCACGCAGCAAAAGGCGACGCAAGTCATCGCAAAAGTGGATTACATCGATTTTAAGACCAATCAATTACTGCAGACATTCCCCGTATCGAGCGAGTTCGTATTCGAGAACCGATACGCGACGTACCGCGGCGACAAACGCGCGATCGGGAATGATTATTTGCCGATGTTCAACCAGCGTGCGTTGCCGTTCCCGAACAACGAACAGATGGTTTTTGATACGGGCGAGGATTTGAAAGGGAAACTCAAGACGGTTATTACGAGGAATAAAATTAGAAGTTAGAAAGGCTTCATTTGGGAAACGCTACGCTGGGATTTATTTTCGATAAATTTCGTACGTAGATTTTTAAGCACATAAAAAATCCCGCTCTCATTCGAAGCGGGATTTTCCATATCCAGTATCAAATCTCCAGCGAAGCGTTTCTAAAGCGAAGCGTTTCCAGCATAACGTTTCCAGCGTAGCGTTTCCAGCATAGCGTTTCCTACTTCACCTTTTCCACCAAATCCCCAGCCGAAATATCCCCATGCGAACTATGGAAAACGGCCTTTCCGTTCCTGATCAATATCAATTGGGGCGATTCATGATAGACGTTGAATTTCTCGGCGATCGCATTCGAGATGTCGCGATGGTTCAGCAGATCAAGAAAATAGAATTTCGCGTCGGATTCAGGGATGTTATATTCTTTCTCAAAACCTTTGAGCGACATCTTGCTGATCCCGCAACGCGTACTGTGCTTGAAAATTACGACTGCAATGTTCTCCGACTCCTCAAGGATGTCTTCCAACTGTTTCAAACTTGTTAAATCGTTCCACGCCAATGCGTTTTGCCGCGTATCTTTATGATCGGAATCTCCGAACACTTTATTGAAAAAACTCATATCGTCAGGATTTAAGCCAATTTGTCATTTCGTTTTCATTCGGAACTGAATTTTTGTCAGAAAAACCGTATCGGAACAAAAGTTGACTAAAGGCGTTCGAACCAAAAGTAACCAATTTAATTCCGACACTTAGTTAAACAAAAACGAAAATATGAACATCAATAAATTTACCATCAAATCTCAGGAAGCGCTGCAGCAATCGCAACAGATCGCGCAGTCGCTGGGCCAGCAGCAGATCGAGAACGAACATCTGCTCAAGGCGATTTTCGAGGTCGACGAGAACGTCGCTCCTTTCCTGCTCAAAAAGCTCAACGTAAACTTGCCGTTGTTCCAGCAAATTCTGGACGCGACGATCCAAAATTTCCCAAAAGTCTCGGGAGGCGATCTGCAATTCTCACGCGAAGGCGCCAAGACATTGAACGAAGCAGAGATCATAGCCAAGAACATGAACGACGAATTCGTTTCGGTCGAACATTTGATTCTCGCCATTTTCAAGTCTTCGAGCAAAGTCGCACAGATCATGAAAGATCAGGGCGTAACTGAAAAAGGTCTTAAAGCTGCGATCGACGAACTTAGAAAAGGCGAACGCGTCACGTCACAATCGGCTGAAGAAACGTACAATTCGCTCAACAAATACGCGAAGAACCTCAATGAACTCGCGCGCAACGGCAAACTCGATCCCGTGATCGGGCGCGATGAGGAAATTCGGCGAGTGTTGCAAATCTTGACGCGTCGTACCAAAAACAACCCGATGCTCGTCGGAGAACCCGGCGTCGGGAAAACCGCGATTGCCGAAGGTTTGGCGCACCGGATCGTCGATGGAGACGTTCCCGAAAACTTAAAGGACAAAATCATTTATTCGCTCGACATGGGCGCTTTGATAGCCGGAGCAAAATACAAAGGCGAATTCGAGGAACGCCTGAAATCGGTCGTCAAGGAAGTCACGACGAGTGAAGGCGACATCGTTTTGTTCATCGACGAGATCCATACGTTGGTCGGGGCCGGCGGTGGCGAGGGCGCGATGGATGCGGCGAACATCCTGAAACCGGCGTTGGCGAGAGGTGAATTGCGTGCCATCGGAGCGACGACTTTGGACGAATACCAAAAATATTTCGA
>NZ_SEBS01000077.1 GCF_004211145.1 Flavobacterium sp. | reverse complement strand
GTCCCAGACTAAGGTCAGCGGCATCGTCGTCGATGTTAAGGATCAGCCGATTCCTTTTGCAAACATCATTTTTAAAGGCTCGACCGAAAGCGCAGTGAGCAACGAAGACGGCCGTTTTTATATTGAATCGGATAAGAGCTACCAGGCGATCATCGTTTCTTTTACGGGTTTTCAGGACCGTGAAGTCGATTTGCCGAAATCAGTGAACTACGATTTTAAAGTCGTGCTGAAAGAAACCAACCAGCTTAAGGAAGTCGTGATCTACAGCGGAAAAACGTCTAAAAAGAACAATCCGGCGCTTGATATTTTGAGAAAAATCTGGGCGCGAAAGCGCAAGAACGGCTTGTACATGTTCGACCAGTACAAAATGGAAAAGTACGAGAAAGTCGAATTTGACATGAACACCATCGACAGCGCGTTCATGAAAAACAAGATTTTCCGCGGGATGGAATTCATTTTCAACCACGTCGACACGTCGCGTGTTACGGGTAAAACGTATCTCCCGATCTTCATCAACGAAGCGCTTTCAGACGTTTACGGCGACAACGTCATGAAGAAAACCAAGGAAATCCTGAAGGCGAACAAGAATTCGGGCTTTTCAGACAATCAGCAGGTGATCGCTTTCATCAAAGATCTTTACGCCGATTACAACATTTACAACAACTACATCACGTTTTTCGACAAGAGTTTCACCAGCCCGCTTTCGACCACGGGAATCGACGTTTACAACTATGTGCTGCGCGATACGGCGTACGTCGACGGAAAATGGTGCTACAATATCGTGTTTTATCCGAGGCGCAAAAGCGAGCTGACTTTCAAGGGCGACTTTTGGGTGAACGATACGACATTTGCGATCAAGAACATCAACATGGCCGCGACAAAAAGCGCGAACATCAACTGGGTCAAGGACATTTATATTGAGCAGGAATTCGACGTTTTGAACGATTCGGTTTTCCTGCTGACGAAAGATTATATGATGTCGGATTTTGCACTGAGCAAAAAAGAAAAATCGCGCGGCGTTTACGGCAAGCGGACGACATACTTCCGAAATCACGAATTCAACAAGCCGAAACCTGCCGATTTTTACAAGCAGGAAGTCAATTACGTCGATAATTCGGTTTACCAGAAGCCCGATGAATACTGGGAAGAAAACCGTTTCGAAAAGCTGAGCAAGGACGAAAAAGGCGTTTATCAGATGCTCGACACGCTCAAAACCAACAAGAAATTTAAGCGACTGACGAGTCTGGTCGAAATCCTGGGCAGCGGCTATATCAATCTTGGCAAAATTGATTACGGGCCGATTTTCTCGACAGTTGGCTACAACGAAGTCGAAGGAACGCGAATACGCGCCGGCGGACGGACCTATTTCGGGCCGAACGATTCGTGGCGTCTGCAAGGTTATACTGCGTATGGCTTTGACGATGACAAGTTCAAATACGGCCTTTCGGGAAAATGGATGATCGACAAGAAAAACCGAATCATTCTTTCAGGCGGAAATCGGCGCGACATCGAGCAGATCGGCGCGAGCCTGACAACGACGAACGACGTTTTGGGCCGAAGCTTCGCCTCATCAGGACTTTTCACGACCAGCAGCAACGGCAAACTGACGAACATCAACTTAAGTACGTTCGCGTTTGAAATCGAGCCAATAAAAAACCTGACGTTCCAGACAGGATTCTCGTATCGCACGCTGGAATCGGCGTCACCGGTGTTTAGCCTGGACTATTACAAGGAATTGCCATCGGCAGAAAATCCGTCAGGCGTAATTGCCGGCACGGTGAAGCAGGCCGAGACGAATGTCCAGATTGAATATACTCCCGGCCGAAAAACTGTCGGCGATGGCGTCGAGAGAAACGAGGTCGACAGCCCGTATCCAAGATTTTTTGCGAATTTCAGCACGGGAACGAAAGGGCTG
>NZ_SEBS01000036.1 GCF_004211145.1 Flavobacterium sp. | reverse complement strand
TCGAACCCCCCTTACCAGGATGAAAACCTGGCGTCCTAACCGATAGACGAACGGGCCATGGTCGCTATTGCGGATGCAAAAATACAACTATTTTTTATTCGCGCAATAGCTGGGATTTATTTTTTTCAAAATTTTCTAGTAAGCCTTGGCAAACAGCACTCTACCGACTGAAGTTTTTCCCGTGAATACACAGTTTCCGGCTTCTTCCACCCTATCCAACGCGATACAACGGATCGTGGCTTTTGTCAATTCCTTGATTTTTTCTTCGGTTTCAGGGGTTCCATCCCAGTGGGCCGAAAGGAAACCGCCTTTGGTTTCGAGTACCGATTTGAATTCCTCGAAGTCGTTTACCTCCGTAATGTGCGAGTCGCGATAATCGAGCGCCTTTGCGAAAAGATCGCTTTGGATCGTCTCGAGCAGATCGCGCAAATAAGCCGCAAAACCTTCTTTTGAAACAGACTCTTTGGTCAACGTATCGCGTCGGGCGACTTCAAAAGTTCCGTTCTCGAGATCTTTCGGGCCGATGGCGACTCGGATCGGCACGCCTTTGAGCTCATATTCGTTAAACTTGAATCCCGGCGACATATTCGTGCGATTGTCAAATTTGACCGAGACGCGCATTTTTTTCAATTCCGATGTCAACTTATCGACTTCCTGGGTGATCTGCGCCAATTGTTCGTCAGTTTTATGGATCGGGACGATCACGACTTGTATCGGCGCCAGATTCGGAGGCAAGACCAATCCTTTGTCGTCGGAATGCGTCATCACCAAAGCACCCATCAAACGCGTCGAAACGCCCCATGAAGTTCCCCAGACGTAATCGAGCTTGCCCTCGTTCGACGTAAATTTCACATCGAACGCTTTGGCGAAGTTCTGCCCAAGGAAGTGAGACGTTCCAGCCTGGAGCGCCTTTCCGTCCTGCATCAACGCTTCGATGCAATAGGTTTCCTCAGCTCCCGCAAAACGCTCGGTTTCAGTCTTCAATCCTTTTATGACCGGGATCGCCATGAAATTCTCGGCGAACTCGGCATAGACGTTCATCATTTTTTCAGATTCCTCTATCGCTTCGGCTTTGGTCGCGTGGGCCGTGTGACCTTCCTGCCACAGGAATTCGGCCGTGCGCAAAAACAGGCGTGTTCTCATTTCCCAACGCACTACGTTCGCCCATTGGTTGATCAAAAGCGGCAAATCGCGGTAGGATTGCACCCAATTCTTGTACGTCGACCAGATGATTGCTTCCGACGTTGGGCGAACAATGAGTTCCTCCTCGAGCTTGGCGTTCGGATCGACCATCAATTTTCCGGGTTTATCAGGATCGTTTTTGAGCCTGTAATGCGTTACGATCGCGCACTCTTTGGCGAAACCTTCGGCGTTTTTTTCCTCGGCCTCGAACATGCTTTTTGGCACGAACAACGGGAAATAGGCATTGCTGTGACCTGTTTCCTTGAACATCCGATCGAGTTCCGCCTGCATTTTTTCCCAAATGGCATATCCGTAAGGTTTGATCACCATACAGCCGCGAACGCCCGAGTTTTCAGCCAAATCGGCCTTGACAACGAGCTCGTTGTACCATTTAGAATAATCTTCGGCTCTTGTAGTAAGGTTCTTACTCATAACACTTGTTTTGGCACAAAAATTGTTTCGATTTTTTTAACTAAAAAGTCAGGCAAAACTAACTAAATTTGTTATGTCGGGCAACACAAACCCACAATAAAAAAAATGCTCTTTCTTATGAAAACTCACTATTTTTCTACACGATCAACTTCCTACGGCATTTTGCTGGGGATGTTCGCGATGTTACTCGCATCTTGCGGGACATCTCGCAACACGGCATCCAATGACGGCATTTACGGTGACAATCAAACCGCAGATACGCGTCAGGAGAACACAAACAACGGTTACAGACAATATTTCAATTCGTTACAGGACGATGAAATCATTACCGATGTGGAACGTTATTCATCGGTCCAGGACAGCACCCAGCGTACTGACGACGGTTATGCTGAAGGCTACTCTTCATGGGGCGGGAACGCCGATAACGTCACGATCAACGTTTACGACAACAACTGGGGTTACGGTTACTGGAACAATTACTGGTACGGCGGCGGCTGGGGATGGGGCTTAGGCTGGAACTCTTGGTACGGTCCAGGTTGGGGTTGGAACTATGGCTACGGCTGGGGCGGATATCCTTACTACGGCTACGGTTACGGCGGTTATCCGTATTACGGCGGATATTACGGAAACGGATATTACGGAAACGGCTACGCCTACAACAACGGACCACGCGGCGGCAGAAACTACACGATGCCGGGCGGACGTTACTCAAACTCACGCAGCTACAGCACTCCGGGCAATGGAAGAAGAAGCTTGACCTATTCTACGAACGGAACCCGTAACTCTTACAACGGAACCCGCGGCACACGTAACTTCACGAACAACGGTACGAGAAATCAAACCGGCGGAACCAGAAATTACGGTACGCCAAGAACAAACAACAGCTACAACACACCAAGAAGCACCGGCTCTCAACCGAGAAGCTACTCTACTCCTTCGCGCAGCAATAATTCCTACACTCCGAGTTCGTCATCGTCTTCAGGCGGTCGTTCATACGGCGGCGGAAGCTACAGCGGTGGCGGTGGCGGCGGAGGTCGTTCAGGCGGCGGTGGCGGCGGTGGTCGTCGTTAATCCGATACAATTATATTGATACCTATGTCTTGCGGACGATACGTTACGGCATAGGTATTTTTTTGAACCTAAATAAAAATGTCATGAAAAAATACCTACTTGTTTTTGCGGCAGCATTTGCCGTTTCGGGCTTGCGGGCACAAGAAATGTCAGGTGCCGACGCACTTATCTATGCGCAGGACAACTTAACCGGAACCGCGAGATTCCGCGCGATGAGCGGCGCGTTCGGCGCTTTGGGAGGCGATTTGTCGGCTATAAACGTTAATCCTGCGGGCTCGGCGATTTTCGCGAACAGCCAGGTCGGATTTACGCTCACGAGTTACAATCCCAAGAATAAGGCGAATTACTTCGGGACGAATACGTCTGAAAATTACAGTTCGTTCGACGTGAACCAATTCGGAGGCGCGTTCGTCTTCAAAAACCACAATCCGGACAGCAAATGGAAAAAATTTGCAGTGAGCGCGAACTATGAGAATGCGAATAATCTTGATAACGATTTTTATATAGCGGGAACCAATCCGACGAATTCTGTCGACAGTTATTTTTTAGGTTACGCAAATTCGGCCGGATTGTCGGCAGCCGATTATGAGTTCGGTGGATTTTTCGAAGATCAATATGTGAATATCGGGAACTTCGGAGGTTTCGGTGCGCAGCAGGCGCTTATCGGATACCAAGGTTTCGTGATCAATCCGACAGGCGGCAATCCCGACGCCACTACTTTCGAATCTAACGTTCCTGCAGGCGGAAACTATTACCACGATTTCTTGATGGAAACCCGCGGATACAATGGAAAAATCGCCATCAATTTTGCGGCCCAATACGGGGACAACTGGTATTTCGGGGCGAACGTGAACGGTCATTTCTCGGACTACCTGAAATGGACAAGCTTTTACGAAAGTAACGGCAACGACACTGCAAACGGCTTGCAATGGTTCGAATTCAACAACCAATTGCGCACGTACGGAAGCGGCGTTTCGCTTCAACTCGGAACGATCGTGAAAGTAACACCGAGCTTCCGGGCAGGAGTTTCTTATGACACGCCAACGTGGTTGTGGCTCAACGACGAACTCGTACAAACATTCTCGTTTAACGACGCTACAGGTGGAACCGGCGGATTCAGATCGCCGATCAACATTTATGAAACGTATAAATTGCGCGTCCCGGGAAAATGGACCGGAAGTTTGGCTTACGTTTTTGGGACACGCGGCTTGCTCAGTGTCGACTATTCGGTAAAAGATTACGCGAATTCGCATTATGGCGCGACAGGTTCCAACGACAGTTTCTACGACGTGATAAACGACGAGATCGAAGCGAACATGGACATGGCGTCGACGTTGCGAATCGGAGGAGAAATCAGGGCCTCGAACTGGAGTTTCCGCGGCGGTTACCGCTACGAGCAAAGCCCATATAAAGATGATACCGTCATGGGAGATTTGACAGGATTCTCAGGCGGTTTGGGTTACAATTGGGGACGCACGCGCTTAGATCTGGCTTACAATTACTGGGAACGAGATTATCAGCAGCAGTTTTTTGTGACCGGTTTGACCGATCCAGCGAATTTGAAGACGCAGAGTCATAATGTGTCGGCTTCGTTGACTTTTGAGTTTAGATAAGAAATTGTTATATAAAATTTGATCCGCTCTTTTTGGGCGGATTTTTTTTTGCCGCAAAGTTTTTTTTTTGCCACGAAGGCGCGAAGGCACGAAGTTTCTTGTGTGATTTTTGCATTTCCGATTCTTGAATATTATCAATTACTTGCTATCGGTTTTGATTTCCGCTTTACCTTGAACCCTGAACTTCATAACTTTCCCAATTCCTAGCCCCGATACAAGCGGTTAGCCTTTTGAAGAAAAATCGTGGTTTTGCGTGATGATCGCGGCGACCAAAGGAAGCCCGCGAGCGCCGCTGCAAAACCCGATTTTTCAAGAAAGCTATTAGCGGGTAGCGGGAATGTGCTCCTAAAAAAACCACAACTTTGAACTTTAGCACTTCAGCACCTTGCACTTCAGCACTTCTTTCGTACTTTTGCACTCCCAAAACAGGGTTTACTGTATGAGAACCAAAACGTTAAAGAAGAACAAGATCAACGTGATTACGCTGGGTTGCAGCAAGAATGTCTATGACAGCGAAGTGCTTATGGGTCAGCTCAAAGCGAGCGGAAAAGACGTGGAGCACGAGGCGCCTGCTGAGAATGAAGGCAACATCATCGTAATCAATACGTGTGGTTTTATCGACAACGCGAAGGCCGAATCGGTGAACATGATTTTGGAGTACGCCGACAAGAAAGAGCGTGGAATCGTGGACAAAGTGTTCGTGACCGGATGTTTGAGCGAGCGTTATCGCCCTGATCTTGAAAAGGAAATCCCGAATGTGGACCAGTTTTTCGGGACGACGGAATTGCCGTTGCTTCTGAAAGCTCTCGGCGCGGATTACCGACACGAATTGCTTGGCGAACGCTTGACGACGACGCCCAAAAACTTCGCGTACTTAAAAATTGCTGAGGGTTGCGACCGTCCGTGTTCGTTCTGCGCGATTCCGATCATGCGCGGCAAACACGTTTCCCAATCGATCGAAAAACTCGTCAAGGAAGCGCAAGGTTTGGCCAAAAATGGCGTAAAAGAATTGATTTTGATTGCACAAGACTTGACTTATTACGGTCTTGATCTTTATAAAAAACGCAACCTCGCCGAACTTCTCGAAGCCTTGGCCGCGGTCGAAGGCATTGAATGGATCCGATTGCATTACGCTTTCCCGAGCGGTTTCCCGATGGACGTTTTGGAACTCATGAAGCGCGAACCGAAAATCTGCAATTACCTCGATATTCCGTTGCAGCACATCAGCGACAAGATCTTGAAATCGATGCGACGTGGAACGACCCAAGAAAAAACGACGAAGTTGCTCAAGGAATTCCGCGAGGCGGTTCCCGGAATGACAATCAGGACTACGCTTATCGTCGGTTATCCCGGAGAAACCGAAGAGGATTTCCAGATTTTGAAAGATTGGGTACAGGAAATGCGTTTCGAGCGTTTGGGCTGTTTCACATATTCGCACGAAGAAAACACGCACGCTTATTTGCTCGAAGACGACGTTCCTGCCGATGTGAAGCAAAACCGCGCGAACGAGATCATGGAAATCCAATCGCAGATTTCATGGGAATTGAACCAGGAAAAAATTGGACAGACGTTTAAATGTATCATCGATCGCAAGGAAGGCCAATATTTCGTGGGACGTACTGAATTTGACAGTCCTGATGTTGACAATGAAGTTCTGATTGACGCTACGAAAACGTACTTGAAAACAGGTGAATTCGTCGACATCAAAATCACCGATGCGACGGAATTCGATTTGTACGGAGAGTTGGCGTAACTTATTCGAGGTTTACTTTTGCGGCGTTTCTAATCGAGTCCAATTTCTTTTTGGCCGACGGTGAAATCATGCTTTCAATGACGCGCCGGTTCGCAGCGACTGCCTCTTTATTGCCATAGCCATATTCTTGTCTTGGCGCTCCGTTTTTTAGGTTCGGCGAATTATGCGTCGTTTCGGCAATAAAAATATTCTCGTCTTTGGATTGATAAAACTTTATCGTAAACGGATCGGAGGATTTTAATTTCGGAACTTCTACCTGGACCAAATCCTCGAATTGCTTTTTGAGTTTCGACACGTTCGTTTCAGTATTTGTCCTGAACTTGACTTCGATGATCTTGCCCGAATCGTTTGTCGTGACATTCAGGTTTGACACCGGACCGATGTCGGCGATCGTGTAATCGGGAAGATTGTATTCGTTTTTCATGTCGTTCCTGAATGTCTTTGCAATTGACGAGGAACCAAAATCGGAACCGATCTCAAGACCTTCAAATCCGCGGAATTCTGAATTCGGGTTCTGACACGAGGCAACCGCCAAAACCGCTAGAGCGATAATAACTTCTTCATTTTGTATAGTTTATGGATCTTAAAGATAAGAAATTTATCATCTGATTCTCAGAGTGTGATTTTCCACAAAAAAAAACGCCCCTGTTTCCAGAGGCGTAGATTTAACTAACCAATCTTCTATAATTAAATCACTGTTCCTTTGAACGTGAGGACTTTCGGGGCTTCGTCGGCATTCGTGGTGACGGTTACCGTTTTGGTGAATGCGCCTTTCGCGGCTGCGTTGTAAGTTGCTTTTACCGATGCAGTCTCGCCGGGTTTGATGGGCGTTTTGGTATAATCGGTCGCCGTACATCCGCAGGCAGCTTTAACGTTTGTGATGATGACGTCGGTCTTGCCGTTGTTCTTGAAGCTGAACTCGATCGCTTTTGGCGTTCCTTGTGGAATTTCACCTACTTCGATGGTTTCGGTTTTCCAGACTACCGGAGATGCGGCTGCGGTTCTCACGATCGGATCGCCAGTTGAAGTTGTTGATGTGAAAGACATCATTCCGAAGGCGAGTGCAAGCAAAGAAATTTTAAGAGTTTTCATACTGTAGTTTTTTATGGTTATCGTTTTTCAATTTTGATATCCCAAAAGTATCCGAACCATTTCTCTCAAGCTGTTAACCGCTTTCAAATGTTTGTTAACGACTTGTTAACCGACGATTCACGTGCCTTTTTTACCTAATATTACAGCATGAAATTGAGCAAACTCAACGCTATCATCATTCTTGGACTCGTCGCCATCATTGGGATTCTCGTCGCGCAATTGCTGTGGACGCGCCAAGCTTATACGATTGAGGAAAAGAAATTCTCGCAAAAGGTTCACATCGCATTGCTCGAGGTCGCCAAGAAGTTATACGAGAGCACGAGCCACGAATTGCCGTCGGAAAATCCGGTCGTGAAAGTCTCGAACGACTATTATATCGTGAACGTGAACAACGATTTCGAACCCGATATTTTGGAATTTTACCTAAAAGGCGAATTCGAAAAAAGCGACATCCACACCGATTTCGAATACGCGATGTACAATTGCCAGAGCGATGAAATGGTGTACGGAAACTACGTTTCGACGTCGGTGAAAGGGGAAAAGGAACACACGGTTTATTTTCCGAAGCACAAGAATCTCGTGTACTATTTCGCGATCCGATTCCCGAACGAGACGACGTATTTGTTCAGCTCGCTTAAATTCTGGTTCGTGCTGTCGGGCGCGCTTGTTATTATTTTGCTCGTTTACGTGTATTCGATCGTGACGATTCTGCAGCAGAAAAAGTACTCCGAACTCCAACGCGATTTCATCAACAACATGACGCACGAGTTCAAGACGCCGCTTTCGTCGATCCTGATCGCGTCGAATTATCTCGCGAAGCAACCGCAGATCTCGTCTGATGAGAAAATGCAGAAATATACGAACATCATCATCAGCCAAAGTAATAAACTCAACAGTCATATCGGGGAAATCTTGAGCATTGCCAAGAGCGATTCGGTTCCGCTTGCAATGGACAAAAAGCCAGTTTCCATCGTGTCGATATTAAATGAAGTGACTGAAAACATGCAGCTCAAGCACGAAAACCTGTCGGTGAAAATCGAAGCAAAGGACGACGCTACGATTGCCGCCGACGTGTTCCATTTCACGAACATCGTGTACAACCTGATTGACAATTCGGTGAAATATTGCGAAGGAAAGCCTGAAATCACGATTCGCTTGTCCGATGAAAATGCAACTCTAAAACTCGAATTCATCGATAACGGAATCGGAATCCCGAACAACAAATTGTCGGATATTTTCGATAAATTTTACCGGATCCCAAGCTCGAAAAGTAATGAAGTCACCGGTTTCGGATTAGGTTTGTATTACGTGAAAAAGATTTGTACGTTACATGGATGGAAGATTTCGGCTCGCAATAATGCTGACGGCGGTGTTGCGATTTTGATTTCGATGCCGTTAAAACGACCGAAGATAAACAACGATTAAACGATTAACCGATTCAACAATTAAACAGATGCCAAAAATCCTCTACGCCGAAGACGACGAAACGCTTGCCTTCCTAACCAAAGACAACCTCGAGCAAAACGGTTACGAGGTTTTTCATTGTGCCGACGGAAATGCCTGTTTCGACCTGTTCCAAAACGGGGATTTCGACTTGTGTATTTTGGACATCATGATGCCGAAACGCGACGGTTTTGAATTGGCGTCCGACATTCGAGCGGCGAATCCTGACATTCCTATAATTTTCCTGTCGGCCAAGACGCTCAAGGAAGATCGTATAAAAGGTTTGCGTTTGGGCGCCGATGATTATTTGGTCAAACCGTTCAGCATTGAAGAACTGGTGTTGAAGATTGAGGTGTTTTTGAAGCGTTCGCAAAAGTCGGAGAGCCTGGAAAAGTCGGGTTATCCGGTTGGGAAATTCACGTTCGATGCCGGTAATTATACGTTGGTTTGCGAGGGTGAAAAAGTAACGTTGACACAACGCGAATCGGAACTTTTAAAACTCTTTCTGGACAACAAAGGCGTTGTGATGAAACGCGAAGAAATCTTGAAGAAACTTTGGGGCGACGATGACTATTTTATGGGGAGAAGTTTGGATGTCTTTATTTCGAGGTTGCGCAAGATTTTGGTTGACGAGAGTGTCGTGATTGAGAATTTGCATGGGATCGGGTTTCGGTTTGGTGAAAAATAATCGAATTGTTCGTGCATGAAAAACTGGATACGTTTTGCGATTTCGAGTGGAATATTAAAGTTTCGAAGTTTTTTGGAGAACGACTTTTGAAGAAACTTTTCTTTGGGAAATTGAGGTTTGTTTTGGGACTTGAGTTGGTTTTAGAATTTACGTCGGTTTCGAAAATCGAATGTTGGCTCTGGAAATTCAGCGTTGGCTTTGAAAATTTGGATTTCATGTAGTTTTCGTGTATTCGTACAATTCGAAATCGCATTAACTTTCGGGCGGGTGGTGGTGGTAATTTTAAGGTCGCGAAAAATCAACGATTTAAAACCTTGAACAGCACTACAACACCAACAACCCGGATTCGCGCAATCTTTGTATCGGTTTCGAATACCAGAACAATTCAAAATCCTCCAATCCAAAATTTTCAAAATCACCCTTGAGTTGACCGAAAGTCATAGTTTTCGCAGCCGAAACCGAAATTTTTTCGAGCGCCGCCACCAACCAATTTCCTTCCTTCTGCCCAACCTGCAACACCGTACTCGCTTTCCTGTCGTGGAATTCAAGCGACAACATCGGCCACGAATTCCCTTTTTTGTTTTTCACGAACGACGAAACGATCGGTTTTGAGCCAAGCCACACAACTTTTGCGGTCGGTTTCGTGTTGAAATCCGAATCTTCAAGCAACACATCTTGAATGAAATCAGGATCGATTTTCGTTCGCGGAATCTTGAAGTCGAACCAATCCTGCAAGTCGTAATCGAAACAAATCCCATGCATATAATTGAACAGCGATTTCTTGAGTCCGAAGCTGAATTTATCATGATCGATCCCGGTCTTGTCGGTAAAATTAATATCGTTGTTCGCAAATGTTCCGACGATGTCCGAATCTTTTACGACTCCGAATTTCTCGGGTTCCAATCCGACGGGCGCGTGAGCCGTCATCGCGAACTGATGCCAAAATCCCGATTGCAGAACGCCGGCCTCAAATAATTGACGCACCATTTCCAAACTATCCACTGTTTCCTGAACGGTTTGCGTCGGATAGCCATACATCAAATACGCATGAACCATTATTCCCGATTCGGTAAAATTGCGCGTGACTTTCGCGACCTGTTCGACCGTGACGCCTTTGTCGATGAGCGCGAGCAGTCGGTCTGAAGCGACTTCCAAACCGCCCGAAACCGCGATGCAACCCGAAGCCTTGAGCAATCGGCATAAATCGGCGGTAAAACTTTTCTCGAATCGGATATTCGTCCACCAGGTTACGGTGAGTTTTCGCTTCAGAATTTCCAAGGCCAACGCACGCATCAGCGCAGGCGGCGCGGCTTCGTCTACGAAATGAAATCCGTTCTGACCCGTTTGCGCGATCAATTCCTCCATGCGATCGCACAACAAATTGGCCGCGACGGGCTCGTAAATCTTTATGTAATCGAGCGAGATGTCGCAAAAAGTGCATTTTCCCCAATAGCAGCCGTGCGCCATCGTGAGTTTGTTCCAGCGGCCGTCGCTCCACATGCGGTGCATCGGGTTTACGATTTCGATTACCGAAATGTAGCTTTCGAGCGGCAGATCCGAATAATCAGGCGTTCCAACTTCGCTCTGCTTGTAATCATGAAGCGGCGATTCGTTTTTATAAACGACATTTCCGTTTTCTAAAACGAAAGTCCGTTTGAGTTTCGTCGTCGGATCGTTGAGGAATTTTATGAGTTCCTCAACGGGGCTTTCACCGTCGTCGAGCGTGATGAAATCGAAGAACTCGAAAACTCTTTCGTCCGACAACGATCGTAATTCAGTATTCGCGAAACCGCCGCCCATCGCGATTTTTATGTTCGGACGATTCGCCTTCAACCATTGCGCGCAACGAAATGCCGAAAACAAATTCCCGGGGAACGGAACCGAAACCAATACCAACTTCGGGTTGACCGCTTCGACTTTCTGCGCCAGTATTTTTATTGTGATTTGATCGATGTACGAAAGCGGTTTCTGCAACTCGGCATAAATTTCGTCGAAAGAGTTCGCGCTGCGTCCCAAACGTTCGGCGTAACGCGAGAATCCGAAATTCGCATCGGCGCATTCCACGATCAAATCTGAAATATCCTCGAGATACAAAGTCGCCAAATGTTTCGCCTTGTCCTGCGTTCCCATCGTTCCGAATGCCCAGTCGAGTTCTTCGAGTTGTGAAAATCGCGAGGCTTCGGGCAAGAATTCTTCCTGGCAGATCTGGAGCGCGAGCGTCGGGTTTTTGCCTTGAAGGAACGCAATTACCGAATCAATAGTGCCGATGTAATCGTCGTGCAACGCAATGATCCGCTTTGCATTGTCGGACAAATCCTCGAATTGGGTTTTTGAAATCGTGTCGAACAACTGCTGCAACCCGTGTTTTGAAAACAATTCCAGGATAACCTCGATGCCCAGATCGGCCTGATACGACGAAATGGACTTCGTATTCAGGAAACCCTTTATATAAGCTGTGGCCGGATACGGCGTGTTGAGCTGTGTAAACGGCGGCGTTATGAGGAAAATCCCTGGTTCCAATCGAATTATTTTTGGCAAAAGTACGGCATTTGTCAAAAAGAAAGGCCGCTCTTTCGAACAGCCTTTCCAAACATCATTTTGCCTTTTTCTTAGACTTCTTTTTCGCCGATTTTTTGCCAGCGAGCGAATCGCGTTTCATCTTGATCCGCTTTACAAGGCTTTCAAGATTCGATTCCTGCCAATCCTCAACAACGTGCAGTTTGGCTTCTTTGACGGCTTTCTCAGCTTCGTCGAACTTGCGTTGCCTCTCGAAAAGATGCGCTTTGGCAAGATGCATTTCGAATTTGTCGGCACCTTTGATGGTAAGCGCGAAATCGATGAGCTTTTCAGCTTCTTCGAAATCCTCGTTTCGGATCAACACGTTCGCGTAGTGCGGATAGACTTCCCAAGCATGGATGTCGGCCGCAAGCGCTTGGCTGAAATAGCTTTTCGCTTCCTCGTATTTCTGGAATTGATCGGCCATCAATCGCCCGTAAAGGCAAAGCGCCATCGTGCTTTTATCGTTGTACGACAACGCGTAATCGAGCGATTCGATCGTGCCTTCGATGTCATACGGAAAACAATCCATCGCCTGAGCCAAGTATTTATCAATAGTTTTCATTGCGTAAATTATTTTTGAGCCGCGACCTTTCGGATTTATAGCTTTTGGTCGGCGGCTTGTTTTTAAAATCGGAACCTGAAAACGTGCGCACAGGATTTCCCCTTTGCACGTTCAATTGGTTGTCCCATTCCTTTGAAATTTGTTCCCTGAACCGTTTGACCGATTCGGATTCGAGCTTTTGCAGCAGGCGTTCCGTCGCGGTTTTCTTGTTCTGATGCTGCGATCGGCTGTCTTGTGAAACGACCGAAATCCCTGTCGGCGAATGGATTGCGCGAACCGCCGAACTTACTTTGTTCACGTGTTGTCCGCCGGCGCCCGAACTTCGCATCGCTTGGTATCGAATGTCTTTTGGCGACACGACGCCCATTTTTGCGGCATCGATCTCGAAAACACCGACGAACCAATTCTTGCGTTTGTGCAATTTTCGAAATTGGCTTTGTCCGATCCATTGAACCGAACCGATCCAACTCTCAGCGAATGCATCGACGTTTTCGCCCGACACTTTCACGCTCGCCGATTCTACGGTTCCGTTTTCGATTCCGGGTTGTCGGTGCAACATTTCGGCGTGCAACTCTTGCGCTTCGGCCTCGAGCATCATCTGCTTCAAGACTTGAGCGACGACCCAAGAACATTCTGCCGGGCCGCGTCCTGATGTGATTTGTAAAAATTTTTCCATCTTACTTATCCATTCGGACGATTTTTGGCGTGAATGTCCCCAAGACTTCCACGAGTTCGGTTTGGTTGCCCATGACTTTGTGGATGTCTTTGTAGGCCATCGGCGCTTCATCGACATCGCCTCCAATCAACGTGACGTCGGCGTTTTTGAGCACTTTCCTGACTTCGCTGGGCGTGAACTTTTGCTTGCATTTGGCACGCGACAACAATCGTCCCGCTCCGTGTGAAGCCGAATTCAAACTGTCTGCATTTCCTTTTCCACGCACGATGAAACCCGGAGCCGTCATCGATCCCGGAATGATGCCGAGTTCTTCTTTCGCAGCCGGAGTCGCGCCTTTTCGATGCACGATGAGTTCCTTTCCGTCGACGATTTCCTTCCACGCGAAATTGTGGTGGTTTTCAATCGTAACCGACGGTCTCTTGCCGATCGCTTTTCCTATTCGGCGATGGATGTCGTCGTGACACGCCTTGGCATAATCACCCGCAAGATTCATCGCGAGCCAATATTCCTGGCCGTCGTGCGTATCGAGATCGAGCCACGCCAAATGTTGCACGTTTTTCGGCAGCGGACATTGCTTTGCCGCCAAATATGTGTATTGTTTGGCGATATTGGCACCGAGTCCGCGCGAGCCGCTGTGCGACAAAACCGCGAAATAATCACCGGCGCGCAGTTTCCACTCCGGATGTTCGTCGGTCAAATTCACGATTCCGAATTCGACGAAATGATTGCCGCCGCCTGACGTCCCGAGTTGCTTGTACGCTTTGTCGAGCAAGGCTTTTACGAACGGAATGTCGTTGAACTCCGACCTTGAAAAAATCTCGTGATCGGCTTTGATCGCATGTGTTTCGTTCATGCCGAACTTCGTGTGATCTTTGAGGATTTGCACCAACATATGGCCTTTTCCTTTGAGATACGAAGCAGGCAAATCGAAAATCGACAGGCTCATCCGGCATCCGATGTCGACACCGACTCCGTACGGAATCACGGCGTTATCGGTCGCCAGGACGCCGCCTATCGGCAATCCGTAACCCGAATGTGCGTCGGGCATCAACGCGCCTGACACGGCAATCGGCAATTTCAAAGCGTCGTACAATTGGCGTTTGGCCTGCTCGTCGATCTCGTTTTCGCCGAAAATCGTGAACGGCGCGCGTGTCGCCCTCAGTTCGTTGAATTTGACTTCGACGGGTTTTGTGAGTCCTTCGGCTACTTTTCCCCAAGTTCCGTCTCCGGTAAATTGGCTCGGGTTGAGCAGCACTTGTTTTGCTTCGAGCAGTATGCGTTCCTTTTTTTCTTTTTTTCGGTAACGGTTGATTTGCCCGAGCGCGATGTTGATCGCGTTATTTTTCGGGAAGCCCAATTTTATGAGGTCTTTCCCTGAGAGTTTATTTCCCATGATGAGTTTAGATGTGATTTTTTGAGCCGACAGCTGTTCGTCAGGCACATTTCATCGGAAATCGATGAATCGAGTTCTAAATCCGGGAAAAGAGGAAAGTAAAATCCATAAAAAAACCCGGAGATTATTTGTCTTCGGGCTTTTTCATATATCGTTAGAAGTTTCTAGGAATCGAGGAAAGCACGAAGAGGCGACGCACCGAATTGGTTCGGCGAGAAGGCTTGGTAATTTGTGTTCAGTACACGCATTGTTCTTCGTTTTAGAATGTTAGTGAATTATTTCGATGCAAAGATTGGGAATTGTTTTTTGATTTTCCAAGCTTCGGCGTTAAAAAAATTTAAGAAAATCTTGTGACCCGAAATGCTTCCCTACGGGAAGGGACGAAAAATCGGGGTTGAAATTTTTGTACTTTTACGCAACTTTTTTAACTTCAAACATGCCAAGCGACTGTATCAGCTATCAGGATTCGGGTTATTTTTCTTCGTTGATCGTGGATTACCTGAACCAAAAACAGAATTTAAGCGAGCTGTATAACCGCTTTCCGACGATTGAAAACTTCGAAGGCCAAATCGCTGAAAAAGCGCAAAATTTTCCCGATGAAAACCGTCGCGTTTTAGTGCAGAGTTTGACGAGCCAATATCAAAATTCCAAGGTTTCAGAGCACACGAAAACAAACATTGAAGCGCTTTCAAAAAACACGACATTCACGGTAACGACGGGACATCAGCTAAATTTATTTACGGGACCGCTGTATTTTTTGTACAAGATAATTTCGGCCATAAATCTCGCGAAAGAACTCAAGCAAAAATATCCCAATAACGACTTCGTCCCAGTGTATTGGATGGCGACCGAAGACCATGATTTCGAGGAAATAAATTACTTTACGTTCAACCAGAAAAAGTTTCGATGGAACCGCGAAAGTTCGGGTGCGGCCGGCAGGCTTTCGACCGACGGTCTTGAAAATGTGTTCGATTTGTTTTCAAAAGAACTCGGATTCTCAAAAAATGCCGATTACGTCCGCGAATTGTTCCAAAACGCCTATCTGAAACACGAAAATCTCACCGATGCGACACGTTTCCTCGCGAACGAACTCTTCGGGGAATACGGTTTAGTGATCGTCGATGGCGATGACAAGGAATTGAAACGCCTTTTCATTCCATATGTAAAACAGGAATTGACAGAGCAGGTTTCGTCGGCCGAAGTCGCGCAATCGGCCAAAAAACTCGAAGGATACAAAATCCAGGTTAATCCGCGGGAAATTAATTTGTTTTATCTCGATGACAAACTTCGCGAGCGCATTATCTTGGAAGGCGATACTTACATCGTGAACAATTCCCCAATTCGTTTTTCAAAATCGGAATTGCTAGAGGAGCTTGAAAATCATCCCGAAAGGTTCAGTCCGAATGTGATCATGCGCCCGCTTTATGAAGAAGTGATCCTGCCGAATCTTTGCTATATCGGCGGCGGAGGCGAAATCGCGTATTGGCTCGAATTGAAATCGTTTTTCGATAAAGTCGGCGTGACTTTTCCGATTTTGCTCGTTCGGAATTCGGTATTGCTTACGTCTGAAAAACAATCGAAAAAAGCAGACGCGCTCGGACTCAGTTGGAAAGACCTATTCGAGAAACCCACTGATTTCGCGAACCGAAAAATCAATGAAATTTCAGAATTCCCGATCAACTTGATGCCGCAACGGCTCGCGCTCCAAAAGCAATTCGCCGACCTTTTCGCATTGGCCGAACAGACCGATAAATCGTTCACGGGCGCCGTGAAGGCGCAAGAAACGAAACAGCTAAAAGGTCTTGATAATCTTGAGAAACGACTTCTAAAAGCACAAAAGCGCAAACACGCCGACGAACTCGAACGCGTCGCGAACTTACGTAACGAACTCTTCCCGTTTGGTGGTTTGCAGGAACGCCAAAACAACTTCTCGGAATTTTGGTTGGAACAGGGCGAGAATTTGATCCCGAATCTACTTGCGGAATTGAATCCGCTTGCGCAAATCTTCAATATCGTAACGGTTTAAATCCGAATCTCCTATTTTTTATCGGAATAAAATGCTTGGTTGACAAAGTTTTCAACACGAAAACGTTTGCGTAAACTTTAAGAAGTACGAGCGATTACGAAATCGATTACTTTCGTTACCGTAACCTTTTTAATCACATTAAAAACCAAGTCATTATGGCAAAAAAACTACTCTCTTTATTTGTTTTCCTGATTTCGATCTCGGGATATTCTTTTGACAACATCAGCCTTACCGGGCCCGCCACAGGACCTTCAGGCGACTGGGGAATTGACGTTTTCATGACAACGACCGACGGTATCACATACACGTTGGCAAACCACACGTTCGTGTCGGGCGAGATGAAATTCCGAAGAAATTCAAACTGGGATTTCGCTTACGGCTATGCTACGGCTCCCGGATTTCCAAATGGAACGGGCGTCGTGCCCGGAACCAACATCGCCGTACCCGCGGGAACTTACAATGTCACGTTCAACGCGACGACTTTGGCATATTCATTCACGGCGGGCGTCCCGCAATTCCCTGTGATCAGCGTTTACGGGGACGGCACGAGTTCGGTCGATGTACTTTTAAACACGACGAACGGTGTTGATTATGTCGCGAAAAGCATCACGTTCTCAGCGGCTTGGGTAAAATTCCGTCGCGATAATGGTTGGGCGCAAAACTGGGGCGCCACAGGTTTCCCGAGCGGAACAGGAACGCAGAACGGTCCGGACATCCCGATGCCGGGCGGTACGTACAACATCACGTTCAACTTTACGACAGGCGCGTATTCGTTTACGCCGACATCGGTGGGAATCATCGGGCTTGGCGGACCATCGGGAAGCTGGGATGTCGACGCGGTCATGAATACTACGGACGCGATCCATTACACATTGACCAACGTCACGATCGTTGGCGGCGGATTCAAAGTGCGCGACAATGCGAGCTGGGCCGTTCAATTCGGTGCTGCGGGAGCGGCCGGAAGCAATCCGTTTCCTCAAGGCTCGATGGTACAGAACGGAGCCGACATGGCGTCGGTTTCAGGAACGTACAACATCAGCTTTAACCGTACGACGTTCGAATACAATTTCGGACCTGCTCTTGCCGTCGAAACATCGGCGAAAAAAGCGTTTTCAGTAGCGCCGAACCCGACGAACGGAGATTGGACGATCAGTGCCGACGCAGCGATCGGAAGTGTATCGGTTTTCGATATCACTGGAAAACTGGTTAAGAGCCAGACGTCTGACGAAAATACGATGACGATCGATGCATCAGGACTTTCAAACGGTTTGTACTTTGCGAAAGTCGTTTCAGGTTCGACGATCGAAACGTTGAAACTTGTAAAAAAATAAGCATTTTATTTTTCGAGAAATTTCCCTGATTATATCAAATAGTCAGGGATTTTTTATTTTGGGCGGGTTTCTTTCTTTTATTATCGATTTATTCGCCTTACTTTTGCGCCAAATTTAAAAATACTATGGCAACTAACAGAACGTTTACAATGATCAAGCCTGATGCTGTTGAAGCAGGAAACATCGGCGGAATCTTGAATATGATTACTGAAGCGGGTTTTAAGATCGTTTCATTGAAATTGACACAACTTACAACCGCTGACGCTCAGGCATTTTACGCGGTCCACAACGAGCGCCCATTCTTTGGTGAACTTGTCGAGTTCATGACACGCGGCCCGATCGTTGCTGCGATACTTGAAAAAGACAACGCGGTTGAGGCTTTCCGCACCTTGATCGGAGCTACGAACCCGGCTGATGCCGCTGAGGGAACTATCCGTAAAAAATACGCGAAGTCAATCGGTGAGAATGCTGTTCACGGTTCGGATAGCGATGAGAACGCTGCGATTGAGGGAGCGTTTCATTTTGCGGGACGCGAGCAATTCTAGACGCGCTACGCTGTGGACGCGCCCGGTGGGCTTTGGACACGCTGCGCTTTGGATTTGATCCGATTACGATAACAATCTCGTTCTTTTTGGACGGGATTTTTTTATTTAGAATAATTTGTCCCTAACCAACTCATTCGTATTCCAAAGCGATGCGCGTCAAAAGGCGCAGCCGTGTCAAAAGCGAAGCGTGTCAAAAAGCGCAGCGTGTCAACGAAGCACAACCTCCTTCACCACTTCCCTACCCAATTCCTCATTGATCATACTCACGATTTTCGTCTTGCCATAGCTCAATTCTTCGCGGAGTACGGCCGAAGTCAGTTCGACATATAACGTCGTTCCTTTCAATGCGACGGCTCGCGTATAGGTTTTCACGCCGTTTCCCATGAGATGAAACCACGCTTCCTTGACCGCGACCTGATCCATTCCGGGTTGGAGTTTGTTGTCGGCGATAATGTGCTTGAGAACGTCTCCGATCGCGCTTTCGTTACTTAGTCGTTTGGCCATCGTCGTCGAGTTTTATAGGTCCTGCTTTCTTGTAGTGGTATTCGATTTTTTGGGCGTTGACCAAAACCATTTCGTCGGTTGAAACCGATCTTACTTCCTCGCTCCATTTCGCGTATTCGGTTACATAGTCGAGATACGCGTCGCCATCATCGAACCTGACAGTGATCTGTTCATTGATATTATTCGTGAGGAACGATCCATCTAGCTGCGGCATCACTTTGGTGCGCGTGCCTTTTCCGTTGTGAATTTTAAAGAAATCGTAGGACGTATTGCCTTGGTATTGCTTGTCCTGCCCGTTTGCCGTGACTACTTTTTCGATTTGCCAATAGCCGTTTATCTTGGAAATATCGTCTTTGGAAATACCTTTGCAGCCCGTCAAGGCGAAGCAAAATACTAAAATTGCAATTGAAACTCTCATGCGGCAAAAATACGCAATCGGATGCCGACTCACTATCGAAATCGACGGCTGTTGAAAAAAACATTGAGCGTCGTTAAACTATTGCGTAATTTTAAGCTCTACCTCGAAAATCAACCGTTATGAAACTATTACTCTCCATTTTTTCAATGTCGTTATTGCTTATGGGTTGCGGCTCGTCCGACGATTCATCGGATGACGGAACCCCGAACGATCCTACCGAAACCATGTATTTCCCTCCGCTTTCAGGCGATGTCTGGGAAACCAAAACTGTCTCTGACATGGGCTGGAACGAAGATGCCGTCCAACCGTTACTCGATTTTCTATCGGAAACCCACGCCAAAGGTTTCATCATAACCGTGAACGGACGCATCGTGATGGAAAATTACTTCAACGACCATTCGGCAACCACGCCATGGTATTGGGCAAGCGCCGGTAAAACGCTTACGTCATCCATGACGGGAATTGCCGAACAACAAGGTTTCCTCAATCTTGAAAGCCCTGTTTCCGATTATCTTGGCGAAGGTTGGACGAGTCTGACCGCGAGCCAGGAATCTCAAATAAAAGTGAAACATCTGCTTACGATGACCTCAGGGCTCGACGATGTAAACGAGGAAGATTGCGTCGATCCCGATTGTTTGATATACACGGCCGCTCCGGGAACGCGCTGGGCATACGACAATGTCTACGTAAAATTACAAGACGTGGTCGCAGCCGCAAGCGGGCAAAGCTGGACAGCGTATTTCAACTCGCAATTGCGCGACAAAATAGGAATGACGGGCGCTTTCTTGCAGACGGGTGACTTGAACGTGTATTGGAGCACGACGCGCAGCATGGCTCGATTCGGGCTTTTGGCGCTTAACAATGGGAAATGGGATACGACTCAGGTAATTCCCGAAGCGTTTCACCACGACGCTACATCTCCATCCCAGACCATCAACAAATCGTACGGGTATCTGTGGTGGATAAACGGCGAATCGAGTTATCATTTGCCGCAATCGCAATTGGAGTTTCCGGGTAGTCTGATTCCCGACGCGCCGAACGACCTGTACATGGCGTTGGGAAAAAACGACCAGAAAATCTACGTGATCCCGTCGAAGAAAATGGTAATCGTGAGAATGGGCGAACAGGCCGAGGAATCGAATTTTGCGCTGTCAGAGTACGACGATCATTTGTGGGAAAAGCTGAATGCGTTGATCAACTAGCGCTTTCTCCCCTTAAAATATTTCCGGAACGCCATACCGAATAACACGAAGCCGAGGATTGCCAATGCGTAATTCACGGCTTCAATTTTTCCTTCAAAAAGTCTCGAAACGATAAAGCACGCAACCGCCAACAAGTACAACTGGGTGACAGAAATACCTTTTGCCGAAGTTTGGGTTCTTGTTCGCGTCTTAGCCATTGCGTTTCACGTATTGATAAATCGCGCCCACACAAGCCGCGCCGGCGATTCCCATCAGAATATAAAAGGCCGTCTCGAATTGCCTGACCGATTGGGCGGCCGCAAAAATGAGTACGGCTCCCATAAAAGTCGCCAATCCTGGCGGCAAATTACTGCGTCTCCTGCGTCCCATTATTTGAAGAATGAATCGACGAATTCGTATTTGTTGAACACTTGAAGATCTTCGATTCCTTCGCCGACGCCAATATATTTCACTGGAATCTGGAACTGATCGCTGATCCCGATGACGACGCCGCCTTTCGCGGTTCCATCGAGTTTCGTAACTGCGAGAGCCGAAACCTCGGTCGCGGCCGTAAACTGTTTCGCTTGCTCGAAAGCGTTTTGTCCGGTCGATCCGTCGAGTACCAAAAGCACGTCGTGAGGTGCATCGGCGATTACCTTTTGCATCACGCGTTTTACTTTGGTGAGTTCGTTCATCAAATTTACTTTGTTGTGCAGACGGCCGGCCGTGTCGATGATCACAACGTCGGCATCCTGTGCGACGGCCGATTGGAGCGTATCGAAAGCGACCGAAGCCGGATCGGAACCCATTTGTTGTTTTACCAGAGTAACGCCCGTGCGGTCGGCCCAAATCTGGAGTTGGTCGATCGCCGCGGCGCGGAATGTATCAGCGGCTCCGAGTACGACCTTGTAACCGGCTTTCTTGAATTGGTGCGACAGTTTCCCGATCGTGGTTGTCTTGCCTACGCCGTTCACGCCGACGACCATGATAACGTACGGCTTCTTATTGGCCGGAATCGTGAATTCGCTCGCTTCGCCAGAATTTGTTTCAGAAAGTAATGCAGCGATTTCCTCGCGAAGGATTTGATTGAGTTCGTCGGTACCAAGGTATTTGTCTTCGGACACGCGTTTCTCGATGCGCTGTATGATTTTTAAAGTCGTGTCAACGCCGACGTCGCTCGAAACGAGAACTTCTTCGAGGTTGTCGAGGACTTCGTCGTCTACTTTGGATTTACCTGCGACCGCTTTGGTGAGTTTGGAGAAGAAAGAGGTTTTGGTTTGCTCGAGGCCTTTGTCGAGGGTTTCTTTTTTCTCTGAAGAAAATATGCGTTTGAAAAATGACATTCTGTTTTGTTTTTGATGCTTCGCAACTGTTTGCCACGAAGGCACGAAGGCACGAAGACACGAAGTTTACTCTTTGCATGTAAAGGCACAAAGAAAGCTTCGCTTTTTTTTATTGATTAAATAACGATCGAAGTTTCGGAAAAATGCGAAATCTTCGCAGGACATTTTAGCCTGGGATTACAACATTGAAGCATTTTCTACAACGCAATACAGTAACCACTACAAATATAAAAACTTCCGATAAAGAAGCGACAAATTCTTTGGATCTTCGTGGCTTCGTGCCTTCGTGGCAAAAAACCTCGCGTCTTAAAACAAAAAAAGCCACTTCTTTCGAAGCAGCTTTCACATTCGCCTTTCAGCAAATTATTTCTTTTTCAAAAACTCGTCAACAAGTTCAGGAGCCATGATAGACTCAACGAACGTGTATGCGCCTGTTTTTGGAGACTTCACCATCTTGATGGCTTTTGATAATCTCTTTGACTGAGTTTGCAAGGTTGCAACGGTCTTCTTTGCCATGACTTAAACGTGTTATTTGAAGCTGACGCTTCTAATTATTTAATTTCTTTGTGAACGGTTACCCTTTTCAAAATAGGGTTGAATTTTTTGATCTCCAAACGGTCTGGAGTGTTCTTTTTGTTTTTAGTCGTGATGTAACGCGAAGTTCCTGGAAGACCAGTTCCTTTGTGCTCGGTACACTCTAAAATCACCTGGATTCTGTTGCCTTTCTTTGCCATTTTGCTCTATAGTTCTTTTGGGAAAGATTACTTGATGAATCCGTCGGCCTTTGCTTTTTTCAAAACAGCGGCAATCCCGTTCTTGTTAATCGTTTTAATTGTTGAGGCAGCAACGCGGAGCGTGATCCACTTGTCTTCTTCAGCAAGATAGAAACGCTTTTTAACCAGGTTTACTGAAAATTTCCTCTTGGTCTTGTTCATAGCGTGGGAAACATTGTTTCCAACCATCGCTCTCTTACCTGTAAGGTCACAAACTCTTGACATTATGCTTCGTTTTTTCGTTATTCAAAATCAGGGTGCAAAGAAAAGAAAAATAAACCTTTGTGCAAAACATTTATTGCACATTTTTTAAAATTTCTTTCTGAAGCATTTCAAACGATTTATTTACGGCGCGATCTATGACTTTTTCTCGCGGTTGCCCAAAGTTAAAACGCTCAACTGTCACGCTTTGCGGCGTGGCGAGTGCGATGTAGACGATTCCGATTTCTTCAGGCGTGTCGTCACTCGTCGGGCCGGCATTTCCCGTGACGCCGATTCCGTAATCGGTTTTTAGCAGTTTTTGGATGTTTTGCGCCATTTCTTTTGCGACCTGTTCCGACACGACCGAATGTTGTTCGATTGTCTTGGCTGAAACGCCGAGCACATCGATTTTCACGTCTTTCGAATAACTCACGACGCTGCCTTTGAAATATTTGGACGAGCCCGGAATCGATGTCAGCACTTGGGCGATCTTGCCACCCGTACAGCTTTCGGCGGTTGAAACCGTCAATCCTTTTTTCGTGAGTTGTTGCCCGAGGACGGCTTCAATGGTTTGCCCGTCGTCGAAACCGGTGATGATGTCGGGGATTATTTTCGAGACCGATTCGACGTTTTGGGCGATTGCGTTCTCGAGAATGGTTTTGTCTTTCCCGCGGGCCGACAGACGCAAACGCACGCGTCCCGGACTCGGCAGATAGGCAAGTTTTATGAATTCGGGAAGAGAATTTTCCCAATCGGAAATCTTGTCGGCGAGCGCGCTTTCGCCCATTCCGTAAGTCATGATGGTTTTATGGATGATGTACGGACGCTCAAATTCCTTTACGATCTTTGGGATGACGACATTATCGATCAAGCCTTTCATTTCAAACGGAACGCCGGGCATCGAGATGAAGACCGTGTCGCCTTTTTGCAGCCACATTCCCGGAGCCGTTCCGAATTCATTGTGCAGAACCGTGGCTTTTGACGGCACGAGCGCTTGATCGATGTTGACTTGCAGCAAAGGCGCGTCCGTTCCCGTGAACTGCCTGAAAAGCTTTTCCACGTGCGACAAAACACCTGCGTCGCTTACGAGTTCGTCGTCAAAATATTCGGCTAGTGTTTTTTTGGTGATATCGTCTTTGGTTGGACCGAGGCCGCCCGTTATCACTACGAAATTCGCTTTGTCCTGAAGACGTGAGAATGTGTCGAGGATATGTTGGCGATCGTCTGAAACGGAAAGCATTTCGTGCACGTTCACGCCAATCCTATCAAAGGCCTTCGCTATGTATTGGGAATTGGTGTCGGCGATTTGCCCGATCAGGATTTCGTCTCCGATGGTGACAATTACTGCATTCATTTTATTGACGGATTAGCGGATTAGCAGATTAGCGAATTAGCGAATGACGACGCTGTCAACATTCGCTAATCCGCTAATTTACTAATTTAACGCGGATGGACACGGCCAGCCTTAAGCCAAAAAACAAAAGTTTTACAGGTTGGTCAACGACTCCCGAAATATCGGGATAAGCTCGTGCCATTACTTGCAAAACTTTTGATTATGAGATTATCTGTCAACTGATGAAACAAGAAATGATCACAATAGTCGGATATTCGAAAAAATTGGCTAATTCGCTAATTCGCTAATTCGCTAATTAAAGATTAAAATCCTTCTTAAGTTCCTTAATCGCCTTCTCAACCTGATCTTCAATACTATCGAATGTTTCGTTGATTTCCTTGCGTTTTCCTTCGCGTTTTGTCCATGCTTCGACCTCGAGGATTTCCTCAAAGGCTTGCGTCATGCCCAATAAGTCGAGCGTAGGTTTGATTTTATGAGCGTAGCTGTAGGCGAGCTTGTGCTCTTTCGTTTTGATGCCAAGTTTGATTTGCAACATATCCTGCGGTACTTCGGTGACGAAAAGCGTAATGATCTGCATCACGAATTCCTCATCGTTGTCTGACAGCGCGTGGACTTTGGCTAAGTTGTAGTTGAGGGCCATTATTTTACTTGTATTCTAAAAAGTTTAGTTTCTTCTATGAAGCCTTCGAGCACATCGCCCGACGACACTTTCGCAACACCTTCAGGCGTTCCTGTAAAAATAATGTCTCCTGTTTTTAAGGTGAAATATTGAGAAACGTAAGAAATTATCTCGTCAATCTTCCACAACATATTCGCAGAATTCCCTATTTGGACAGTCGTTCCGTTGTTTGTTAGACCAAAGGTAATCGATTCCTGCGAACTAAAAATTTTTTTCGATAAGAAGTCGCCAATCACCGCTGAACCGTCGAAAGCCTTTGCTTTTTCCCACGGCAACCCCTTTTCTTTTAGGCGTTGCTGTACATCTCGTGCCGTAAAATCGATGCCGAGCCCGATCTCATCATAGTACTTATGTGCGAACTTTTCGTCAATATATTTCCCAACTTTCGAGATCTTGACGAGCAATTCGACCTCGTGATGGACATCTTGCGAAAATTCGGGAATGACGAACGGAAATTGTTTAGGCAAAATGGCCGTATCGGGTTTCAGGAAAATAACAGGTTCGGTTGGCCGCTCGTTTTGGAGTTCGGCTATGTGTGACGCGTAGTTGCGCCCGATGCAGATGATTTTCATTTTTTATAGTGCAAGGTTCAAAGTGCAAAGTGCAAAGTGCAAAGTGCAAAGTGCAATTGATTAGTAGCCGGGAACCTGCTGTCCGTTACACTCGAGCGCAGCGAAAAGATCGAATACCGACAAAAATTATTGTTTATGAGATAAGTCCTCTGCAAAAAAAACATTTTTGAAAAGTTTACATGAACTTCCTTTGGCCGCCATGTCAACCTTCAAAAATTAGATTTTTTTACCTGTGGGTTTTCCACTTCAATCAGGGCTAAGGATTTCGGCAAAAACACGTAAACGCAAAACCGAATCATCCTTAAAATCGCTTCAAACTTTGCACTTTGCACTTTGCACTTTGTACTTTGAACTTTTAATTAAACTTATTATTCAACTTCCGCAACTTGATCGCCGTCAAAACCTTCTTCGTATACAACGGAAAGTCCGCGTTCTGAATCCAACCGAAATATCCCGGTTCGTTGTCGAAAACAGTTTCTACAAGTACTCCTTTGTGCTTTCCGAATGTAAAGATTTCACGGTTTTGATCGTCGTAGGCAATCATTCCCGCAAAATCGGCGGCTCGTTTGCGCGTCGTGAATTCGCTGAGTGATTTCATGTCGTTTTCCAAATCCGGATAACGGTCGAGCTGGGCTTTCAATATCTCGTAGGTCGCTGTCGTATCAGCTTCGGCGGAGTGCGCGTTTTCAAGGGCTTTTCCGCAATAAAACTTCAACGCGGCGCTTAACGTGCGTTCCTCTTTTTTATGGAAAATGGTCTGTACGTCGACCGAGACACGGCTTTTCATGTCGAAGTCCATGCCTACGCGAAGCAATTCCTCGGCGAGCAACGGAATGTCGAAACGATCGGAATTGTACCCCGCGAGATCGCTGTCCTTGATCATATTATATATGGTAGGCGCCAAATCTTTGAAGATCGGTTCGTTGGCGACCTTCTCATCTGAGATTCCATGCACCGCTGTCGATTGGGGCGGGATTGGCATCTGAGGATTTACAAGCCAGGTTTTGCTTTCACGGTTGCCGTTGGGAAAAACTTTCAGTACTGATATTTCGACGATTCGGTCTTTGCAGATGTCGATTCCCGTGGTTTCTAAGTCAAAGAAACAAATTGGGCGCGTGAGTTTTAATTCCATTTTTGAGTTGTTGGAAGGCAAAGATACGATATAATGATAAATTAGGTTTGTTGGCTTGAGGTGTTGTTTTAGTAAATAGGAAGACTACTTTTTTGTGTTCTTTGGACTGATATTTTTTTATCTTAAAATAAGTTACCGTTTTGATGATCGATGACTTCGGGTTTCCAGATAGATTTGAAAACGCTCGTCTTTTTTTTTACAATTAAGAGAGTTAAGAGAGTTAAGGGTTGGTCGCTGGGGCGACTTCGGGTTTCCAAGTTGATTTGAAAACATTCGTCCTTTTTTTTACAATTAAGATAGTTAAGAGAGTTAAGGGTTGGTCGCTGGGGTGACTTTGGGTTTCCAAGTTGTTTTGAAAACATTCTTTCTTTTTTTACCATTAAGATAGTTAAGAGCGTTAAGGGTTTTGGTTGCTGGGGTGACTTCTTGTTTTCAAATTCGATTGGGTGCTTTTCGTTTCGCGGCCTCGCTGCGCTCGGCCTTACCGAAAAATCCAAATGGATTCGTCGGAAAACTCAAATCAAAAAATGCACATGAATTGACGATATTTCGTCCTTTCAAATGCATTTTTTCTTTGGCAAAACTTTGTCGTTCACATCACGGTTCGCTGCCTTCGAGGTCGCTTTCGCGCGTCGTGGTTTGAACTGCCGACGTATCGGTTGCGCTTGAATCTACCTCGGCCGGAGTCGCGCCGGTTTCGCTTTGTCCGTCGGTTTCCTGAGTGGCGTTCGGATTCTTGCACGAGGTCGTGAGCGCGAAAATCCCGAAACACAGCATCGCTATTTTTGAAAGGAATGAAGTCTTCATGATAGAATATTTTACGGTTTTAACAAATTTCCAAAAAATTGGCGGACACGGCATTACAGCAGAAACCGCAAATCTTTTACAATTTATAATTCGTCCGAAAACAAAAAGCGACTTTTTCGAATTGCTTTTCTGTTAATCTTCTCGGCTTCCGTCGTCGGCCATCCTCACGATTTTAGGCGTGAATTTGGCCACGACGTCAATGAGTTCCTTTTGGGATTCCATGACGACCGAGATGTCTTTGTAGGCCATCGGCGCTTCGTCTTTTCCGGCACCGATGAGCGTCACGCCGTTCTCGTTGAGCACGTCGCGCATCTCTTGTCTGGAAATATTTTTGATGGCCTGCGTTCGGCTCATTTGACGCCCGGCGCCGTGTGATGCCGAGTTGATCGCGTTCTCCTCGCCTTTCCCGCGCACCAAAAATCCGGGCGCGGTCATTGATCCCGGAATGATTCCCATGACGCCTTTCGCGGCCGGAGTCGCACCTTTTCGATGCACGATGACTTCTTCTCCATTCCAGATTTCCTTCCACGCGAAATTGTGGTGATTTTCTACTTTCGCCAAGACTTGAGCACCGATCGCCTTGGCTATCTTGCCGTGGATGATTTGATGACAGGCCGACGCGTAATCCCCGGCAAGGTTCATCGCCATCCAGTATTCCTGGCCTTCCTGCGAATCGAGCGACAACCACGCGAGGTTTTGCGCCTCCTGCGGCAATTTCGTGTTCTGCTTGGCAAGTTTGGTATAATGTCCTGCGAGCGTCGCGCCGAAACCTCTTGAACCGGAATGCGTCAACAACGCTACGTATTTTCCTTTCTCGATTCCAAGGACTTCATCTTTCGTATCGAATTCCATAATTCCGAATTCCACGAAATGGTTGCCGCCACCCGACGTACCGAGTTGCGACCACGCCTTGTCCTTCAATTGCCTGACCATCGGCGTCATGTTGAACTCGCTTTTGTCCAAAACGTCGTGATCAGCTTTGTGCTGCCCGTGAAAGCCGTGGCCTGCACCGAATTTGGTATGCGCGATCAATTCGCGTTGGTATTTCGCGCGATTCGCCTCGAAGTCCGATGCGGGAATATCGTACACCGACAACGCCATCCGGCATCCGATGTCGACACCAACTCCATACGGGATCACGGCGTTTTTCACGGCAAGCACGCCTCCGATAGGCAATCCGTAACCCTGATGAGCGTCGGGCATCAAAGCACCGGCTACGGTTACGGGCAGTTTCATCGCGATTTCCATCTGTTTGCGCGCGCCTTCTTCGATGTGGTCGGCCCCAAAGATCGAATATGATTTTGCATCTTGGACCAATGCGATCGTTTCATCGGCGGGAATATGTGCCGATTCGATCATTTTCGTGGCGAGACTTTCGAGGATTTCGTCGTCGAGGAAGTTCTCGGGATAATCGTTTACTTTTTTGAAGAGCGCGATTACTTCGTCTTTAGCGACGTGGGCGTATTTGGAGTTCGCCAATTCGAGTGCGATTCCCAATATTTCGTTTTGTTTGTATCCGACCGACAGTAAATCCTGTCCTTTTATCTGTGTTTCCATTGTGATGGCTTTGCTTAAATTTAATTCTTTTTTTTGTGATCCCGATGAGACTCGAACTCACATTCCCTTTCGGGCAGCATGGCTGTAAATACGCTTCCCTACTCGTCGCCATGACTTTCGGTGCTTCTGTAAACTGTACCCATTGGTCCGCGCGGGTCCAACCGGAATATCCATGCACGCTACGGCTAAGTCAAAATTTTTCCGCCACTTTTCCTTTTAAGTTACGGGACCTTTTTTTTTCTGCTTTCGCAAACCCTGTCCAGCTCCAGCGGCTTGACAGGGTTACTTCTTGTTTTTTATTTTGTGAAAATCTGCTTTAGCTGATCGACGATCTGGCCGCCGCCCGAAACGGAAATCGTGTTGATTTTCTCGGCGATTTTCTCGACGTATTCCATTTCTTTCAACTTGAAAAGCATGGCGTTTTCTTCCATCAACTTGGCGGTGTTCAGCAAACTTCTCGTCGAAGCGGTTTCTTCGCGCCGCATGATGCTGTTCGCCTGAGCTTTTTTCTCGGCCACCAAAACCTGGTTCATGATGTCTTTCATATCGCCCGGCAAGATAATGTCGCGGATGCCGGCTTCAGAAACCGCGATGCCCATGTCGGCGGTTTTTTGCACGACATCGGTTACGATTTCGCTGCCCAAGCTGTCCTTTCGGCTCAACAATTCGTCGAGCGTGACCGTTCCGACACTTTCGCGCAATGCCAATTGCATCAAGACGTACAACTGCTTTTCGTACTCTTTGTTCTCGCTCACGGCCTTGACCGCGTCGATTACCTTGAATTGGACAAAAAAGTTGATTCGCAATGCGGCTTTGTCTTTCGTCAACAATTCCTGGCCTGCGATTTCCAGGAACCTCGATCTCAAATCAACGCTTTTGATCTCGACCGACGTCTGGTTCGCCCAGAAGTAATATGTTCCCGCCTGCAATTGCTTCACGAATTTGGCGTCGACGTACAACAAACCCGTTTCGTCGGTGGCGACGTAGAATTTTCGGACCAAACCGCGCACTTTTGGCATATCCAAAATCGTGGTGGAGATGTTTTCGTCGATCGTTACCTTCGACACATCGGCTTTGACGAACGTATTTTCGTTGGCACCTTTCCAGAACACATGGCGACCAGCAGCCAAAACGTCCTTGAAATTCCCGTTTGTGAATTGCAATGCGATTTCGCCGTCTTTGACCTCGACGACATCCACGGCTGACGCGAACGCTTGGTTCTGTAACAAGATGTTCAATTCGACGACCGAATGGAATCCCGCCGACATGTCGTACAATTCGATTTTTTTATTGAAGCCGACCCAGTATTTTCCTTCGGTCAATACCTCATGGAGCTTGCCGTTCATAAAAACCAATGCAACGTGATTTGGCTTGACGTAGTAATTTGTGATCATGACTTTCTATTTATTATTGTTATTGTTTATTTATAAAAACGCCTTGCCTTTCGCGATCGCGCTGCGGCGGAAACGAGGGTTCGGATCATTTGGATCGCAGTTGTTCGCCCGATTGGTTTCGCCGATTATCCCCGACGTGACTTCCTGTTTCAAGGACTGCATTCTGCGAAACCCGAATTCCCGGTTTCAGGCTTTTGCGCGATTGCGATCTCCCGGAGGATTTCGCCCGCAAAAGGCAATTTGTTTTTAACTGGTGATCCTTTTTAGGAGTGGACCGCTTCCGAAAACTACATTAACAGTGTAGTACTCTACCATTGAGTTACCGCGTAAACGGGAAGGATTCGAACCTTCAACTTGACTATTGCTCTATCCGGACTAAGCTACATGGCTTTCGCCAAGGCGGGATTCGAACCCGCGTAGATAGTGTGGGACATTTATTTGGAAAATACCCTGAAAACCTTCAAATCAAGTTGAACGGAAACGCCTGATACCTTTTGCGGCAAAGCGGTCTGCAATAGTGCCATTTGAAACACCCAACTGGACTTGTTTGATATTGTGAATGAACGTGTTGTCTTGTGAACATTGCAAAGATGTCGTGCGTTGTGCGCAGGCTATTTGCGTAGTTTTATTTATTTTTCATTTTTATTATAATTATTTATTTTACAGTTAGTTATGATTTCGTTTTAGACCAATATGTCATCATTTAAATTTTAGTGCGCAGATTGGTTGCGCAGTCGATTGAGGTTTTCGTTACTTTTGGGAAAGGATTTCTCCCGGAGAACGGTTTCGCGTTAGGGATGCGAGTGGAAATCCTTTTGTCGCGAAGGGAAACGCAGCGGCAAAAGATTGGAACGGGCAGCCCGGCGCGGGTTTGAAAATGCGATCCGCTTTTTTAAACCCGCGCAACGCCCAAAAAATAAAACTATGGCTACGAACAAACTCGCGTTGATCCGCTACAAGACAATCGACAATTGCCTCAAGAACCGATTCCGGAAATGGACGCTTGAGGATCTGATGGAAAAGGTCTCGGACGCGCTTTATGAGTATGAAGGCATCACGACGGGCGTGAGCCGACGCACGATCCAGGGCGATCTGCATATGATGCGCAGCGACAAACTGGGTTACAATGCGCCTATCTCGATTTTCGACCGCAAGTTTTACGTGTATGAAGATCCTGATTTCAGCATCACGAACTCGCCGATCAACACCTCGGACATGGAAAAAATGAAGGAAATCGTGAGCGTGCTCAAACATCTGAACGGTTTCCATTACTTCGATGAGATGAGCGAGATGATCGCAAAACTCGAGAACAGCATCCAGAAAACCGCGAACAGCAAAAAGAATTTCCTGCAATTTGAAAACAATGCGCAGCTCAAGGGTTTGGAATTCATTAACCCGTCGTATCAGGCGATTTTGAAGAAGACCGCGTTGCTTATCGAGTACAAATCGTTCCGCGCGGCCCAATCGCAGACGAAGGTTTACTATCCGTATCTATTAAAGGAATACCGCAATCGTTGGTTTTTGCTCGCGTTCCCAAAGAAAGGTTCGGCCTTGGTCACGATGGCGTTAGATAGGATCCTTGAAATGCAGGAAGTTCCGAATGAGACCTTCATCGAATATGGAGGCGTTGATTTCGACCGATATTTCGACGATTGCCTTGGTGTCACGAAATCGGCGAAGGACCGCGGACAGAAAGTTATCCTGCAGTTCAACAACGAAAATGCGCCTTATGTGTTGACGAAACCGCTGCACAAATCGCAACAGGTTTTGCATGAAGATGAAAAGGGGACGATCATCCGAATCGACGTCGTACTGAATTTCGAATTGGAACGCGAGATCTTGGGGTTCGGGGATTGCGTGAAGGTTTTGGGCCCGAGAATGTTGGTGTCGCGCATCAAAAAACGATTGGCGAGAGGCGCGAAACAATATGAATCTGACGATTTAACAGCCAAACAATCATGACGCTTATTATTCTTATTGGGATTTTGCTGCTGCTTTGGATGGCGAATTACGTTTTCGGGAAACTGTTTCCGCCACATTTGAGGCGAGGCGGCTACTTTATTTTTTGGATGGTCGTGGGCGCGGCGATTGCGGTGTTGTTGTTTAAGGTGTTGAAGACGTTGTTTGTGATCGCGATTCCGATTGTGGTGATTTTGGGATTTTTGGTTGTGACGAGGAAGAAGTAGAATTGGACACGCTACGCTTGGGACACGCTTTGCTTTGGACACGCTGCGCTTTGGAAACGCTGCGCTAGGGATTTGATTCGTTAAAAAATTAGGCGCTCGATTGGATTTCCCCGCCTTTGGATTCAAAACAAAAAAGCCTTCCGAAAAGAAAGGCTTCAATTATATTCGTCTTGCAATGTTTTGATGCAAGAAGTTCAACTTCCTAAAAACTGCGGTTCGGGTCAAATGCCTCCATATAATCGGCAACGCGTTTCACGAAACTTCCGCCGAGCGCGCCGTCGACGACGCGGTGATCGTAACTGTGCGACAAGAACATTTTCTTGCGGATGCCGATGAAATCCCCGTCAGGTGTTTCGATTACGGCCGGCACTTTTCGAATCGCGCCGAGAGCGAGAATTCCGACCTGCGGCTGATTGATGATCGGTGTTCCGAAAACCGAACCGAACGTTCCGACATTCGTTACCGTATACGTTCCGCCTTGCGTATCATCGGGCTTCAATTTCCCTGCTTTCGCTCGGTTTCCAAGATCGTTTACCGCTTTCGCCATTCCGATCAGATTCAACTGGTCGGCGTTCTTAATTACGGGAACGATAAGGTTTCCATTGGGTAAAGCCGCGGCCATACCCAGGTTGATGTTTTTCTTTTTTATGATGTAATCGCCGTCGACCGAAATATTCATGAGCGGGAAATCCTTCAACGCTTTCGCCACGATTTCCATGAAAATCGGCGTGAACGTGAGCTTCTCGCCTTCTCTTTTCTCGAACGCATTCTTGTTCTTTTCTCGCCAATCCCAAATATTCGTCACGTCGACCTCGATGAACGATTGTACGTGAGCCGATGTCTGCACCGACTGCACCATATAACCCGAAATCAACTTGCGCATGCGATCCATCTCGACGATTTCGTCCTGACCGTTGACCGATGGCGGAATCTTCGTCGTTTGTTGTTGGCTAGTTGTCGTTGGTTGTTGGCTGTTGGTTGCCGGCTCCGACGTTCGATGTTCGTTATTCGTTGATCGATGTTCGACATTCGAATTAACCGGTTGAATTGCGTGCTGTTGCACTTGTGGCTCAACCGGAGTCGCCACGGGCTGCGAAACTTCAGCGACCGGAGCGGTTTGCTGAATTTGCGCAGGCTTGTTTTTGCGATACTCGACATACGCCAAAATATCATTCTTCGTCACGCGACCTTCAGCACCTGTTCCGACGATGCTCTCGAGTTCGGCTATGGAAATGCCTTCCTCTTTGGCGATGTTCTTTACAAGCGGCGAATAAAATTTATCGGAGTTGCTGTATTCTTCTTTTGATGGCGGATTGCCCGAAGCGATCGGAACTGCCGTGAACTGACGAGCCGTTTCAACCGTTCTTTCGATCTGCTCGACCGAAGCGGGGATTTCAGTTGCGATTGCCTGCGTTTGCTCACTCGGCGCATCGACTACGACTCCGCCTTCAACTTCAATGATGGCGACGGTTTGACCGACTTTCACGATGTCGTCTTTCTGGAACAAGATCTCGACGAGTTTTCCTGAAACTTCGCTCGGGACTTCGCTGTCGACCTTGTCGGTGGCGATTTCAAGCACGGCTTCGTCGGCGTCGATGTGATCGCCCACGTTTTTCAACCAGTTCGTGATCGTCGCTTCAGCAACGCTTTCCCCCATTTTCGGGAGTTTTAGTTCATATCTTGCCATATTGATAAGCTGACACGTAAAAATTAAATTCTGTTTGCGAAATTACCGATTTATCTCTGATTACAATAACAATCCTTCATTTTTTAGACGAACTGCAATCGTTTTCGTTGAATCGCATCAAAGCGTTAAAACTTCTCCTCTATCGTTGCTGGAATCGCTGCCGATCGCCGTATTTTCTACGACTATGCGAAACGTGTTTCCGTTGGCGCCGAGGCTCTGCATGCGTTCGATGATCGTCCTGAAATCGACCGTTTTCGTATCGAACCAAAACTGGGTCGCGCCCGATTGAAGCGAATTTAAATTTTTTTCAGATGCTTCGGCCGTGAAGACAGCGTTTTTTCCTAACAATTTTGATGTCTTTTCTTTTAATAAGTCGCTCGACGAGACAATCGCGAATGTGTTCGGTTTCACTCTAATCACGACGGCATCGCTGCGCTTTTTGTGCGAGAATGCGAACGCGCCGACCTTCATGACCAAATCGAAAATCGGAGAAATACGGAAGTGTTTTTTATAGAAAAAATTCATCGCCTCGCGGAATCGCTTCATGTATAAGCCGTCGCGTATCGTGCTTTCGCCTTTGAAATGGACGACGGTCGTGTCGGCGAAATAAAAATTGTCCTTTCCCGATTTCAATATCGTGTACGACAAATCGATATCGTCCGAATACATGAAACAATTTTCATCGAAACCACCGACCGAAAGATACAATTCGCGCTTCATCACCATAAAAGCGCCGACGAGAATCTCGACTTTTCCAGTTCGTTCCTTGTCGAGATGCATCGCGTAATAGTTCCCGAAAACACTCGGCAGGAACTTATACAAACCCGCGACTTTCGTGAACGCCGTAAACGGGGTCGGGACGCCGCGCTTGCTTTCAGGCAGGAATTTCCCGGTTCCGTCGATCAATTTACAGCCGACGATGCCAAGATTTTGTTGGCCTCGGACGAACTCAAGAACTTTCAGGAAAGTGTCTTCGGCCACAACCGTATCGGGATTCAAAATGCAGATATATTCGCCTTTTGCTTGTGAGACACCGATGTTGTTGCCTTTCGGAAAACCTGAATTTTCGTTGTTTTCGATGAGTTTTACGTTCGGGAACAATGATTTTACCATTTCGCACGAGTCGTCGGGGGAATTGTTGTCGACGACAATGATTTCAGCGTCGATAGCTGCGATTGCTTTCTCGACCGACTTCAAGCAAAGCTCAAGGAAATACCGGACGTTGTAATTTAGGATGATTATGGAAAGCTGCATGGCGCAAATATAGTTTTTTGTTTAGAGTTTCGCGTTTAGGGCCGTAACGTCCGAAACCTAAACCTTAAACAAAAAAAAAGCGTCCTTTCAGACGCTTTCAAACACTCTCAATCATTAACCTACATCAATCAATCGTTTCGCTTTTGGGAGTGCTTCTTCTTTTTTCGGCAAAGAAATCCTGAGAATTCCATTGTCGTATGACGCTTTGATCTCGTCGTATTTCACCGTTTCAGGCAACGTAAATGAACGCTTGAAGCTTGAAAGCGAAAACTCGCGGCGTGTGAATTTGCCTTCGTGAGTATTCGCCTCACTTTTGACTTCCGATGAAATCGTCAGTAAGTCGTTGTCGATCTCGATATTGAAATCTTCCTTGTTCTTTCCGGGAGCCGAAAGTTCGACCTCAAATGCGTTTTCAGCTTCACGGATATTTACCGGGGGAACCGATGTCGCGTTGTAATTCAATTGTCGTCCGCCAAGATCGGCGCGCAATAATTCGTCCATAAATGATGGAAAAAAATGGCTGTGGTTTTTCTTTACTAAGTTCATGATTTCGTATTATTTCTAAAATGTTGAAACGCCATAGTCAAGTTCTGTACCGATGAAAAATATAATGCCAAAATGTCGCTTTAAATGTCATTTTGTCTTATTTTAACAAATATTAGAATTTGATAAGTCATGTAAACCGCATTTTGCAAGTTGAATCCGAACGCTTATATTCGCGAACTAATCCAATTCAATTACAATGAAAAAGCCATTACTTTTTGTTTCTGCATTTGCAGGAATTTTATTTGCGTCTTGCGGAAGCGACGATTCTTCCTCTGCGGTAACGTCTGTTGAAAAGTACATCAGCAGCGTTCAAACCATGAACACCGACGACGACGTGAATATGCTTAACGTGACGTACAATGCCGCAGGCCAGGTGACGAGTGTTTCCGACGGAGAAAACACAAACGACCTTTCTTATTCGGGCGGAAATTTGACGACGATTTCAGGCGACAGCGATCCGTTCCAGATTTCGGAATTGTATCAGAATCCGTATGACGGCTACGAATTCGGCGAAGTGCTCGACTATGACAACAACGGAAATCCGATCAAATTGCGTCTGTTCGAACGCGATGAGGAAACCAACGAGATCATCGAGGAATTCGAAGGTTTCATCACGTACGACAACAAACCAAATCCGTTCTGGTACACGCTTCAAGCGGCTGGAATCATCGATGTTTTGGAAAATGTCGAATTGAATTTCAGTTCGGTTCCCCAAGCTGAAGAATTGATCATGGCGAAGCAGTTGCTTTTCAAGAACAACCCGAAATCATTCGTGTTGAAACACCTTAACGGTACGGTTGCGTCTCAGGTCAATGCGACGTTCGTTTATGGAACGGATGGGTACGCGACTTCAGGGACGTTTACGTCGAGCAATGAGGATGGAGAAACTTCATCAGGTTCGATCAACTTCAACTACCTGCCATAATCTCGAAACGCTGCGCTGGCTGACACGAAGGCACGAAGGCACGAAGTCACGAAGTTTTTTTTTGTGGTCGGTGGGGAGAAATGCTGTGATATAGATCGTTCGTTGGAAATTTCGTCCGGTTTTTTTTTACGCGAGCGCACTTCCGTTCGACTTTCGACTTTCGACTTTTGACTTTCGACTAACGCATTTCCAGATCGTTCGTTGGGAACTTCGGGCGGTTTTTTTTGTGCTTTTGCGCTGCGCTGGCTGACACGAAGGCACGAAGACACGAAGGCACGAAGTTTTGTTTTGTGGTCGGTGGGGAAATGCTGCGATATAGATCGTTCGTTGGAAATTTCGGGCGATTTTTTTTGCGCCGAGCGCACTTCCGTTCGACTTTCGACTTTCGACTTTCGCATTCTTAAATCGTTCGTTGGGAACTTCGGGCGATTTTTTTTTGTGCTTTTTGCGCTGCGCTGGCTGACACGAAGACACGAAGACACGAAGGCACGAAGTTTTTTTTTAGTCGGTGGCGAGAAATGCTGCGATATAAATCGTTCGTTGGGAACTTCGGACGATTTTTTTTTAACGCGAGCGCACTTCCGTTCGACTATCGACTTTCGACTTTCGACTTTTGACTTTCGACTAACGCATTTCCAAATCGTCCGTTGGGAACGTCGGGCGATTTTTTTTTACACCGAGCGCACTCCCTTTCGACTTTCGACTTTTGACTTTTGACTTTCGACTAACGCATTTCCAGATCGTTCGTTGGGAACTTCGGGCGGTTTTTTTTGTGCTTTTTGCGCTGCGCTGGCTGACACGAAGGCACGAAGGCACGAAGTCACGAAGTTTTTTTTTGTGGTCGGTGGGGAGAAATGCTG
>NZ_SEBS01000035.1 GCF_004211145.1 Flavobacterium sp. | reverse complement strand
GGCAGGCACTTTGGGAAGTTTCGGCTTTATCCGACGTTCCGATCGGGATGTTTGAAGGTCAGCCGTCGGCGAGCGTTTCAGAACCTCAGTTGGAATTGCCGTTTTTGACCGATGCCGCCCACGTCGTCGAAGATTATGCGACGACCGGCTTGTCGTTGAAAGCGCACCCCGTGAAATTCGTGCGCCAGCAGCTTGACAGCCTGAACGTGACGCAAACCGCGAAAATGTCGGGCATGAAAGACAAGGATTTGATTAGGGTTTCGGGTTTGATCACCGTGCGCCAGCGTCCCGGAACGGCAAAAGGCGTGCTTTTCATCACGATCGAGGATGAAAGCGGATTCGCGAATCTCGTGGTCTGGGAAAAAGTATTCCAGGAATATCGCAAGGAAATCCTACAGGCGCGACTGCTCATGGTCGAAGGAAAACTGCAGATCGAGAAAGGCGTGGTCCACGTTATCGTGCACAAATGCTACAATATGTCAGGCTTGCTCAAGAATTTGGCGAGGAATCACGATCAGGAAATATTCGCTTCTTCGTCTCCGCGTGCCGATGACAAATCTGAAATCGAAGGCGTGTTTTACAAAGGCCGAAATTTCAGGTGATTCAATCCAAGCCCAAAATCCTGTTGATTTTGCCACGGTCGATTTCACCGCCCGCAAAGTCGTCGAATTGCTTTTGTGTCGCCTCGATGATATGATTTTTAATGAACGAAGCGCCTTCGCGAGCGCCCTGTTCGGGGCTTTTGATGCAACATTCCCATTCCATCACGGCCCATAGATCGCAATCGTATTGTGTAAATTTCGAGAAGATTTTTTTGAAGTCGATCTGGCCGTCGCCCGGAGAACGGAAACGCCCCGCGCGGTCGATCCAGTCGGAATAGCCGCCGTAAACGCCTTGTTTTCCCGTCGGGTTGAATTCGGCATCTTTTACGTGGAACGCTTTTATTCGGGAATGATAATGGTCGATGAACGCCGCGTAATCGAGTTGCTGCAACAGTAAATGACTCGGATCGTACAAGATGTTCACGCGTTTGTGGTTGCCCGTGGCTTTTAAAAAGCGTTCGAACGTGACGCCGTCGTGCAAATCCTCGCCCGGATGGATTTCGAAACAAACATCGACGCCGTTCTCGTCAAAATGATCCAGAATCGGAAGCCAACGTTTTGCGAGTTCATCGAAACCCGCCTCAACCAAGCCTTCGGGGCGTTGCGGCCATGGATACAGCGTATGCCATAATAACGCGCCTGAAAATGTCGCGTGAGCCGAAATCCCAAGCTTTCGCGAAGCCGTTCCCGCTTTTTTGACCGCGTCGATCGCCCATTCGGTGCGCGCTTTCGGGTTATTTTTGACCGAATCGGGAGCGAAATTGTCGAACATGACATCGTAAGCCGGATTCACCGCGACGAGCTGTCCTTGTAAATGCGTCGACAATTCAGTGATTTCCAATCCATAGCTGTTTATCGTTCCCTTGATTTCGTCGCAATAGTCCTGGCTGTCGGCGGCTTTGTCGAGGTCGAAAAGCCATTTGTCCGACGTCGGGATCTGTATGCCTTTGTAACCCAAGTCGGCGGCCCATTCGCACAAACCGTCGAGCGAGTTGTAAGGCGTTGTGTTTCCTATGAATTGCGCGAGAAAAATCGCGGGTCCTTTAATCGTTTTCATGTCGTTGTAATTTTGTCCACGCCGAATTTTTGCTGTCGCTTTCCACGGCCGCGCTTATGAATTCCAAGCCTCGAAGTCCGTCGTAAACACTCGGGTAATCGGGTTTGATTGTTCGGCCTTCGTCAATCGCCGAAAGATGTTCCGCGAAACTTCGGTAAATCGTCGCGAATGCTTCAAAATAACCTTCGGGATGTCCTGACGGAATTCTCGAAATCGATGAAACTTCGGGATACAAACCGTTTCCGTTCGCCGTAAATATTTTTTTGGGTTCGTCGAGCCAGCGCGTAATGAGTTCGTTCGGGGTTTCCTGATGCCATTCGAGGCTGCCTTTTTCACCATAGACGCGGATCGAGAAATCGTTTTCCTCTCCGGTTGCGATCTGGGAGAATGACATCGTGCCCTTCGCGCCATTTTCCATGCGCAGTAGGATGTTTCCGTCGTCGTCGAGTTGTCGACCTTTCCCGAAGCGACCAAGATCGGCCGCAATTTCAGAAATTTTCAATCCCGTGATGAACTCGGTGAGGTTTTCGGCATGGGTTCCGATGTCGCCGAGTGCGCCGCCTTTTCCTGATTTCGATGGGTCGGTTCGCCATTCGGCCTGTTTGTTGTCGGAATTCTCAACCGCCGTCGCCATCCAACCTTGAAGATAATGCACCTGGACTTTTCGGATATTCCCGATGTCACCGTTCGCAACCATCGCTTTGGCCTGTCGCACCATCGGATACCCTGTGTACGTATGCGTCAATGCGAACAGCAATCCGGTTTTTTCAACCAGCGCGATGAGTTCTTTGGCTTCATCTTCGTCAAGCGTCATCGGTTTGTCGCAGACGACGTGGAATCCGTTTTCGAGCGCCATTTTTGCGGGTGCGAAATGCAGGTGATTCGGTGTTGTGATCGAGATGAAATCCATGCGCTCTCCGTCGGGAAGTTGTTTTTCAGACAAGATCATTTCCTCGAAACTTGCGTAACATCGGTCGTCGGGCAAGAACAAGGCTTTGCCGCTCTCTTTGGATTTTTGGTGTGAACTGCTGAACGCGCCGCAAACCAATTCGATTTGGCCGTCCAACATCGCCGCTTTTCGGTGCACGTCTCCGATAAAAGAGCCGATCCCGCCGCCGACCATTCCCATTCGTAATTTTCTCATCAGGCTTTATATTCTATTTTCTCGTTTTTGAAGAAGAGTGCGAAAATGATCATGACCACGAACGCGAACGCGGCCGGGAAAAGCCAGATGGCTTCCCAGTTGTGTTTTATGCCGTTAATCGATGTTTTAAAATAGCGATTCAGGTCGGTGATGATTCCGGCGATCCAAAATCCGATGAGCATCCCGACGCCGTAAGTCGCGAGCGTAATCAAACCTTGCGCGGCACTTTTGCTTTTTTCGCCCGCTTTCGAATTCGTGTATATTTGGCCCGACACGAAGAAGAAATCGTAGCAAATGCCGTGAAGCGCGATTCCCGTGAGCAACATATATGTTTGTTCGCCCGCGTTTCCGTACGCGAATAAAATGTATCGCAACGACCAGGCGAGCATTCCTGCGATGAGCGTCAGTTTGAATCCGAAGCGCTTGAAAAAGATCGGCAGCATGAGCATGAACCCGACTTCAGACGCTTGGCCGATCGTCATTTTTGCCGTCGGATTTTCCATTCCAATTTCCGAAAAAAACGGATTCGCATTTTGATAATAGAACGCGAGCGGAATGCAGATGAGCACCGAGGCGATAAAAAACATCAGGAAATTCCTGTTGCCCAAGAGTTTCAATGCGTCGAGGCCGAGGATTTCGGTGAGCGACGCTTTCTCGGACGACGCTGGTCTTGGAGGCGTCGCCGGCAACGTGAAACTGAAAACCCCGAGTAGTGCCGAAGCGATCGCAGTCATTAAGAATGTGTTCTGTAAAAATCCAGCCTTTATGTTTTCGGCCGAATCCCAATGGAATGCGAAGCTGATCGCGAGTCCGGCGGCAATCCATCCGATGGTTCCCCAAACGCGGATCGTCGAGAAATCCTTAGCGGGATCTTTCATTTGGTTGAATGAAACCGAATTCACGAGCGCCAAGGTCGGCATGTATGCGATCATGTACGCGAAGACGTAAGGATAGAAACTCTCGAAATCGGTCGCGACGCTGAGCTTGTACATTAGAATCGCGCCCAAAAGATGCAGTACGCCCAGTATTTTTTCGGCGTTGAAATATCGGTCGGCGATGAGACCGATCACGAAAGGAGCGATGATTGCGCCCCATGATTGGGTTGCGAATACCATGGCACTTTGCGATCCGCTGGCGCTGAGGTTGTTTGCGAGAAATGTTCCAAGGGTGACGAACCATCCGCCCCAAATGAAAAATTCGAGGAACATCATGAGCGAAAGTCGCGAGCGTATTTTTAGATCCATGCGTGAAAATGCCTTTTTCCAAATATACGATTTGTAGAATTTAGAAAGATAACCGAATTTTTGAACTGGATACGTCTCAATGAGCAGCATTACGTTATTGGCTAGCAAAGACGCGATATCGTCAAGAATTCGACGGTTTTCTTACAAACCGAAAAAATGCGGACCTTATTTACATTGGGCCGAATCTTTGAACATCCTGCAACAGTTAATCGATGAAAGTTAGTGTTTTAACGATTTAGTAGATAATTCCGAAAAATTAACAGTTGAGGCTTGATGAAATTCTTACATTTAAACATAACAACAATTCAATTTTTAATTTTATATGAAAGAAAATTACGCAGACCCATGCGTGGTTTCGGGTTCTTTGAAACTCAAGCCGCCGTTTCTAAATTGCCTTTCAGGCAAATTGTATTTAACTTTGGTTTTGATGTTGCTGACAATTTCGGCCGGCGCTCAAACTTTGATCAGTCCGACCGGAGACGGTGGATTTGAAACCGGAGCGACTTTTGCGGCCAACAACTGGTCGGTGGCTAATGAAGCCAACAACCTTAACCGCCTGTGGCAAATTGGAACTGGACAAGCCGGTTACACGGGAACCCGCGCGGCCTTTATCGGTAACAGCTCGACAACGGTCGGTAGTGCCACTGCGGCTAGGGCGGTGCATTTGTATCGATCTATTTCGGTCCCGGCCGGAGCGGTAAATATCCAGCTTTCATTTAAGTACAAGCAGGCAACGGCGGATTATAGCTTTTCAACCTTTTACGATTATATTACGGTATCCACGTCGGCCGCTACGCCTGTTGGTGGAACAGCATCTGGCGGAGCGATTCAATTCGGGCCTTACCCAACTGTGGCAGTATCGACATTCACAACACAGTCGGTTACCTTACCCAACAGTTTGGCGGGAACCACAACCAACTTGATCTTTACTTTTTTTGCGGATTCAGCTACACCACACGCCTATGGAGCAATCGACGATGTTTCACTTACGTATCAAATTCCTGCATGCGGTGCGCCTGGAAATGTTGCCGCTTCTGCACTCACAAGTTCTTCGGCAAATCTTTCTTGGGTAGCTCCCGCGACGGCGCCGACTGGCGGATACCAATACGAGTTACGTACTTCGGGAACTGTCGGATCAGGAGCTACCGGACTCGTTTCAAGCGGAAATTTAGCTGCTGGCGTAGTATCTCAGCCTTTTTCGACATTGTCTCCGGCAACGAATTATACGTTTTACGTGAGATCAAATTGTGGCGGCAGCGGCTTCAGTACATGGAGTTCGGTTGCTTTCGCTACGACTTGCGTACCGATTTCGACTTTGCCACATATTGAAGGGTTCGATGCGGCGACTTTGCCGAGTTGTTGGAGCCTTGTAAATACTGAAGGCGCCGGATGGGCACCAACGACAACCATCGCAAGTGAAGTTCCATCACCTCATTCAGGTACTCGATTTTTGGGCTTGGCATGGAACGGTGATACGGGCAACACATCCTTTTTGGTAAGTCCTGTTTATAATCTATCTGCTTCTCCAACGGCAAAAACGCGCGTAAGTGTTTGGTTTTATCGTTCGGCTAATGCCATAAGCGCTGACGCCGTGACTTTCTTCGTGAATACGTCGGCATCCATCACGGGAGCGACCCAACTTATGATTTTGAGACGTTTGAATACTGCCGCACCAGCTGTCACAGCTGACGGTTGGTATCAGTATTCGGCCGAAATCCCTGTGTCTTACAATTCAGGAAATTTCTATATCATCGCACGCGGTGTGAACACGACTAGTTTTAGCTCGTATTCGCTCGGGCTTGACGATTATTCGTTGGAATTCGTTCCGCCGACGGTGACAAGTTTTTCGCCTTCGACAGTTTGTTCCAACAACCTGGCCGGTACGGTCGTCACACTTTCCGGGACCGAGCTCTCAGGTGTGACAGGCGTTACGCTTAATGGAGCAGCCACTCCGTTCACGGTAAATAATAGTACGACAATCACGGTAACGCTGACGGGATCATCCACGGCGGGATCTTTTGTCGTGACTGGACCGAATGGAACCGCAACAAGCGCAGGAAACCTTGTCATCACGGCCAATCCAACGGTTACACCGATAATCGGTGGAGACACGGCATTGTGCGTTGGCGGTTCGCTTGCACTTAGCACAGCGTCGCCCGGAGGAGCTTGGAGTTCTGGAAGTCCATTGGTCGCGACCGTTTCTGAAAGTGGTGTCGTCACGGCGGTTGCTGCCGGAACCGCGACAATTCTATACACGGTTACCGACAACGGATGTTCGACCAGCGTTTCTACAACTATCACAGTAAATCCGCAGGCAACATCTACGAATCCGACCAGCCAAACGGTTGTTACGGGTGACGATGCTACGTTCTCGGTAACGGCGACGAACGCTGCGGGATTCCAGTGGCAAGTATCTGAAGACGGAGGCGACAATTTCGACGATATTGCCGATGGCGCGCTTTATTCAGGTACGACTACGGCGACACTTACGATCATCGATACGCCCGATACATTAAACGAATTCGTGTACCGTGTGATCGTTCTCGGAATAAGCCCATGTGCCGACATCGAAACTGCCGGAGCCGACTTGTTGGTTGGTGATACCGGGATCGAGGAGCAACCTGAGGCATTCTCACTTTGTACGACAGGAAATGGAATCGCAACTTTTACGGTTGTAGCTTCGGGGACAGTCGATACATACGAATGGGAAGTTTTCAAGACTTCGACGTGGCTTCCAATTACCGACGGTCCGTCGGATAATGTAGTATTCAGCGGATCTGACAGCGCCCAATTGACCGTTAGCGGCGTGACGCTCGCAAATTCAGGCTGGCAATTCAGGGTTCGCGTGGTAGGATTCGGAAATCCGGTGCTATCGAACGGCGCACAACTTTTGGTGTATTCGCCTCCTGTGGTTTCGAATGATCCGGCGCCTCAAAGCGTTTGCTTCTCAGGCGGATCCACTCAATTCCAGGCTAGCGCCACGAATGCTGCAAGCTATCAGTGGCAATATTCCACGAACAATGCTTCTTTTGCCGATGTGACGAATGGTGTTCCGGTTGGAGCTACATATTCGGGAGCGACTACAGCGCAACTGAATGTTACGACTACGGCTGCGACTCCTGCATCGGGAACATATTATTATAGAGTGATCGCCTTAGGTTTCGCATCTTGCGCCAACGCGACGTCTCAGTCGGCTCAATTGAGTTTGACGACTCCGAACATTACGAACCAGCCTGTGGCGACAAGTTTGTTGTCAGGACAGACGGCGACGTTTACCGTTGCTACCGATGCCGCTTCTCCTACATATCAATGGGAATACGCGACGTCAGCCGGTGGAACTTATTCTCCGGTAATCAATGGAAGTCCGTCAGGTGTCACGTATTCGGGTGCGACATCGGCTACCTTGTCGGTGACTGCGTCCGGAACCGTGGTTGACGGATCGGCGAATTATTATCGTGCGAGAATCGTCTCAGCGGGTTGTCCGACACAATCGAACAGCGCACAATTGTCGATCACCAATTACTGTATTCCATCGGGAACAAACGTGAACACGTTCATTTCAACGTTTACGACTACCGGCGGAACGACAAATATCAATAACCCTTCGGGCGGAATTTCGTCGGGCAACTATGGCAACTTCACGAACTTCAACGTGACGCAGCAGCAAGGTTTGCCGATCGGATTCAACACTGTCCTCGGCGGAGTTGGAACAGGAGTCGGCGGCGCTGTTTGGGTCGACTGGAATCACAACGGATCTTTTGAAACGACTGAGCGTGTTTATGTGACGGCTGCTTTCGGATCGACTTTCTCAGGAAACTTCACGGTGCCTTTCGACGCACTTACGGGTCCGACGAGAATGCGTGTCGTGGTCGATTTCCAAATCGCGAGTCCTTCGAATCCATGTATCAATACAACTGGTCGTCGCGAAACTGAAGACTACACGTTTACGGTTTTGGCCGCGCCTATTTGTTCGGGAACTCCAGTCGTAACCACTGCAACGGCATCGGCGACATCGCTTTGTACGTCGGGAACGGTTACATTGACAGCCACGGGAATTCCTGCGGGAGTCGTTGGTCTTTCAACGCAATGGTACAATGCACAAGGTGCGATTTCAGGAGCTACGAACGCTACGTATACAACGCCTTTATTGACGGCTTCGAACTCGTATTTCTTGCGATTGACATGTAGCGCTTCGGGTCAGTCAGCTGATTCGAATACTATCAACGTAACGGTAAATACGCCATCGGTAGTCGGGACTACACCAGGCAGCCGTTGCGGTTTCGGGACAGTGAACCTCGCTGCGCAAGTCGCTCCGGGTAACGTTGCCGCTTGGTACGCAGCGAACACAGGTGGTGCGCCATTGGCAACGGGAACTTCATTCGTCACACCGTCGATATCGAATACGACGACTTATTATGTAGCTGCTGAGGCGATTGCGAACGGAGTTGGAACTGTAGGAACGGGAACTGCTCAAACTGGAGCAACCGACGAACTTACGGCTTTTTGTAACCGACGTCCGGAGTATCGCGCACAACTATTGGTAAGCGCAGCCGAATTGACCGCAGCGGGACTTCGCGCGGGTAATATTACATCGGTCGCATTCAATATCAATACGATTGGAGATGCGGCTACGAATTCGAACTTCAAGGTAAGAATGGGATCGGCTGCAGGTACGACATTTACGAACACTACGTTTGTTGCAGGTTTGACTGAGGTTTTCTCGGTTGCAAGTTATACGCATGCAGTCGGTGTAAACACGATCAACTTCTCGACACCTTACAATTGGGACGGCGTTTCGAGTGTAATTGTCGAAATCCAACATTCAGGTATTGACAATATCAACAACGCAAGAACGGTTTATACCGCTACTACCGGAAATACCGTTTTGTATAACTATTCGACTACGGTTGGAGGTGCATTGCCGACGGGAATCTTGTCAACCAATCGTTTCAACATGACGTTCGGTGGTTCGGTGGCTTGTTCATCGGCTCGTACTGCGGTCGTGGCAACGGTAAACACACCGCCTGCGCTTTCGTTGAGCGCGACTTCGGCTACGATCTGTAGTGGTTCGTCGACGGCATTGGTGACACTTACTTCAGATGTTGCGAATTACGACAGCTACACTTGGACGCCTTCAACAGGAGTTACGGGAACGGCGGCTACAGGATTTACGTTTTCAGCTTCGGCGAGCGGTTCGTACACATTGACCGCTACGAATTCAACTTCGTCATGCGCGAGTACGGCTACGTTTACATTGACGGTGAACCCGTTGCCTGAAGCTATTTCAGTTCCATCGGCTGCGATTTGTTCTACCGACGCTCCTGTCGTATTGAGTTTATACACGAACCCGACGGTATCAGGTGGTTGTTTGCTTGCGACGAACGGACAATTCCCGAGTGGAACCACAACGGCTACGGCTTGCGACGGTACTTCGGTAACTACGGTTTCCGCAAATGCTTGGGCTGCCGAATACTCGGTTATAAGCCTGGCAGCAAATAGCCGATACGTATTTACGTCGACCGGAGCCGGTGATTTGGTTACGATAAGCAATCAAGCAGGAACTACAGTTTTGGCTGCAGGACCATCGCCATTGACGTATTACACGACGGGCGCGGCGACTGTTAGATTCTACACGCAGATAGCGACATGTGCGAATCAACAAACGGCCAGGACGCGTTCATTCGTGTGCAGCACTTTACCGACATTGACATGGTCGCCGACCGCCGGTTTGTTTACCGACGCGGCAGGTACGGTTCCTTACACGGGAACGGCTGCGAATACGGTTTACGCAAAACCAGCGAACACAACGGTTTATACGGTTACCGCTACAAACGCTTCGTCATGTGTGAGAACCGCGACGACTACCGTGACGGTGAATCAGGCGACGACTTGGTATGTCGATGCCGATAATGACAACTATGGAGATTCCTCATTGCCGACAATCCAGGCATGTACCGAACCGGCGCTTTATGCCGCTGTAGGAGGCGATTGTAACGATGCCGTTGCAGCCGTGAATCCGGGTGCGACCGAAGTTGCGTTCAACGGAGTCGATGACGACTGCGACGGAACGATCGACGAAGGAAGCCAATTGTTCTCTCAGGTATTGGCTTCGCAATGCGGAACCACGCTTGCCACGATCAATTCTTTGATTGGAGCCGTAAGTTTCGGAGCACCTGTCGACGGATATCGTTTCAGGGTCGTAAATACGACTACGAATGCGGTTCAGGTCATCGATCGCACAGCACCGAACTTCCAGTTGACAGCCCTTACAACTTACGATTATGCTACGACGTATTCGATTTCAGTAATGCTTCGTCGCAACGGAATCTGGCTTAATTATTACGGGCCATCGTGTCTGGTTTCAACGCCGGCCATTTTGGACGCGGGTGGAGCAGCTTCAGTAACGCCGTCCCAGTGTGGCATTACGTTGCCGAGCATCGCGACGCTTATCGCGACGACAAGTTTGCAAGGCGTTACAGGATATCGTTTCCGCATCACCAATGTTACCGATGCGTCAGCGCCAAACCAGATACAAACGCTTGACCGCGTCACGCATTGGTTCTCGTTAACTATGTTGAGCACCTATGTTTACGGTACGACGTACACGATTGAAGTGGCGGTCAAAACGGGAAGCAGCACGACTTATTCAGGCTACGGAGCGCCGTGTACGGTTTCGACGCCGGCCGTTCCGTCTATCGTGAATCCGGGAACAGCTACTACACCGACGATGTTGTTCAATACCGTAAGTATGAATCGTGCGACATCGTATCGTTTCGAGCTGACTCTCGCAGTTGCGCCGTTCACGACGATAATCGTGGACCGTACGTCGCATTACTTCAGTTTCAGCAATGTTCCGGGATATATTCCGGGCGCGCAATACGCAGCTCGCGTTGCCGTGATGACATCGGGTGTCTGGTCTCCTTTCGGGGAAGCTGAATTGCTTACGGCTCCGGGAGCGACTCGTGGAATGTTCGAAGAGGAAACAGGGCCAAGCATCGCATTCCGTGCGGTTGCTTATCCGAATCCATACGCCGAAGGTTTCGCGCTCGACATGGACACGCCAAGCGATGAACGCATCAACGTGAAAGTGTACGACATGGTTGGAAAACTTCTTGAGAACAGCGACTTCGCGGTCGATGCGATCGAGGTACAACAATTCGGGGTACGTTTCCCTTCAGGTGTTTACAACGTCATCGTGACGCAAGGAGAATTCGTGAAAACGCTTCGTGTGATCAAGAGATAAATTTTGTTAGTTTTATTTGAAAGCCTCTTCTGGAAACGGAAGAGGCTTTTTTTTTGCACCGAAGCGATGCGGCAATCTACGTTACGCAAAACACTTTTTCGTACGTTTGTCACATGTACGATTCATCGGATTTCAAAAAAACCTATCAAAACCTGTCGAACGGGGAACTCGTCGATTTCGCGAGGCACAAATCGAAAAACCTTCGAAAGGAAGCGGTTTTGGTGCTCAAGCAAGAAATTGAAAGTCGTGGCCTCGATTCGGGTTTGGTTAAATGGGTCGATACCGAATCGAACAAATTCGAAGGCGCTGAACGTTCATCGCTGATCAATAGAATCCGAAATCTGCGTTGCCCGAGATGCGACAGTGCGAAAGACAAATTATTTGGTTTCGAGATCAATTACATTTATTCGTATCTGATCTCGTGCAATCACGTCCGAAAAGAGAAAATACTGTGCAGAAGCTGCGGCAGCATCGAGAAATTGAAAGCGATCGCAACCACTTTTTTTACCGGTTGGTGGTCGGAAGAAGGTTTTTTTATCACGTTCGTGACACTTTCAAAAGACACGGTGAATTTCTTGTTCACATCGAAGATCAGCGATGGTGTCTTTGATCGATTCGTGACCAAAAATACCGGCTTTCTACGCCGACGCGGAACCGAAATAAAAACGCTCGAAAACCTGATCCTAAAACAAAACAGGATTGAAACGCCCGACGAAAATGATCTTTGATCCGGCATAACCGAATCGGTTTTGTATCTTTAGGTAAATCCTGCCTCATGAAAAAATTCGTTTTCTTTCTGGTTTTTCCAATCATTTCGGTCGCCCAACAGCCGCTTTTTAAGGTGCTCGCGTTTTATACGGCCAAGAATGACGCGGCTCATGTGAGTTTTGTCGACGAAGCGAACATTTGGTTTCCGGCCGTGGCGAGAGCATCGAACTTTTCGTACGAAGCGACTTCCGATTGGAGCAAGCTCAACACCGAGAACCTCAAAAACTACAAGGTCGTCCTATTTCTCGATACGCGTCCCGAGTTGCCTGAACAACGATTGGCGTTTGAGAATTACATGAACAACGGAGGCGGTTTCCTGGGATTCCATTTCTCGGCGTTTGCGCTCGACGGTTCGGCAATCCTGAACGACTGGCTCTGGTACAACAATGATTTTTTGGGCTGCGGACAATACGTGAGCAACACTTGGCGCCCGACGTCGGCCGTATTGAAAGTCGAAAGCAAATCGCATCCCACAATGAAAGGCGTCGCGTCGATCTTCAATTCCCAGCCTAACGAATGGTATCGATGGGAAAAAGATCTGCGCCTGAACCCCGATATCGAGATCCTGCTTTCGATCGACCCTAAGAGTTTTCCGCTCGGAACCGGCCCGAAACCGCATGAGATATGGAACGAAGGTTACTATCCGGTTTTTTGGACCAACAAAAAGTTCAAGATGGCCTACTGTAATATGGGCCATAACGATATGGTTTATGAAGGCGGAACGAACGCTACGTTGTCAAAAACTTTCGGAAATGCGAACCAAAACGCCGTGATCCTGAACACGATATTGTGGTTGGGGAAACAATGAAGAATTCGCAATCCCAGAAAATCTGTAAACTTAAGCAATTCAACACTTTAGCACTTCAACGCTCAAATCACTTGTTGTCATCAGGCGTCTGCATATCTCGAATGCACACGTATTTTCCGTTGCGCTTATGGAAAATGGAGAAGAAATTTCCGGTTCCGTAATTGATTCCTTTCGGATCCGAAATCTTATAATGTCCGATCTCAATTACTTGTTGTCCGTCGCTTGAAGGTATGATTTCGGTGATCGTATATTTGATTCCGGCGCGTTTCGGAAAACCCTTCGCCAAATCTTCCATGCTTTCGCGAATTTCCTCTTTTCCGTGCAAAGGCTTGGCGTTGCTGTCATAACTTATGGCGTCGTCGGCGTAATACGTCATGATCGAATCGACGTTTTTGGAGTTTACGGCGATAGCGTATCGGTCTTCGATTTCCTGGATTTCAGTCTTTATCTCGCTGATTTCACTTTCGCCGAGTTCAGAGCGTTCAATTGGTTTTTCGCACGCGAGCAACATCATTGCCGGCGCAGACAAAAGTAAAGTTCTAAACTTCATAACCTTTCGTTTTTGTTTCGGCTAATTTACGACAACAAAAAACGCCTGAAAATCAGACGTTCGTGTAGGTTGTGAACAATAATATTAACAGTTACGGTTTGCGGTTCGGCGAATCGGGCGTTTGCATGTCGCGGATGCAGACATATTTCCCGTCGCGTTTTTGGAAAAGAGAGAAGTAATTCCCGCTTCCGAATGCGATCCCGGCTTCGTCCTTGATCTCATATCGGCCCAATTCGACAACCTGATCCAAATCTGACGACGGCAAGACTTCCTGCACCGTAAAATGGATTTTGGCGGTTTTCGGGAACGGCGTCGAGGATTTCCTGATGTCGCTTCTAATCGCGTTTTTACCTTCCAATGGCGGACCGTCGGCGTTGTAACTCACGGCGTCGTTCGCGTAATATTTCATGATTTCGGCCGGGTTGTTGGCGTTTACCGCATCGGCGTAGGCGTTTTCGAGCTCTTGGATCTGTGCTTTCACATCGGTGGTTTCTTCAGCCGAAGCTTGTGACGCGTCGGTATTTTCGCTCGGTTCTTTGCACGATTGTAGCGTGAGTACGGCCAGGGCGAAGGTTAGGATCTTGATTTTCATAGTTGTTATTTTAGGTTCGGATAAAGTTAACATCGGCAAATTGAACTTCTCTTATACCATTTGCGCGCGATTTTGCAAAGTCTGCGGCAATTGGCTTTTGGTTAACAGCGCGAAGGAACTTTAATCGGTAACTTGTCGTAAAAGATGATTTATGAAGACCATTTACTCAATATTCTTGATCATGGGGTTATTTTCGGCTTCGGCCCAAACCAAAAAGCAATACGTGAAAGTTCCTGAAGGCTATCTCATGGTGCTGGAACAAGGCGATGATATTTTGAAGAAACTGGAGGAATTTGCGATGTCTGAAAACATACCGTCGGCGAATTTCACGGGAATGGGATTCGTGAACATGAAATTCGGCTACTTTAATTTCGACACCAAAGAATATGAACCCAAAGAGTTCAAAGACGTCGAACTCGCGGCCATGCAAGGTACGATCGCTTGGCAAAAAGGCAAAGTCTCGATTCACGCGCACGGCGTGGTTACTGACAAGACGTTCGCGGCTTACGGCGGCCACATCTTAAATGGAACCGTGGGGAAAGGAACGCTTGAAGTGATGATTTTCGTCCACGATAAGAAATTCGAGCGCGTGAAGGACGAGGTGAAAGTGTTTAATGTGTTGTGTTTGGAGAACTGTCGGTAAATAGTTGATGCGTTGATTTGAAGGTTTGGGTTGAGATGACAAGCTTTTTTCAATTCGGATAAGATTGCAGTTGGGAATTTCCTCGAAATACGTTGTCATTTCATTGTTTCTCGAGTTTTCGAATCAACGCAATCTTTCACTCAATTCCCGACGATACGTGATTCCAACCGGGATTTTCTCACCGTTCACCGTAACCGTTTCGCGGTCGTGCGATTCGATGTTTTGGGTTGAAATGATGTAGGATTTGTGCACGCGCATGAATTTGTCCGACGGCAAACTGCCTTCGAGTTCATTCGTTGTCATCGAGGCGAGCCACGTTTTTTGAGGCGTAAAAATCTTCACGTAATTGCCGAAACTCTGTGCGTACAGCAAGTCGTCGAGCGCGATGTCGATGAAACTGCTGTCGACTTTTACCGAGATATGCGTACGGTTGCTGCCAATGATCGGCTTCGGGAACATCTCGAAAAATCTCGCAATTGCGCGTTCGAACCTCGGATGGAAAATCGGCTTGAGCAAATAATCGATCACGCCGTAATAATAACTTTCAAGCGCAAATTCGGAATAGGCCGTGGTCAGGATCGTCTTCGGCGGATTGTCGAGTTGTTTGAGCAATTCCAAACCCGTGATTTCAGGCATGTCGATATCGAGAAACATCAAATCAACCGAATTTTCGCGCAAATATTCGGCCGCCTCATAGCCGTTGTAACATTGGTGCGCGAGTTCGAGCTTGTCGTGGTCGGCGATGTATTTTTCGAGTACGTAATGCGCCGCGGGCTCGTCATCGACGATCAAACAACGGCGCACGGCTGGCATGAAGCGATTTTCTTGAGTTGGAGTTTGAGCCTGACTTCGAACTTGCCATCGTTGTCGGCACACGAGAGTTCGTGTTGGTCGCCGTAAAGCAATTGCAATCGTTCGGTCGTATTCTTAAGCCCGATTTTGGTCGAGACGACCTTGTTCTTCTTTTCAGGAATCGAATTCTCGAGCGTGAAATCCATCAAGCCGTCGGTGATTGAAATCGACAAATGCACGAAACAGCTTTCAACCGTTCCCGTTCCGTGTTTGAACGCGTTTTCGATGAAGTTTATGAGCAACATCGGGGAAATCTTGTAGCCGTTCTCGTTGTCGGTGTTGTATTCGAACTTGATGTCGCAGCGATATCCGAGACGTTCGCGTTCCAATTCGATGTAACTCGTGATGAATTCGATTTCTTCTTCGAGCGTCACATATTGGCGTTGGTCGCTTTCGATCTGGTACCGAAGTAATTGCGACATTTTCATGATCAAATCGCTCGTGCGTTCCGGATATTGAAGGCTGATTCCATATAAAGTATTGAACGTATTGAACAAAAAGTGCGGGTTGAGTTGGCTCCTGAGCGCCTTCAATTGCATTTGGTTGAACAACATCGACGCGTCCTGTTGGCGTTTTTGCTCGCGGTATAATTTGAGCATTACCGTCGGGCCCAAATACAAGATCAAGGTTCCGGTAAGCGACGCCATTTGGTATACGGTTCCGCGCCTGTAACACGGATAATTGTCGAGCTTTGGAAGGAAATTCTCGGCGACTTCATAAATCACAAACGTGAAAAGCAGTATCAGAATCAGACTAAAACCAATGTACAGCAACGGTTTTTGCTGCTTCAAGAATATCGGCAATACGAAGAAACGGTTGATCTGGGCATGCGCGTACAACATCACGAAATACGAGAGCGCGGCCGCAACCGATTCGCCCGACGCATATTCGATCCAATCGTTCTTGAGCAGATGGATCGTGAGCATGAACCCGAAAATCGCGAGTTCCTGCCACCACTTGTTGTCCAATATCGAGTTGATCCTCTTATCCATTTCTAACTTCGAAGTTCATTGTTCGTTATTCATTGTTCAACATTCCTTTCCTAGTACTTGAATAACGAAAGTCGAACAACGATCAACGAATGTTGAACAAAGCTACAAAGAACGCAATTTTTCACCTTAAAGTGGTTTTCAAATGACGAATGCAATTGGTCATTTAAACAACTGTTTAGCATATCGTTTAGAGAAATCCGATTTAATTTTGTGCCACCTCTACAAACTCAATTTATGCCGAAATTTAAAATTCCACTTTTTCTGCTGCTGCTATTTTCGGTTTTTTCGCACGCTCAAGTCTTGAGTTTGCCCGATGCCGTGGCCGCGGGAGTCAAAAACTACGGAACGGTCAAGGCCAAGGACAGCTACGTCAAGGCTTCCCAGGAAACCGTCAAGCAAACCCGACGCGATTATTTACCCAATTTGGTGCTTTCAGGCCAACAATCCTACGGAACCGTGAACGGACAAAACGGTCCGGCCTACGGATTCGGAGGTTACGGCGTCGCATCGTCGGGGTTACCGTTGCCCGAGCAAAACTGGAACGCGGCTTTCGGGGCGCTTTACCTCGCGAATGTCAACTGGGAATTCTTTACGTTCGGGCGTTACCGCGAGCGGATCAATCTCGCAAAAGCCGATGCACAGCGCAACAAAGCCGATCTCGACCAGGAAATTTTCCAACACAAGATTCGCGTTTCGGCCGCTTATCTCAATTTGTTGGCGAGCCAGCGATTGCAGCGTTCGCAAGAAAAAAATCTCAGCCGCGCCAAGGTTTTCCTGAATACGTCGGCGGTGCGAGTGAAAAATGGGTTGCTTCCGGGAGTCGATTCGACACAGGCGAGCGCCGAGGTTTCACGTGCCAAGATCGAACTCAACCGCGTCAAGGATCTGGTCAAGGAACAAAACAATCGGTTGGCGTTTTTGATGGGCGTCGATGTGGCCGAGTTTACGCTCGATACGTCACTCGTCGCACGAATTCCCGTGAACGTTCTCACGATGGAAAAACCGTCGGACACCGTAAACCCGATCCTCAAATACTATAAAAGCCGCGTGGCATTCAGCGACCAACAAGTTAAATTGTTGCGCAAGAATTATTTCCCGTCGTTCAGCCTTTTCGGGGTTTTTCAGACGCGTGCTTCGGGTTTTGAGCCCGATTATGCGACCGACCAAACCTCGTTTTCGCACAATTACGCCGACGGAATTTCGCCCGACCGACAAAATTACCTCGTCGGAGTAGGCGTAACGTGGAATTTGACGAATATTCTCCGCGCAAGCAAACAGGTTTCCTCCCAGAAATTCGTTTCGGAAGGTCTGAAACAGGAATTCGATGTGGTCGATGAGCAGCTCAAAACGCAAAACGATGCCGCCGACGCCAAGATCCGTTTCGCTATGGACAACTACAACGAAGCGCCCAAGCAAGTCGCGGCCGCCCAACAAGCCTACCTGCAACGCACGACATTATATCGCAACGGCCTGACCAATTTGACCGACGTCACCCAAGCACTTTACACGTTGAACCGGGCTGAAACCGACCGCGACGTGATCTACACGAACGTATGGCAATCGCTGTTGCTAAAAGCCGCGTCTACGGGCGATTTCAATCTATTCCTAAAAGAATTCTAAGCCATGAATTTAATTCGTTTCGCACTCCGAAAACCCATTTCGATCATCGTTCTCGTTGCCGGGCTTTTCTTCTTCGGGATCGGCGCCGTCCGTGATATCAAGGTCGACATTTTGCCAAAGATGGATTTGCCCGTAATCTATATCGCGCACCCGTTCGGCGGCTATACGCCCGACCAGATGGAAGCGTATTACGCCAAAAATTACATCAACATCTTATTGTTCGCCAACGGTATCAAGGCTATCGAGACCAAGAACATACAAGGTTTGATGCTCATGAAACTCACGTATTACCCGGGAACAAACATGGCGCAGGCCGCGTCCGAACTTTCGGCCTTGTCGAATCGTATACAGGCGATTTTCCCGCCGGGTTCCCAGCCGCCGTTCGTGATCCGATTCGATGCTTCGTCACTTCCGGTCGGGCAGTTGGTGTTGAGCAGCCCCACGCGATCGAACAACGAGTTGCAGGATATGGCGAACATTTACGTGCGCGCTTCGTTCACGCAAATCCCGGGATTGCTTTCTCCGGCTCCGAATGGCGGTAGCCCGAGAACCATCGAAGTCAACGTCGATCCTGATCTATTGCGTTCCCACAACCTCACGCCCGACCAAATCGTCGAAGCGATCAGGCTCAACAACCAAACCGCGCCTCCAGGAAACGTGCGCGTGGGCGATAAGAATTACTTGATGCCGACGAACTACACGATCCGCGACATCAAAGATTTCGAGAAAATTCCGTTGTTCAAGAATAACGTCCAGAATTTATATTTGGGCGACGTCGCGAAAGTCAAGGATGGCGCCGACATCGTAGCCGGTTACGCGCTCATCAACGGCAAGCGTTCCGTTTACATGAATATCGCCAAAGGTGCCGACGCTTCGACCTGGGAAGTCGTCAAGAATTTGAAGGCCGCTTTGCCCAGAATCCAAAGTACGTTGCCTGAAGACGTAAAACTTTCGTATGAATTCGACCAATCGGTTTACGTGATCAATTCGGTGAAAAGTTTGATCACTGAAGGCGTGATCGGCGCGATCCTCACGGGTTTGATGGTGTTGCTGTTCTTGGGCGACAGGCGTGCGGCTTTGATTGTGATCCTGACGATCCCGATTTCGATCATTTCAGGCGTTTTGTTCCTCAAGTTATTCGGATTTACGATCAACCTGATGACGCTTTCCGGTCTGGCGCTCGCGATTGGAATCCTCGTCGACGAAAGTACCGTGACGATTGAAAATATCCACCAGCATTTCGACATGGGCAAACCCAAAGCGCTCGCCATTTGGGACGCTTGTAAGGAAATCGCGTTACCGAAATTACTGATCTTGTTGTGTATTCTCGCGGTTTTCGCTCCGGCGTTCACGATGATCGGCATTCCGGGCGCGTTGTTCCTTCCGTTGGCGCTCGCAATCGGGTTTTCGATGGTAATTTCGTTTTTGCTTTCGCAGACATTCGTTCCCGTAATGGCGAACTGGTTAATGAAACCGCATGCGAAGAAGCATACATCAGATGCCGACGATTACAACCACGACGGCAAAGTCAGCGGGTTCGAAAAGTTCCGCGGCCGATTCATGAAGCTCATCAACAGGTTGTTTCCGGCGCGAAAATTCGTTTCGATCGCATATCTCGTCGTGATAACGGCAATCGCGTATCTCGCGCTGAACTTCATCGGGCAGGACGTTTTCCCGAAAGTAAACTCGAGCCAGTTCCAGCTTAGGATGCGAGCTCCCGTGGGAACCCGCGTCGAACGCACTGAAGAACAGGCCAAGGTCGTTCTTAGTGAAATTAAAAATATAGTTGGTGCCGAACACGTTTCGATCACCTCGGCCTATGTCGGGCAACATCCGGCCTTGTTTTCTATCAACCCGATTTATTTGTTCACGTCTGGCCCGCACGAAGCCGTTTTCCAGGTCGCGTTCAAGGACAACGAGCTCGACATGGAAGAATTCAAGGATAAGCTGCGACATAATCTCGCGAAGGTGCTGCCATCGACCAAATTGTCGTTCGAACCCATCGAACTTACCGACAAAGTCCTGAGCCAAGGCGCAACGACCCCGATTGAAATCAGGGTTTCGGGCAAAGTCAAGGCGCTCAACGAGAAATACGCGAACATTCTCGTCGAGAAATTGCAAAAAACCGATTATTTGCGCGACGTCCAGATTGCACAACCCGTGAAATATCCGGCGCTGAATGTAGACATCGACCGCGTTCGTGCCGCGCAATTGGGCGTCGACATGAGTGATGTTTCGCGTTCTCTCGTCGCTTCGACGTCATCGTCCCGATATACTGAAAAGAACAACTGGATCGACGAGAAATCGGGGCTTTCCTATTCGGTTCAGGTCCAGGTGCCGCTCGACCAGATGCGCACTGAAAACGACATTAAGGAAATTCCGTTGTTGCGCAACCAACTGCGTCCCGTTTTGGGCGACGTCGCGACGATTTCCCCAACGATCACGCACGGTGAAAACGACAACATGGGCGCCACGCCTTACGTTTCGGTCACCGCAAACATCAACGGTCGCGATCTGGGAACGGCCGTGGAAGATGTGAGAAAAGACATTGAATCGCTTGGTGAATTGCCGCGTGGCCTTTTCGTCGAACAATATGGAATGGGAACGGTTCTCGAAGAAACGATGAGCAGTCTGCAATCAGGGCTTTTGGTCGCGATCATGGTGATTTTCCTGATGCTGGCCGCGAATTTCCAATCGTTCAAAGTATCGTTCGTGGTCTTGACGACGGTTCCGGCCGTTGTTCTCGGCTCGTTGCTCATGTTGCTTTTGACGGGATCGACGTTGAATTTGCAATCGTACATGGGAATCATCATGTCGGTTGGGGTTTCCATCGCGAACGCCGTACTTTTGGTCACGAACGCCGAACAGCTGAGACGTGAAAACGGCAACGCGATAGAATCGGCACGTGAAGCCGCCGGCTTGCGCTTAAGGCCGATCATCATGACGAGTATTGCGATGATCGCGGGAATGTTGCCCATGGCGATCGGACACGGCGAAGGAGGCGATCAGGTTTCCCCGCTCGGACGCGCCGTAATCGGGGGATTATTGTTCTCGACATTCGCCGTATTGGTAATTCTCCCGATGATATTCGCTTGGGTTCAGGGCAACGCCACGACACAATCGGTATCGCTCGATCCTGAAGACGAACAAAGTAAATTTTTTGAAGCACCCAAAACATCCGAACATGAATAATAGAATCATAGCCGTCGCCTTATTTTCAGTCCTTGCATTTGGTTGCGGATCGAAAGAAGAAGAGAAAAAACCGGTCGTCGAAGCCGCTCCGGAACTGGAAACCGTCGCGTTGACCAAAGAAAAATTGTCGACCGAAATGCGCGTTCCTGCTGAACTTACAGGTTTGAAGCAAGTCGATCTGTACGCGAAAGTGTCGGGATTCGTAAAGGATTTGAAAGTCGACATCGGATCTGAAGTCAAACAGGGCCAATTATTGATCGTGTTGGAAGCGCCTGAGATGAGTTCGCAATTGTCGGCCGCACAATCGCGCTATAAATCGCTCGAATCGAATTACATCGCAAGCAACGGGACCTACAAACGGTTACTCGAAACCAGTAAGGTCGAAGGGACGATTTCCAAAAACGAACTCGAACTCGCCGAAGCGCGTAAAAATGCTGATTTCGCACAATTCCAGGCAGCGAAGGCGTCGTATGGAGAAGTGGCGAACGTTCGCGATTATTTGCAGATCCGCGCGCCGTTCGATGGCGTGGTGGCCGCCAGAAACGTGAATTTGGGCGCGTACGTCGGGCCGACTGGTTCCGGCTCGGCGTTGCCGTTGCTTACGATCCAACAACAGGATAAGCTGCGTCTGTCGGTTTTCGTGCCGGAGCAATTCTCGGGTTATCTCAAACAAGGCGACGCGTTGTCGTTCAACGTAAAGTCGATGCCCGGACAAAAATTCGATGCGAAGATCGCTCGTATGTCAGGCGCCTTGGATGCGAGATTGCGTTCGGAACGCGTCGAAATGGATGTGACAAATTCAACAAAGAGATTAAAACCCGGAATGATCGCCGAAGTGATTTTGCCGTTGAATGCGCCCGACAGTACGGTCGTCGTTCCCAAAACCGCGGTCGTAACGTCAAGCGAAGGCGTATTCGTGTTGCTCGTCGAAAACGGAAAGACCAAACGCGTCCACGTCCAGAAAGGGCGCGAATTTGAAGATAGGATCGAAGTTTTCGGGGAATTGCCCGAGAATGGGGAAGTGGTCAAGATCGGGTCTGAAGAAATCAAGGACGGCACACCTTTGAAATAGAAAAAGCCGCAATTCGAATCACTCGAATTGCGGCTCCTATATTTTGGTTCGGATTTAGTTTTCCTGAACTTTTTCAGCAGTCTTATCGGCTGCTTTTTTTGTGGCGTCGGCGGCCTTGCTCACGCCTTTTGCAGCACCTTCTGCACCTTTTTTGACGCCGCGTTCCGTGGCCTCGGCTCCTTTTTTGACGCCTTTTTTGGTTGCGGCAGCGCCTTTTTTGACTCCGGTCGCTGTGGCTTCAGCACCTTTCTTTACGCCTTTTTCAGTTGCGTTTGCGGCTTTTTTGACGCCGGCTTCGGTTTTATCGGCAGCTTTCTTGACGCCTTGTTTCGTGTCCTGTGCGGCTTTTTCGACTTTCGTTTCCTGGGCGAACATTCCCGCCGAAATCAGCAACGCCAAACATAAAATGAACTTTTTCATGGTCTGATTATTTAAAATTTCAATCTAAAGTTACAGCCGATGAAAAGACAAAGGTTCGCGTTTTTGTTTTATTTAACCTTGCGTGGAATTTTGAATGTTGTGTTTTAGATTTTGAATGTGGATTTTCGGTTGGTTCACGGTTTTCGCCGGTTTATTTCCGAAGAACTTACCTAAAAATCAACATTAAAAAAGCCCGCTCGACTTGAGCAGGCTTTTTATTGCAAATGTTTTAAATCGTTTATTTCGGTAATGCCGCTCCAACTGCGATATCGCATCGGTGGCCGGGCTGGCCGTGAGCCGGATTCATACCTGCTTTGGTCGCTTCGCCGGGCGCTTGCAAAATTGCCGGGGCCGTACTTGCAGGCGTGTTCGAGGTCGTGACTTTTACATTGTTTCCGCCGCTTCCGGGAACGAGTTTTCCATCGGAACTGATTTGTGCGGGAGTAATCGTGACATTGTCATTGGACTTCGAACCGTCGGAATTCATGACGACGCTCGAAGCCGCCGGTTTCGCAGGTTGGTTCAGCGGCGCTCCGACCGCGATATCGCAACGGTGGCCGGGTTGTCCGTGGGCAGGATTCATGCCTTTGGCGACTTTTTGCGACGGAACCTGCATTTGAGTCTGTATTTGTTGTGGTTGCTGTGGCTGTTGCGGAGTAACTTGTTGCGTGGTTGTAGCGGCCTGCGTCAACGGCGCGCCGACGGCAATATCGCATCGATGTCCGGGTTGCCCGTGAGCCGGGTTAACACCGCCGGTCGCGACTTGTTGGGTAACAGCTGCGGCCTGCGGTTGTGGCGTTGCCTGCTGAGCCGGAGCTGCCGCGGCAGTAGGTGTTACCGATGCGCTCAATGGCACCGAACTTTCCTGCGGTTCAAGGTCTTTTTTGCACGAGACGAACGCCAACGAGGCGAGAAGCGCAGTGCTTATAAATCGGATTGTCATGTCTGGTTTTTTTTAAGAACTTCAAATATAATCGATTGCCGTTTGTCTGGGAAGTTTGTTCTGTTAAAAAAACGCGCGTAGTTGCACGCTTCCCGTGTGGATCGCTTTGCTGGTTTCGCTTTTTCGGCCTTGGTAGTTGACGTTCACGTCGAGGTATTGCGTGAGGTTCTTTTGGAGCAGCAATCGCCACGTGAGGTTTTGGCCCGATTGCAAACCTTCGAGCATCGTGTAGGCGACAGGCGAGAGTTCGTCGCCTTCGAACTTGTTTTGGTACAACGAGAATTCGCCGTTCATGGTAAATTTCTTTTCGCTCGCGTAATTGAACGACGTCCCGAAGCGATTCTGGCTCAAGGTTTCCATATTGTTGATCTGGTTTTCCTTGTTCTGGTATTCGTAAAAAATGTCCCAGCTCGCGTTCTTGTTGAACAGATACGAAACCTTGGGCATGATCTTGTTTCCCGTTATCTCGTAGTTTTTAGTCTCGTAATTCTCGGATTCCGACGAGGCGAAAAGCGTCTGCTCGTTCAAGCTGAACAACCACGTTTTTTGGACCAGATGCGCGTATTGCAATTGGTGCGACCGGTTCGTATTTTCCTGAGATCCGACGTTGAGCAAACTTTTCGCGTGGCTCGACAAATACGAATACGTGACCGAATGTCTTTGTTTTCCTCGGTTGTAGAACAAGCTGTTCCTGAAATTCGAATTAAGTCCGAGGAAATTGTCGTTCGAGGCGCTGAACGGATTGAAGTCGAAATTATCGCCGTTTCGGACGATCTTTCGCTCACTTAAAAACGACGTCTGATTGTAAAAATATGACAGCACTTTCCTGAAACCCGTCGCGTTTTGCCATTGGGCGGGATTCAGCGTCACGGAGGCCGAAAACTTGTTCTGGTGGGTTTTTATGAAGACTTGGTTCGGCAGGAAAACGCGCACATATTTCGCCTGATCGGGAAAAGGCGCAATCTCGAATTCCTGCAATTCCTGGATGCCGTTGCCGTTGTAATCGTTCCAAGTATAGATTCCCTGTCCGGGTTCGACCTCGAGATACGTGAATTCCTGTTGCGGGATCGTGCCCGACGTGGTTTCGTAAGCCGTCGTGAGCGCGATCAATTGGTCGAAAAACCGGTCGCCGTACAGTAATCGAGAGTTCAACGAAGGTTCGTCCTGGATCGCGGGATCCTTGAATTTCAGCGTCCGATAGTTTACGAACAACGACAGATTCCGCCTGTCGGTCTTGATCAATTGGGATTTCAAATAGAATGAATTCGAATTGTTCACGCGCTCGAGAATCCCGTTTTGCAAACTGTCATTGGTGCGATTCAAATATCCGAGTTCCATGTAGACTTTTGTGCTGTCGCCTCGGCCCGCGAATGCTCCGAATTCGGTGAATCGCTGGCTTAACGTCGACAACAAACCGGTTGACTTTATGCGTTCCTGATTGTTTTCGACCCTAAAACTTCCGCCGACCCAATTCTTCCTGAAGTGATATTTTGATTGCAGATTGTTCCTCAAAAACTTCGACGTCGCGTAATTTCCGTCGCTTTCAAGGAAGCTTCCGACGTTGCGCACGGTGAAATCCTTGAATTTCAATTGCGATTCGACAACATGTCGGCTGCCCGAAAACGCGCTGGAATAATCGAGTTTTTCAAATCGATAGCGCGCGAAACCTTTCTCGGGTTCGTTCAAATCGATCGTGCCTTGCAGAAAACTTTGGTCGGATTGCCCGACGGTTATCGCGTTTGTCAGGTTCCAGTCCCGGTCGAATTCGATCGAGAACAATCGCTCGATCGTGCGAAATTCCTTTTGCACGAATTGATAATGTCCGTAAGCATCGAGCGTCCATTTGTTCTTGGTGAGCAACCGTTGTTTGGCGTTTATTTTTCCGGCTAAACCTTGGTTGTTTCCGTCGTCGATGCCTGAAAACAAGTTCAAATCATTGTTCGAGAATGCCGCCTCGAAATCCACGTTCGTCTTCTCGTTCGGATTGATTTTTCCCATAATGGAAACGATTTGGATTTTCGTGGGCGAGACCAAACGCACGATCGGTTCGTAATTTCCTTGACGCACGCCGTCAATCGGTGCGACATATTCGTAAATGCGTCCGATCGCGTTTGAAGTCGTCAAATTATAATTTCCCAATCCGGTTCCGACGAGAGAAAAACGCACGTTGAACAATTCGTCTTCAGGATTGTTCGAATATTCGAAGACCTCGATGCCGTTCACGATGACTTTTCGATACAGGACCTTGTTTTCGGAATACGAGTCCGAAACGGCTGACGGAGCTGTCATCAACGCAGGATCATCGCCCGCCCCGACTAAAATTTGTGCTTGCTCGGCCGAAAGATTTTGCTGTAACGGCTGATTTTTCACGTCGTTTTCAGAATAGAAATAGCCGCCCAAACTCCAGGTTTTGCTTTCGTGGTTCGCGCCCGCGTACGTGACGAAACGCGTGTAATTTCGGTCGGAATATTGGTATTCGATGTTGATGCGCATCTCGGACGTAATCGGGAAAAGCGACGTGAACGTGATTTCTCCGGCGTTGTAATCAATTACGTAATCTTCGTTTTCGCCTCGTTTGAGCAGAATTCCGTTTACGTAGACGCGCTCGGATCCCGAGATGACCAAGATGTACAATTCGCCGTTCGGGCCTTGCAATTTATACGGGCCTTGATTTCCTTCCTGACCGACGAATGTACTTTTCGCGTATTGGCCGCGAACCAACGCCGCCGACGCGAAAACGGTAGTTTGGCTTTCAGGTTTTCCGAACGTGAACTGTCCCGAAATGCCCTGGACTTTTTTGCTGAAATTCAGGAAGCGCGACTTTCTATTCTCGAGGAAAAGGTCACCCGCGCGGATGTTCCATTTGTCCGAGAACAATTCGATGAAAATCTGGTCGAACTCGTCGAGTTTTTGCGAATAACCGCCTTCCTGCAGCGGAACGTTCGAATCCTGGATCGAGGCGCGAAGGCTGACCTTGTCGGAAATCTTGCCCGTGATCTGTAGATCCAACGCGGAATTCGTGACCGCATTTTGGTTGTTTCCGACGGTGATGCCGCGCGTTATCGAACCCGAAGTGTTCAATCCGTCGAAAGGCACGAAACTTTTCCTGGTCGATTTGTCAACTTGATATAACGTTCCCGCGTCGTTGCTCACGATGCGCGATTTGTCGTAAATGCTGTATTCTTTTGTTAGATAGTTGGGAAGTTTTAGAAATCGGACTTGGATCGTGTCGTTTAAAAAAGGCGCATTTTCATTGAAAACAATCGTGCCTTTTGCGAAGTTTATTTTGTAGAATGAGGTGTCGATGGGTTCGTCGTTTCTATCGGCGATCCTGAAAAAATCGGGGTTTATGCTCGTGCTGTCGAGTTTTATGGTGTCGCGCACGGCCAAAATCCTGCGGTTCTTGTAAGGCGTGTCGGTTTCCTGCGACCAAACCTGGCAGCAAAAGCACAGCAACACGGCGAACAGCAATTTTTTAAGCATAGCAATTATAACGCTTTCGGGTCAAAAGTAGTATATGTTGCCGAGGTTAGGAAGCTAAGTTTGAAAAGTAAGCGTGAAGCGCGATCGCGATTTTATTTTTTGTAACCGATTCGCGGGCGGTTTGCGGGATCGCGAGTCGTCAGTTCATCGAAATAGTGAAAGATGCGTTCGATGTTCTTGGATTGGTTGTCGACCTTTTTTCGGATTTTTTCGATGTCGGATTTTGGTTCGGTCGCGTCGAGAAATAATTGCCTCATTTTTGAAAATATGCGCATGATTTGGATGTTGGCATCGCGCGTTCGCTGTTTAAAACGCTTGACAGCATTAGAATTCCGTGTTCGGGGAATGCCATTGGAGCATGGCGCAAACCCATCTTGTCGGAATTGGAGGTCGCAAATTGCGTCCTCCAATTATCGAATTCTTCGCTTGATAGTTCGAACATAAAGTCATTCGGGAATCGTGAAATATTACGCTTAACCGCTTCTTTCAGGCGTTTGGTTTCCACACCGTAAAGCGCCGCCAGATCGCGATCGAACATAATTTTTTGATTTCGGATAAACAAGATTTTGTGCGACAAAACGGCTTCGGTGTCGATGAGAGATTCATTATCGGCATGGATTCAAGCGATTGGATTTGACGTTTGAAGATATGTTTTGGCGCGACAAATTCGATACATTTTTCATGTACCAAGGGTTAAAGTTTCACCCAAATCTGAAAAAAATATTAAAACATTATTTTTATTTGATATATCAATTATATTTGCATCAAATATCTGAAATGGAACGTCTCGAAGATAATGTGTTTTACATGCTCGAAAAGTCGGTGAAATCGTACCGACAATTCGTGCAACGCAATTTGGACAAAGCCGGCTGCGACATCACGCTCGACCAATGGCTCGTGCTCAAGACCATAAACGAGGAACCCGATGCCACGCAACAGCAAGTCGCCAAAACGGTTTTTAAAGACATGGCGTCGGTCACCAGGATGATCGAACTTTTGGTAAAGAAAGGCTTCTTGGAGCGTGCTTTTTTGCCATCGGACAGACGGCGCCAGCGGTTGATAATCACGAAATCCGCAAAGGAATTACTCGAAAAAGTCCATCCGATAAGCCTGTCGAACCGATCGACCGCGTTATACGGAATCGACGACGAAGCTATCAAAAATCTGCAATCAACTCTTCAATCAATAATCAAAAACGTTACTTAATCAGACTTATGAAAAATCAAATTTTTTCCAGATTGCCGATTCTTATCGGCGCTTTTTTGTTGTGTACAAATGCGTCGGCGCAACAACCCAGGACTTTTACGGTTTCCAAAAACATGCAGCGCGAGGTCATCGAATCACTCATTTCGAAGCTTTCGAGCGACTACATTTTTCCCGAAGTTGCCAGCAAGATGGCCAAAGAAATTCGCGCCAAGCAAAAATCGGGCGCATATGCGAAGATCACCGACTCGAAGGAATTCGCCAAAATGTTGACTGACGATTTACAAGCTATTTCACACGACAAGCACTTGGGCGTGCGATTCTCGGGCGAAATGTTCGATGGCGTTCCGACCGCTGAACGTGAAAAGCGTCAGGAGGAAATCCAGCATCACGTGATGAAAGTATCGAATTATGGATTTCGGAAAGTCGAGATTTTGTATGGAAACATCGGTTATCTAAAAGTCGATGGTTTTGCGCCTGAGGATTTGGCCGGCCCGATCGCGAATGCCTCGATGGCGTTTTTGGCGAATACCGATGCGTTGATCATCGATTTACGCGAGAATCACGGAGGCGAACCTGACATGGTGCGGTTCCTGGCGAGCTGTTTTTTCAAAGCCGACGTCCATCTGAACGACCTTTACTATCGAAAGGAAAACAAAACCGATGAATTCCGCACGAAAGATCCCGCGGGCTCGCGTTACGAAAAACCCGTGTACATATTGACGAGTGCGCGCACATTTTCAGGCGGAGAGGAATTCGCGTACGACTTTCAAACCCAAAAACGCGCGATCCTGATCGGGGAAACTACGGGAGGCGGCGCGAATCCAGGCGATCAAGTTGATCTTAAAGGCGATTTCATGGCATTCATCCCGAACGGACGTGCCATAAATCCGATCACGAAAACGAATTGGGAAGGCGTCGGTGTGGTTCCCGATGTAGCGATGCCGGCTGCCGATGCGTTGCAGTATGCGCATGAAGCCGCGTTGAGAGCTGCTTTGGAAGCGTCACCGGAAATGCATAAAGGTTATTATCAGGGCAATTTAGAAAGACTTTTGAAAAAGTAATTTTTTGCTTTAATTTTTTTTGCCGCGGATGCGTGGATTTCATAAAAGTCGATCAGTAATGATCCGTATTGAAATCTGCGCGTCCGCGGCAAATGTTTATAAGGTTGGTCTCGGGAGTTTTAAAAAGAACCGTTTTTCATTCGACATTTTTAACATCAATTGCGGTTTTTCTGCAATCAGGTGAAAATTATTTTTCGTAGGGATGTCATTGCCCTTTCCCCATGGGTTTAAGGTACGAATTCGCCGACACAGTTCGGTACATTAAAGATGCATCAAATGCTAAATTTTGCAACTGTTGCAAATTTCGGATTCGGCCGAAAATGAACAATAAAACAATAGTCTAACTATCCAGCGTCACGATCTGCAACGTCTCGCGACTGATTTGTTTCACTAAAACATTTTTGCCTTTCTCGACCATTTTCGCCGCCTTGTCGTCAAAATGACGAATCGTGTACAGCGAAACGTTGTCGTTGTGGGAAACCTTGAATTTCTTGGAAAGAATCGCCTTGAGTTCGCTGAAATTCCTGAATTTATCGTCGACGCAAACTGAGAAACTGATCGCCGTATTCTGTATCAAAGACACTTTCATCTTGAATTTGTGCAGCAATGCGAAGATCTCGCTGATGTTTTCTTCCATGATAAACGAGAAGTCGATCGAGGAAAGCGATAGCAAAAGTTGCTCTTTCTTGACGATGAAACACGACAATTGCGGGTCGAGATCGGCGCCTTTCGAAACGCTCGTGCCCGGCAACAGCGGATGGATGAACGATTTCACGTACAGCGGAATTTCCTTTCTCTGTAACGGTTGCAGCGTCTTTGGGTGAATCACGGTCGCGCCATAAAATGCCAATTCGATGGCTTCGCGATACGAAATCTGGTTGAGCAACGTCGCGTTGGCGAAGAAGCGCGGGTCGGCATTCATCACACCAGGAACATCTTTCCAGATCGTGACGCTGTCGGCGCCCAGGCAATACGCGAAAATCGCGGCCGTGTAATCGGAACCTTCGCGGCCCAGAGTCGTGGTGAATCCGTTCTCGTCAGAACCCAAGAAACCTTGGGTGATATTGAGCTGCTTGCGCTTTACATTCTTGGCGATGTTCTTTTGGGTCGCATCCCAATCGACGTTGGCATCGCGGTAATTGCTGTCGGTCTTGATGAAATTGCGCACGTCGATCCAGTTGGTCGTGATGCCACGGAAATTCATGTAGTGCGACAGAATTACGGTCGAAACCAATTCGCCGAAACTCACGATCTGGTCGTATACGAAACTGTAATTCGGGGATTTGTTGTGTCCGAGGAAATATTCAAGATCTGAAAATTGGGCGTTTACATCGGTGAAAACCTTGTGCTTTTCATCGTCGAACAAATCGAGCAGGATCTCGTTGTGGTATTTCTTCACATCCTGGAGTGATTCCTTGAGTTCCTTTGATTTGTCGATGTAATTCTTGACGACGACTTCAAGCGCATTCGTGGTTTTCCCCATGGCCGAAACCACTAGAAGCACGTCTTCGTGACCCGCTTTCTGCAATACTTCGTAAACATTTCTGATGCCTGCCGCGTCTTTTACCGAGGCGCCGCCGAATTTGAATATTCTCATAGTCGAAAGTCAAAAGTCGAAAGTCGAAAGGACGGACGACTCTTTATTATTTGTTATTACTGTTTTAAAAAGGTTTCGATTCCCGATTCGTCCATGTGCACGACGCGCCAGTCGGATAGGATTTTCGCACCCGATTTCTCATAGAATTTCACGGCGGGTTCGTTCCAGTCGAGCACGTTCCACTCGATCCGGCGCACGTTGTCGATTTTGCCTTGTTCGATGATTTTGGAATATAGCGCCATTCCCGCGCCGGTTCCGCGAGCTTTCTCAGTGACGATCAAGTCTTCGAGATGGATCGTTTTGCCTTTCCACGTCGAATATCGATAGTAGTAAAGCGCCATCCCGACGATTTCGTTTTCTGTTTCGGCGATGAACGTGTAGAAAAGCGGGTCGTTGCCGAATCCGTCGCGAATCAAATCGTCGACAGTTACGACGACGGCGTTCGGTTCGCGCTCGAAAATGGCGAGTTCGGTGATCAGTTCGAGGACCGATGCCATGTCGTTCTGGGTTCCTTTGCGGATCGTGAGCATTTGTTTGTTGTTGAAAGCAAATATACAAAGGTTGGATTTAGAGGGAAATGGTTCGTTAACAAAATAGGTTGGAAAAGTGTAATTGAGGGATTTTTGGTGTTGTATTTTTGGAGTTTGGGAAATTTATAACCCTTTAAGAGTTTTAAACTCTTAAAGGGTTGGTCCGGATGCCTCAAAAAATCTCTCCAAAATTTTCTTCCACAATCAACCAAGAACATTACTTTTGCAAACTACAACGATTTCGTAAATGGAAGAACGCAACAAAACCCTCGGTGAATTCATTATTGAAAAGCAGGAGGAATTCAAATATTCTACGGGCGAACTGTCCCGGATAATCAATTCGATCCGATTGGCCGCGAAAGTCGTCAACTACAAAGTAAATAAAGCAGGTCTGGTCGATATCGTCGGAGCGGCGGGCGAGGTCAACATCCAAGGCGAAGACCAGCAAAAACTCGACGTTTACGCGAACGAGGTTTTCATACAGACGTTGATCAATCGCGAAATCGTGTGTGGCATCGCTTCCGAGGAAAACGATCACTTCATCACCGTTCCTGGATCCGACAATTGCCACAACAGCAAATACGTCGTGCTCATGGATCCGCTTGACGGTTCGAGTAATATCGACGTCAACGTTTCAGTCGGAACGATCTTTTCGGTTTTCCGACGCGTCACGCCTATAGGAACGCCCGTCACGATGGAGGATTTTCTGCAGCCCGGAACGCAGCAAGTCGCCGCGGGTTACGTGATTTACGGAACGTCGACGATGCTCGTCTACACGACAGGTCACGGCGTCAACGGTTTTACGCTCAATCCCGCGATCGGGACGTTTTATCTGTCGCATCCGAACATGAAGTTTCGCGAAGACGGAAACATCTACTCGATCAACGAAGGAAATTACGTGCATTTTCCACAAGGCGTGAAGGATTACATCAAATACTGCCAACTCGAAGAAGGCGATAGGCCGTATACGTCGCGCTACATCGGCAGTTTGGTTTCGGACATCCACAGGAATATGATCAAAGGCGGAATTTACATCTATCCGACGAGTTCAAAAGCGCCCAAAGGCAAGTTGCGGCTGTTGTACGAATGTAACCCGATGGCGTTCATCACCGAACAAGCCGGCGGGAAAGCGTCGGACGGGTTCAAGCGCATCATGGAAATCAAACCGACCGAACTGCACGAACGCGTCCCGTTCTTCTGCGGAAGCAAAAACATGGTCGAAAAGGCCGAGGAATTCATGGAAAAGGCAAAATTGGTATCTTAGCGAAAAAAAAGATGAAGACAAACTTTTTCAAATTAGTCGCGATCCTGATCTGCGCTGCTTTTGCCGGATGTGGGTCAGACGATTCCGCGACAACCATCATCGAGCAACCGGTGGCATTGGTGCAGAAAATGACAGTCAAGAATTTATTCGGACAGCCGGAACCGCAACTTACCGGGACTTACGTATTCGCGTATGATGCCAACAAACAGGTGACGTCGATAGCAAAAACGATAACCTCGGCGACCGGAGATGTCGTTGAAGACGTTACACACAGTTATCAATATTTCAACAACAAGATCACGTCGTACGGATTCGTGGGACAGACGCAATTGTCGGTGCTTTACAACAGCCAAAGCCAAATGCAGAACATCGGTTTCGGATCGGATCTTGAATACGACGCCGACGGTTTCATGGTAAAAGACAGTTATGGCATCGAATACGTTTACGTCAACGGCAATCCGACCGGAACGATCGAAAATCCGAATTTATATTCATACGATGTGAAGCGGAATCCTTTCTCTAACCACAATCCTTATTTCAGGATTATTTTCGAGGAACAATTCGAAGCGTATTATTCGACGCAGATTTTCCGTTCGTTGAACAACGTCACAGGCGAAATGGTCGAGGGTCTGACTATCGTCCACGAATACGAATACAACACCGGCAATTTACCAACCAAGATTACGATCAAACACGCGGGAACGGGCGAGATCATGGAAGAAATCACGTACGAATACGTCGAATTGTAATCTTCAGATACAAAACATCATAAATAAAAAAGTCGGATCAATCAGGTCCGACTTTTTTATTTTACTCAGGCACTCAGGCACTCAGGCACTCAGGCACTATTTATTCATATGCGTCATCTCATAAATAAACGTCTCCGAATCAACTTTCCCGTCAACCAGTTTCAACGCTTTTGAAATGATATAATCGACATTGCTCGGCGTAAAGCCCAAAGCCAACCCGAATCTTCTAAGCAACATTTCCTGCTTGTCGCCCAATTGGTGATCCACATGGACCATGCGCGCCAAATCGTAAAGACGCTCCAAACGTTGCGTGTACAAGTACGGCGGATTAATCGGATATTTCAAAGGGTTTTCGAGGATTTCCTCATATTCTGAACTTGATATTTCAAGACGGTGCGCAAGCTTGTCAAGGAATTCTTTTTCTTCGGGATGCATGATGCCGTCGGCCAAAGCAACGCGAACGATAGCCGAGAAATGGCCTTTGTTTCGGTTCTTGAATTCGCTGTCGAATAAATCAGAGAATGACATAGATATTCTGTTTTTTAATTTTTTGCAAATATAAGCCGTATTATAAATGTAGCTCTTGATTTCGTGAAAAACTTCGGTAGAAATCAAACAAAAACCTGAAAATCGCGTTAGGGCTACTCGCCTGCAAAAGTACGGCTTAGCTGAAAATTTCGTATGTTTACAATCCCCAATCAACCAACCAAACATCATGTCAGAGTTCCAACTATACCTCGAAACCGGACTTAGGCACGTGCTCGACATCGCGGCCTACGACCATGTTCTTTTTTTGATCGCACTCATCGTCCCATATTCGTTCAAGGATTGGAAACGCGTGTTGTTACTAGTGTCGATATTTACCGTCGGGCACACGCTGGCGTTACTGTTGTCGGTTTTTGGCGTCGTCGTGATCAAGGCGAATCTCGTCGAATTCCTGATTCCGATTACGATTCTCGTCACGGCTGTTTATCATCTGCTTACGGCAGGCAAAACCGCGAAAAATGACAATCTGAGCATCGTCGGATTCATCACGCTTTTCTTCGGAATCATACACGGACTCGGCTTTTCGAATTACTTCAAGGCGATTTTACCCGGAAATCCAGGCGATAAAGTCGTCCCGCTTTTGGAATTCGCGCTCGGAATCGAAATCGCACAGCTCATTGTGGTTTTGGCCGTTTTGATCATTTCGTACATCGTGCAGAATTTCTTCCGGTTTTCGAAGCGCGATTTCGCTCTCGTAATGTCGGCATTCGTAATAGGAGTCGTGGTTCCGATGATCATCGGCAGCGAAATCTGGCAATAATGTTAACTTCGTTACAAAATGCTGTGTTCGTGCAAACTTCGATTCGCGGATTTGCGTAAATTCGTGCCACGAAACACATGGAAGAACAAAAACTGAACAAATACGACAAGGCTTATTTGCGCATCGCTCGCGAATGGGGCCAACTTTCTTATTGCAAGCGCAAAAAGGTAGGCGCGATCATAGTGCGCGATAGAATGATCATTTCCGATGGATACAACGGAACGCCATCGGGCTTCGAAAATTCATGCGAAGATCCCGACGGATTAACGCATTGGTACGTGTTGCACGCTGAAGCCAACGCAATTTTAAAAGTCGCTCGTTCGACCCAAAGTTGTGAAGGCGCGACGCTTTACATTACACTTTCGCCTTGCCGCGAGTGCAGTAAGCTGATTCACCAATCGGGCATAAAACGCGTGGTATATCAGGAAGGTTACAAGGACGATTCAGGTATCATATTTTTGGAGAAGGCAGGCGTGAAGACAGAATTGATCGCCGATTTGGACTAAATGAAGAAGAATTTAAAATATCTACCCATATTGCTTTTCGGTACGCTGGCGATCGGAATCCTAATCGGCGGTATGCTTAATTTTCCGTCGAAATCACTTTCGCCCAAGACTAGCATCCACAAAAATAAACTTGACCGATTACTGGATTTCATCGACAACGAATACGTCGATGACGTGAACACCGATTCCATCGTCGACCTGACGGTGAACAATATCCTGGCCGAACTCGATCCACATTCGGTTTACATTCCGCCTAGTGAACAGGAAGAAGTCGCGCAGAGCATGAAGGGCGATTTCGTGGGAATCGGCGTGAATTTTTATATGTACAAGGATACGGTCGCGGTGATCATGCCGGTGGAGAACGGGCCGTCAGAAAAAGCGGGAATTCGTCCAGGCGATCGGATTTTATATGCCGGGAAATCGAAACTCTTCGGCAAAAAATTGCCCACCGACAGTTTGTTCACGAAGTTAAAAGGTGCCGAAGGTTCGCAAATCGAACTCACCATTTTTAGGAAAAGCGACCGCAAGACATTCAAGGTAAACGTGAACCGCGACGTCGTTCCGATAAAAAGCGTCGACGTTGCCACGATGATCAGTCCGGCTATCGGATACATAAAAATCAATCGCTTCGCTGAAACCACTTACAAGGAATTCGACGCGGGATTGCAGGAATTGCGCAAAAAAGGCGCGAAGGAAATCGTAATCGACCTGCGCGACAACGGCGGCGGTTATCTTGAGAAAGCCGTTGAAATCGCCGATGACCTGCTCAAGGACAAACAACTCATCGTATTCACGAAAAACAAGAAAGGCCGCATCGACAAAACGTACGCGACTGAAGGCGGAACTTTTGAAAATGGCAAAGTCGTGATTCTTATCAACGAAAACAGTGCGTCGGCGAGCGAGATCCTGGCGGGCGCGATCCAGGATAATGACCGAGGCGTGATCGTCGGAAGGCGTTCATTCGGAAAAGGACTCGTGCAACGCGAAATGGATTTTGAAGATGGTTCGGCCGTGCGATTGACGATTGCGCGCTATTTCACACCGACAGGCCGTTCGATCCAGAAAGCCTACGACAAAGGCAAAGACGAATATTTCAAGGATTTCGACAAGCGTTTCGAGAGCGGAGAATTGTACGACAAGGACAGCATCCATATCGCCGACACGTTGAAATTCAAGACACCCAAAGGCAAAATCGTTTACGGGGGCGGCGGTATCGTTCCCGATGTGTTCGTGCCGCTCGAAGTCGAACATGGTGACGAAGGCGTCGCCTACCTGATGCAATCGGGAGCCGTGAGTTATTTCGTGTTCGAGCAACTCGATGCGCACCGCAGCGACTTCAAAGGATTGAATTTCGAGCAGTTCCGATCGAAAATGGAAAAAGATGTCACGTATTTCAACAATTTCCGACAGTACTTGCAGCGAAATGGTCTCGAGCTCAAACTCGACCAGAATAAATCGCTTGTGAAACGCTATTTGTCGGCCGAATTCGCGAGACAGTTGTTCGGAGAAGAAAGATATTTTGATATCGTTTTACCTGGGGATGCGATGGTGAAAGCGGTTTTGGAGGGGAAATTGGGTAATTAGATAATTAGCGAATTAGCGGATTAGCGAATTAGCGAATTACTTTGATAAGAAACTGATAAAAAAAAGTCGAACTCATTCGTGGTCCGACTTTTTAATTTTATTTTTCTCAGGCACTCAGGCACTCAGGCACTCAGGCACTCAGGCACTCAGGCACTCAGGCACTCAGGCACTCAGGCACTCAGGCACTCAGGCA
>NZ_SEBS01000063.1 GCF_004211145.1 Flavobacterium sp. | reverse complement strand
ATCAAAACCAATATCATGAAAAAAAGAAATCTAATATTAGGAATTGCCTTTATGGCCGTCGCTTTTACATCTTGTAAGAACGAAGCTGAGGAAAAGGCCGAGAAAACTGTAGAAACATATGTTGTTTATGTTGATTCGGTAGGAAACATGGCAGCCGCTGACGCGAAAGCAAACTGGGCTGAAATCGCGGCCGCTTACGAACAAAGAACAGCTGAGGCTGAAGCAGCTTTGGAATCGGCTAAAGATAAAGAAGCCGCTCAAAAGAAAATTGACGAGAGCAAGTTGAAATTCGAAGAGCTGAAAGCGAAAGTGGAAGCTGAAACAGCGATGGCCGATCCGAAACAAAAGCTTCGCGATTCATTCTTCGGTGAAGGAACCGTAGGGCAAGACATGAGTTTCGCCTGGGTGAACAAAGACAACATCCTGAAAGTGTACAACGACTTCTATAACGCGTTTGACAAAAATCAAGAAAGCTACAGCCGTGAGGATTTGGACGAAGTAAAGACGCTTTATGAAGCACTCGATACACGTAAAAATACGGTAGAGAAAGAAGGTTTGTCTGGTGAAGACAACCGTAAGATCGCCGAACTTAAGGTGAAATTCGCTCCGAAATTCAAATGGGAACGAATTACCTCTAAAAGTGGAGAAAACGCAGCTGCAAAAGACGCGGCGAACTAATTAATTATTGATTATTAATTCAGGGAAAGTGGCAATCTGCGAAAGGTTGTCACTTTTTTTTATGGAAAATCGCAATCTGTACTATTGGTTGTTACGGTTTCCCGCAATTAACACTTTGATGTCCGGATTTACTGGCCTCATCAGGATTTAATCCTATACATTTGATGAGCGATACGCTGTAAATACATCGAAATCATGGGAAATCCGCTACGTTTTACGGGCGCTTTTTTACTCTTTTGGGCTTGTTCTTTCGCCCAGGTCGGAATCGGCACCGCGAGTGTAGCCGATTGCGCGATCCTTCAACTTGAAAGCACGACGGCGGCGTTCGTAATGCCTCGGATGACCGATGCGCAAATGACCGCGATACCTACGCCTTTGCCTGGTTCAATGGTTTTCAATACGTCTGAAAACCTACCGTATTTCCAGGGCGCTTCGGGTTGGTCAGGCTTCGACATCAATTCCAACCCAACTATCATATTGTCCAAAAGCGGCGGAACGTTCAGCACTTCGTCCTCGACATCGTACCTGATGAACCTTACCGCGGCGAACGCGTTGTCAACGAGTTCCGCTTATTTCACGTCGCCTTCGGCAGGAACGGTTTCCGTTAGTCGAAACGGGGTGTATCTGCTGTCGGCTTCCCTGTCGACGTCGAACATGCCGTCGGGAAACCGAAACTTTTACCTCGCTGCCTACCTGAACGGAAATCTGATCGGATATCTGATAAAGTCGCGCGCCCAAATGACGGCCGTCGATTATTGGGGAACGACCGGGACACTCATGTATCCGGCACAGGCGGGAGACGTATTCACTTTTAAATATTTCATCGACCACAATGCAGCGCTTACGAGCGTATTCCAAACCATTTGCATCACCAAACTCAATTGACATGAAAAAGCTTTGCTTATCGCTGTTGTTTTTCGCATCGTACGCGTCCGCCCAAGTCGGGATTGGAACGACGACGCCGAGTTCGAGCGCAATCCTGCAACTTGAAAGTACTGACAAGGCTTTCCTGCCGCCTCGAATGACCGACGCCCAAATGCTCGCGATTCCTACGCCTTTGAACGGTTCGATGGTTTTCAATACGACTTACAACGCCATGTTCGTACGCACGTCGAATGGATGGAAGAACTTTTTCGAAACGTCTAACGCCTCGATTGTGTTGAACAAGGTTTTCGCGTCGGGAAATACGTCGGTAAGCACGGCGACGAACGCGTATACGAATTTTCCATTGACCTCGTCGGATGCGATCTCAATCGACAACGCGAGTTATTCGGTGACAGGAAACGGTAAAATCAAAGTCGTAGAAAACGGCGTTTATATGATCACGGCGAGTTTTTCGGTGGCGAATATGCCTGCGGGAACGCGTAAATACGTGATCGGCGTCTATCAAAATGGAAATTTGATCGGATACATTTCGCGCGGTTCCGCGAACTTGGACGCAGTCGATGAATGGGGAACGAGCGGTTCCTTGAGCATTTTGGCCGCCGCCAACGACAGTATTGAAATCAAGTACGTACTCAACAATTCGGGCGTCAACCTTGAAGCCAAGATTTTCAATATCGGGATCACGAAACTCAAGTGATAAATCCTACATGATTTTCGTAAAACGCGGTAATAATAAAAGCGCGTGGCATTGGTAATTTTAAGGTTTGAACTTTAAAATGAAACGTTATGCCAGGAAGAAATCCGGGTCCGCAAATCAAAGACAAGGACCAATACGAAGCACTGCGCGACAAAGGCTACAGCAAAGAAAAGTCGGCGCGGATTTCCAACAGTAAAGGAGCCGAGCATCGCGGCGGAAAAGCGAAAGCCTACGACGATCAGACCAAGGAACAAGTTTACGCCGAGGCGAAAAAAGTCGGCATCAAAGGCCGTTCAAAAATGACGAAGAAGGAACTTGTGCACGCGTTGCGCACGAACTAAGCGCGAATCGTGAAATTCTCTTTCTCCTGTTCCTTCCTAAAGAACACGAAACCCCATTGGAATGTGTCGATCGTGACCGTAACTTTGGGGTTTTGCTTTATGATTTCCCATGCTTCGGTCATTTGTTCCGACCAATGGATGTCGTCGAAAATCCAAACGGAATCGTTCGTCGTCGTAGGAAGCAGCAAATCGAAATAGCGTAAAGTCGCGTCCTTTTGGTGATTGCCGTCGAAGTAAATAAGGTCGAAAGTCGAAAGTCGAAACTCGAGAAGGCCGGTTTCGAATTCACTTACGATAGTTCGGACATTTTTTAATTTGAAATCATGCAGGTTTTTTTGTGCAACGTTCGACGTTTGCGCGCAACCTTCGAGTGAAGTAATTTCTGAATTTTCATTTCCGACAGCGAGCGCCGACGTAGCCAATCCCAATGAAGTTCCGATTTCCAACACATTTTTCGGTTTGAAATATTTCATCACCCGAAATAGCAACTCGGCGCGTTTCTTAGAAATCCCCGCCGTTTTTGCAATATCCGAAACCTTGCGGATGTTCGATTTGAAAATCCGTGAACCTGCACCGAAATCAGTCACTTCTATCGTTTCATGGTTCGAAAGCAGCGATTTTCTATATTTCTTAAGAATCTTGTATTCCGGAAATTCTGTTTTGTCGTAAAAGCACTTCGTAACCAAATCGAACACGAATGGCGAGTGGACGCCGTGCTGGTTCGTCGATTTCAACAGAAAATTAAAATAGGATTTTAAAGCGAAAAACATCATCCAAAAGTACCGATTCCCTCGCTAAATCCGTCAATCTGAAATCTAAAATCTCAAATCCAAAATCTCACTGTTGTTGCTGTTGCTGCTGCATTTCCAAAAATGCCTGATAGGAATTCAAATTTCCAACGACTTCCTCATGCACGACTTCAGAAACATACGTCGGGGCAATCGGTTCGGCGTTCTCATGTTTATTTTGCTCATTCGTGATCACGACCAAAACCGTCAGCGTGTGGCTTGAAGTACCTTTATAAGTGCCTTTTACGGGCGTGCAATCAGAGAAATTTCGGCCCGAAGCGATCCTGATATGGCGATCGCTCACCCAACAATTGTTCGTGGGATCGTTGCCGAGCCAGCCATAGTCGGGAATAAAGACTTCGACCCAGGCGTGCGTCGCTCCGACGCCTCTTAAATCCTCATCGCTCGGACTGATGTAACCGCTTACGTATCGCGCCGGAATGTCGAGCAGCCGCAGCAATTCCAATAAAAGATGCGCAAAATCCTGGCAAACGCCGGCTTTAAGTTTCCAAATGTCGTCGATTTGGGTTTCGATGCTTGTCACGCCTTGTTTGTACGTGAAATTTTCGAAAATATAACTCGAAAGTAACGTCGTGGTCTCCATGACCGAAAGGTCGGGACGGGCAATTTTATGTACCAGATCCAAAAGCTCGCTTTTACATTCGAAATTCTCTGATTTTACGAAATCGAGATATGGAAATTCCTGCTTTTTCTCAGCGACGATTTTCCATTCTTCCTGAGCCGAATACGGGCTTATCGGTAAAACGACGGGATGCGTCAAAACATCGAGTTCCGATGAGATCTCAAGTGACGAATGTGGCTGGATGATCGTAAAAACGCCCACCGAATTGCCCAAATAATCCTGAAAATAATCGATCGGAACATTTGGAGAAACTGAAATCCTATGATTCTTGATTTCCTGGAACTCGCTTGTCTGTGGGCGCAAAATGATTTGGTTCGCGCTGTCGGTGACGGGCGATCGATATTCATAGCGGGTAGTGTGTTTTACGTGGTAAAGCGGCATTTTATTTTTGTTAGATTGTCAGATTTTCAGATGAAAGATTTTCAGATTCGAGATGTCAGACTTCAAGATTTTACACTTTAAATTTTCGATTGTAAAAATACATTCTTTAAATTCATATTTTCAGATATGGTTTTATCCGATGTTTGAGATCCACATGCTTGGTTGCATTCGACTCTCGACTCCAATCTGTAAATCTGCAATCTGTAAATCTGTAAATCCGCAATCTGTAAATCTGTCAATCTCTTTTAATAAACCACCTTAAAATATTGTTCATCGAAAGCGCCGATTAGTTGATAAATATGCGCGCGTATCGTTTCCAAAAATGCGATTCGGTCCTTTGTCGTTCCAGGTGCGTCGGTGAACTTGACGTGCGCGATGGTTTTCCCGAGTAAAAATCCCACTTGGCTATGCGAATCCTCGTGCGAATCCTGATTGAGCTTCCTGCAAAAAACGTGGATTTGATTGAGCGCATACAAGATCGAATGCGGGAAATCCTGTTCGAACAGGATTTGTTTGTAAATCGATTCGGGATTAAGCGACCCGGCGTTCGACCGCAGATAGTATTCGTATCCGCTCAACGAGATCAGTAGATACCGCCAGCTCGTCGCGTCGGCCGAATCGGGTTTGCTCATATCGGTCAACAACAATTGGCGTTCGAGCAACATCAGACAAAACAGCGCGCGTTCGATCAATTCTCCGATCCTCAGGAAATAGTAACCTTCGAGCCGGAACATCGAATTCGAAACGATGCCGTAATACAGCATGCATTGCCGGATCAATTGGTCCAGAACCGTGATCGGGTCGCGGTGTTCGATCTGGAATTTTAGGTTTTCGTCGCGCATCAAATGATGGAAGTCGTTGAATGATTGCCACAATTCCTTCGTGATATGATCCTGCGCGCTTCGGGCGTTTTCGCGCGCCCGGAACACGTTATTGACGAGCGACGCATCGAGCGAACTGTCGAACACGATCTTGCGCAAAACCTGTCCGGCCTCAGCGCACATTTCGTCTTCGCTGAAATGGTATTGCTTGCACAAATCCTCCCACGGCAAAATCGGCGTGCCGTCCTGGGATGCGATGTATACGCTTTGCAGGCTACGCAAATGGATATTGGTGCGCTCCATATATCGGCTCATCCAAAAAATATTCTCGGCGACTCTACTAAGCATGTTGGGAATTTTTTAAATCGACGATCCACGTGTCTTTGCTGCCGCCGCCCTGGGACGAATTCACGACGATCGAACCTTCACGCAACGCGACTCGCGTCAATCCGCCCGGAACGATCTCGATGCCGTCGGGCCCGTAAAGCGCGAACGGACGCAAATCGACACGTCTGGGTTGCAGCACGCCGTCGATATAACAAGGCGCGGTCGATAATTTAATGATGGGTTGTGCGATGTAAGAACGCGGGTCTTTTTCGATTTCGTGAATGAATGTCGCGACTTCCTCGTCCGACGCCGAATTACCGATCAACATGCCATAACCGCCGCTCTCATTGGTTTTCTTGACGACCATTTCTCGTATGTTTTCAATCGCGTATTTGCGTTCGTCGGGATTTTCCATTTTGTATGTCGGGACACTTTTGAGAAGCGGTTCTTCGTTCAGATAATAGCGGATCATGTCGGGCACGTACGAATATACGGCCTTGTCGTCGGCGACACCGTTTCCCATTGCGTTTACGATCGCGACGTTTCCTTTGCGGTAGGCGTGATACAATCCGGGAACGCCCAGGACGCTGTCGGGTCGGAACACCAAAGGATCGAGGAATTCGTCGTCGACGCGCCTGTAGATCACGTCGACGCGTTTCAGGCCTTTCGAGGTTTTCATGTACACGATCTGGTTCTGCACGACGAGATCGCGACCTTCGACGAGTTCGATTCCCATTAGCCGCGCCAACGTCGTGTGCTCGAAATAGGCCGAATTGTAGACACCCGGAGTCAGTAAAACCACGTTCGGACGACTGCTTTTTTGGTCGGCGATCGCGAGAAGATTTTTGATCAGGATATCAGGATAATCGTTTACCTGAAGCACTTTGTTCTCGGGTAAAATATTAGGGAAAATGCGATAACTCATCTTTCGGTTTTCGAGCATGTACGAAACCCCTGACGGCGTGCGTAAATTGTCTTCGAGCACATAATACGAACCGTCGAAATCGCGTATCAAATCGATGCCGCTGATGTGCGAATAAATATCGAAAGGCACGTTCACGTTCACCATTTCGCGCAGGTAATTCGGGCATGAATAAATCAAAGCCGCCGGAATGATGCCGTCGCGGATGATGAATTGTTGGTGATAGATGTCCTTGAGAAAAATGTTGAGCGCCTTCAGCCGTTGCTTGATCCCGGCTTCGATAAACGCCCATTCCTGAGCCTCGATAATGCGTGGAATCATATCGAACGGAAAGATTTTTTCAATGCCTTCGCCGCTGCTGTACACGGTAAACGTCACGCCTTGCGTCATGAACAATTTTTGGGCGAGTTCGTTTTTGAGGACGACTTCGGAATCGGGCAAATTCCCGAACGATTTGATGAACGTCGCGTAATGCTCGCGTACGGTTTCGTTGCCCATCATCTCGTCGAAAACCCCGTCGAGCCGATTGTACGCGCCAAGAATTTTTGTGATTGCCATTTTGCCTGTTTGGTGATAGGCAAATTAACGAATATGATTAAGTAACCCTAATATTTTTAGGGTTGTCAGTGAACAAATCTGATTAATTTAATAGAGTGACCCTATTTTTGGCAAGGATGTAATTTTTGAACGAAATACCGCATATATTTTTTAGCCGCGAATTCGCAAATCTGCGGCTGGACAAAAATAAGTATGAATTTATGGTTACGCGCCTTCGTTTTTGGAACTCAATTCGAACCAGCGTTCTTCCTTGTTTTCCATCTCGGTGATGATTTTTTGAAGATCTTCGGCTTTTTTGGAGATATCGGCGTCGGCTACTTTTCCGTCCGAAAACAATTTTTCGATTTCCTTTTTCTTGAATTCCAAATCTTTGATTTCACGTTCGATTTTCGAAAATTCCTTTTGCTCGTTGAACGTCAAATTCGACTTGACTTCCTTTTGTTTCCAATTGTTTTTCTCTTTCGGAGAATCATCTTTTACGGGTTCGATGCTGTCCTCATACGCCCTGAAGTCGGAATAATTCCCTGGAAAATCCTCGATCTCGCCTTGTCCGCGGAAGATGAACATGTGATCGACGATCTTGTCCATGAAATACCTGTCGTGCGAAACGACGACGAGACAGCCCGGATAATCCAAAAGGAAATTCTCAAGTACGTTGAGTGTCACGATATCAAGGTCGTTCGTCGGTTCATCGAGAATCAAGAAGTTCGGGTTCTGGATCAAAACCGTACACAAATACAATCGTTTTAATTCTCCGCCCGACAATTTCTCGACGTAATCGTGCTGTTTTTTTCGGTCGAACAAAAAGCGCTCGAGCAATTGTGTCGCTGAGATCGTCCGACCCTTCGCAAGCGGAATGTATTCGCCGTATTCCTTGATCACGTCGACGACTTTCTGTCCGGGTTTTGGGTTGATGCCGCTTTGCGTATAATAACCGATCTTGATCGTATCGCCGATCACGACTTTGCCCGAATCAGGCGGAATGCCTCCGGTTACGATATTCAGGAACGTCGATTTTCCCGTTCCGTTCTTGCCGATGATGCCGATTCGTTCGCCGCGTTGGAAGTCATAATCGAACGCGTTCAGGATCGTTTTTTCGTCGAACTTCTTGGAAACCTTGTGCAATTCGATGACTTTCGAACCAAGACGTTCCATATTGATCTCGAGTTCGACCTGGTTTTCACGTCGCCTGCTTTGGGCTTTTTCTTTGATCACGTAAAAATCGTCCTGACGCGATTTCGATTTGGTCGTGCGCGCCTTGGGTTGTCGGCGCATCCATTCGAGTTCGCGTTTGAACACGTTCTGCGCTTTGTCGACCGACGAATTCTCGGCCGCGATGCGCATTTCCTTCTTCTCTATATAATAGGAGTAATTGCCTTTGTACTGATACAGTTTACCGTTTTCGAGTTCGATGATCTCGTTGCATACGCGCTCGAGGAAAAATCGGTCGTGCGTGACCATGAAAAGCGTGATGTTTTCCTTGGCGAAATAGGATTCGAGCCATTCGATCATTTCAAGATCCAAGTGGTTCGTCGGTTCGTCGAGGATCAGCAAATCCGGTCGGCTGATGAGAATTATAGCAAGCGCGAGGCGTTTCTTTTGTCCGCCCGAAAGATTCTTGACCTTGAGCTTGAAATCCTCGAGTTTCAGTTTGAACAAAATCTGCTTGAATTGCGTCTCGAAATCCCAGGCGTTGTGTCGGTCCATGTTGTCGAACGCTTTCTGGTAAGCATCGGCATCGTCAGGATTTTCAAGCGCTTTCTCGTATTGTTCGATGACTTTTAGGATTTCGTTGTCGCTCGCGAAAATCGATTCCTCGATCGTGAGTTCGTCCTGCAATTGCGGAACCTGCGACAAGAATGCCATCTTGATTTCCTTTCGGATCACGACCTGGCCCGAATCGGCTTCGTCGGCGCCAGTCAAAATATTCATGATCGTGGTTTTTCCGGTTCCATTTTTCGCGATGAAAGCAATTTTCTGGTCTTTGTTGATGCCGAACGATATGTTCTCGAACAGCGTGCGTTCCCCGTACGATTTGGAGATGTTTTCTACTGAAAGGTAATTCATGGCGCAAAGGTAGGATTTAAGGTTTAAAGTTTAGGGTTTAAAGTTTAGAGTTTGGGCGCGTCGGCGGCGACGACAATTTTTCAAACAAGGAACTTACGGGAGCCGCCGTCGGGCTTTCCGCTGTATCTTTTGCTCGTGCCTCACAAAAGGATGCCGCTGCAATCCCTCGCGCAAATGGGAATCGTTCGCGTCAATCGAAAAAAAAAACCGCCCGAAGTTCCCAACGAACGATCTGGAAATGCGTTAGTCGAAAGTCGA
>NZ_SEBS01000034.1 GCF_004211145.1 Flavobacterium sp. | reverse complement strand
GGTCAATTAGGATCGGAATTGCTCAAACTGAAAGTTCGCGAGATCACGTTGCTGTTGCTCGAAAAGAAACCTGAATTGGCCAGTGTTTTGTTCGATTTCAACCAGCCCGGCAAAATCGTACTCAAGGATTTCATGCTGCGTAATTTCCACTTCAACGTCAGTGTCGAGCGTTTCGCGTTCCTTACGGGAAGAAGCCTTTCAGGTTTCAAACGCGATTTCGAATCGATTTTCGGAACATCTCCGAGGCGCTGGCTGCAACAGAAACGACTCGAAGAAGCACGTTTTATGATCGGGAGCGGAAGAAAACCGTCGGAAGTGTATGTCGACGTCGGTTTTGAGAATCTTTCGCACTTTTCATCGGCCTTCAAAAAAAGCATTTGGCGTACAACCATCGTCGTTTCGCAAGCCCTAAACATCAAAAAATCCAATTCGACGTTGGGAACGCAGATGTCGCAGATTGTATCAGATCTTTAATGGCTGGTTAATTTCGATTTTTAGATAACACGAATCTGTGAAATCTGTGATTCGAGCGCAACCGAACTGGCACAGACATCTGAATTATCGTTGCTTAAAAATTATCAATGTCGTGTCTTTTACGATCTCGCTATTTTAATTTCCACGGTTTTTATTATCTTTTGGAATCGTTTCGTTAACTGCAAGTTTGTCAAACATCATATCAAGAAATTTAAATTATGAAAAAAACACTATTCTTCTTTTCCCTTATTTTCTGCTTTACTTTATCCGCTCAAGGTTTCGAAAAAATTAAATTATTTGAAAGCGAAATTCCCTCAGGTTATAAATTGACAAACACAATGCAATGTATATCAATTCAAGCTTGTACTTTTTATAAGAATCCAGAAATGTATAGTGCGATAATTGGAAAACTAAAATCCAAAGACGTTCAGAATTTCGAAAACAAAAAAGACGGTGGAAGTATTATGTATTTTGAATTTGAAAAGAATTTCGAAATGGAAAGCTTTTTACAAAGTTTACTTTGGGGTGGAAAAAAAGCAACTAAAGAACATCCTGAACAAATACTTATAAAAGATAAAATAGTGATAATTTACTGTTTTCCTTTAGAAAGCAATTTGGCAGAAATATCTAAAAAGAAAGTAGAAACTGAGCTAAAATAAAACTGCAGTTAACCGCCACTCGCCGCTATTGCTGGCTCAGGTAAAAGAAAGTGCTTTTCCCTAAGCCATAAAACTAAGATTTTTTTTGCTTTGTTAAACTAAAAGAATCCTTTAGTTTTACTACTTTCCCGTTCGGTGGAGAGTACAATCTCTGTATCTCCGCAACAGCTGTGAAGTGGCCTAATTTTACGCGTGAGCGACACAAAAACTCCGTGCAAATCCGTGCAATCCGTGGCCAAAAAAAAAGCTTTTCAAAATAATCTCCGACTGATCCGCGCTAAAACTTTTGTATTATTTCTTGATGTAAAGAATGAGCGCATCGTCTAAATGTTTGCGCTCATTAAAAATCAACTGATCAACCCAAAACACAAAAAATCCGTGCAAATCCGTGCAATCCGTGGCCAAAAAAAGAACTTTCAAAATAATGTCCGACTAATCTGCTGTAAAAACAAAGTCCAAATCAAAAAAAAAGCGCCCCCAAAATCGAAGGCGCTTTTTTCATTCACAACTTTTGTATTATCTCTTGATGTACTTTTCAATAAGCGCATCAGTCTCTGATTTCGGTGTTGTCGCTTTCAAATCGAACAACGCCATGAACAACGATTGTCCTTCGATCTTCAAGGCAAGGTCCAGATTTTTGTTCTGTGCGAAAACCGTCGCCCATTTATCGCGAACGTTTTTCCACATCACTTTGTTGTCGGCCCAATATTTTCGGGCGCCCGCACATTTTGAATCGTCGACTTTCTTGTAGTAGTCGAAACCTTTTTCCTTGGCGACCAAAACGTCTTTGCCGTCAGCTCCGCGTTGGATTTTCACATTGTCCTGGTCGTGGATCCAACCGTCTTTCACGATTTCGTGCGTGTTTTTTCTATTCAACACATTGTAGTCGTTCCTGATCGTGTGCTCGCGTCTCGGCAGCGGAGCGTCGGTCACGTTCGTCCAGTAATGGCGGCCGTCGACGTGAATCCAAGTGGCCGTACCTTCATAACGCGGGCTGTCATCGACCTGGAAAACGCGCTGCGTCCATTGGCCTTTGACGTTGTCCTTCGGGACCGAAACGAACTTCCAGGAATTGTCTTTGTTGTATTCATAAAGACGCGTGTTCTCGAATTCCCAATCCTGGCGCCAGTGTTTCACGATCATCGTGTCGCTGACCTGAAGCAAGTGTTGCATCACGATCTTATTCGGGCTGTCTTCAACCAATTCCACCCATTCCAAGCCTTTTTCATACTTGGTCGGCGATGCTTTGTAGTCGTCATTTTTGGCGTATTTGAAGGTTTCGGCGAAGTTGAATTCAACTTCGTAACAGCCACACATCGATTTGATGGCTTTGATGTCTTCTTTCTTTTTGGCGTCTTGGGCGCTGACAGTCAGCGAAAAAAGTAGGGCGATTGCGGGTAAAAGTCCGTATTTCATGAGTTGTTTGTTTAATTACGATGCAAAAATAATTCTTTTTATTTAGAACAATTAAAAATAGTGATATATATTTGCAGCACAAATTTATCTATAATTAGTCTAAATAAACGCATTTTGTTCTGAAATGTGTCCGACAAAGTAAGCAACGCAATGCCAATCAATACATTAAGATTTTATTTTCTTTTACTCGTCGGATCGTCGGCAATCGCCCAGCAGGACACGATCGCGAAGCCTGAGCAACTTAAGGAAATCGTGATCACGGGCCAATACAATCCGCAGTCGGTTTCGAAATCGGTGTTCCAGGTCGAGGTGATTTCCAGGGCCGACATCGATCGCCAAGCCGGAAACAACCTAGCCGACTTGCTCAACCAAACACTCAACATTACCGTGATGCCGAGTTCGTCGACCGGAAAATCGTCTTTGCAGATGTTTGGCCTGAATTCAGCCTACGTCAAGATTTTGGTCGACAACGTTCCCGTGATCAATGACGAAGGCCTCGGAAATTACACCGACCTAACCCAGATCAACCTCGACGATATCCAACAGATCGAAATCGTGCGCGGATCGATGGGCGTCGAATACGGAGCCAACGCCGTCGCGGGAATCATCAACATCATCACCAAGAAAAGTTCGCGCTACAAATGGGAAATCACGCCGTACATCCAGGAAGAAACCATCGGAAAAGAATACAACGGGATCACGAAAGGCCGACACATACAATCGGTGCGGATCGGGCATAACTTCAACGAGAAATGGTACGCGTACGGCACGTTCACGGCCAATGATTTCGACGGCTTCCTGAACGACAAACAAGGTCGCGACTACATTCAGAACGATAGTTTGCGAGGGTACGAATGGTTGCCCAAAACGCAATTGCACGCGAAAGCGCACCTTGGATTCACGCCGAACAAAAAGCACCGGTTCTTCTATCGCTTCGAATTGTTCGACGAAACGACGAAATATTTCAACGATGTCGTGATGCCGAATTATAATCCCGCGACCGAAACCGACAATCCTGTCGCTGCCGACGACGTCTACACTTCCCAGCGTTTCGTGCATTTGCTTAACGGTTCGGGTCAATTTTCGAAAGGACTCACATACGACGTTTACGTTTCCTACCAACAGCAGACGCGCGATATCGAGAGTTTTTGGTACCGCATCCGATCGGGCGAGAAATACGACATCGAAAATTTCGAATACGAATCGCGCAAGGCCTGGTTCAGCAAAGGAAGTTTGAGCAATTTCCTCGACAGTGAGCTTATCGATTTCCAGGTCGGATATGAATTCAACGAGATCAAGGGTTACGCCGCTCCGATAGCCAACGTGTTCGAGGAAAGCATCGCGCGCAGCCTCGGAACCTACGACATTTACGGGTCGACCGAAATCAATATTTCCAAATCATTCTCAGTCCGTCCCGGAGCGCGCGGCCTGTTCTCGTCGAAATTCGACACGATGGCGGCACTTTCGTTGAGCGCGAGATACGATTTGGGAAGCGGTTACGAACTTCGCGGGATTTTCGGAACCTGCCCGAAGCTGCCGACCTACGAGGAATTGTACACGTATTTCGTAGATGTGAACCACGACGTCCGAGGCAATCCGAATTTGCTTCCTGAAACCGGGTTTTCGGCGTTCCTGCACCTGAACAAGGATTTCAAGGCGAGCGACAAACTCAACTTCGACACGAAATTCTCCATCTGGTATCTCGACGTGAGCGACCGCATCGAACTCATCGCGTTCCAGGACAGCGGGCTTTCGTACCAATACGGCAACATCGACGTATACCGAACCTACGGATCGTCGCTCACCACGGGAATGACATACGGAAATCTGGGTGTCAACGCGGGCGTTACGTTTTCGGGCGAAAGCAAGGTGATCAACAGCGCCGAGCTTTCGAACGACGATTACCTGCACAGTTTCCAACTCAATGCGAATGCGTCGTATCGCGTCCCGAAATGGAACACGACATTTTCGACCTACTACAAATACAACGGTCCCGAATACCAGTTCGTGACAAGCGAAGATATCAACGCCAACCCGATCATCGTGCGTGGAAAACGCGACGGTTTCGCGTCACTCGACGCGACGATCATGAAGAGTTTCAGCAAAGATCGTTTGCAGGTCACGCTTGGCGCCAGAAACATTACCGACGTCACGCGCATCAACACGAATGCCTTGCAAGGTGGCGCTCACGAAGGCGCGGCGACGTCCCAATTGCTTGGTTACGGGCGCTCGTATTTCTTGAAAGTATTGTACAGATTTAATTTCGGATGATATGAAAAAAATAATTACACTGTTTTGTCTGTTCGTCGCGGCCGCATTTTCAGGTTGCGAATCTGAGGAAACGATTCCTTCCCAGCCGTTCGTGGTGGCGTTTTCGAACCAATCGCACGATTATTCGAGAATCACCGCAAGCGAGACGATCAACCTTGAATTCTCGGAAACCGCGAAGGCCGACGGTTTCGTGACGATTCGGATCACACCGACGAACGCGACTTACGGTGTTGACTTCGCCGTGTCGTCGGAACCTGTGAACAACGAATTCATCGTGCCGATAAACGCAGGTTTGGGCGGTACTTCGTTCACGTTCACGAATTTGATTTTTCCGTTCGATTCAGACGAGAAGTCGGTGAAATTCGACATCGTCGCCATCGATTATCCCGACGATTCGAACATACAGGGATTTACGTCGACCGTGATCTCATTCGAGCGATCGTTGGGCGCGATCAGCGAACCGGCGCTTGGCGGACCGAACCAAGGCAATCAGGTCTATGTCGACTTGAGCACTGAAACAGCTACCGAAGTTTGGCGCGACAGCTGGGATTTGGGCTTCTACTCGGGCGATGAATTCCGCGTGGCGATCAACGGTTCGATCTACATGGCGGCGAAACAGCTCGACGGGATAGACATCGATGCCGTGACCGAGGCGAGTGTTTCGGCTTTGCAATCTCAAGTTACAATCGGGACTTTCGATCCGGCGAACGCGGCGTTCATCGACAATCCGAACGGGGCGATTGCGGGAACGGCTTTCCAGGAAGTCTCGTCGATCGACACTGACAATAAAGTGTATTTGGTGAATCTCGGCTACACCGTCGGAACTACTACGCCTGCAGCCGGAAGTGTTGCGATCGCCGGGAACCCGCGCGGTTGGAGAAAAGTCCGCGTGCTTCGCGACGGCGATAACTACAAATTGCAGTACGCCGAATTGAACAGCGCGACGCATCAGGAAATTACAATTTCGAAGAATGCGGCTTATAATTTCAGTTTTTTCAGTTTCAATACAAATTCGATCGTGAGCGTCGAACCTGAAAAAGGCAAATGGGATTTGAACTTTACGGTGTTCACGAACATTATCGATGGAGCAGGTTCGTACGGATATTCGGATTTCGTGCTCAACAACGTAAAGGCCGGTGTTTACGTGTACCGAGTGAATGTGGCCGCTGATGTGACGTATGAAAACTATGCGCTCGCGAATGTCGACGACAATAATTTCACGGCTGACCAACGCATCATCGGGGCCGATTGGCGCGACGTGTTCACCGGATCGGCCTATACGAACAGATTTTATGTGCTCAAAGACCTCGACGGAAATTATTACAAGATCAGGATGCTTGCGTTTTTGAGCCAGAATGGGGTTAGGGGTTATCCGAGGTTCGAGTATAGGTTGCTGCAGTGAAGACGAATGACGAAAGACGGGATGACGAAAGACGAAAGACAAATGACGAAAGACAAATGACGAATGACGAAAGACAAATGACGAAAGACAAATGACAAATGACGAATGACTGAACATCCGGAAGGCAGTAACTCAAATCAACAAATCAACAAATCAACAAATCAACAACAACCCAAACGCCCCACGCCAGAGATCAATTCAAATCAACAAATGAACAAATCAACAAAACCCCAAACGCCCCACGCCAGAGATCAATTCAAATCAACAAATCAACAAATCAACAAATCAACAAAAAACCAAACGTCCAACGCCAGAGAAAGCCCAACTAAACAACTAAACAATAACAAACACAATCCTTTAAAAATGAAAAAAACAATACTCTTAGCGGCAATGTCGCTTTTCGGAATGATCGCGACTGCGCAGACAGCAGGAACCGTGACAATGGGGCCGGCTTACGGCAATCAGGTGTATTACAAACTTGCGACCCAGGCGCAAAACGCATACCCGAATAACTCTTGGGATATCGCTTTTTACCGCGTGAGCGCAATGTCGATGGGCGTTCGTACCAATGAGGCTAAAGGAATTCTCACGTACGAAGTCGGTCCGAACAGCACTTGGTCAACGGTCGACGTTTCACAGGAAGCGAACTGGACATCGTTAAACAACAGCGATACGGCTTGGGAAGGCGCATTCGACCGAGGAACGGCGACGTACGGTTGGGGCGAATACAACGTCGTGACGCACCACGTGGTCGGAAGTGTGGTTTTCGTTCTGAAAACGGGCACTGCGTTCAAGAAGATCAAGATCGATGATTACTTCGGAGGCTACACGTTCACGTTTTCAGATTGGACGGGAACCGCTTGGACGGCTGATCAAACCGTTACCGTTGCCAACTCGGCAAGCGCTGATCGTTTCTACAACTATTATTCGTTCACTACGAACGGAACGGTAATCGCCGAGCCGATAAATACTGAGTGGGATTTGCTTTTCACGAAATACAACGCCGATTATTACGGAGACGGTTCCTTGTATTATCCCGTGACAGGCGTTTTGACGCACCCAACGGTACAAGTATCTGAAAATGTCGAACCCACAGGAATTCCGGCGAGCCCGACTATGGCGTATTCGACGAACATCAGCACGATCGGTTACGATTGGAAAACGTTCAACGGAACCGGCTACACGATCAACACCAACAAAGCGTTCTACGTGAAATTGGCGAATGGAACCGTATACCGTTTGGTATTCGCGACATTTGAAGGAAGCGCGACTGGCGTTATCACGTTCAATTACCAGGACGTCACATCGCTTTCGACCGAGGAATTGGGCAACAAAGTCACGTTCGCCGTGTACCCGAACCCGACACCGAACAAAAGAATCAGCATCGTATATGATGTTGTGGGAAGTTCCGACAAAAATACCGTGAGCATCTACAGTCTCACAGGAGCGAAAGTATACGACGCCCAACTCCCGGCCACAGGTTTCAGTAATAGCGAACTGGACTTGTCGAACTTGAATTCAGGTGTTTACATCTTGAAATTCCAGTCAGGCGAATACTCGACTACAAAGAAAATTGTGTTGCAGTAAGCATCATATTTATTTGGTTTGTTTTTTTGAAAGCCTTGGGAAACCGGGGCTTTTTTATTGGTGCAAAGTGCAAAGTGCAAGGTACAAAGTTCGGCACGCCCACTTTGCACTTTGCGCTTTGCACTTTGCACTTTCAATATTGATTTGTACTCAACATCACCAAAGTGCAAGCGACTTCAATCTCAATCCCGTTTTCACGCAGCAAAGCATACAAATCCGGATTTTCAGTTCCGGGGTTGAAGATGACACGTTTGGGTTTGAGGCCGATGATGTAGTCGTAATACGGAACCTGATTTCGCGGATTCAGATAAAGCGTAACCGTGTCGACATCGGCAAACGGCGCCTGCGTAGTCAATATATCGATGCCCGCGACTTTCGCTTCCTTGAGTCCGACAGCAACCGTGGGATGATCGCGTCGGACGAGACTATTTATAGCGAGATAGGAATACCGCATCGGATTTTCGGACGCGCCGAGGACAAGGGTTTTTTTCTGTTTCATGGTGGTTTTGTTTTTGACTAATGACTAATGATGAAAGACTAATGATGAAAGACTAATGATTAAGGACTTTTGTATTGTCTCTGGCGAACAACGAATCATTTGCCATTCGTCAATTATCAATTGTCAATTACCACTCGTCGCAATCTCCTAAAATTACTATCTTTATAATAACCGATGTCTTAACACCAACATAAATTTCCCCCAAATCAGTTGACTTGAAATTAACATCGAACCCAAGGTCAGCCATTAACTTCGCACAAAAAACATGGAGCTTTTCATTTACTTATTCGCCGCGCTCTTCTCGGTTTTGAACCCGATTGGAACCGTCCCGATTTTCGTCGGACTAACCCAGGACGATGACAAAAAAGAACGGTCGCGTATTTCGCTCTGGACCGGAATCGACGTGTTTATTATTTTGATAATCGCGTATTTCATCGGGCAATATGTGCTTTCGTTTTTTGGGATCAGCCTCGATGCTTTGCGAATTGCGGGCGGAATGATCATAGCGAGTTCAGGTTTCAACTTGTTGTCGGGGAATTTCAGCAAGCGCCGCGGCATCAACAAACGTGTCGAAAACGAGGTCCAGAACAGGAATGATATCGCGCTTACGCCGTTGGCAATGCCGATGCTCGCAGGTCCGGGTTCGATTTCGCTTCTCATCGCATTCTATCAGGAACACCACGAGACGACCGAAATGATCGTTGCGGTTCTCGCGATGGCGGCGATTTCACTTGTCATTTTCCTGATCTTGCGCAGCGCCCATTATCTGTCGCGCATTTTGGGAGCGTCGGGAATCGTGGCGATTTCGAGGATCGTCGGATTTATCGTAATCGCGATCGGGGTTCAGTATATCGTGACGGCGACCGTTAGTATAATCAGGCAGTATTTGATGTGAGTTTCGGGCGAGAGAGCGGTTTTACACCTGCATTGACTTGTTCAAAAAGACCCTGACAGGGTAAAATAAAATAATCGCTTTTGCGTCAAAACACTTTTCACGTAAAAAAGCCTAAATTTTCATTACCCTAATTTTTGTCATTCTTCCGAAAAATATATCCCGTTCAAGACAAATGAAAACATTCCTCGCTGCTTTCGTCGTAACCGCAATTTCATGGTCCTGTTCGCTGCCAAGTTCTTCATTCGAAAAACCGAAACAAACCGGCGTTGATTTTTCAAACGGAAGATGGCTGCTCTATAATTTAGACGTGCCGACCGACCAAATCCAAAAGCTCGAAAATAAGGTGGTCAACGATTTCTCGAAAATACTCGACGGCCGTTTTACCTATTGTCCGAATTCAAAAGGCCTTCTCATCGCACAAAAAATCCCGATGCAACCTGACAAAGCCGTTATCAGAACAATCAAAAAAGGAATGGATTACGATTATTTCATCAATATAAAAGCCCAAAGAATTACCAACGATCTGGGTTCGGTAAGTTCAAAGCAAGTCAGTCCTTACGCAGGCGAATCGAGCAATTCGGGTTATGTGGAAATGGAAATTTACGATCTCAACTCTGAAAGTATAATCTACTCCCAAAAAGTAATTTCGAGCGTCACGCGATCCAAAAGCGACGACAAGGTCCATTTCTCTAAATCATCGTATCAACTTTTAATGACCGCTTACAATAAGGTTTTCAATGATCTCAAGCGAAAATCGATATTGAAGTAATCGCCGATTCGGTCAGAAACGCGTATTCTCAGTCGCGGGTTTTGAAATCAACAACAATCCAAGAAACGTCAAACCGCCGTTCACGATGATCAATTCCTCAGCGAATTGGTAATTACCGAACAATTCGGTCGAGTAGGAGCTGATGATAAACGTAACCAAAGGCGCGATGAAACACACGAACGGCACGAAAATTCCCTTGACGGTTTTGGTCTTCATGAAAAGCCCGAACGAGTACAAACCAAGCAATGGTCCATACGTGTAAGCCGCGACCTTGAAAATCAAACTCACGACCGCATCGCTGTTGAGTGCATAAATCACGACAATCACGAAGAACATCAAGATTGAAAAACCGATGTGGACCGCATGACGTGTTTTTACCATTTTAGGATTGTTCGGATCGGCCGACTTATCCATGTTCAGGAAGTCGACGCAAAACGAAGTCGTGAGCGCTGTCAACGCCGAATCGGTAGTCGCGAAAGTCGCAGCCGTCAATCCGAGCAAGAAAACCACGCCCGGTATCAAAGCCAGATGGTTGAACGCGATTTCAGGAAACAACAAGTCGGTTCTTGGATTTCCGGTGACCTGATCGAGCGGAATCGCGATCCCGTTCTTTTCAGCGTACATATACAAAAGTGCGCCGACGCTAAGGAAAAACAGATTGATCAGCACGAAAATCCCCGTGAACGTGAACATGTTTTTCTGCGCTTCGCCGATGTTCGCACAACTCAGGTTTTTCTGCATCAAATCCTGATCGAGCCCGACCATTGCGATCGTCACGAAGATTCCGCCCACGATCTGCTTGACCCAATAATTGCTTTTTAGCCAATCCTCATAGAAGAAAATCTTTGAATAATTGCTGGTTTTCACGGCCTCGAACGCCTGCGGGATGTCGTAGTCCAGACTGTCGCAGATGAAGTAGATCGTCAGGAACACCGACGACACCAAGAATACAGTCTGCAACGTATCGGTGATGATTATCGTCTTGAGCCCGCCGCGATACGTATACGCGAAAATCAATCCGAGCGAGATTAAAACGGTCGCCCAAAACGGCACCTTGAAATCGTCGAATACGAACCGCTGCAGCACGATCACGACCAGATACAAACGCGCCGCCGACCCGATCGTTCGTGAAATCAGGAAGATAAACGCCGCGGTTTTGTACGAAACGTAACCCAATCGCTGCTCGATATATCCATAGATCGACGTCAGGTTCATGCGATAATACAACGGAAGCAACACCTTGGCGATCAAGATAAACCCGATCGCATTCCCGATGACGAACTGGAAATACTTGAACTGTATATCGGGTGAACCGACCTGTCCCGGAACTGATATAAAAGTCACGCCCGAAAGCGCCGTCCCGATCATCCCAAACGCCACCAGATACCATTTCGAATTCTTGTTCGCCTTGAAAAACGCGTCATTGCCGCCGTCTTTCTTGCTTACGAAATGCGAGATCGAGAACAGGATGCCGAAGTAGATCAGCATCAGGATTAGGATGAAGGTTGATGACATTTGGAGTAATTTGTTTCGAAAGTACGGATTTTTTTGGGACGCGCTGCGCTTTGGACACGCCCTGCGAGCTTTAGACGCGCTACGCTTTGGATTTGGACTTTAATCGCTGCGCTCATGGCTGGGTGTTGTTATTGATCAGCGATTTTTCTTGCTTGGAAGTTTTGACAGTCTTTTTAAAAAACGATTCACCAAACCACCGAAAACGGTTCAAAAGCGCAGCGTGTCCAACCGTCCAAAATCCAAAGCGTAGCGTGTCTAAATTCACTAAATTTGCTGCATGGAATTCCCCTCAAAACTCCTCGAACGTGCCGTAAACGAAATCTCCCAACTTCCGGGTATCGGCAAACGCACGGCATTGCGCCTGGTTTTGCACTTGCTCAAGCAACCCAAAGAGCAAACGGCTTTTTTGTCGGAAGCGCTGATGTCATTGCGAACCGACATCCGATTCTGCGAAAACTGCCATAATATTTCCGACCACGAAATCTGTGAGATCTGTTCCGACGCAAAGCGGAATAGGACCGTGATTTGCGTCGTCGAAGATATTCGGGACGTGATGGCGATCGAGAATACGGGACAATTCCGCGGTTTGTATCATGTTTTGGGCGGAAAAATTTCTCCGGTCGACGGCATCGGCCCAAGCCAGCTCAATATCAGTACGCTTGTCGAGAAAGTGAAATCGGGTGGCGTCGAGGAGCTTATCTTCGCGCTTTCGCCCACGATGGAAGGCGATACGACGAATTTTTACATCTATCGACAGATCCGCGACTTCGACATCGTAACATCGACCATAGCACGCGGCATCGCAGTGGGCGACGAGCTCGAATACGCCGACGAGATTACGCTCGGAAGAAGTATTCTGCAACGCGTCCCGTTCGAGAATTCGCTCAGGAACAATTAGTCGGAGAATAATGCGTTAGTATGCATAGTTTAAAAAATGAAAAACTATATTTGTCTGCTAAATTTTGCAAACGGATGAAGAGGCTCCCGGTTTATTTTCTTTTACTCATAGGCTTATTGTTCACTTCCTGTATCCCGACAAAGGACCTGATTTACCTTCAGGGCGATGAAAACCAGTCTACACAGGCTGTGAATCCTGTTTCTACAAAGCCATATCGCTTGCAAACCAATGACATCTTAAGTGTGTCGATCAAGGCTATCGATCCCAAATTGGTACAGGCTTTCAACCCGACGAATGCTGGAATTGAGAGCGCAAAAGGTGAACAATCGTTGTATTTCGACGGTTACACGGTAGATGATCACGGCAATATCAGGATGCCGATGCTGAACGAGGTGAACGTACTTGGCTTCACCGTTGAAGAGGCGCGACAAAAAATAGAAAAAAGGTTGCTTGAGGAGTTTTTTACGGCCGATGCCAATATTTTCGTGAGCGTGAAACTGTCAGGCTTCCGATACACGATAAACGGCGAAGTAAACTCGCCCGGCACCAAGACTTTGTTCCAGGAAAAAGTAAACATCATGGAAGCAATCGCGAATTCAGGCGATATTACGATCACCGGAGACCGCAAAGATGTAGTGGTGATCAGGCAAATGCCTTCGGGAACTGAAATGCACAGCATCAACCTGCTCGACCGGAATTCCATGCAATCGCCTTATTACTATTTGCAGCCCAACGATTATATTTACGTGAAACCGCTTCCGCAAAAGACATTGGGAACAGGAACGACGTTGGTGCAATCGCTTACCACAATCATTTCGGTGCTGTCATTGCTCACGACGGCCACCATATTGCTAACGAGATAGAGGTCCGAAGATGCTTGATACAAAAGATTTTTCGTTATTTGAAGGTCGTGAAGGCTTCGATTTCAAGGGTTTCCTTGTCAAGACCGCCAGCTACTGGAAGTGGTTCCTGTTGAGTTTTGCCGTCGCATTTTTCATCGCTTATCAGGTCAATATCAGGAAAGAGAAAGTATATGCTATGGAAACCACCATAGCCATGAAAGAAGAAAACAATCAACTGTTTACTTCCAACACCAGCCTGGTTTTCAACTGGGGCGGCGTTTCAGATGAGGTTCAGGGAATCGCCTACGCCATCAAATCGCGTTCGCATAACGAGGTCGTCGTCGAAAAACTGGAGTACTACATCGATTATCTGTTGCAACACAAATATTACCTTCAGGACGTGTACGGCGAAGTTCCGTTTCGGGTCGTTCTTGACAAAGATGAAGGTCAGCTTTTCGGAAGCCTCATAACCATAAAATTCGTAAGTCCTGCCGTTTACGAAATTCGCCATACGTTCACGGGCAATTCGGTGCCGTTGGTCCATTATGTCGATAATTCACTTTCAGTAGCGAACGTGGCGCCGGGTGAATTCGTCAAACGCTACAAGGTCGGCCAACCGGTGGATTTGCCTTTCCTGCATTTCAGGGTAGAACTCAACGATCTTCCAAACGATTACATTAATAAGGAATACTTCATCCGATTCAATGACTTCAACCAGACCGTCGGGCGATATCAGGGAATCAAAGCCGAGGTGAACGACAAAACAGGCTCCGTAATCACACTTAGCCTTCAGGGAACCAATAAGGCGCGCATGGTGAACTATCTCAACACGACGGTTCAGACACTTATCGATTCACAGCTTGAGCGCAAGAACAAATTTGCGAGCAACACGATCCGATTCATCGACAGTACTCTTGCGGCGCTCGATCGCGATCTCAAGGATTCTGAAGGCGCGATCCGGGATTTCTCACGAGGGAAAGACCTGAACGCGATTGAAGAAGGAGGCGCAAAATTCTCGGAACAGCTCGAAGGGTTCGATTTGCAAAAAGACAATGCGCAACGCAAAATCGCCTACCTGAACTCGCTTCGGACGTATTTGAACCGAAGTACCGACTTTTCCAAATTACCCGCACCGGCCGTCTACGGAATAGATGATCCGAACATCACCGTGAATGTCTCGAAACTCATCGCGCTATCGGTAGAACGGTCGTCCCGATCCTATGCGGTCAAGAACGACAAGCTTTTCCGGGATTTCGACCGCGACATGGAGGCCGTAAAGCGCGTGCTTCTTGAAAACATCGTGTCGGCGAAAGCGTCTGCACAATATGATTTGAATCTCGTCGAGGCGAAATTGGGTCAGGTCCAAAGTTCGATCAACCAGTTGCCCGAGAGTAAGCAGGAATATTTACGCCTCAAGCGCAAATTCGATCTTAGCGACAATATCATAAACGCGTTCATGGCCAAGCGCAACGAGGCAGCGATCGTGATGAAATCGAATTTGTCCGACATCCATTTTATCGATCCAGCCAAAGATGTAGGCAAAGGTCTGGTTGGTCCGAATACGAGCGTGAATTATGTTATGGCGGCGTTTCTTGGTTTTTTGGTTCCGCTCATGTTCGTCTTCGCGATCTTCTTCCTCGAAAATACGATCCTCAACACCGAGGATATCACAAAACTCACCAAGATTCCGCTTATCGGCGTCGTGGGAATAAAGCATACAAAGTCGAACCTGTCGGTATTTGAAAAACCCAAGTCGGCGTTGGCCGAATCATTCCGCGCCATCCGTTCGTCCCTTCAATTCCTGTACAAGAAAAAAGGAGATACGAGCCTGGGCGGGAAGTCACTCATGCTTACGTCGTCGATCAGTGGCGAAGGCAAGACGTTCTGCTCGATAAACATCGCGACGGTTTTCGCACTCAGCGAGAAAAAGACGGTTATCGTGGGCCTCGATTTGCGCAAGCCTAAGATTTTCGACGATTTCAAGATCAGGAACGACATCGGCGTCGTGAATTTCCTCATCGGACAAAAAACGATGGACGAAGTCATCCAAAATACGCATGTCCCGTTTCTTGACGTCGTTACATCGGGTCCGATTCCGCCAAATCCGTCAGAACTCATCATTAGCGAGGCCATGCACGAATTCATGACCCAGCTCAAATTGAAATACGATTACATCATTTTCGATACGCCGCCTGTCGGTTTGGTTTCAGACGCACTTGAGTTGGCTCAATACGCCGATGTCACGCTGTACATCATGCGCCAGAATTACACCAAAAAGGAAATGGTGATGCTATTGAACAACCGCTTCAAACGCGGCGAGATCAGCAACGTGAGCATCGTCTTCAACGGATACGAGAACAAGGCGAAGTACGGTTCGGGTTATGGTTACGGCTATGGCTACGGTTACAACTACGCGAATTACTCGGAAGGATATCACGAAGACGATCGTCCGCCCGGAATCTTCAAACGCATTTTGAACCTGTTTTCAGGTAACAAAAAATAATATGCCCGAATCTCAATCACATAAAATCCTGATTACCGGTGGTGCGGGATTTATTGGTTCAAATCTGTGCGACCATTTCATTTCGAAAGGACATCACGTGATTTGCCTGGATAACTTTGCGACAGGTCATCGGCATAACATTTCTCATTTGCTTGACAACGCTCGTTTCGAATTGATCGAAGGCGATATCCGAAATCAGGACGATTGCCAAAAAGCGGTTCAAGGCGTCGATTACGTGATGCATCAGGCGGCTTTGGGATCTGTTCCGCGATCCATAAACGATCCAATTACTAGCAACGATGTCAACGTTTCGGGCTTCCTGAATATGCTCGTCGCGGCACGGGACGCAGGCGTGAAGCGATTCATCTACGCCGCGAGCTCATCGACGTACGGGGATTCGGAAGCGTTGCCGAAGGTCGAGGAGAACATCGGAAGTCCGCTTTCTCCATATGCGATCACCAAATACGTCAACGAATTGTACGCCGGGATTTTTTCGAAAACCTACGGGATCGAAACGATAGGATTGCGTTATTTCAATGTTTTCGGGCGCAAACAGGATCCGAACGGAGCCTACGCCGCAGTCATCCCGAAGTTCGTCATGCAGCTCATGAAGCACGAAAGTCCCGTGATCAACGGCGACGGAAGCTACTCTCGTGATTTCACCTACATCGACAACGTGATTCTCATGAACGAACTCGCGATGGTCACGACCAATCCGATTGCGGTGAATACGGTTTACAATACGGCGTTCGGCCAGCGCATATCGCTTGTCGAGCTTACTGAAAGCCTCAAGAAGTTCCTCTCGGAACACGATCCCGCGATAGCCGATGTGCCGATAATTTTCGGGCCCAACCGAAGCGGCGACGTCCCGCATTCCCAGGCAAGCGTCGAAAAAGCGAAAAAATTATTGGGTTACGACCCGCAATTCCCTTTCGATGCCGGTTTGCGCGAAGCCGTGCGTTGGTATTGGGAAAACCTAAGGTAACGGCTTGGCGGCTGTTATGAATAAAAGTATATTTGCAATCTCAAAATATAACGAATGAAAATTACAAAGATTTGTTGCATTGGCGCCGGATATGTTGGAGGTCCGACAATGGCCGTCATCGCACAAAAATGTCCCCATATCCAAGTTACCGTAGTTGATTTGAACGAAGAACGGATCGCGCAATGGAACAGCCCTGATGTGGCGAACATTCCGATCTATGAACCCGGGCTCAGTGAAATCGTAGGCAATACGAGAGGTAAAAACCTGTTTTTTTCGACCGAAGTAGACAAGGCGATACATGACGCACAAATTATTTTCATATCGGTAAACACGCCCACAAAAACATACGGTTCAGGCAAAGGCATGGCGGCCGACCTAAAGTATATCGAACTTTGTGCTCGCCAAATTGCGCGGGTTGCCAAAGACGATAAGATCGTGGTGGAAAAATCCACGCTTCCCGTGCGCACGGCCGAAGCGATCAAAAGCATACTTGACCACACAGGCAACGGAGTACAATTCCAGATCCTTTCGAATCCCGAATTCCTTGCAGAAGGAACGGCCGTCGCCGATTTGTTGAATCCCGATCGCGTTCTTATCGGGGGCGACACGACTCCTGAAGGAGAGAATGCCATCCAGGCGCTTGTGAATGTCTATGAGAATTGGGTCGACAAGAGCAAAATCCTCACGACGAACGTTTGGTCGTCCGAATTATCGAAACTCACCGCGAATGCGTTTTTGGCGCAGCGTGTCTCGTCGATCAACGCCATATCCGAATTGTGCGAGAAAACGGGCGCCGACGTGAACGAAGTTGCGCGCGCGATCGGAATGGACAGTCGCATCGGGCCTAAATTCCTGAAATCGTCAGTCGGCTTCGGCGGATCTTGTTTCCAGAAAGACATTTTGAACCTAGTCTATATCTCCAAGTCATTCGGGCTTCGCGAAGTAGCCGATTATTGGGAGCAGGTCATCATCATGAACGACCACCAAAAAAGGCGTTTCGCAAATAAAATCGTACAAACGCTTTACAATACAGTTGCCGACAAGAAAATCTGCTTCCTGGGTTGGGCGTTCAAGAAAGATACGAACGACACACGCGAATCGGCTGCGATTTTCGTGGCGCGCGACCTTGTGAGCGAACAGGCTAACATCGCGGTTTTTGACCCGAAAGTTACGGAAAGCCAGGTCATGGAGGACCTTGAATACATAAACGTGAGCGCCTCGAGCAAAAAAAGAGTGCAAACCTATGAAGGTCCGTACGAAGCCTGCGCCGGAGCTCACGCCATCGCCGTGCTTACGGAATGGGACGAATTCAAGGAATACGACTGGAAACGCATTTACGACAACATGCAAAAACCGGCCTTCGTTTTTGATGGACGCAACTTGCTTGACAGGAAAAAACTAACTGACATCGGATTCGTATACAAATCGATCGGATCATAACTATGGACGCGAAAATAGCAGTTATCGGGCTTGGATATGTGGGTTTGCCACTCGCGCGTTTGTTCGCGACGAAATATCCCGTGGTTGGTTTCGACATTAATCAAAACCGCGTCGCCGAACTCAATTCGGGAAAAGACAGCACGCTTGAAGTCTCGGATGATTTGCTAAAATCGGTACTCGTTTCCAGCCCGCTTGACGGGAACGGTTTGTTTTGCTCGGCCGACATAAACGATATCTCGAACTGCAACTATTTCGTCGTTACGGTTCCGACACCGGTCGACAAGAACAACCGTCCTGATTTGACGCCTTTGTACAAGTCAAGCGAAACCGTCGCGAAAGTCCTCAAGAAAGGCGACACCGTAATCTATGAATCGACGGTTTATCCCGGCGTGACCGAGGACGAATGCATTCCCGTTCTCGAGCGGGTCAGCGGATTGAAATTCAACGTCGATTTCTTCGCCGGATATTCGCCCGAACGCATAAATCCCGGAGACAAGGAACACACGGTTGAAAAAATACTCAAGATCACGGCGGGCTCGACTCCTGAAGCGGCCCGAAACGTGGACGAATTATACAAATCGGTGATCGTGGCCGGAACGCATCTCGCGCCCTCGATTAAAGTTGCCGAAGCCGCGAAAGTCATCGAAAACTCGCAGCGCGACATCAACATCGCCTTCGTGAACGAACTGGCCAAGATATTCAACATCATGGGCATCAACACGGCCGACGTCTTGGAAGCCGCGGGTACGAAATGGAATTTTTTGAAGTTTAAACCCGGATTGGTCGGCGGGCATTGCATCGGCGTCGATCCGTATTATCTGGCGCAGAAAGCACAGGAACTCGGCTATCATCCTGAGATCATCCTCGCGGGTCGTCGCCTGAACGATTCGATGGGCGAATATGTCGCGTCGTCGGTGGTGAAACTCATGATCAAGAAAAACATCAAGGTCAATTCGGCGAAAGTATTGCTGCTCGGCTTCACGTTCAAGGAAAATTGCCCCGATGTGCGCAATACGAAGATCGTCGACGTCATAAACGCGTTGAACGACTACAGTCTCAACATTACGATTTACGACCCGTGGGCCAACACGCTCGAGGTCGAACACGAATACGGCATCAAGACGACACAGGAACTTCCGGTCGATAAATTCGATACGATCATCCTTGGCGTCGCGCATACTGAATTCCTTTCGCTCGACCTGGACCAGTTCCGCAAGGAAACGTCGGTAATTTATGACGTGAAAGGCGTTTTGAAGATTGAAGTCGACGGTTGCCTCTAAACTAAAACACATGAAAAAGATTTTGATTACAGGCGGCGCGGGTTTCATTGGCTCCCATGTCGTGAGACGTTTCGTCAAAAACTATCCCGACTATCAAATCTATAATCTCGACGCGCTTACGTATGCGGGCAATCTCGAGAATATCCAGGACATCGAGAACGAACCGAATTACACGTTCATCAAAGGCGATATCGTGGATAGCGCGTTCATCGATGCGCTTTTTGCCGAACACCGATTCGATGGCGTGTTGCATTTGGCCGCCGAATCCCACGTCGACCGTTCGATCACCGATCCGCTTTCGTTTTTGCGCACGAACATCTTTGGAACGGTAAACCTGCTGAACGCCGCGAAAGCGATTTGGGGCGACACACAAGGAAAGCGTTTCTACCATATTTCAACCGATGAGGTCTACGGATCATTGGGCGCAGAAGGGTTGTTCACCGAAACGACGGCTTACGATCCAAACTCGCCGTATTCAGCGTCAAAAGCGGGTTCCGACCATTTCGTCCGCGCGTATGGAGAAACCTACGGATTGCCGTATGTGCTCACGAACTGCTCGAACAATTACGGGCCGAACCATTTTCCTGAGAAACTGATTCCGCTGTTCATCAACAACATCATCAACAACAAGCCGCTTCCGGTTTACGGCGACGGGAAATATACGCGCGATTGGCTTTTCGTCGAAGATCACGCGCGCGCCATCGATCTGGTTTTCCACGAAGGGAACAACCACGAAACCTACAACATCGGCGGTTTCAACGAATGGCAGAACATCGACCTTGTCAAACTTTTGTGCAGACTCATGGACAAGAAATTGGGCAGGAGCGAAGGCACGTCGGAACAACTCATCACGTACGTCAAAGACCGTCCGGGCCACGATTTGCGTTACGCGATCGATGCGTCCAAGATCAACAGGGAACTCGGTTGGGAACCGTCGGTCACGTTCGAGCAAGGCCTCGAAATCACGATCGATTGGTATTTGTCGAATCAGGAGTGGCTCAACCACGTGACTTCAGGACAATACGCCAAGTATTACGAAACCCAGTACAATCAGTAGCCGAACCGCATGAGCCAGCTCAAGAAAGGCGCCGCGCTGTCTTACGTCACGATCATCCTTACCAACGCGGTCGGGTTGTTGCTCACACCTTTCATCATCCGATGTCTCGGTAATTCCGAATACGGCCTTTACACGCTCATCGGTTCGCTCATAGGCTATATCAGCGTGCTAGATCTCGGGCTCAACAACACCATCATCCGATTCGTCTCAAAATATCGCGCCAAGCAGGACAAGCAAGGCGAGAACAATTTCTTGGCGACGGTGATGATCATTTACGCGGTGATTTCTATGGCGATCGTGATCATCGGCGTCGGATTGTACTTCAACCTCGACTCCTTTTTCGACAAACTCACGCCCCAGGAATTGATAAAAGCCAAGATCATGTTCGGGATTTTGATCTTCAATTTGGCGATCACGTTGCCCGGAGGCGCTTTCACGGCCATCAGTTCGGCGTACGAACATTTCGTTTTTCCACGTGCGATGAACATCGTGAAATACATCGTTCGGTCGATAATGGTCGTCGGATTATTGCTTTGGGGCGGTGATTCGGTCGCGCTCGTCGTGCTCGATACGATCGTGAACGTGGTCGCGATCGGAATCAACGTGTATTACGTCGTCAAGGTTTTGAAGGCACGTTTCGCATTGCGTCATTTCGAGAAATCGCTTGTCAGGGAAATCTTCAGGTATTCTATCTGGATTTTTATTTTCGCGATGGTCGGCCAGTTCCAATGGCAATCCGGCCAATTGATTCTGGGCAAGATTTCGGGGCCGATAGCCGTCGGGATTTACGGCGTCGGTATTTTATTGGGAACGTATTACGGCGCATTCTCGACCGCGATTTCAGGAGTTTTCCTGCCGCGCGCCACGAAAATGACCGTACTCGAAGCATCGGGAGCCGAACTCACCGACATGATGACGCGCATCGGCCGTTTTTCACTGATCGCATTATTGATGATTTTTGGCGGATTCCTGATTTTCGGACAACAATTCGTGAACCTTTGGGTAGGCGAACATTACGCCGAATCGTGGACGATCGCGATCATCATCATGTTTTCGTATACGTTGCCGCTCGTACAATCGTTCGCGAATTCCATACTCGAGGCGCGAAGTCTGTTTGCGTTCAAGGCCGTGACGTACATTTCGCTGATCGTCATCGGAACCGGAATCGGCGCTTATCTCGTGCGATTCTATGGATTGACGGGAATCATTTACGGTTCGGCAGGCGGATGGATCCTGAGCCAAATTCTCGTAAACATCTATTACAATCGCGTCCTGAAGCTGCAAATTTTACGGTTTTTTAAAGAACTCATGCGTGGACTTTTGCCCGTGTTTCTCGTAATTTTGGCCATTGGATATGGAATCGACTTCTTGCCGGGAAGCGGTTGGTTCAATCTCGTCATCAAAATAGGTTTGTTCGGAGCGGTTTACGCGTTTCTGATGTTCCGATTCGCGATCAACGCCGACGAGAAACGCATTTTCATCGACGCGATTCCATTCCTTAAAAACACGAAACATGCTTAGGCTACACGGTCTGCGATTTGAAAATGACGGAAAACGCATCGTTTACGATTATTCGTACGATGGCGCGTTGTCGAAATATTTCAATAAGAATGAGGTTTTCTTTGCCGAATACGATCTCGACGTAAGCCAAATCCCGACAGGCATCGCCGTGATTCCATTCCTCGCGAATTTCACGCCGATCTCATGGTTCGCGGGTTTTGACATCGAAATCCCTGAAGCCGACGCGACCTTCCTGGATTCGCTCGAATCATTGAAATCGGAATTTTTCGCGCACTTCAAGCAGATAAAATTCGACAGCAACGTAATCTGCAAAAATTCGGTCCGAAACAAACTCGACGGAAACCAAACCGCGCTGTTGTTCAGCGGCGGTCTCGATGCGTTCGAAGCTCTGACGCGCAACATAGATGAGAATCCATTCCTCGTTTCGGTTTGGGGCGCTGACGTTTCGCTCGACGATGAAAAACGCTGGGACGAATTCCAGCGTTACAATGCCGAGGAAGAAATCATAAATGACGACCGCGTCCAATACGTAAAAAGCAACCTGCGCACGTTTTACACGCATCACGTCGACCTGCTCGCCGACATGAGTTGGTGGGGAAAAGTCCAGCACGGCATGGCGCTCATCAGCCTGATCGCGCCTTTAAGTCATATTTTCGGCATCAGGACGGTGTTGATCGCGTCGTCGAACACGGGCGAAGTCTCGTTCGGTTGGGGATCGACATCGGAAACCGACGAAAAGGTGAAATGGGCCGACATGAAAGTCATCCACGATGGTTTCCAGTTCCGACGCACCGAGAAGATCGAGAATATCGTCGCGTTCGCGCATAAAACAGGACACAAAGCCCAACTGCGCGTCTGCTATCACGAACCCCGAAAAGGCAAGAACTGCAGCCGTTGCCCCAAGTGCCAGCGCACGATGCTGGGATTTGTGCTTTGTGGCGAGAACCCGAACGAGTACGGTTTTGAAATGCCGTCGGACTTTTATGATCTGCTCGCGTCGAATTTTGAAAACCAGCCCGTGATGACGACAGGCGTCGCGTACGAATGGCGTTGCCTGCAGGAAAAATCGAGGCAGACAACCAAGCTGTTTTTCCTCGAAAACCCCGAAACCGAAAAAAATAATATTGCTACCTTTACGGCGCTCCGTCTCGACGAGGTCGTCAAAAAAGACGTAGAGTCGCAATCGCGCGTCAAGAAGTTTAAATTTATAATCATCAGCAAGTTCCCGCGCCTGTTCGAATGGTATCTCAAATTCCGCCGGGCCTAACATACCACATGAAATACGGACTACTTTCCTACGTCGAAAACAAGAAATTCTATAACGTCGGTGACAACGTGCAAAGCCTTGCCGCCAAGCAATATCTGCCGCAGGTCGATGCATTGATCAACCGCGAAAAGCTCGCCGATTATCACGGTGGACAAACCAAACTCATCATGAACGGTTGGTTCACGCACAACGCCTCGAATTGGGTGCCGAGCGACGATATCGTTCCGCTTTTCGTATCGTTCCACGTCAACAACACAGCTGCTCCGGCCATGTTGAGTGAAAAAGGGATCGCGTATCTGAAAAAACACGAACCCATCGGTTGTCGCGACCAATTTTCAGCCGATACGTTGAAAGCAAAAGGAATCGACGCGTATTTTTCAGGTTGCCTGACGCTGACGCTCGACAATTACAAGGTCGACGATTCTGAAAGGGGCGATGACATTTACATCGTCGATCCGCTGTACAGCTATTCGTCCTGGGAAAAAGTGACCTATGATTACCGACGGTTCCTGCGCAGCATCCAAAACGGCAACCTGTTCAAGATCGGAAAAAAGAAAAAACACATCTCGAATTTCATCGACGCCGAATTGCTCAAAACCGCGAAGTTTATCAACCAGGAACCGCCTGCGAACACGCATTCGGACGAGCAAAAATTCGCGATGGCCGATGAAATCCTCAAAAAATACGCACGCGCCAAACTCGTCATCACCTCGAGAATACATTGCGCCTTGCCGTGCCTCGCGATGGGAACGCCTGTGATTTTCGTGAACGGATTCGACAGTTTCGTGGATTCCTGCCGATTCGACGGCATTCTCGATCTGTTCAACCGCGTCGACGTGAACACGAAAGACGGTTCGTTTACGACGAATTTCGGTCTCAACGGGAAAATCACCAAAGACACCATTGTCAGGAATCTCGAAAAGCACCACGCGCTTGCCGAGCCACTCAAGGAAAAATGCCGCGCATTCATCCAAAAAGGATAATCCACGCATATAAAAACGTACTTTTGTAATTACCGCAAAACCCCGCAATGTTCAGCAAAACCATACTTGAACCGTTCCTGAAAGCAGTCGTCGAACATTCGGCCGAAAATGCTTTTTGCATCGACGGGACGTTTTTCACGTATGCCGATCTTGCGCGACACGTTTCAAAAATAAGAAAAGCGGTTTCGGCGAAATCAGGTTCGAAAATCGTCGCGCTCGTCGCCAATGACGACATCGAAACCTATGCGTCGATCTTCGCGTTGTGGCTCGAAGGTTTGGCGTACGTGCCGCTTCATCCGGCGCAACCGTTGGGCCGAAGCATAGAAATCATCGGCCAGACCCAAAGCGATCTGGTGTTGTCGTCGGTAAAAAAAGAGGAATTTCCAATTGAGACGATCACCACATCGGAACTCGAATTCGAAGGTCTGCAACTCGAACCGAACGATGCCGATGATTGCGAACTCGCCTACATTTTGTTCACGTCGGGCAGCACTGGCCAACCGAAAGGCGTGACCCTTTCGCGCGAAAACATCGGTTCGTTCATGGATTCGTTCTGGAAATCGGGCATCGAACTCTCAAGCGCCGACAGGTGTTTGCAATGTTTCGACCTGACGTTCGACGTTTCCATCCAATCGTTCCTCGCGCCGCTCACGAAAGGCGCCTGCGTGTATACGATTCCGCACCACGAGATAAAATACAGTTACGTTTTCGGGCTTTTCGAGGACCACGAACTCACGTTCGGGGCGATGGCACCATCGATGGTTCGCTACCTGCGGCCGTATTTCGACGAGATAAACGTGCCCTCGATGCGCTACTGCATCCTGACCGCCGAAGCCTCGCCAAAAGAACTCGTCGAAGAATGGCAAAACTGCTTACCGAATGCCGAGATCTTCGACTTTTACGGCCCGACCGAAGCCACGATTTACTGCACTTATTATAAAGTCCCGACCAAAAACGCGAAGCAACTCAACGGCATGTTGTCTATCGGGAAACCGATGGATGGCGTGATCGCATTGATTCTCGACGAAAATAAAACAGAAGTTCCAAAAGGCGAAAAAGGCGAATTGTGCGTCGCCGGTGCGCAACTCACGCCCGGATATTGGCAGAATGCCGAGAAGAACGCCGAGTCGTTTTTTGAACTCGGGCACGATGGCAAAACCGAGCGTTTCTATCACACGGGCGATTTGTGTTACTTCGATGCCGACGGCGATTTGATGTACGCCGGACGCAAGGATTACCAAGTAAAAATCCAGGGATATCGCATCGAGCTTGGCGAAATCGAACACCACGCGCGCAACTTCCTGAACGGGAAAAATGCCGTCGCGACCGATTTCACGAACGCGCTCAACAATACTGAAATTGCGCTCTACATAGAAACCGAGCAAATCGACCCGACCGACGTCACGATCGCGCTCAAGGCGAAACTGCCGCCGTACATGGTGCCGACGCGCATCATACCGCTTGCGCAATTTCCGCTGAATTCGAACGACAAAGTCGATAGGAAGACGCTCAAACTAATGATTAACGAAATAAACACCACAAATGGATAAGGCTGAATTCATCGAAAAAGTAAAAGAACAATTCCTCGATCCGGTCGACGATTTGGGGTTCGACGATAATTTCCGCGATTTCGGATCCTACGATTCGCTCACGGGAATGACGATAATGGTAATGATCAAGGACGAATTCGGTTACGACATCACCGAAGCCGATTATCGCAACCAGAAAACCATCCAACAATTGTTCGACTTGGTCACTTCACGCACCGCATGATGAAAGCGTATCTGAACGGAATATCGTATTATTTGCCCGAAGCGATCCTCGACAACGCCGAACTTTCGCGACTTCATCCCGAATGGTCGGTCGATAAGATTTCCCAAAAAACGGGGATTTTCGAACGACATATTTCAGCCGACGACGAATTCTCGAGCGACATGGCGATTTCGGCACTCGAGAAATTCTTCTCGGAACATCCGATCGAAAAACAAGACATCGATTTCCTGCTTTTCTGCACCCAAAGCCCCGATTATCTGTTGCCGACGACGGCCTGCATTTTACAGGACAGGATCGGATTACCGACGACGTGCGGCGCGCTCGATTTCAACCTCGGATGCTCGGGCTACATCTATGGATTGGGCCTGGCGAAAGGGTTGATCGAAACGGGTCAGGCGAAGAACGTATTGCTCGTGACGTCTGAAACGTATACGAAACTGATCCACGACCGCGACAAGTCGAACAAGACGATCTTCGGGGACGGCGCTTCGGTTTCATTGATAACGTCGAAACCTTCAGATGAAACGTTCAAAGCGGTGATCACGAATTTCGTGTACGGTACCGACGGCGGAGGCGCAGGCCATTTGATCGTCAAGAACAGCGGCATCAAACAAGACAAGACGAAGCAGGAAGACCAACTCAACGACGAAGGCGATTTCATCCGCAACGACGATTATCTGTACATGAACGGAAAGGAAATTTTCCAGTTCACGGCCCTCGAAGTTCCGCCGATGGTGAACCGATTGCTCGCCCAGAACGACATGGAAGTCAACGATCCCGATTTGTACATTTTCCATCAGGCGAACGCGTACATGCTCGATTATATGCGCAAACGCTGCAAGATTCCTGAGGAAAAATTCTTCGTTTCGATCGGCGATGTCGGGAATACGGTTTCATCGACGATTCCGATTGCGATAAAACGCGCGGCTTTGGAAAACAAGATCAATCCTGGAAATAAAGTACTGCTCGCGGGTTTTGGCGTCGGGCTTTCAATGGGCGCAACGATAGTGAATTTCGAATGAACGGATTCCGGAAAGCATCGGTAGATGAGATTGAGGACGGCATTGAGGAAATCTACGACAATGGCGTAGCACTTTCGAATTATTTCAACGCCGACGTCGATGGTTTCGAATACCTGAAAACCGAAAAATCGATCCTGCTCAAAAAGGATGAAGTCGGTTTTTCACGCGTTTATTTCCTGACGAACGATGTCGGGGATTTGACTTCGGAACTTTCAAGAATCGAAACGACGACCGTGATCAACATTCCGTCGAAAGATGGAATCGCGGCTTTCGAGCCTGTTCTGGAAAAGTCGGGTTTCAAACCGTATCGCGTTTACGAGGTGTATGAAAATCATGAATTCCGCGGGAACGATGTTTTTCGCGCCGAATTTGCGTCAGGAAAAGATTTGGAACGCGTCAAGTTCTTGCTGTACGACCAACTCGACACATTCGCCGATCACTTGCCCAGCGACGAAACGATCGCGAAGTTCATCGCAAACAACCAAGTGCTAGTCAATTACGAAAATGACGAGATTTGCGGGATTTTCATTTTCACCGTCCAGGGCAAAAAATGTTATTTCAACTATTGGGTCGATTTGGGAAGCAACGGACTGTTTTTGCTGCTCCAGATGTACGATTGGCTCAAGGAACAAAATATTGCGTACAGTTATTTGTGGGTCGATACGCAAAACCAAAAAGTGAAGCGCATCCACACGCTTTTGGGCAGCAGACCCAACGGCACAAAAGATTATATTTACACCAAATAATACCATGGAAAACAACGCCATCGCACAAAAACTCGCGCCCGTTTTTAAAAGCGTGTTCAACAATGAGAACCTCGAGGTGACCGAATCGCTGTCGGCCAACGACGTCGACAATTGGGATTCGCTTTCGCACATGATCCTGATCTCGGAAGTAGAGAAAACTTTCGGCATCACGTTCAAATTGCGCGAGCTCAACAAGATGAAAAACGTAGGCGACATGATCGATGTGATCGCATCCAAACTGTAACGCAACCTATGTAAATGACTTTTACGTCCTTACATTTCTTTATTTTCTTCCCCGTGGTTTGCGTGCTGTTCTACGCGACGCCCGCGCGGTTCCGCTGGTTGCTTCTGCTCGTGGCCAGTTATTATTTTTACATAAATCTCAAGCCGGTTTTCGCGTTGTTGACTGCGGGAATCACGCTTTCGACGTGGTTTTTTACGAACCGGATCCAAAGCGCCGACGACGATGCCAAACGCAATAAACTGTTGTGGGCGAACGTCGTCCTAATTTTGCTTCCGCTGCTGTTCTTCAAGTATTTCCCTGCGATCAACCAAGGCGTTTTCGACGTGTTGACCGCGATGAACGTGCGATATACGTTGCCCGAGATTTCGCTTCTGATGCCAGTCGGGATTTCTTTTTACACGTTCATGGCAATCGGCTACACGGTCGACGTGTACAACGAGGAGATCGAGGCCGAGAAAAACCTCGGGATTTTGGCTTTGTTCATCAGCTTTTTTCCACTCGTGCTTTCAGGCCCGATCGAACGCGGAAAAAACATGTTGCCGCAATTCCACTCGCCCGCGAAATTGGATCCCGCGAACTTGAGCCAGGGCTTGAAATGGATGTTGTGGGGATTTTTCATGAAACTCGTCGTGGCCGACCGCATCGGGATTTACATCGACGAGGTTTTCAAGGATATTTCGATCCACAACGGCACGACGTTTACGCTCACGACGATTTTATATCCGTTTCAGGTTTACGCCGATTTGGGCGGTTATTCGTTGATCGCGATCGGTTGTGCGAAAATCATGGGATTTGACGTGATGCAGAATTTCCGCCGACCGTTTTTTTCTATTTCCATGGCCGAACTCTGGCGTCGCTGGCACATTTCACTGATCACCTGGATCACCGATTACATTTACACACCGATTTCTTTCTCGCTGCGCAAACGCGGAAAATGGGGAATCGTCTACGCGTTGCTGCTCGCGTTCCTGATCAGCGGAATCTGGCACGGCGCGAGAATGACTTATGTAATCTGGGGTTTGATGCAGGGCATTTTCCTGAGCATTGAAGCGCTCACGGCGAAGAACCGCAAGGAATTTCGCGAGAGATATAATTTGTCGGGAAAGCCATTTTTCATATTCGTCTGTTGTATTTTCATCTTTGGTTTGTTCGCGTTTTCGCAGATTTTCGGACGTGCCGACAACCTTTCGGACGCCGCGACGATCATCGCCAAATTGTTCACCGACCACGGAATGCCGTTTCTCGACATGCCGACGCTGACGCTGGCCGCATTCGGATTGGGTTTGCTTTTCGCATCGGATTTTCGCGACGAATACTTCCCGACCAAACTCCGATTTTTTGAAAACCGATTTTTTGCCGTGCGTTTCACCTCGTATCTTTTCGTGCTGCTGCTCGTGATTTTCCTTGGCGTCGTCAACAACCGTTTCATTTATTTCAATTTCTAGATGAAGTCATTTTTCCTAAAACTCGCGCTTTTCGTTGCTGTCATCACGGCGATCATGGCCTTCGTGCTTGGGAAATACGGCGGTTATGTCGATTATTATTACCCGAAGGTCGCCTCGCCCAAGCAAACCTCGTTGATCATCGGAGATTCCAAACCGATGCAAGGCATCCAACCGTCGGTCATCAACGATTATTTCAAAGCCGATAAATCCTACCAAATGCCGATTTTGAACTACGCGTTCACGGTTTTTCAGGCGGCGTACGGCGAGCATTATTTCCGAAGCATCCGCCGCAAGGTCGATCCCGACACCAAAAACGGCCTGTTCATCCTGTCGGTAAGCCCGTTCGAAATGTCGAAACATCCCGAGGACGACGAACAAAAGCACAAATTTTTCGAACAGGACCAATTGCCGCACAACATGTGGAACCCGAACGGCGCGCCCAATTTCGAATATCTCGTCAAAAACTACGATTCATTCCATTTCAAGGCGATTTTCCGCCGCTTGTCGAAAACCCACGACGACGGCTGGATGCAGGAAGACAACATCCCGACCGACGCGAAAAGCCTCGAAAAACTCAAACTCGAAAAGATCGTGAATTACGAGAAAACGGCGTTGAAGTACGAGCCGTCGGGCTATCGACTCGAGAGTTTCGACAGCCTCGTCGACTACTTGTCAAAGCGCGGAAAAGTCGTTCTCGTGCGTATGCCACAGCAGGATAAGATCACCGAAATCGAGACCAAATTCTGGCCGGTTTTCAATCAACACATGAACGACATCGCCAAAAACAGGAAAGCGCTTTATTTCGATTTCTCGGTAAATTCAAAGTACGACAGTTACGACGGCGTACATTTGGGCAACGAATCGGGCGCGATCTTCACGAAAGATTTGTGCGATTCCATAAAAAAATACGGCGCGAGATGATCCCGAAAAAAATACATTACTGTTGGCTCAGCGGCGATCCGTTTCCCGAATTGATCGCGAAATGCATCTCAGGTTGGAGCGAGAAACTGCCCGACTACGAATTCGTGCTTTGGGACGCGAACCGTTTCAACATACAAAACAACCTTTGGGTAAAGCAGGCGTTCGAGGCAAAAAAATACGCGTTCGCCGCCGATTTTATCCGACTTTACGCCGTTTACACCCAGGGCGGGATTTATCTCGACACCGACATCGAAGTCGTAAAACCGTTCGACGATCTGTTACGCTTGCCATATTTCATCGGATCGGAAGGACATTCGAACATCGAAGCCGGAATTTTCGGGGCCGAAGCGGGACAAACCTGGTTGGGCGATTGCCTGAAATATTACGACAACCGCGAGTTCATAAAACCCGACGGCACGTTCGACATCCTGACGCTGCCGCGCATCATGAACCAACAGATCGAACAAAACCGCGAGATCGTAGAAGCGTCGAAAACTGAAATCTTCGCCTCCGATTTGCGGGACGAATCAAAACTTTTCATATTTCCGAAAGACTTTTTCTGCGCCAAAGACCATGGAACGGGAATCGTCGAAAAAACGGAAAATACCTACGCGATCCATCATTTCGCGATGTCCTGGGTCGGTGCGAAAACCACGTTTTTACCCAATTTGAAGCGCAAACTCATGGCCGTTTTTGGCGTCGGTTTCGTGAGTTCGGTGATCACTGTTTTAGGTTTGAAGGCAATCCGCGACGCTATCGCGAAAAAGAAAGCGCCATGAGGATCTTATATGTGACCGACCAATTGTATCTTTTTGGGGGAGCCGAAAAAATCCTGACCCAAAAGCTCAACTACTGGGCGGACGTTTTCGAGTATGACGTCATGGTCGTCACGTCGTCCCAATTTGGGAAGGCACCGTTTTTTAAATTGAGCAATAAGGTAAAACACATCGATCTCGGCATCGATTATCCCGACGGCAGTTTGTATCATCCGCGCAATTTCAAACGATTTTCGCAACATTATAAAAAACTGAAAGCAACGATTTCCGACTATAATCCGGACGGCGTTTTCGTGTTGTCGCAACGGCTGCCGAACATCATAACGCCTTTCGCCGCCGGAAAAATTCCCGCGTTCTACGAATTGCACACGTCGTGGCGCGGTTTCAAAAACAATTACGACGCCCAACCGGCTATATATAGAATCAAGACGAGAATTCTGGACGCGATCACGCGCTTCGCTGAAAATCGTTACTCGAAAATCGTGTACCTGAATCCGACGGAACTTTCGCTTTTCAACCGCAAAAACGGCATCGTCATCCCAAATTTTTACGACGATTCGTTACCGCAACCGGTCGAAACCCGAAAAAAATCGGTGGTTACGCTCGGTCGTTTGAGCTATGAAAAACGGTATGATCGGTTGCTCGATGCGTGGAAATTGCTCGATGAAAAAATCGAAGGCTGGGAATTATTCATTTTCGGAGATGGTGTCGAACGCGAAAAACTCGAACGCCAACAAAACGCTACCGTCTGGCGCAATCCCGTACATTTGCCCGGAGCGACGTCGGAACCCGCAAAAAAACTCGCCGAATCCTCGATTTACGCATTGAGTTCGCAGGTCGAAACATTTCCGATGGCGTTGCTCGAAGCCCTGTCAAATGGTCTGCCGATCGTTTCGTTCGATTGCGAATCGGGGCCGCGACATATTATTACGGCAGGCGAGGACGGAATTTTGGTGCCGAGTGAAGACGTGAAAGCATTATCGGACGCCTTGCTCGAACTTATGCAAAACGACGAAGAACGCGCCCGAATGAGCCAGCGCGCCAAACAAAACGTGAAGCGTTTCAATGCCGCGGCCATCATGGCTCGTTGGGACGAACTGCTTAAAAATACAATTGCCGCCAAATGATCTTCAACTCGTTCGACTTCCTGTTCTTTTTGCCCGTGGTTTTCGCGCTGCATTGGTTCGTATTCGGCAAAAGCACGAAGGCACAGAACGTATTGCTGCTCGTGGCGAGTTACTTTTTCTACGCATGCTGGGATTGGCGCTTCCTATTCCTGCTCGTTTTCTCGACGGGACTCGATTATTTTACGGGTCTGAAAATGTTCGACGCGCCGACTAAGACCGGAAAGAAATTTTGGTTCTGGCTCAGCATCGTCATCAATCTCGGATTCCTAGGCGTTTTCAAATACTATAATTTCTTTGCCGAATCGTTCGCCGAAATGTTGTCGGAATTCGGATTTACGGTGCACGCGACGACGCTCGACGTCATCTTGCCAGTCGGAATCTCATTCTACACATTCCACGGCCTTTCGTACGTGATCGACATTTATAACGACAAGATAAAACCCGAACGCAACTTTATCGATTATTCGGTGTTCGTGAGTTTTTTCCCGCTTTTGGTCGCGGGTCCGATCGAACGTGCCACGCATTTATTGCCGCAGATCCAACGCAAACGCGACTTCAAATATTCACAAGCCGTCGATGGTTTGCGCCAAATCCTTTGGGGATTGTTCATGAAGACCGTCGTCGCCGACAATTGCGCCGAGGTCGTGAACCAGGTCTTCAACAGCCAGGACACGATGAACCCGACATCGCTCGCGATCGGTGCGGTTTTTTTCGCGTTCCAGATTTACGGTGATTTTTCAGGGTATTCGAACATTGCGTTGGGAACGGCGCGATTGTTCGGCGTTGAATTGCTGCGGAATTTCGCGTATCCGTATTTCTCGCGCGACATAGCCGAGTTCTGGAGACGTTGGCACATTTCGCTTTCGACGTGGTTCCGCGATTATTTATACATTCCGCTGGGCGGCAGCAAAGGCGGCCTCAAGATGCAGGTCCGCAACACGTTCATCATTTTCCTGGTCAGCGGATTCTGGCACGGCGCGAATTGGACGTTTATCGTCTGGGGCGCTTTGAACGCGTTGTACATCATGCCGCTCGTGATTTTCAAATTGAACAGGAAGAACACGAACATCGTTGCCGAAAATTCGATTTTTCCGTCGGTTACCGAGGTTTTCCAAATGCTCATCACGTTCGCGATCACGGTGTTGGCGTGGATATTTTTCAGGGCCGACAACGTGCACGATGCCGTTTCGTATATCGGTCGACTGTTCGAAGTGACATCGTATGCCAAGCCTGAAGTCAGTTTGAAACCGTTTTTGTTCATTTTGATTCTGATCGTCGTCGAATGGATGCAGCGCAGGAAACCGCATGGTCTCGATATCGCGCACATCAGGATTTCGTGGGTTCGCTGGTGCATTTACTTTTTCGTGTTCCTGCTGATCTTGTTTTTCGCGGCCACGTCTGATTCCTTCATATATTTCCAATTCTGATGAAAAAGTTCGTACTTAAATTAGCGGTTTTCGCGGTTTTGGTCACGGCCACGATCATGCTGTTGCTCGAATTCGCGGGCGGTTATGTCGATTATTATTATCCGAAGTTTTCGTCGTCGGCCCAAAAATCGATGATTATCGGGGATTCGAGAAGCGTCGAAGGCATTCGTCCGTCGGTGGTAAATCAAAAACTTTCGAGCGATTTCGATCTCCCGATGTTCAATTACAGTTTCACGATCGCGCAAGCGACATACGGCGAATGTTACCTGCAAAGCATCAAACGCAAACTCGATCCCAATGCCAAAAACGGGCTTTTTATCCTGTCGGTGAATCCGTACATGTTTTTGAAGCGCGACGGAGACGATTTCGAGAACGGGAAATTCTTCGAATCGAACGTGCCGCCTCACAACATGAGATTTCCGTCGGTGAAATTCAACCCCGAACATTTCTTCAAGAACTCCGAATACGCGCACTACAGCACGCTTTTTACGCGAGGCGGTAAAGCCCACGACGACGGTTGGTTCGAGGAACGAAGCGTGCCGAACGACCCGTCCGTACGCGCATCGCTTGAAAAAGGACAGGTAAAATTGTATTCCGACTTAGGCCGACGCTACAAGGTCGCTCCATACAGGCTCGAGAAATTGGGTGAAACCATCGAGATGCTCAAACGTCACGGCGAAGTCGTCGTCGTCAGGATGCCCGTAAGCGCTAACATTTTCGCGCTCGAGCATCGATTGCGTCCGGGTTTTGACAGCGACATGGAAGCTATCGCGATGCGCGAGAACGTGCCCTACTTGAATTTCACGAAGATGCTCAACACCTACGCGAGTTTCGACGGCGTCCATCTTGACGAGATCGGAAGTGAGGCATTTACCGCAAAATTATGCGACTCGATTAGATCGCTCGGACGCAAGAAGTAGCAAACGAGCCATTGCGGCCAACGAAAATACCTTAAATTTGCCATACCTGAAAAACGCGGTACGGCATTTTCACGACACGATATGGGCGAAAAAGTAATGGGTTTAATTTTTCTAAAGGCAAAACTGTGAATACATTGGTTCCTTTGGAATATTATTTTACGCTGTACCTCAATTTGTTGTTGCTCATCGCGCTGTCTATCCATTTACAGGCGAACCGCACGGATTGGCTCGACCAAAAAAACCTGAAATCCAAAAATGCGGTCGGCATCGCGCTACTCATTTTCACGATCGTTTATATTGGGACAAGGCCGATCAGCGGGAAATATTTCATCGACATGCGCACCTACGCCGAGAGTTTCGCGGTCTACGTCGAAGGCGGGGAAATCCCGATAAACAAAGACGTTTACTTCGAATATTTCATGAAATGGTCGTCAGGCATCATGTCGGTCGCGACGTTTTTCTTTTTGTGCGCCATCCTGTATGTTTTGCCGATGTACTTTTTTTGTCGCAAGATCTTCAAGGATTATTGGTTTTACGCGTTCATGATGTTGGTCATGTCGTTCACGTTTTGGAGCGCGGGCGTGAATGGGATCCGAAGCGGTATCGCGACATCGTTCGTATTGGTGGCCATCGCGTATGCCGATCGAAAAGCGCTTTCGATCATCTTGTTCCTCATCGCATTGGCGTTCCATAAATCGATGGCGCTAGTGATCGCGGCTTATGTCGTCACAGCTTATTTCAGGCATACGAATTGGCTCATCGCGGCCTGGTTTTTCGCGATACTGCTTTCGCTCGCGCTGGGCGGGTTTTTCGAAGGCGTGTTTTCAGGTTTCGGGCTCATCGAGGACGAGCGTATTTCAAATTACATGTCGGGTGAAGTCGATGAGTTCGAGGTCGCCGTCGGCCGAACCGGTTTCCGATGGGATTTCCTTCTGTTCAGCGCCTCGGCCGTCGCGGCCGGATGGTTCTTTAAAAATAAGAAAGGCTATGAGGATTACGTTTACGATCGCATTTTAGGCACGTACCTGATCACGAACTCGTTCTGGATTTTGGTCATCCGTACGCCATTTTCAAACCGATTCGCTTATTTGTCGTGGTTTATTATGGGTATCGTGATTGTTTATCCGTTGCTCAAAAACCGATTCTACGACAATCAGCATGTCGTCGTGGCGCGCGTTATATTTGTATTCTTTTTATTCACTTACGTAATGTCGATGCTGTAGGCAACCTATTTATGAAATCAATTACCGTTTTTACGCCGACCTATAACCGGGCATATTGCCTGCCCATTTTGTATGAAAGTTTGTTGCGGCAGACCGATCGCGATTTCGAATGGCTCGTCATCGACGACGGGTCGCAGGATACCACGCGCGAACTCATGCAGGGATGGATTTCAGACGCCAAGATCGACATCAAATACCATTACAAAGAGAACGGCGGCATGCACACGGGCCATAACGCCGCATACAGCCTGATCGAAACGGAACTTAACGTATGTGTCGATTCCGACGATTTCCTGCCCGACAACGGCATCGAACTCATGCTTTCGCGTTGGAGAAAAGACGGAAGCGATAAATACGGCGGCATGATCGGCCTCGACGAAGCGGTCTCAGGCGGCATCATCGGGACCCAATTTCCCGAAGGCCTCAAAGAATGTACGTACGGCGAACTCGGCCCGCGTTACGGCGTGTTCTGCGATAAGAAATTGGTGTACCGAACTGAAGTCGTCAAGAGGTACGATCCGTATCCAGTTTTTCCCGACGAACGCTTCGTTCCCTTGTATTTCCCGTATCTGGTCGACGCTGACTACAAATTGCTGTGCTATAACGATGTGTTTTGTATCGTCGATTACCAGCAGGACGGTTCGACGGTTAACATTTACGCCCAGTATTTCAGGCATCCGAAAGGTTTTTCGTACTCGCGCAAGATCGAGATGCGTTATATTCCGTTCGTGAAGATCAAATTCAAGAGCGCGATCCATTACGTCGCGACGTCGATCATCAGTAAAAATTGGAATTTCCTCGCCGAATCGCCCAAAAAAATCTATACGTTTCTCGCGATTCCGTTCGGGATTGCGGCCTACTTTTTCCTGCGCATGAAACGAAGCAAACCCAAAAAACTGGCGCTGCCGAATCCGGGATCATGAACGTACATTTCCAAAATCGCGAAGAGGACAAGAAATTCATCGCATTCAACGAAACGATATTTCCAGAGCGTGGCGAATTGAATCGGAAGCTCACGGATTTCCGATATTTCAATCCGATGAACCCGAAAAGCGATACGTCGGGAAACGTCGTCGCAACCGATGATGACGGAAAGTTGATCGGCCAGGCTTTATATCATAAAACCGATTTTTTCTTTGATGGAAACCGCGCGTCATCAGAATGGGGATTCGATTTTTTCGTGGTTCCCGAACGCCGGAACGATTTGGTCGGCGTACACATTCTGCAATATGTAAAAGCCAACAAACCGAACGTTTTCGCTGCCGGACTGGGAGAGAAGGCGCTCAAGTTGCAGAAGATGCTGGGCTACAACGTGATCGGTTACTTAAAAAAGTACGTGAAAATAATACATCCGTTTTTTTTGCCGTTCGGTTTGTTGCGTGCGACGAATCTGAAGTCCGGATCCTATCCGAAAATCATCGGGAAAGGCGAATCCCTTTTTGAACGTATTTCGTTGGATGAACTCTGGAACTCCGAATCGCCTTATAACGAAAATCTTATCGAATTTGCGCGAGACGAATCGTTTTTGAAATGGCGGTTTTATTCCAAGAATTTCAATTATGCCGTATATCGACAGGTCGGATCGAGTGGAAATCCAATTTATTTCGCGTTGCGTACCGTCAAAATAAAAGGCATCACGGGATTGGTTCTCGTCGATTTCCGTTACGACGTGAAAAAGCCTGAACAATTTTCGCTGATCGTTTCGTCGGCAAAAAAAATAGCGACAAAAATGTGGCTACCGATTCTCGTCACGGCGAGTTCGCACAAATCGTC
>NZ_SEBS01000033.1 GCF_004211145.1 Flavobacterium sp. | reverse complement strand
TCTTGCGTCGCGTAAAAAGCGTTCGTGATCAGATTCAATAAAACGCGTCCGATGTCTTGAGGAATGACTTTTACCTTTGGAAGATTTTCGGCGAAGTTCGTGATCAATTCGGCGTTGAAGCTTTTGTCTTTCGCGCGAAGCCCGTGGTAGGCCAATCGCAGGTATTCATCGGCTAAAGCATTGATGTCGGTCGGTTCTTTCTCGCCCGATGTACTTCGGGAATGTTGCAGCATGCCTTTTACGATGGCGTCGGCGCGTTTGCCGTGATGGGAAATTTTTTCGAGATTTTGTTTGATATCGGACAGAATCTCGTCGACCAACGTTTCGTCCCGTTCGTCATTCGTCTTTCGTCTTTCGTCTAAAATCTCGTCAACCAGCTCGTTCGAAACATCTGAAAAGTTATTGACGAAATTCAACGGGTTCTGTATTTCATGCGCGATTCCAGCCGTCAGTTCCCCGAGTGACGCCATTTTCTCCGACTGGATCAATTGGGATTGCGTGGCTTTCAATTCTTCCAAAGTAACTTCTAACTTCTGTTTTTGTTCACCTAATTGCTTGTTCGATTTTTGCTTTTGGAGGTTATTCTTAAAAAGTAAGAGCGCTACGACCAGCAGTACGGCAAGCCCCGCAATAAAAGCATACTGTCTGAGCTGGGTTTGATAGCCAATCTGGTTTTGGCGCAATTCATCGGCGCGTTTTTGCTCTCGGGAAATGGCTTCCTGAATAGATTTGATGTTATTGGTCCCGAAGAGTTCTTCCTGTGTCTTTTCTTTGAGTTTTTGGATATGATAGGCCTGTTTATAATCGGCTTTTCTTTCGTACGCCTTGGACAGGATCGCGGCAGCTTCAAGAATCATGATTCTAAAAGGCCCTTTTTTTGCTGCGCCCATGGCTCTATCGGCGTACAAAATCACGGAGTCGGTCTGTTTTTTGAGCTCATAGGTCGCAGCGATTTTGTTGCACGTAAAAGCTTCGTTCCTGTAATTACCTTCTTTTACGGAAATGTCCAGCGCTATATCATAAAGTTTCAAGGCCTTCTCAAAATTTCCCCTTAACACTTCAAGGTTTCCTAAATTTCTGTAAAAAGAAAGCTGCGATTGCCCCGACTCTTTGAACTTTGGACTTTTATTCGCAATATCCAGATAGAAAGCTGCCGAATCAACCATTCCTAACCGAACGTATGCTCCCGCCGTATTCACGTTAAGCAGATAAATCCTGCTGAGATCATTCTCCCGCTTTGCGATTTTTCTGGCTTTTTGGTAATAGGAAATAGCGCGCTTGTGGTCATTTAGGTCAAGATAAATGATACCTAGTAAATTGTAGGCGCGCAGTTCGGATTGCGGCAGGTTGTTTTTTTTCGACAAAGCCACCGCCTTGAATGCCAGATCAAGCGCAATAGCGAGATTTCCAATTTCACGATGCAAGGAAGATCGAGCTCCAAGTACATTGGTCTGTCCTTTTTTATAGCCGATTTTATTCGATAAAACCGTTATTTTATCAACATAATAAAAAGCCGAATCAGGTTTTGACAACGAATATTCACTTACAAGGGCGAACATCTTCTGAATCCTAACGGTATCGTGGCTGGCCGATTGGAGTTCAGTCTTTATACTGTCAACCAACGTTTTTTGTTGGGCGAAACCCATTGCCGATAACAACGCAACGCTCAGGAGGATAATCTGTTTCATGCCATGGAAAGTGTTATTGTGAAGGTTGTTCCGTTGCTCGGGACCGATGTGGCGTGTATAGTTCCACCATGCGCTTTCACGATATCATACGCCAAACTCAATCCCAAACCGGTTCCTTCACCAGTTGGTTTCGTCGTGAAAAACGGCTGGAATATTTTGTCGACGATTTCCGATGGAATGCCGTTTCCATTGTCTTTTACCGAAATTTCGATGTTGTTTCCGACCGATGATGTCGAAACCTCAACCATCGGCTTGAAACTTTCACCTTCAAATTTTGAACGTTCTTGCGTCGCGTAAAAAGCGTTCGTGATCAAGTTCAGCAAAACGCGTCCGACGTCTTGTGGAATGACGTTTACCTTTGGAATATTTTCATCGAAGTTCGTGATCAATTCGGCGTTAAAACTCTTGTCTTTCGCGCGTAAACCGTGATACGCCAATCGCAGGTATTCATCGGTCAAAGCATTCAAATCGGTTGCTTCTTTTTCGCCTGACGTCGTGCGAGAATGTTGCAACATGCCTTTTACGATGGCGTCGGCGCGCTTGCCGTGATGGCTGATTTTTTCAAGGTTCTGATCGATGTCCGAAAGTATCTCGTTAACGAATTCGTCATCCCGTTCGTCATTAGTCTTTCGTCTTTCGTCTAAAATTTCCACAATCAACTCACGGCTCACATCACTAAAATTATTGATGAAATTCAACGGATTCTGGATTTCGTGCGCGATTCCGGCTGTCAATTCACCGAGCGACGCCATTTTTTCACTTTGGATGAGTTGGGATTGGGTCGACTTCAAATTGGCCAGCGTATTCTCAAGAGCCTTGTTGGCTTTCTGTTTTTGCCTGTTGTTTCGAAACAGGAACAAACCAATCCCGATAAAAACAGCGAGCCCGGCTGCAAAAATATACGTGTTGAACTTGCTTTCTTCTTCGACTTTTTTCTTTTCGAGTTGCTGTAAACGCATCGCCTGATCGAAGTCGACGGTTTGGTATTTGCGCAGATTTTCGTTCGCGATCCGGTTCAGGCTGTCGCCTAAAGGCACGATTATTTTGTAATATGCCAAAGCGCTGTCATTTTGCTTGGCAAGCATGTACAGCTTAGCCAATCGGCGGTATATTGAAAGCCCTCTGTCAGGCATATCCACAGTCTCGATTCCTTCCAAAGCCTTTTTCATGTAAAAGATGCTCGCATCGAGATGGTTTTTCTTGTAAGCGACCATTCCCAAAGAAAAGTAACCGTCAGATCGCATTGCCAAGCGCTGGTTTCGTTCACTGACTTCTATGGCCTTGCGCGCATAGATTTCGGTTGAATCGTACGCTTTTTTACGGTAGTGGAAACGCCCGATACTTAGCAGTATGTTTTCCTTATAATTTTCAAAACCTATCGCATCGGCGAACGCCAACCCTTTTCGGCTGTAATAAATCGCCGAATCGCCGTTTAACAATGCGTTTCCGATATTCATATAAGCGACCGACATCGTAGTAGTGTCACCTATAGTTCGGGCAATTTTTGCGGCTTCGCGATATCCGGCGAGTTGTTTTTTGCCGGTGCCTGTGTATCCGTAAACGTGCGCCCGGTCGTGTATGGTATTTGCCAAAACATTCAGCTTTGCGTGATGAGGATTTCCATCTGACGTGAAATACCGCAAACCCCAAATGTTCTTCTCGCAATCTTTGCTTTCAAGGATGTCAAAGGCTTCTATAAATGCTTTGGCGGCTTTTGCATAATCACCCTGATACGCCGAAGAATATCCGATGTACCAATTGGCCTGAACCTGCCACAAAAATTGCTTGAGTTGTTTGGTAAGTTTCAATTCCTGCTCTGCATAATATAGCGAACGGTCGTTGCTTACCGCCTGATAGTAAAAACTGAGCTCTTTGTTTATGGCCATGCGAACTCCTTTGTCGGGTTCGGTTTTCAACCTGATTTCCAAACTATCGGCCTGCTTCTTCGTGTAATTTTTATAAAGTGGGTTTTGTGCCATACCAATTGCGGGCTGGGCGAACGCTGTCGCAAATGCGAAAAACAAGACGAAACTTGTGTAAAAGTGCTTCATGCGTTTTGTTTGTTTATACCCGTGACTGTCGATCTCATCCCATCATGGGCGCTGCTGTTGACAATCATTTTTCCAGATTGTTCTTTTCAGGAAATGTCATTGTTCATTCCCATACAAGGTCATCGCCGACCGCACGCCTTGACGGAACAGGTCGTGGCACGTCGCATCAGCAACTCGTCAAAAAGTAGGTTGTGGTAAAAAATGTTTGGAATATAAGGCGAACAACGCGAAATCAGCGACAACTCCAATCGCGCTTACTATCGTATTGTTTGCCAGCAATGTACGAAAGTTCGCGAATAAATCTCAAGATAGAAATTCATTTCTTTAACAGTTTTTTGAAGTGCAAGACATTTTACTCAAGCGTAAAATCCGCTCACGAACATGATTGTTATATCGGTTCGACGAGCATCGTCCCGCAGTGTCCATATAATTTGTGTTTTCGATTATTCGCACCACGTCCGAAAATTGAAAACAACGGCAAGGCAAATTTCTCAATCCTGTCGTTTTGATTTGAATTTTAGAAAGTTACGTCGGCAACGAAACGATAAAAACCGTCCCGTTTCCTTCCCTGGATTCCACTTTGAGGGAGCCGCCGTGTCCTTTCGTGACAATGTCGTAACTCATGCTTAATCCCAAACCGGTTCCCTCGCCCGTTGGTTTCGTGGTGAAAAACGGCTGGAAAATCTTGTCGATGATGCTTTTGGGAATTCCGTTCCCGTTATCGCTCACATGAATTTCTACCACGCTGTCGTTTAGCAATGTACGAACTTCGAGCGTCGGTTTGAAACTTTCGCCTTCGGATTTTTTGCGCTGCTGTGTCGCATAAAACGCATTCGTAAATAAATTGAGCAGCACGCGCCCGATGTCTTGCGGCAAAACGTTCGCCTTGGGTTGCTTTTCGTCGAAATGCGTGACGAGCTCGGCATTGAACATCTTGTCCTTGGCGCGCAGACCGTGGAACGCGAGCCGTAAGTATTCGTCGGTCAACGAATTGATATCGATGCGTTCTTTTTCACCCGACGATGCGCGGCTGTGTTGCAACATCCCTTTCACGATACCGTCGGCGCGGCGGCCGTGATGCACGATTTTTTCGAGGTTTTGTTTGATGTCCGACAAAATCTCGTCGACCAACGTTTCGTCCCGTTCGTCATTTATTCCGCTGTGCTCCATACAATTCGGGCAAAGCCCTCGGGTCGTCTTTCGTCTTTCGTCCAAAATTTCGTCTACAAGTTCGTTGCTGACTTCTGAGAAGTTCTTGACGAAATTCAAAGGATTCTGGATTTCATGCGCGATTCCGGCAGTCAATTCGCCCAAAGACGCCATTTTTTCAGATTGGATCAATTGGGATTGGGTCGACTTCAAGTCGGTCAAAGTGTGCTGCAAGATGCGGTTGGCTTTTTTGTTTTGTCGATTGTTCCGATACAGCAACGACGCGATGATCAGGAAAATCCCGATTCCCGCGAGCAGCACATATTGGCGTTGCCTGTTTTGGTTCTCGATGAGTTTCGTGGCGGCTTCGCGGTCGCGTTCCTGTTCGTCCAGCACGATGCGTTGCAATTTCTGGAAACGTTCCACGCCCATGAGGCTGTCTTTCTCGATCATCGCGAGCGAAAGGTATTTGTGGGCGCTGTCGTATTCGCGTCGGCTTGCGTAAAACTCATTGAGCAGCAACGAAGCGTCGTACAATCCTTTTCTAAATGAAACCTTTTTGCCCGACAAAATGGCGTTTCGCGCATATTTCAACGTGGAATCGGCGACGTTGAGTTCGCTGTATAATTTGGCCAGGAATAAGTTGTTCATCGTGAGATTGCGAACGTCGTTGTCGGTGTTTGCCTCGACGATTCCGCGTTTGTAGAACCACATCGCCTTTTGGTTGTCGCCGTTGAGTTTGTGCGCATTTCCCATTCGGAACATGACTTCGGGAATCGTGAAATCGACGCGGTTGTTCGGATCTTTTTGGCTCGCGTCGTATACGATCTTCTGGAAATACAAAGCCGAATCGCGCATTTTCCGCAACTCGTAAATGTTGCCGATGTTCGACATTTCGTTATAGTAGAACGCCTTGTCGCCGATGGATTTGAACAACAGCATCGATTTGCGGTAATATTCGTTCGCCTTTTTGTAGTCGGCGAGTTCCATGTAGGTATTCCCGATGCGGTTTTGGGCGAGTGCGATCATGGATTTGTCGGCGTTCGCTTCGGCCAACCGCAACGCTTCGAACTGGAACTCGAGCGATTCGGGCAATTTCCCCGACTCGAGGAACGTCGCGCCTTTGAGCGATAGCAGGAACGGCATCTCGCGCATGGAAAACGGTTCGTATTTCGATTTGATCTTCGCATTGAGTTCGAGTGCGCGGTCGATATAGAAAAACGAGGAATCGATGTCTGAAAACCGGTACCGGCTTCCCAGTTGCGCCAAAGCGGCGACCCGGATGGTATCGTTTTTGGCGGCCTTCAATTCCTTGTGGAAAGCCGCTTGCTTTTCAGGTGACAATTGGGCGAAAGACGAATTCGGTAAAATCAGTCCGACCAAAATCAAAAACAGCGCTCGATGCGATTTGTGTTTCAAAAGGTCCGAAAAATTGGGTGACGCGTAGGTACTGTGGCAGTTGTTCATGTGGTTGGATCAAGCGGAGAAATCGAAAGCTGCTTTCGTGTGATCGGGCATTTCACGAAACGGCTCGTCGAATTGTAAAATAAACGAAAATTTGGTTCGTAAACTACTTTTATGGCGGCAAAGCGCTTTACTTCGTCTTTGCGATTGCGTATCTTTCGGCCAACGATATTCCAGAACAAATGAATCCACTCGACCTCAACGAAATAACGAAACGTTCGCTCGATATCCGCGAACGTTACCACGAACTCGAACAGCAATTCCACGGCAGTGAATGGACTGTCACGGAAGATGCGCTCGCATTTTTGACCGACGCGGGTCTCGTCGGACGGCATGCGATGTCACAACAAGGCCGCTGGCCAAAAGAGAATACGCAAGGCGAATTGCAGCACAAGATCGGGGAATGCATCTGGTGGCTTGCAGTGCTTTCAAGCCGAATGGAGATCGATCTCGACGAGGCCGTGCGTGAATTTCTCGCAAAAACCGAGAAAATGCTCGACAAATAAATCCCGATCGTCTGCCTAAAAAATCGTTTCGTCGATTTGTTTAAAACTGCAATCGTTTTCGTTGACAATTACTGTTAATGCGATGCAAATATTTTTTTTCGGAATATAACTTTCCATTACTTTTGGCCTCGAAATGAGGACCGTCTTTATTCTTTTCGTATCCCTGTTTTCCTTTTTATTGAAAGGAAACATCGCCGCAGCTAACGTCGCGCAACACGATCTTGTTGCCGATTCGCATGCGCACGAGGTAGCGAAATCGATGAACGACAAGACGGCCACGACCGATTGGGGCTGTACGCTTTTAGAAGACGCCGACCTCGATTTTGGGGACGACAACGTCTCGGGTAACGACATCGCGCCGAAATACCTTGGCAGGCAACTGTTCGTTACGGTTTCACATTTCACGGCTTCAGGCCATTCCACTCCCCGACTCGCTTTAAAGAAGCGTGGTAACAATTATCCGCCGTTCTGCGGACAATCATCCCCTATTTACATTACCAACAGAGTCATCAGGATTTGATCCTGCCGCGCAGCAGTCGCAGGCAGTACATCCTTTCGTAGTTTGAGCGGGACATTCACCCGTTTTGGCTATTCGGCATGCTTTCTTGCGATTGCTGTTCTTACGTTCCCAGAATCCCTTAGAACCAAAAAAAGCATTTTTAATCGCTAATTTTCATTCACACCATGAAGAAATTTGCCGTTTGCACAGGCCTGTTCGCGCTTTTGTGCCTCGCCAGCTGTACAGCTAAAAAAGAAGAAAAAGAAGAAGCCGGAAAGTTTACCGTAACCAATCCGATCGAGATCGACACGACGTTTACCAAAGAATACGTATCCCAGATCCGTTCGGTGCGCAACATCGAAATCCGCGCCCAGGAAAAAGGTTTCCTACAGAATATCTACGTCGACGAAGGCCAGTTCGTACAGGCCGGACAAGTACTTTTCCGCATCATGCCAAAGATGTATGAAGCCGAATTGTACAAAGCCCAGGCTGAACAAAAAGCCGCCCAAATCGAATTGCAGAACGCGAAACTGCTCGCCGACAAGAACGTCGTATCCAAGAACGAGCAATTGGTCGCCCAAGCCAAACTGGAACAGGCGAAGGCCGAGGTCGCGATGGCCAAACTGCACTTGGCGTTCACTGAAATCAAGGCGCCGTTCGCCGGAACGATTGACCGCATCCCCAAAAAACTCGGCAGTCTGATCGATGAAGGCGAATTGCTCACGAGTTTGAGTGACAACACCGATATGTTCGCGTATTTCAACGTTTCGGAACCCGAATACATCGACTATCAAACCAACGTCAAAGACCGTGGTGATAACGCCGTGACGTTACTTTTGGCCAACAACACGCCGCTCAAATACAAGGGAAAAGTCGAGGTCATCGAAGGAGAATTCGACAATGAAACCGGAAACATCGCGTTCCGTGCCAAATTCCCGAACCCGGACAAACTCCTGAGAAACGGGGAAACAGGTAAAGTTCTGTTGACCGTCCCGATGAAAAACGCACTCATCATCCCGCAAAAAGCAACCTACGAGATCCAGGACAAAAAATATGTCTTCGTGGTCGACGCCAAGAATACCGTGCGTTCGAGAGAAATCACGATCACCGGTGAAATGCCCGATCTATATGTGGTGAAAAGCGGCATCCGCGCCACCGACAAAATCCTGCTCGAAGGCGTGCAAAAAGTGCGTGACGACGAAAAAATCGAGTTCACTTACGAGAAGCCCCAAGAGGTCATGGCAAGTTTGAAACTCAGAGCCGAATAAGGACACCTAAATCAAGAAATCATGTTTAACAGATTCATACAAAGGCCAGTCCTTTCCATAGTCATCTCGCTCGTCATCGTGTTTTTGGGCGTTTTGGCACTCATACAGTTGCCGGTTACGCAGTTCCCATCGGTGTCGCCTCCAAAGGTGAACGTGACCGTGGAATATCCGGGAGCGAACAACGAATTGCTCATCAAATCGGCAATTATTCCATTGGAACGCGCGATAAACGGTGTTCCGGGAATGAAATACATGGCGTCCGACGCGGGTAACGACGGCGAAGGAACGATCCAAGTCGTATTTAATTTGGGCACCGATCCGAACGTCGCCTCGCTCAACGTGCAGAACCGCGTGGCTTCGGTCACCAACAAACTGCCGCCGTTGGTCATCCGCGAAGGCGTCAAGATCACGCGAGAGGAATCGAACATGTTGATGTACGTCAACTTGTATTCGACCGACAAGAACACCGACCAGAAATTCCTGTTCAATTTCGCCGACATCAATATTTTGCCCGAACTGAAACGCGTCGACGGCGTCGGGGTTGCCGACATTTTGGGTAACCGCGAATACGCGATGCGCATCTGGTTAAAGCCCGATCGTATGCTTGCCTACAAGATTTCGGCCGAAGAAGTCATGGAAGCGCTCTCATCCCAAAGTCTCGAGGCATCGCCCGGAAAAACGGGTGAAGCGTCCGGTAAAAGATCGCAATCGTTCGAATATGTCCTGAAATATTCGGGCCGATTCACGACTGAGGACCAATACCGGAATATCATCCTGCGCTCGAGTTCGAACGGCGAGATCCTGCGGCTTAAAGATGTCGCCGATGTGGAATTCGGAAGTTCGATGTACGACATCTATTCGAATCTGAACGGACGTCCGTCAGCCGCGATCACGCTCAAGCAATCTTACGGAAGCAACGCCCAGCAAGTCATCGAGGACGTCAAGACCAAACTCGAGGAAATCAAGAAAAGTTCGTTCCCGAAAGGAATGGATTACGAGATCAGTTACGACGTTTCGAAATTCCTCGACGCGTCGATCGAGAAAGTATTGCACACGCTTGTCGAGGCGTTTATCCTCGTCGGCTTGGTCGTGTTTATCTTTTTGGGCGACTGGCGTTCGACGATCATTCCGGCACTTGCGGTTCCCGTTTCGCTGATCGGGACGTTTTTCTTCATGCAATTCTTCGGGATCACGATCAACCTGATCACGTTGTTCGCACTCGTACTCGCGATCGGTGTCGTCGTCGATGATGCGATCGTCGTGATCGAGGCCGTGCACGCCAAGATGGAAGAGGAACATTTGAAACCGAGAAAGGCCACGCAAAAAGCCATGAAGGAAATTGCGGGTGCGATCATCGCGATCACGTTTTTGATGGCCGCGGTGTTTATTCCGGTTGCGTTCATGACGGGTCCGGTCGGGATTTTTTACCGACAATTCTCGATCACGATGGCGACCGCGATCATCTTGTCGGGCATCGTAGCCTTGACGCTCACGCCTGCTTTGTGCGCGATGATCCTCAAAAACAACCACGGACAGCCTAAGAAGAAAACGCCGATCAACCGATTCCTTGGCAGTTTCAATCGCGGGTTCGACAAGATGTCGGGCAAATACGAAAAACTGTTGAAGATTGTCGTGAACCGACGCGTGGTAACATTCGGAACGCTGATCATCTTCTCCATCGCGACGTATTTCCTAAGCGGAACCGTTCCCGGCGGATTCATCCCGGGCGAAGACCAAGGCATGTTCTACGCGATCATCCAAACGCCGCCTGGTTCGTCGTTGGAACGCACGAACCAAATCGCTGAACGCCTGCAAAAGATCTGCGAGAGCGTCGATGGCGTGCAATCGGTGTCATCATTGGCAGGTTACGAAGTCTTGACCGAAGGTACGGGCGCGAACTCGGGAACCTGTCTGATCAACCTTAAGGATTGGACGCAGCGCAGCCAAACGTCTCGCGAGATCATCGAAGAACTCGAGGAAAAATCGAAGGACATCGCGGGTGCACAGATCGAATTCTTCGCACCTCCGGCCGTACCCGGTTATGGAGCCGCGGGTGGTTTCGAGTTGCGCTTGCTCGACAAAACGGGCACGAACGACTACAAGAAAATGGAACAGGTCAACAATGATTTCGTGCGCGAGCTTAAATCGCGTCCCGAATTGTCGTCGGTGTTCAGTTTTTTCAGCGCGAGTTTCCCGCAATACATGTTGCATATCGACAACGACATCGCACAGCAGAAAGGCGTTTCTATCGAGAATGCGCTCAACACGATGTCGACTTTGGTCGGAAGTAACTATGAGATCAGCTTCATCAAATACGGCCGCGCGTATAAAGTAATCGTACAGGCCGCGGCCAATTATCGTGCGCTTCCTGAAGACATTTTAAAATTGTACGTGAAGAACGACCGAGATGAAATGGTGCCGTTCTCGGCGTTTATGCGCATGGATAAAGTATATGGATTGTCTGAAATTACGCGCCAGAACATGTACACGGCGTCGGAAATCTCAGGTTCATCGGCTCCCGGATACAGCAGCCAGCAAGCGATCGACGTGATCAAGGAAGTGGCTGAAAAGAAACTGCCGCGCGGCTACGGAATCGACTGGGCCGGTATTTCCAAAGATCAGGTCGCGCAAGGCCATCAGGCGGTTTGGATTTTCCTCATCTGTCTTGGGTTCGTGTATTTGATCCTGTCGGCCCAATATGAAAGTTTCGTGCTGCCGTTCGCGGTGTTGCTGTCGCTGCCGATCGGAATCTTCGGCGCATTCTTTTTGCTGCAACTCACGGGCTTGGAGAACAACATATACGCCCAGATCGCGATGGTCATGCTCATCGGGCTTTTGGGTAAAAACGCCGTATTGATCGTGGAATTCGCGGTCCAGAAACACAGTGAAGGCGCGACGGTTCTCGAAGCCGCGATGGAAGGCGCTTCGGTGCGTTTCCGTCCGATCCTGATGACATCGTTCGCGTTCATCGCCGGTTTGATCCCGCTTTGTCTCGCGACAGGTCCGGGCGCCGTCGGAAACCGAACCATCGGAACCGCGGCCGCAGGAGGAATGTTGTTCGGGACGTTGTTCGGCGTGATCATCATTCCGGGATTGTACTACGTTTTCGGGAAGATTTCCGAGAAGACCAAGTTTGTCAAAAACGAAGAAGAAAGTCCGTTAACCGAAGAAATCGAAAACCATGAATAAGTTAAAATATATAATCGCAGTCGGGGTTGCCGCGAGCGTCGTCGGATGCAAGGTGCCACAGGCCGCTACCGCCGGCGAACAGCAACCGCTTCCTGAGAAGTTCGTCACATCGACCGATACGGCGAATACGTCAAGCGTGAAATGGCGCGAATTTTTCACCGACCAGAACCTGATTGACCTCATCGATATCGCGATCAAGAACAATCAGGAACTCAACATCACGCTGCAGGAAATCGAAATCGCGCGCAATGAAGTCCGAGTCAGAAAAGGCGCGTATTTGCCGACTGTCGGGCTTCGAGCCGGAGCCGGAGTGGAAAAAGTCGGACGCTACACGAGCCAAGGCGCCGGAGATGCGACGACTGAAATCAAGCCCGGAACCGAAACACCCGATCCGCTTGGCGATTTCACGGTCGCAGCCGTTGCGAATTGGGAAGTCGACATCTGGAAAAAACTTCGGAACTCGAAGAAAGCCGCGGTAAGCCGTTACTTGTCGACGATCGAAGGCAAGAATTTCGTGATCACGAACTTGATCGCCGAAGTCGCGAACTCGTATTACGAACTGCTCGCGCTCGACAACCAGCTTGACATCGTGCGCCAGAACATCGCATTGCAAAAGAACGCGCTCGAAATCGTAAAGGTGCAGAAAGAAGGCGCGCGTGCCACCGAACTCGGCGTCCAGAAATTCCAGGCCGAAGTGAGCGCGTCACAAAGCCTCGAGTTCGAAATCCTGCAAAAAATCAAGGAAACCGAGAACCGAATCAATTTCTTGTTGGCGCGTTATCCGCAGGAAATTCCGCGTGACAAAACGAACTTCTTGGATTTGGTTCCAAAGTCGGTACAATCGGGAATTCCATCGCAATTATTGGCGAATAGACCGGACATCAAGCAGGCCGAGTTGGAATTGGCGGCCGCGAAACTGGATGTGAAGACGGCTCGCGCGGAGTTTTATCCGTCGCTTGATATTTCGGCCGCGGTCGGTGTCCAGGCGTTCAAACCGTCGTATTTGGCGACGTTGCCCGAATCGTTGTTGTATTCGATCATCGGAGATCTGACGGCGCCGCTCTTCAACCGAAACCGCATCAAAGCCGAATACGCGAGCGCGAACGCACGCCAGCAACAGGCGCTTCTGGATTACCAACGCACTATCTTGAACGCATATCTTGAAACGTCGAACCAGTTGTCGAAGATCGAGAACATCGGGAAAAGTTATGCGTTGAAATCGCAACAGGTCGATGCCTTGAACAAATCGATCGACGCTTCGAATGATTTGTTCCGATCGGCACGTGTGGATTATTTTGAGGTGTTGATGACGCAGCGTGATGCGCTGGAAGCTAAGCTTGAACTTATGGAAACTAAGAAGGAACAGTTAAATGCTGTAGTGAATGTCTACAGGGATTTGGGAGGCGGTTGGAAATGATCGCTTGGAAAGCCGGCTTGATGCCGGCTTTTTTTTTGCAGCGCAGGCTGGTTGTTTTTGAGTTGAGGGGTTTGTTGGCTTTTTGGAAATAGTAATTCACAACGGAAAGTGTTGGGAATTATTTTTTTTTGGGGAAATCTCAACGGGTTTAAAATGCTTCGCATTTGGGTCGATTTGGTTTTACTATTTGTTGAAACTTTGTTTCGCACCAGTCTTGTTGATTGAAATTGCCGGTTGTTGGCCTCGGAAAGGTTTTTTTATTTATTACCCGTTTCCCTTGGTGGCTTGGAGACTTTGCGTCTTTGTGTTGAAAATGCGTGCGTTGTTGTCGGTTGGTATTCGTTAGATGTTTCTCTCACTGGCGTGAGTGTGTTGCTCGTGCCTTGTTTTTGATTTTTCAAACGCTTCGCATTTGATTCGCCTGCCGGCGGGGCCTTCTTTTGTCTGGCAACAAAAGAAGCAAAAATGCCGGGCGCCAAGTTTCCCAGGCGACCCGGCAGGCAAAAAAATCCTACGCGGCTGGTCGCGCAGGCGCGATTTACAGCCGCGCTTACGGATTTTTGCGCCGCCGGGTCCCCGCCTGTCCAACTAAACGGCGCTGACTAGGTGGAAGTGTTTATTGGATTTTTGCTTGCGCGCGGCGCAAAAATCGTCTCCAGATGATCTTTTGGGTTTGTGATGGCGTTTTGTTTCCAGATTTGCGTTTCAGTTCGTCACGCTTCGATTGGCGTTTGGCTTGAGATCTACGGATGAGGGTCTCGATGGGGGTTTGCTTTGGTGGTGGGCATTTGGTGGTAGGCATTTGGTGGTGGGCATTTGGTAACAATTCGTGAAGATGATTGGATGCAGGCGTGTTGTCCCAAGCAGAATTTGAACAGCAAAAACTAAAAATATTAGAAACTTAATTCGAACCGTGTTTTGAGTTAATTGCGAAATCGAAAACTCATCGAATAATGCAAACTGTTAAGTATCCGTATTGGTGCACACGCGATGCACGTCAAAACCTCCCGTCAAAGACACAACCTACTCGTCCGTCGGAACGCCTCAAAACTTCCCGTCAAAGACATAACCCACTCTTCCATCCAAACCCGATTTTGCAAAGCGCAGCGGCGCAAAATCACGAATAAACACTTCCAATTAGCTAGCGCCGTTTAGTTGGACAGGCGGGCACCCGGCGGCGAGAAAATCCGTTAAGCGCGACAACCTGTTTGAGCGCAGCGAAATCGAAGATTCACGAATTCCATTAAAAAACAAATATAAACGCGTGAGTAGTTTTGTCGCGTAGGATTTTTTTGGCTGCCGGGTCGCCTGGGAAACTTGGCGCCACGCATTTTTGCTTCTTTTGTTGCGAGACAAAAGAAGGCCCCGCCGGCAGGCGAAAACAAATGCGAAGCGTTTGAAAATAGGCAAAAAAAACTGCAGAAAAAAATATAAGTGTGACGTTCCGCATATAATCAAAAAACACAAAAAGCGAAGGATTTAAAAATCACCATAGCACCAGCTAAACCTCACGCCAGAAAAACTCCACTCCCATTAAGAGTTTGATCCCTCAAAAAATCATCCCAAACTTCCCCCAAATTCTACAACACATTTCCCTCCAAAAAACAAGAAATTTATACAAACAAAAAAAAACAGATCATGAAAAAAGCCATCTTCACCCTCGCCGCCTTCCTATGCGTCGCCATAGCGTCGGCCCAAACCGATTCGAGTCGTACGAAATCAAAAAAACCGAAAACTGAAAAGTCATCGACGGAATCGACCGCAAAACAAAATTCCGACAAGAAAACCAAGAAGACGTCCACCTCGGCGACAACGCAAAAGAACCAAACGCCGACGCCTGTTCAAAACAGCACCGACGCCAATTCAACGGCTCCGCAACGGGCAACCGGCACTACGGATCCGGATGGAACGGTTCCGCAACCATAGATGTTAATTGGATTGGACGCTCGAAAATCGTGAGTTTATATTTCGTTTTCGTTGGTGAGAGATTCGATGTTTATTTGCTGTGAAGTCACGAAGACACGAAAGCGCGAAGTTTATTTGATTTGGACATTTCGTTGCTCGTTGATTCGATGACCTTTTTTGCCACGAAGTCACGAAGACACGAAGGCGCGAAGTTTTATTTGATTTCGACATTTCGTTGCGCGTTAATTCGATGCTTTTTTTTGCCACGAAGTCACGAAGGCGCGAAGTTTATTCGATTTGTATAGTTCCTTGCTCGTTAATTCGAGGATTTTTTTATTTGCCACGAAGGCGCGAAGTTCATTCAATTTAGATATTTCGTTGCTCGTTGATTTGAGGACTTTTTTATTTGCCACGAAGACACGAAGGCGCGAAGTTCATTCGATTTGGACATTTCGTTGCGCGTTAATTCAATGGTATTTACTTGCCACGAAGTCACGAAGACACGAAGGCGCGAAGTTCATTTGATTTGAATAGTTCGTTGCTCGTTATTCGATGACTTTTTTATTTGTCACGAAGACGCGAAGACACGAAGTTTTGTTTTCAAAATTCCGTAATCTGTTATTCCACCCAAGTCGCTTAAAACCTCCATCTGCGACAAACAAAGCCTAAAGCTTACTGCCTAAAGCCTAAAGCCCAAAGCAACCTTTTCCCAATATCAATTGTCCATTCCCAATTATCCATTATCTTTGCCCCATGACACTCATTTCCACCGATAACAGCAACAACCAGGAGACCGTGAAGAATGTCTTTACGATGTATCTTGAAAGCAAAGGCCACCGCAAAACGCCTGAGCGCTATGCGATTTTGCAGGAAATTTACGAAAGCGAAGACCATTTTGACATTGAGAACCTTTATATCAAAATGAAGAACAAAAACTATCGCGTAAGCCGCGCCACGCTTTACAACACGATAGAATTGCTGCTCGACTGCGGATTGGTGCGCAAACACCAGTTCGGGCAAAACCAATCGCATTACGAAAAGTCGTATTTCGACAAGCAGCACGACCACATCATCATGACCGACACGGGCGAGGTGATCGAGTTCTGCGACCCGCGCATACAAACCATCAAAAAGACGATCGAGGAGATTTTCGACATCGAGATTCACAACCATTCGTTGTATTTGTACGGGCAGAAACGTAAGATAATTGATAATTGACAGTTGATAATTGACAATTATTTGGGCGTTGCGTCGGCTGGGAAAGATGCGGTAAATTGAAAATTGAAAAAGCCGCCGCCGGGCTATCCGCTCTATCTTTTGCCTTGAAAATACTCGATTGAAATAAAATTCCGGTAGGCAAAAGGATGCCGCTTCCATCCCTAACGCAAACCCCGTTCGACACTAATGAAAACGTCCGCGGAAGACAGATAAAAGATTCAACGAATCAACAGAATAAACAACGTAACTAATTAATAATGAATAATTAATAATGAATAATTCTCAATATGGACAACCTAAGTCGGTTCGCGCCCATTGTTAATTGTTCATTATTAATTATTAATTCAAAAAAAATGGCAGACTTACTACTCGGACTCCAATGGGGAGACGAAGGAAAAGGAAAAATCGTAGACGTACTTACTTCCAAATACGACATCATCGCGCGCTTCCAAGGCGGGCCGAACGCGGGACACACGCTTGAGTTCGACGGCATCAAACACGTTTTGAGAACCATCCCATCGGGCATCTTCCACGAGAACAACATCAACATCATCGGGAACGGCGTCGTGATCGATCCAGTGGTTTTCAAGAGCGAGATCGACGGTTTGGCCAAATTCAACATCGACATCCATTCGCGTTTGATCATCTCGAGAAAAGCGCATTTGATTTTACCGACGCACCGTCTGCTCGACGCGGCTTCAGAAACATCGAAAGGAAAAGCCAAGATCGGATCGACCCTGAAAGGAATCGGCCCGACCTACATGGACAAAACCGGTCGCAACGGCCTTCGCGTCGGAGACATCGAACTCGAGGATTTCAAGGAACGATACCGCACTCTGGCCGATAAGCACGAGGCGATGATCGAATTCTATGGCGTCGAAATGCAATACAATTTACCGGAGCTTGAAAAAGAGTTCTTCGAATCGATTGAAGACTTGAAGAAACTACAATTCATAGACTCCGAAGAATACCTACACCAAGCGCAAAAATCAGGAAAAACCATCCTTTGCGAAGGTGCCCAAGGTTCACTTTTGGACGTCGACTTCGGAACGTATCCGTTCGTGACGTCGTCGAACACGACTGCGGCCGGCGCCTGTACAGGACTCGGCATCGCGCCTAACCAGATAAAGGAAGTCTACGGGATTTTCAAGGCGTATACGACACGCGTGGGCAGCGGTCCATTCCCTACTGAATTGTTCGATGAAGTCGGAGCCGCGATGGCGAAGATCGGGAACGAATTCGGTTCGGTTACCGGTCGTCAGAGACGTTGCGGCTGGCTCGATCTTGTCGCGTTGAAATATGCGATCCGCGTGAACGGCGTGACACAATTGATGATGATGAAAGGCGACGTGCTTTCAGGTTTTGAGACGTTGAAAGTATGTACTTCCTATACATACAAAGGCGAGGAAATCGATCATTTGCCGTACAACATCGAACCTGAGAACGTTTCTCCTGTGTATACCGAACTTCCGGGCTGGCATGCCGATTTGACGGGAATGACGTCGAACGATGCGTTGCCAAAGGAATTGCAGGATTATATCGACTTTATTGAAAAAGAGGTTGAAGTTCCGATTACGATCGTTTCGGTCGGACCGGATAGGAAACAGACGATTTTGAGGTGATTTTTTAATAATGAATAATTAACAATTAATAATTAACAATTGGGCCCTCGAAAATGAGATCGCTCTTGTTTCCAATTCAACACCATTATTCATTATTCATTATTCATTATTCATTGTTAATTATTAATTGAAGTGAAAAAATTTCCGGCTTTCGAGTCGGATTTTTTTTGGGCCAGAATGTTTATCTTTAGGAAAACGATTAAGCGAATGGGTAGGATTTTAGATTTCATCAACCTTGCAAAAGGCGAAGACGATAAAACGACGGTTTTAGAAAATGTGAAGTCCAACATCTCATTCCGAGGCGCAAACTTATGGATCTTGGCTTGTGCGATCGTAGTCGCATCGATAGGTCTGAATGTGAACTCGACGGCCGTCATAATTGGCGCCATGTTGATCTCACCTTTGATGGGGCCGATCATCGGCGCTGGTTTTTCGCTTGGTATCTATGATTTCGGATTGCTAAAAAAGTCGCTCAAAAACCTGTTGATCGCCACTGTGGTCAGTTTGGTGGTATCGACGATTTATTTTTATCTAAGCCCGTTCAAGGAAACGCAATCTGAATTGCTAGCGCGGACATCGCCGAACATCTACGACATTCTCATCGCATTTTTTGGAGGTCTCGTGGGCGTGATTGCCATTACGCGAAAAGAAAAGGGAAACCCCATTCCGGGCGTCGCAATCGCCACGGCATTGATGCCACCGCTTTGCACGGCAGGTTACGGATTAGCCATAGGGAATTTCCGCTTTTTCGCAGGCGCGATTTTCCTATACACGATCAATTGTGTTTTTATATGCGTGGCAACCTTCCTCATCGTGAAATTCCTGAAATATCCAAGGATAATACGTTTCGAGAAGGCGCGAGAAAAGCAGATTACCTATGCGATTACGTTCCTAACGGTTATTTTGCTTTTGCCGAGCGTCTATTTTGCATATGCTTTATTCGAACAGAAGAAATTCGACCAAAAGATCGCGACATACCTCGACCGCGAATTCACTCAAAAAGGCTATACGATCATTTATAAGAACACCGATTTCAAAGGCAATGCGAACAAGATAGAATTGGCACTACTATCCAAGAAGTTCACGCCCGAAGAAAAAAATGAACTCGATTCCCGGCTTTCGATCTACGGACTTGAAAAGACAAAACTCGTGATCCGTCAAGACACGACAAATCTGAAGCAGGACATTTTAAACCAAATTAAAAATGAAAAGGCCGACATCAATCAAAAAGATGTGATGATTTCAGAATTGAAAAAAGAAATCGCCGACAACACCTACGACAACAAATCCCTGCTCGAGGAAGCGAAAGTGCTTTTCCCTTCAGTGACCGATATTTCGATTTCAAACCATCCGTTTCATGTGCAACGCGAAAAAGTCGAAATCTATCCCGTAGCGATATATTCCAGCGTCAAGGAACTGCCCAAATCGGATGTCGAAAAATTAGCCGAATGGATTCGGATACGCATTAAGAAAGTAAAAGTCCAAATATTTTGGAAGCGCGAAAGTTAACGCCAAATTTTGCTTAACGATAATGGCGTTCCCGTTGTTTTTCGTTACTTTCAATATTCGATTTCGCCTTTCGGTACAAAGATGACGGGTGTCAGTTCGTCGAGGAGGCTGTCACGGGGCTGCGCGCTTTCCACCCGTTCGCTCGCACAAGAAAACCCCAACGTCGGCGCTTTATGCGGAATTCCGATCAGCAACACGACGGTCCGGAAGACGAAACGATGTAAGCCTCTGCAATAGAGGCTTTTTTGTTTTTTAACCGACGTTCGACGCGCCGATCCTCGCGAAAAAACATGAAAATTCGTATCTTTAGGCCATGCGCGTAACAAAAGTATTCCACAATTTTTTTGAGTCTGAAAAGTCGGGAGGAATCATCCTGATAATTGCAACGATCGTGTCGCTGGTCATGGCCAACAGCGCGTTGCAATCGCATTACGAGGCGTTTTGGCTGCGCGAATATTTCGACATGTCGATAACAAGTTGGATCAACGATGGCTTGATGGCAATTTTCTTTTTGCTCATCGGGCTGGAACTGGAACGTGAGATTTACGATGGTGAACTCAGCGACATGAAGCGCGCAAGCCTTCCTATTTTCGGGGCGCTCGGCGGCATGCTGGTTCCCGCGGGGATTTACTTGGCGATCAACTTCGGCACATCGGCACAGAACGGAGCCGGAATTCCAATGGCGACCGACATCGCATTCGCGGTCGGGATTTTGTCCCTGCTCGGCAATCGCGTTCCCGCATCGCTCAAGGTATTTTTGACCGCACTCGCCGTGATCGACGATTTGGGAGCGATTCTCGTCATCGCGATTTTCTACACCAAAAGCATTTCGTTTGTCGATCTTGGGATTTCACTCGGGATTTTCGCTTTGCTGGGCGTTTTGAACCTCGTTTTCAAGGTCCGAAACATCATTCCGTACACTGTTGGCGGCGTCGCGATGTGGTGGTTCATGCATCATTCGGGAATCCATGCGACAATTACGGGCGTCCTTCTCGCGTTCGCGCTTCCATTCGGAAATGGGGACGAGAAATCGACCTCGTATCTCGTGCAGAATTTCCTCCATGCGCCCGTCGCGTTTTTCATACTCCCGCTTTTTGCACTAGCCAACACGGCGATCGTGCTCGGCGACCATTGGCAAAGCGGACTCACAAGTTTGGCCGGAATCGGAATCATCTTGGGATTGTTCGTGGGAAAACCACTCGGAATCGGGCTGTTTTCGTACCTCGCGGTCAAATTGAAATTTTGCCGTTTTCCTCAAGGCATAAAGGCGAAGCACATTTTCGGGGTTGGAATCCTGGGTGGAATCGGGTTTACGATGTCGATCTTCATCACATTGTTGGCGTACGACGACGAGCAACTCATCAATACGTCGAAGATGGCGATTTTGATAGCATCGTTGTTATCGGGCGTTTCAGGTTTGGTCGTGCTCAAATTCCTGTTGCGCAAGAAGTACAAACCGAAAATTATTTCGTGAAGACAAAGTACTTTAAAACAATCCAAATCACCGCGCAAAAAATTCCCGTGTAGATAATAAAGCGACCTTGGGTGCGATCGGCTTCCTGATAGACGTGCACGATTTCGCCATTGGGCAGTGTTTTCTTTCGCGAACGCAATCCCCATCCGATCAGGACTCCGATTAATCCTCCGAAAAGCGCGAACGCATATCCGAAAAATATTGCGGCGTATTGGCGTTCGACAGGTTTCGCGAGTTCGTGCATGCGCGCGTCGCGGATCGAATCAAGTTCTTCGGCCGACAATTCCCTGCCACGGTCGCGCAACAGCTTTTGTGCGAGCATGAAATCAAAAGCGCTCCATTCGTCTTTGTGCGCGATTACGTCGAGGAGTTCGGCGTCTGAAAACGAAAGCAAATAATAATCGGCCGGAATGTCCTGCAATTCATCATTCATCGATTCCTCGACTGCTTTCTGCGCCTTCTCGAAATCATCGGGATGCAGTTTCACACGGAATTCCTTTTCGAGATTGCCAGAAAATGTTAGGTCGACATTCGCCGAATTGTCCTCGATCAAGAAATCGATTCCTTTCTTTTCAAGAAATTCTCCCAATGCCGACGCCTCATTTTTCGAATTGAAACGTTCAAAAGTCACGAATTCATCCATTGCCATATCTGTGTTGTTTGCTTGTCCGTTGTTAATTGTTTTCGAGCGATGACGGTCGTATTCCGGTTTGCACGCCGTTGAAACTTTCCATGAAACGTTGGGCGCCTTTCATGTGTCGGCCGATGATTTTCGACGACGAACCGCCGAGCACGTTCACCGTGATCGTTCCGTAATCGAGGAACCAACCCAAGAATCCGCGGGTCACCGTGATGCCGTAAAGGCTTCCTGCGGGAATTTTAGTGTACGTCTTCTGCCAGGGCAACACGCCCGATTCGACGACCAATTCGCCGTTCGTAACCGTCCATTTATAGTTTCGTATCGAGAGATAGCCCAAGATATCGAACCCGAAAAGAATCCATCCGAGCATGGCGACTTTTCCCGTTCCGAACCCGATAAGCAATGTGCAGATAATCGCAATAAACCACACGGGCGCATAGCAAAGCCAGTGTTTTCCAAGTTTCATTTCGAGCATGTTCCGAGCCAAAAGTTTTAGTTGTCAATAGTACGCGATCGCGCGTTTGGTGAGTTGGATGTTTCCGTCGACGTCATCGAGACGCTCGGTCCAGTTGCCGAGTTTATCATGGTTCACGTAAGTAAACTTGCTCAAGGTCGTGCGATCGGGATAAGTTATCCTTTCACTTTTCATGTCGCCCGAATCGTAATAGTCGCGTTCGATCCGCATCGAGAGACTGCCATCGGCATCCCTGACTTCGATCTTGGAAATCCGCCCTTTGTCATCGAAAGAATTCACGGCCTTTTGATAAGGTTTTCCGTCTTTCGTACTGTGCATTTCCTCGGCGAAAAAATTGTCGTGCGTTTTGGTGATCGTCCAGATTTCGGTGGTTTTCCCGGTTAGATCTTTCGAAATCGTACCTGAAACCACGCCATTCCTGTATTGAGGTGTGGAAACTATCGCCAATTTGCCGTCCTGGTCATAACATTCCATGACTTCTTCAAATCCCTTTTTATCGAATTTGAAGGTAACCGAACTCAGCGTATTCGAAGTGTGTCGCTGTAAGCCGACGACTTCCGCGGCGAACGTCGTCATCGTCAATTGTCGGACTTCGCCCAGCAAATTCTGTGCGTCCCAACTGTTGAATCCGCCTTTCCGTGAATTGTCCTGGGCACAACTTACCAAACTTAGCAGGATTACCATCGATATGAATTTGAGGCGTTCCATCAATCGATTTGATAGAGGAACGATTCCGATGGCGCGATCGTCACTTTTACATGTCCGACGCCATTTTCGACGCCGAGTTTGATCGTGCTTTTGCCGTATAATTGGTCGCGGATGATATACGAACCGTCGGCCAGTCCAATTTCTTTTACGACATCGGCGGGAATCATTAAATCGAAGAAGCTGCTTTTTGAGCTTGAGAAATTACAGATGACGATTAGTTTTTGCTTGCCGTTCCATCGCACGAATGAGAAAACATCCTGCGGATATTCGCCATTGGCTCGGTTCGCCGACTGCAACGATTTATATTCGCCCATCAAAGCCGGACTCGTCAACGAGAAATTGAGCAGTCGTTGGTAGAAATCGCGCAAGGTTTTTTCTTCTTTCGTGAGTTTTCCGCCATCGAATTTACCGCCGTTCATCCAGCGTTGGTGCGCCGGAACGCCGACGTAATCGAAAATCGATGTTCGAGATGGCTTTCCGAAACCGGCGTCTTCTTTTCCGGCCTCGCCTACTTCCTGTCCGAAATAGACCATCGTGGGAGAAGTCGAGATCGTGGTCGACAACACCATCATCGGTTTTCCTTTGTGCGCATTGCCCGCGAATTCAGGACTCGCGATGCGTTGCTCATCGTGGTTTTCGAGAAAATGCAGCAAATGGTGCTCGATGTCGCGGTAACCTTCCTGGATTTTCGCGATCTCGTCAGGGTTCGATTTTCCTTGGATCACGTCTTTGAGTTTGTCGTACAGATCGACTTTGTCATATAGATAATCCATTTTTCCGATGTTCACGTAATTGCGATATTCGGCGGGATTGTAAATTTCGGCGAGCAAGAACGCTTTTGGATTTTTCATTTTTATCGCCGAATTCATGTAGCTCCAGAATTCTACGGGAACCATCTCGGCCATGTCGTAACGGAAACCGTCCACGCCTTTCGCGGTCCAATACAGCGCGATATCACGGAATTTCTTCCACGACGATGGCACGTCTTTCTCCTTGCCTTTCCAAAATTCGAAATGCGCCTTGTAGTCCTGTTTGTCGTATCCGAACGGCAGTTGCGGGAATTCCTTCAAGCCGTCGGGCCTGATTCCGTAGTTGATCTTTACGGTTTCATACCAATCGTTTATGTCGGGTTTCGCCTGGCGCGATCCGTTTCCGGTCCATTTTGCGGGACTCTCAGAAAATTTTCCGTCGAGCAATGGATTCTTGTCGCCACCCAATGGTTTGTAATCGTTCGACGTCGGAACCTGGAAATCCTGTCCCGGAATGTAATAAAAGTCATTGTTCTTGTCGTATTCGACTTCCTTGTTGTCGCCAGCGCCGAAATCCTTGACACCTTTCGGGTTGTTCTTGCCTTCGTACTTGCGCGCGATGTGGTTCGGCACGATGTCGATGATGACCTTCAAACCCGCTTTGTGCGAGCGTTCGATAAGCGCTTCGAATTCCTGCAGACGTTTGGCCGGATCGGTCGCAAGATCGGGATTGACGTTGTAATAATCCTTGACCGCGTATGGCGAACCCGCGCGTCCTTTCACGACATCGGGATCGTCGTTGGAAATGCCGTATTTCGTGTAATCGTTGACCAACGCGTGGTGCGGAACGCCCGTGTACCAAATGTGCGTGACGCCGAGTTGGCGGATTTGCTGGAGCGCGACGTCGGTAAAATCGGCGAACTTGCCTACTCCATTTTCCTTAATGGTTCCCCACGGCTTATTTTTGGTTTCCTTGTTTCCGAAAAGACGCGTGAACACTTGATAGACAACGACTTTGCTTTGGGCTTGTTTTTCCTTCATTTTTTTACTGGCGACAACCTGCGCCTGGATGGTAAACGCCGGAAGCAGCAGGAGGAGAATTAGTTTTTTCATTTGGCGTTTTGTTCGTGTTTTGCAAATATAGTCGAGTTGTTGATTTGTTGATTTGTTGATTCGTTGATTTGAATCATTGCCTCCCGCGAAAATCTGTTTTTTTGTAAATCGCAGCTTGCGTCAAAGACATGGAAATCAGTTTCTTTGGAACCATCTCTCCAATCAACAAATAAACAAATAAACAAATAAACTTTTTCACCCAAATAATTCTTAACACCGTCGCTTCCACCTTCCTTTTTCATAAATTTGGCGAAAATTTCAGCATTGAAAAAATTGCTTTTTCTCCTGTTCCTGTGCGGTATGCTTTCTCCGATGGTGTCGCACGCGCAGAAACCGCCAAGCCGCATCAAAGTAGAATATTCCGATTTCGCCGACCGAAACGAAGCCTTGATTCCGGGCGCCCTTTTGCTCACGGGGAATGTGCGCGTGAGCCACGACGGCGCGGTTCTGAAATGCAACAAAGCGTATGTTTTCGAGAACGAGAATTACATTAAAGCGTTCGGCGATGTTCACATGATCCAGGGCGATACGCTTTTCCTCGACGGGCGTTACGCCGAATACAACGGCATGAACAAACAAGCGTTCGCGACCGGAAACGTCGTGATGCGCAGTCCCGACATGACGCTCAAGACCGATACGATTTACTTTGACCGAAACATCCAGCAGGCGTATTATCGGACGCCCGGAACTATTCTGAACAAGGACAACGTGCTAAAAAGCAACACGGGCCGTTACTATGCGAACGAGAAAAAATTCCAGTTCCTGACCGCGGTCGTACTGACGAATCCGAAATACGTGATGAAGTCGAACCATTTGGACTATTTCAACAATTCGGGTCACGCGTATCTGTTCGGCCCATCGACGATTACGAGCGAGCAGAATTTCATTTACACTGAAAAAGGGTTTTACGACAGCAAGCGCAACGTCGGGCACTTTTTGCGGAAATCCTACATACGATATAAGGACCGACTCATCGAGGGCGACAGTTTGTATTACGACAGGACGAAGGAATTCGCATCGGCGACGCGCAACGTGAAGATCACCGATACGATCAACAAAGGTTTGGTCAAAGGCCATTACGCCGAAGTCTACAAGCTCAAGGATTCGATGTTCGTGACCAAGCGCGCGGTCGCGATCAATCTGGTCGAGAACGATTCCGTCTACATACATGGAAAAAAATTGCTGCTCACGGGAAAACCTGACGCCCGCGTGATCCGAGCCTGGCCGAACGCGCGTTTCTACAAGACCGATTTGAGCGGAAAGTGCGATTCGATCCATTCGGCCCAGGTCACGAACCTTACGAAACTCATCGGCAAACCAATCCTTTGGAATTTCGACAACCAGCTTACGGGCGACGTGATGCATCTCGTCGGAAATAAAGAAACGGAGAAACTCGATTCCCTGAAAGTGCTCGGCAATTCGTTCATCATCGCGAAGGATACGATCGGGCCGGGCTATAATCAGGTAAAAGGCGTGAATTTATACGGAAAGTTCGCCGACAATAAACTGCACGAGGTCGACATCGTGAAGAATACGGAATGTATTTATTACATGCGCGACGAAGACCAGAGCTTGATCGGGATCAACAAGTCGGCGGGAAGTCGCATCAACCTGATCCTCGACAAGAACAAGATCGAGACGATGACCGTTTACGATTCGCCGGCCGGAGAAATCACACCTGAAAAGGATTTTCCCGAGAACGCGCGCAAGTTGCGAGGCTTTACGTGGCGTGGAGACGAACGAATAAAAAGCAAGGACGATATTTTCCCTCCCGAGGAAAACGAACTCGACGCCAAACTGGTCGCCGAGGGCAAAAAGGAAATGGCCGAGGAAAACAAACCTATGGAAATTCGAAAGGAAACGCTCGATTACGATAAACCGAATGCCGGGAAAACCGCTCCGGCTAAAGGAAAAGGTTTGTTGAAATCGAAACCGAAAGCGAAAGTGGCGAAACCGGCAGGGCAGAAAAGTTTGCCGGAGATGAAGTGATTTTGGAATTTGGAATTCAGATTTTCAGATTTCAGATTTTCAGATTTTCAGATCACAAACAAAACTCCAAAAAAATCCAATTACCCCGCTACATTTTTTCTGCATCATTTCACAAATATGACCACAACTTCAAAATCAGATTTTTTTGAATATCAGGCGCAGACCTCGCCGTTTCCTTTGGGAATGGAAGTTTCGCACGCTTCGGGTTCGTACATTTACGATACGTCGGGCAAGAAATATTTGGATTTTGTGGCAGGCGTTTCGGCTTGTTCAGTCGGACATGTGAACAAACGTGTGAACGATGCGATCAACGAACAGTTGCAGAAATATTCGCACGTGATGGTTTACGGGGAATACGCCCAACATCCGGCGACGGAATACTGCAAATTATTGGCTTCGCTGCTCCCCGATCCGCTTGACAAAGTATATCTTGTCAACTCGGGAACTGAAGCTACTGAAGGCGCGCTTAAACTCGCACGCCGCGTGACCGGCCGTTCCCAACTTATTTCGTGCCGAAACGCCTATCACGGCAATACGATGGGCTCGATGAGCGTTATGGGTTTTGAGGAGCGCAAACAAATATTCAGGCCTTTGATTCCCGATGTGGATTTCATCACGTTCAATTCTGAAGCAGACCTCGCAAAAATCACTACGAAAACCGCGGGCGTAATCCTTGAAAGCATCCAAGGTGGCGCCGGTTTCATCCAGCCGCAGGACGATTGGTTCAAAAAGGTACGCGAGCGTTGCACCGAAGTCGGCGCGTTGATGATCGTCGATGAAATACAACCGGGTTTCGGGAGAACCGGAAAACTATTCGGATTCGAAAACTACGGAGCCGTTCCTGACGTACTTGTCATAGGAAAAGGAATGGGCGGCGGAATGCCTGTGGGAGCGTTCGTCGCGTCGGGCAAAATGATGGATTTGTTGAGCCATGACCCGAAACTCGGACACGTCACCACTTTTGGCGGACATCCTGTCATTGCGGCAGCCTGTTTGGCCACTTTGCGCGAAATCATTGAAACAAAGTTGATTCCGCAGACATTAGAGAAAGAAATGCTGTTCCGGGAATTGTTGGAACATAATTTGATAACCGAAATACGCGGAAAAGGACTCATGCTTGCAGCTATGACGCCATCTGCGCAAGTCACCGACAAGGTGATTTTGAAATGCCAGGACAAAGGACTCATTCTATTCTGGCTGCTCTTTGAAGGCTGCGCCATACGCATTACGCCACCGCTTACGATATCTGAGGATGAGATACGGGAAGGTTGCGCGATTTTGCTCGAGGCGCTCAATGAAGTACAGGCGGAATTACACGTTTAATTCCATTAGAAGAGATTGATTTGTCACCATTGCGGTTAAAGGAACCGCACCATCATCGGGATTGTACGTCCTAAGATCATGACCCTCCGAATAGTACTGTGAAACATGTGTTAATTAAATTGTTCACAACAATTGTCCGCTGCAACGGCTAACGATAGGCTACATAGCTAATTTTAGTCGCAGGATAATTCTAAAGATTTTAAGTATGCAACTAAGCAACGAAGACGAAGAATACAGCTTATCCTTATCTAAATTCGAATCGATGTTGAAAACCAACAAAGTCCTCTTTTTTGATTCAGAGGAATTTGAGGACATCATTCTCCATTACCTTGATACGGGTAAAGCCTCACTGGCAAAGAAAGCCCTAAAATTGGCGCTTGAACAACATCCAAGATCGACAGGTCTGAAATTGGTGCAGGTCGAGATGCTGATTTACGACGACAAACTGGATCAGGCTGAAAAGCTTTTGAACGAACTGTTTGCGCTCGAGCCCCACAACGAAGAAATTTATATCCAGAAAGCCAACATCTTTTCCAAACGCGACAAGCACGAGGAAGCCGTTGAGCAGTTAAAGATTGCCCTTACGTATACTGAGGATTACGCCGACGTATACAATTTGATGGGCATGGAATATCTGTTCATGGACAATTTGGAACTGGCGAAAGAAAATTTCATCAAATGCCTTGAGGAAGACACTGAAGATCAGGCCGCGTTGTACAACGTCGTGTATTGTTTCGAATTCCTCGATCAGAACGTCGAAGCCATCGAATACCTGAACCAATACATCGACCGAAATCCGTACAGCGAAATCGCCTGGCACCAAATGGGCCGTCTGCATTACGGCATCAAGCAATATGAGGAAGCGTTGCGCGCGTTCGATTATGCCACGTTGATCGACGAGGAATTCCTTGGCGCGTTCATGGAAAAAGGCAAATCGCTCGAGAGATTGAAGCGTTACGACGAAGCGATCGAAAGCTACAACCGTACGATCGAGATCGACGATCCGACGTCATACGCGTTGTTGCGCATCGGGAAATGCTACGAAAAACTTGGCAAGAAAGCGTTAGCGTTAAAATATTACAACAAAACGGTTCATGAAGATCCGTTGCTCGATAAAGGCTGGATCGCGATTACCGATTTTTATGTACGCGAAAAGAACTTCCAAAAAGCGTTGTTTTACGTGAACAAGGCTTTAAACATCGACAATTCGAACCGATTGTACTGGAAGCGTTACGCCGTAATCAACAAGGAGATGAACTTTTTCGAGGAAGCCGAAGTCGGTTATCGAAAAGCCGTGGAATTGGGCGATTACCAACTCGACACCTGGTTGTTTTGGGTTGACATTTTGCAGTTCCTCGGAGAATTCGACAGCGCGACGACGACATTGTTGCAGGCCTCGGAATATTTCCCCGACGAATACGAGATCGAATATCGCCTTGCCGGAATTTATTTCATGCAGCGCGACGACGCAAAAGGAAAGTTCCACTTGAGCAACGCATTGCGACTTAATTTCAAGAACCACAAGCTGTTGAAGGATTTGTTTCCCGTAGCTTGGGAACGAAAAATCGTACGCAACATGATTGACAAGTACAAGAGTGAACACTGAGAATTCTTTATATTTTCCCTAAAACCGGTTCTTTGGAATCGGTTTTTTTATTTTAGCCGAATGGATCTTGATATCGAACACCAAAAAAAAATCTTCGGGCTCGTGGGCCGAAACATCTCGTATTCGTTCTCGAAGGGTTATTTCGCACAAAAGTTCGAAAGTCTTGGCCTTGACGATTACAGCTACGTGAATTTTGACATCGACGAGATCTCGAAAATAAAAGAAGTCGCGCAAACCCAGCATTTGTCAGGCCTGAACGTCACGATTCCATATAAGGAAAGCGTGATTCCGTTCTTGGACGAAGTGTCAGGAAAAGCGCAGAAAATCGGAGCCGTGAACACCATCCGCATTAAAAGAAACGGAAAACTAAAAGGTTACAATACTGACGCTTACGGCTTCAAGAAATCGCTCGAGCCTTTATTGCAACCGCATCACCAACGCGCGCTGATCTTAGGAACCGGAGGCGCATCAAAAGCCGTTGCATTCGCGCTGCTCGAACTCGGGATTTTCCACACGTTCGTGTCCCGTGAGGAAAAACCCGGAATGATCGATTACAACCGGATAAATTCGACGACTTTCGACAACCATCAAATCGTCATAAACTGCACTCCGACCGGCACGCATCCCAACGTTGGCGAGTGCCCACCGCTTCCCTACGAATACTTTACGGGCAAGCACATCGCGTTCGATTTGGTCTACAATCCGCCTGAAACCGAGTTCATGAAACGGGCCGCGGCAAATGGGGCAATCGTCAAAAACGGTTACGACATGCTCGTGTTCCAAGCCGAAAAAGCGTGGAAAATCTGGAATAAATAAAGCCTATTTACATTGGCGACCTTGTCCGACAAAAACGAATAAGTGTGAGAATTGCCCATAAACGCTGACTTCTGAGCGTTTTTTGTTTTGTACTTTGAACTCTCTTTAGTACCTTAGGACGCTAATTTAATTGAATACGCATGTCAGAAGAGAAGAATGATAACCTGCACGAGGCAGACGGACAACCAAACAACGAAGCACAACAAACACAACCTGAGGCAACTGAAGCTATAGGTGAGGAAAATACTACAGTCGAACCGACAGCCGAAACAGAAGCTGCGTCAGAAGTGAGCGATGCAGACGAAACTCCAGCCAAGTCCGACGAAACAAACGCTATTGAAGAGACGCAAACCGAACCTGAAACTGTTTCAGAACCTGCGGGAATCGCCGACGCCTTGGTAGCCGAATCCGAGAAACCGGAATCAGAAGTCACGCCCGAACCCGATGACGTCGTGATTGAGCCCGCGCCTTCCGTTCCAAGCGAACCTAAAATGGTGACGAAAAAAGCCGAAGGTTCTGAAGAAGCCGTCAGCGAACCTGAAGTGAAAGCGAGCATTGCCGAGGCGATCGTCGCCGAATCCGAACAACCTGACGAAGAAGCGCCGAACGTGATTTCACCTGCCGACGAGGAAGTCTCAAGCGAAACATCTGACGAAGATGCGCCAAATGTCGTCTCTCTTACCGACGAGGAAGTCGCCGACGAAAAAATCGAAACCGAGGACAATTCCGAAGTGTTGGACCAACCCGATCCGATTGCAGCAGTCGCCGCGATCTCAAACGCGAACGCAGAGGAAAGCGAAGACGAAACGCTTGCGGGACGCCACGATATTGAAATGCTCGACTACGAAACGCTTTCGATGGAACAGCTTACGGCCGAACTTGAAAAGCTCGTGTCCATCGAGAAAGTAATGTCGGTGAAAGATCACGTCGAACACCTGAGAACAGCGTTCCTTTCAAAATACAACCACTTCATCGAAGAGAAAAAAGACGAATGGCAGGCCGAAAACCCTGAAACGACCGAGGAATTCGAATATCATTTACCACTGAAGTCGCAGTTCGACAAGCTATACAACCAATATCGCGACAAGAAAAACACGCATTTCAAAAGCGTCCAATCGAATCTTGAAGGCAATTTGCAAAATCGATTGGCGATCGTCGAGGAACTCAAAAATCTCATCAATCCGCAGGAAAACATAAAGGATACGCTCAAGCATTTCAACGAATTGCGCGATCGTTGGAGAACGGCTGGCCCGATTCCCAAGGACAAATACAACCACGTTTGGAACAATTACCATTTCCACGTGGAGAATTTCTACGATTACCTTCACCTCGATCGCGACGCACGCGACCAGGATTTCAAGCACAACCTGGAACGCAAGCAGAAGATCATCGCACGCGCCGAGGAATTGGTCAACGAAGCCGATGTGAACAAGGCATTCCGCGAATTGCAGGATCTGCACCGACTTTGGAAGGAAGACATCGGTCCGGTCTCGCGCGAGCACCGCGAAGAAATCTGGAACCGATTCAGCGAACTTACGCGCCAGATGCACGACAAACGCGAATCGCTTTACGAATCGTTGCGAGGCAAGGAAACCGAGAATCTTGACAAGAAAAAAGACATCATCGCGCGCATCGATGCCGTAACCGCAGAACCTGTAACCGCTCACGGACAGTGGCAAGGCCAGATCGAAAAGGTCGAAGCGTTGCGAAACGAATTCTTCGCGGCCGGAAAAGTCCCGGCCGAAGTAAACGAGGAAACCTGGTCGGCATTTAAAACGGCCGTGCGCAATTTCAACGCGAACAAAAACTCGTTCTACAAAGACATCAAAAAAGACCAGCAGGACAATTTGAATAAGAAAATGGCTTTGGTCGAGAAAGCGAAAGCGTTGCAGAACAGCGACGATTTTGCCGTTACGACTCCGGTGATGAAGCAAATCCAGGAAGAATGGAAAACGATCGGTCATGTGCCGAGAAAATATTCCGACAAAATCTGGAAGGATTTCAAGGAAGCCTGCAACCATTATTTCGAAAAACTCAAAGCATCGCGTTCCGAATCGAGCGACGAGGAAAACACGGCTTTCGAAAGCAAGAAAAATTACCTCGACGAATTGCGTACGGTTGAAATGACGGGCAGCCACAAAACCGATCTCGACGCGATCAAAGCGCATATCGAAAAATGGAAGTCGTTCGGTAAAGTGCCGTTTTCAAAGCGTCATATCGAAGGAAAATTCAATAAGATCCTCGATGCCTTGTTCGAAAAATTGAGCCTGAGCAAGAAAGAAACCGATATGGTTCGTTTCACGAATCGCGTGGAAGCTCTTGCAGGAAGCGACGAGACGCGCAAGCTTGACAACGAGAAGATTTTCCTGATGAGGAAGATCGATGAAGTTCAGGGAGAGATTTTCCAGCTTGAAAACAACATCCAATTCTTCGCCAACGCTAAAAAGGATAATCCGATGGTAGCGGAGGTTCGGAAGAATATCGAGCGGCATAAAGAGGAACTCGATACGTTGAAACAAAAATTGAAACAGCTGCGAAATATGCAGCAGTAATATAGGATCCCGCTTTTCGCGGGATTTTTTATTTAAAATGCTTTGCATTTGGTATTGATGCCACGAAAAGACGGAGCGCCAAGTCTTTCTGGACAAGGCTCAGCGAGACTGTCCGGAAGTATTTATTGGATTTTTGCTTGTGCGCGGCGTAAAAATCTCCTCCGAATTTACGGGTTAGCGATGTCTTTGACGGTATTTGACCGTCGCCCAAAAAGAAAAAGCCACCCCGAAGGATGGCCTTAACTAAAAATAAAAAACTAACATCTACTCGATGATGACTTTCGTTGAGAAGCCATCGGTAGTCCTTAAAATGTAGATTCCGCTTGAGCAGTTCGATATGTCTAACAACGATACGTCTTTCGCCGACATGACCGAACGGCCCGACAAATCGTACAACGTTACCGATGCCGGACGGCTCAGGAATAGTTGACCACCTCGCGCCGGATTCGGATATACCGTGAATTTGCTTGACGGATCGAAATCGGTCGCGTTCAGCAAATCGTTCGTGATTTTGTAAATGCTCAATGTCGCGCTGACTTCGTTGGCCATAACGACCAATCCGGTTTGCGTCGGGCTGTCGGCTGGCTTGATGTAGATGATTCCTTCAGGACCGAGGTCGCCGCCGGCTCCGGTTGTATTGCGGCTGTTCTTGTACGAAACGAAAACCGGTGCTTGCGGGTTCGTGATGTCGTATACCATGACGCCGCCGATTCTTTCCAACGTAACGAATGCGTAAGTCGCTCCATTTATCTGGGCGACGGTCACGCCTTCGGGCTCAGGACCTTTGTTGTCGCAACGGTTCTTGAAGTTTCCGTTGTCGTTGCTCGCGTTGTACATCGCACCGAAGACCGGGTCAGCAGCCGTAATGCGTTCGAAATCGTCTCCGCTGTCGAAAACGAGTTCGCCCGTGTTTCCATTCCAGATTGAGAACGAGCGCGTCCCGAAAACGTTGATCTCGTCGAAATCGCCGTCGCCGTCCGTGTCGCCTGAAACGCCCGTCACGACTAGACGCCCGAGGTTGCTGTTACTTTTCAATATGTTCGCGTTCGGAAAAATTGTCGGATCCAATACGTAATCGGCGTCACCGACTTTCATTTCTTCCTCGAGACCATCGTATTCACGCACGTCGCCTTCGTTCGCCGTAACCAAATAGGGAACGCCGCCGATCGTGTAGTTCGCCATGGCGTCGGGCATGAACATTCCTTTTATGGGCCAGTTTGCGACGAAAACCGCAGGAAGTTGGTCAGACGTATCGATTCCGTTTCCTTCGATGCTGTGGTCTTTCGTCCCCAATGGCATGATTTGCGTCACCGTGTTCGTCGTCAGGTCGATTTTCGCGATCGCGTTGTTTTCCTGCAAGGTTACCCAAGCCGTTTGTCCGTCGGCTGAAATCGTGATATACTCAGGCTCGAAATCCTGTGAAACCGAAGCGTTCGGCCCGAAGATACGCACTCCCGCCGATCTCAGTTGGGCTTCCTGTGAATCGAAGGCGTTGAAGTTGATCGTCGTTACATTCGCCTGGGTCACGTTCGCAAGACCCGCCGAAACGTCAATTACCGAAACGCTTCCTTCAGGATCGATCGTGTAATCGCTGTTCGGCTGGCCTTCGTTTGCTGTGAGAACTTTCGTTCCGTCGGGAGAAAACGTGACCATGTCGGGCAAGACTCCGGCTTCGACTACTTTTACGTTGTTTCCGTTTACGTCCATCAGTACGACTTTCCCGTTGCCGAAGTCGGCGCCTTCAACCGTTGCGGCTACGATTCCATTCTTGAACGAAACGCTGGTCGCCCCTATTCCGTATTGCGACATGTCGATCATCGCGACTTCTTGGATGTTTTCGGCGTTGGAAAAATCCAAAATCGCAAGTTTCGTGGCCGTCGAGTTGACGACGAACAAACGCTGTGAAACCGGATCGTGCGTGACGATTTCGGCCGAACCATTGGCGTCGACCAAATAGCTGTCGAGATATTCCAAATCGAGTGCTTCAGATGCAACCGGCGCGCCTGAATTGTCGGTGATATAAACGGTTTGGGTTGAGATGCCGCCCAACGACGCGTTGTTGGCACCTGAAAGTTGCAGTACAAAAAAGCGGTTGTCTCCATCCTGAGCCGTTTCGATTATCGGAATCTGTATCGTTACGGGCGTGTTGCTGTTGGCGGGAAATGTGATGCTTTGCGTCGTGAACGTGAAATCTTCTCCGGCTACCGCGGTTCCGATATTCGGCATGACCGAAAGCTGGACCGTCACTGGGTTTGCCGACGCATTTGAAAGATTTACCGAAACAGAAACCGTCCCGTTTGTCTCATCGACCAAAAGATACTGGGAATCGAACGCTACGGTTTGGGTGCTGCTCGGCGTGAAAATGCCCGGCGACGCGTAGACATCAAGTCCAAGCGATTGTCCGACGAGGTTCGTGGCGGGTTGCCAATTGCTTCCCGAACTCAAGTTTCCGTTGGCATCGAGCAGTTCGATAGAAGGTCCGTTCCCGTCTGCTGAAGTCGGCCATAAACCGCCATCGTCGTACGTCATCTGAGAAATTACTGCGTCTTGGGTGTTGAGGATTTGCAACAATTCACCACCGTTTCCAAGTGCGTTCGAAATTCCCTGCGGCATGTCGAGAAACGAAACGCCGTAGAATGCGTCGGCGCTGGTCTTGTCGGTCGCAAGCAGAACTGTCGTGTGAGACGCCAACGACATTTCAGGGAATCGATATACGAAATTGCCTTCGTCTTTCACGCGGATGCCGCCGAGTGCGATCGCGGTGTTCGTGTTGTTGTAGATTTCGAGAAATTCGAGATTGTCGCTGTTATCGGACGGCGCGTTATACATGATTTCGGTAATCACCAATCCTGAAGCCAGCAAGTTGTGGAAAATCGGCTCGCTTGTGAACAATGCCATTTCGTTGTTCGCGACGTCGTTGATGTTTTGGGCGGTCAACACATAAGAAACGCCGGGCGTAAATCCTGCGTGCGTGAGCGTGACTTTGTTTAACACTGCATCGTATACGGCCGATGTGATCGCGATTGCCGGTGAAAAGGCGTAATTGGCGATATTTTCGGCTTGATCTTCGACTACACTTTCCGAGAAAACAAGCGACAACGAAGTTTGTGCAGGTTGCACCGACGCGACTGATGGAGGCGTTCCGTCGGTATTTGAAATCGTGAATTGCGTCGTATTGAAAGGCGTATCGGGTGTGACGCCGTTATTGTGGTCATCGGCGGCCGTGTCTTCGAGTTGCCAGTTTGCGATTGAACCAAGTTGGGCATGGTAACCGTTGATATCGAGACCATTTCTCGGGCCGTTATAGTTGGCCATGTCCATTCCTTCAGGAAGAGCGATTGCTGTCGTACCGGCGTTAAGCCCTGTATTTTCAAGTGTTCCGAAAGCCGACGATGAATTTGCGATGGCCGCCAGGTGAATCGTCGCGACGCGTGGCGCTGTTCCCAGAAACGCGAACATGGCGTCGCTCGAAGATGAAATTCCTCCGGCGTTCGTTTGGGAGATTACACCTGCCGAGGCATTGATCGTAGCACTCAGGCTGTTGATGCGGACAACCGTTCCGGCTGGAATCGCTTGGATTCCTGACGACCAGGTAAAGTCACCTTCGTCAGTACCGAAACCACTTCCGTTCCATTCGGAATCGCAAAAGTAAATATTCGTATTCGGTGCGATTTCTTTGAAGGTTACGAACGCGATATCGTCGTCGCCGTCGGCGTTGAAGCCAACAAATGCGATGTCGCCGGGTTGTGTGAGTTGTGCCTGGCAAAAAGCTGCAAAAGAAAGGCAGCAGAACAGCGTAATTTTTTTCATGGGTTGTCTTGTGTTTGTTGGGAACGCAAGTTAATCCTCGTGAAAGGCTGTTTCGGTTACGCGAAGTTTACAGTTGAGTCAACAAAAGTGAAGCTAAAGTTTAGGGGAATGTTTCGAGGTTATTTTATGTTTATGGAATTGGAAACTGCAGGTATTAGTTTCCAAACTCCCCGAACGAATATTCGCGCTCAACTTTTGCGATTCGAACGCTGTAGTTTTTGTACCATTTTTTCCTGCCGGTTTGCTGGGCAAAAAGATGTTCGCTGTTTTGTTTCCAATTTTTGATCGCATCGAGATCTTCCCAATATGAAACGGTGATGCCGAGTTCGCTTCTCGCCGATTCAATGGCAATAAAGCCAGGCTGTTGTTTGGCGAGTTCGATCATTCGGATGGACATTTCGTCATAGCCGTCGTCATTGGCAGTTTTGGTGGATGTGAAGATTACGGCATACATCGGATCGGTTTATTAATATTTAGTACGGGAAAAGTGTATGGTGTTTCGGGTTAAATGAATATTTTACCCTGTCAGGGTCATTTTTTTTTACGCGACATGCCCAAAACAAAGACACTTACAGTTTTTTCGCCTCATTCCAAAACACATCCATCTCCGCCAAAGTCATGTCGCTCAACGATTTCCCCAACTCGCCGGCTTTACTTTCCAGGTATTGGAAGCGTTTGATGAATTTCTTGTTCGTCCTTTCGAGCGCATCCTCAGGATTTATGTCCAAAAATCGCGCGTAGTTGATCATCGAAAACAAAACATCACCGAATTCTTCTTCTATTTTCTCTTGGTTTCCTGACTTGATCTCGGCTTTGAATTCCTCGATTTCTTCCTCGACCTTATCCCAAACCTGATGTGGTTCCTCCCAATCGAATCCGACTCCTTTCGCTTTGTCCTGAATTCTCGATGCCTTAACCAAAGCCGGAAGTGATTTCGGAACGCCTTCCAACACTGACTTTTTTCCTTCTTTAAGTTTGAGTTTTTCCCAGTTTTGCTTGACTTCTTCCTCGTCCTTGACTTCAACATCTCCATAAATATGCGGATGGCGATGGATCAGTTTCTCACAAATCTCATTCGCCACGTCGGCGATGTCAAAATCATTTGTCTCGCTTCCGATTTTCGCATAGAAAACAATATGCAGCAACAAATCACCCAACTCTTTTTTGACTTCCTGCAGATTACTGTCGAGAATCGCATCGCCGAGTTCGTAGGTTTCCTCGATGGTGAGATGACGAAGTGTTTGCAAGGTTTGCTTTTTGTCCCACGGACATTTGGTACGCAAGTCGTCCATGATGTCGAGAAGTCGATTGAAGGCGGAGAGTTGTTGTTCGCGGGTGTTCATTTTGTTGTTGATTTGTTGATTTGTTGATTTGTTGATTTGAATGCTTGCCTTCCGACTTGGTGACGATTTTCGACTGGACAGAACCCGAACCCTAAACCCTGCACCTCATAACCATTCACCAGCACTCAGGCACTCAGGCACTCAGGCACTCAGGCACTCAGGCACTCAGGCACTCAGGCACTCAGGCACTCAGGCA
>NZ_SEBS01000062.1 GCF_004211145.1 Flavobacterium sp. | reverse complement strand
GCTCAGATCCTTATGGCTGAAAACGGGATAATCGAAGATTTCGTTCTTTTTGATCCTGTTTTTAAAGACGAGTACCGATATGTTTTCCTCGTCGATTCCGTTGGCTACCAACTCGGCCACAAGGGCTTCGCGTTCGTAAAAATAGCTTTCGTCGAATATGATGCCGACCGTCTTTACCTTCGCCTGATAAACCTCGTGATCCACGTTCGACAGGCTATTCTTAACAATTTTTTTCGTGAAAAGATTCTTCAGGAAGTTTAAAAACATACTACTTTTACCTCGCTTGTAAATTTAGTCAAATAATGACACAACAGTGGTCGGTAAAACTAAAAAACTATAACGTTGCCTTAAAACGTTTTGGTTTATTCTTAACATTTGCGACGGTACTCGCCTGTGGTTCGCGAAAACCATACGTGGCGAACATTTCGGGCAGGGAAATCCCGATAACCGACGCCAAAGGCGAAGACGCGAAAATCGCCGCGTTCATACGACCGTACCACGACCACATCGAGGCCGAAATGAATACGGTCCTGGCCGTGTCGCCCCAAACGCTCGACAAGTCGGGACAATGGCAGACGTCGATCGGGAACCTATTCGCCGACGTGACAAAATCCAAATCCGATTCGATTTTCTTTAAACGCGAAGGCAAACACATCGATTTCGTGATGCTAAATGCGGGCGGCGTTCGATCGATCATTCCTAAGGGAAATGTCACGATGAAAACGGCGTTCGAGATCATGCCGTTTGAAAACAGCGTGATCGTGGCCGAAATGCATGATGCGCAGATCATGGAAATGCTCCGTTATATCATTTCCGAGAAAAAACCGCATCCGATTTCCGGGATCGCATTCACGATCGGGAAAGACAACTCGCCGAAAAATATAATGATCGCAGGAAAACCTTACGATGCGGCGAAAACATACTATGTCGCCACGAACGATTATTTGTACATGGGTGGCGATAACATGCTGTTCTTCGCCAAAAGCGGGAAATCGTGGCCGCTCGATTATAAATTGCGCAATGTTTTGATTGATTATTTTAAGGAGGTTGATGTTGTTCCGTTTCCGACTGATCTACGAATTAGCGTGGAATGATTTTTTGCCAAGAAGACACGGAGACACGAAGGCAAAAGCCTTAGCAATTTTATTTAAGCAAAAGAGTTTCGTTATTCAGCGCACAGTAAAAAACCCTGCCTTTGAATCTTGGAGACTTCGTGTCTTCGCGCCTTCGTGGCAAAAAAACATTGCCCATTCACCGCAAAAAATATGAACAGACGTAACTTCCTCCAAAAAACAGCAGCAACATCGGCCCTCGCGGCTTTCGGCGGATTATCGCTCCAAAGTTTCTCGCCTGCAAAAAAGCAACTCACGATTTTGCACACGAACGACGTCCACAGCTACATCGATCCGTTTCCGGCCGACCATCCGAAGAATCCGAATAAAGGCGGAGTCGCGAGACGCGCAGCACTCATCGAAAGCATCCGACAGGAAAATCCCAACACTCTTTTACTCGATGCGGGCGATATTTTTCAGGGAACGCCCTACTTCAATTATTATGGAGGCGAACTCGAGATCAAGCTCATGAGCATGATGGGCTACGATTTGGGAACGATGGGCAACCACGATTTCGATAACGGCATCGAAGGTTTTTACGCTCAGTTGCCGCATGCGAATTTCAACTTCGTGTCGGCGAACTATGATTTCTCCAATACGATCCTCGACGGCATTGTGAAACCCTATAAAATTTTCGTGAAAGACGGCATCAAGATCGGAATTTTCGGGCTTGGCGTCGAACTCGCGGGTCTGGTCGATCGGCGTAATTACAAGGAGACGAAATACAACGATCCCGTGGGCGTGACGCAAGATATCGTAGGAACGCTAAAGGAAATTGAGAAGTGCGATCTGGTCGTTTGCCTATCGCACATCGGATATGATTACAAGAACGATCCGGATAAGATTTCAGACCTGAAACTCGCGGCCCTCACGAAAGACATCGACTTGATCATCGGCGGACATACGCATACGTTCCTGGACAAACCGACGATCGTAAAAAATAGCGCCGGGCAGGATGTTTTGGTCAATCAGGTCGGTTGTTACGGCATCAATCTGGGCCGAATCGATTTCTACTTCGACACCGATAAATCCAAATCAAGCCTCGGCCGTACCATTACTGTTTGATTTTTCGGTCGCCATCACGAATTCATAGAACGTGTAAAAGGCGAATGCGTTCAATCCCATCGCGATCGGCCTGAAAATCGCGGGCGAGAATCCCATGAGATAGAATTTTTCGACGAATACGATAAAGTGCAGCGCCCCGAAAAAGATGCCGCATAAAAGCAGCCACGAATTCCGCTTGTTGTCCTGCATCATGTAATATGAAAACGAAATCCCGCATAGGATCGAGATCAGGATGTTTTGGGCGATAAGGACCGCGAAACTGTTTTCAGGAATTCCATCGGTGATCAAAAACAGGTAGAAGTACACGAGAAGAAACGGTACCGTCGCGATCGCCACCGGAACGTAATCCCTCATTTTTATTTGTCGGACGATGTAAACGATGATCAGGATCCGATGCACCAAAAACACGAGCAATCCGTAGAACAACATTGTCTGGCTGTCAGGGATGAACAAAATATTCGTGACGAGCGAAAGTGACATGACTACAAAGAAAAACGGGCTTCGTTTGCTCGAGGTCAGGAAATAAAGCAGCATCAAAAGGAACGGCATGAGCGGCTTCAAGATGTAAATCAATGGCTTGTACGCGAAGAGTTCGCACACGACTTCAGCTATGGCCACCGCGAAATACAGGAGCGCAAAGAAGGTGATGCCATTATTTTCGTGCCTGAAAACCATAGGCTTAATTTAGGCGGGCAGGTTTTGGGCCACTCTTATTTTGGCGTTCTTCCGCTCGGAGATCAATACGAATTTACACAATATATATTGTCCGATCGCAAATAATGCCATCGCAATCGGCTGGAATATGTCAAGGTCGACGTAGAACAGTTTTACGACGAAAATAAACTGCGTGAAAGCGAACATGAGCGTGCTTATGAGCAATAAAGTATTGCCTTTGTTGGAGCGCAAAATGTAGTTTCCGACCGACAATCCGCCCAAAAACGAGATAAAGAATCCTTGCGCGATAAACATGTATAAGCCGTTTCCGATCGTATCGTAACTCACGTTGATCACATACAGATAAATGAAGACGAACGGCAGACTTCCCAAAGCCACGGGCAAGATTCCCGGGAATTTGATGAGCCGCATCACGACGTAAATGATCAGGATCCGATAGCCGAGGAAAATATACGCCCCGATGCTGATGCTCTCAAGCGAGCGCGAAATAAAAAACATGTTCGCTACCCAACTGCAAGCGAGCGCAAATAGGAAAACGACGTTTACCGAGCGCGAAGAAAGCCAATACATGATGGCCAAGATCGGGACGATGAACGGTTTGCTGCTCCAGATCAATGGAAGGTGATAGAAATATTCGGCGACTACTTCCATAGCCGAAACAAAGCAATACAAAACGGCAAAAACCTTGACTACCGCCAAACGCGAAATTTTTTCCATAAACGGCAATTAACACTACATGACTCGCTGCCTCAAACCGATTTCAACGGCTTGCGCAATGCGAAATACTTGATCACAAAGTAGTAGGAAAAGATTTGGAGCGCGATATCAAGACTTTGAAATTCAGGGAAGTCGATGATAATCAGTGTAAATATAACGTAAAAAACATCGGATACGCAATTGAATAATGCGGTCATCGCGAGATAAAAAGACATATTGGTCGAGCTCACATGGAAATGATAGGCCGCGAGACCGGCTTGAAGCCCGAGTATAACGCCGTAGATGATTACCGGAACGGTCAGCGCCTTACTTTCTGCGCTAAAGAAATGAATCAGCGTAAATGCCGCGACGATAAGCAAACCGAACGCGAACAATCCCGTGGCGAGTCCGGGCCAACTGAACCGAAGGCGCTTCACATCGGCCGTGATGAAACAAAGTAAAATGATGTACGACAAGATGAACGGCACCATTATGAAAATCGTCTCGTTCTTCAAATCGAGCAGTACGATCGTGTCGCCCGCGAATGTGAGCAGTAAGAACACACCGTACCAAACGTTGAACTTCGTCTTCTTGATCGACAGATAATAGAAGAAAATGGCCGGAATGACGATTGGTTTCGTAAAAATCAGCAACGTCTCACTCTTTATGGCCGTCGCGATGACCGCGAGGATACAAGCCGTGAAGTATAAGATTATCGCCGGTTTCTCAGTTTTCATACGAGCATTTTTATGAAATCGTTTTCCGACAGGATCGGTACATTGAGCTTGGTCGCCTTTTCCAATTTGGCCGGCCCCATGTTTTCACCCGCGACGACAAAATCGGTCTTGGCCGAGATCGAGCTTCCGAGCTTCCCGCCGTTTTCCTCGACCGCGGCTTTGATGCCATCGCGCGAAAAAGACTCGAACACACCTGAAACGACAAACGTTTTGCCTTGCAATTTATTGGTCGCGTTCGGATTTATGCGTTCGACAATTTCGAGTTGAACGCCGTAATTCTTGAGTCGGTCGACGATGTTCCGGTTCTGCGCATTCTGGAAAAAATCCATGACGCTTTGGGCGATGCGCTCGCCTATTTCGTCGACCAAAACCAAATCGATCAACGTCGCATTTGCAAGCGCGTCGATCGTTTTGTAGTGTTTCGCGAGTTTCTTGGCGACGGTTTCCCCGACGTATCGGATGCCCAAAGCATACAAAACGCGTTCAAATGGAATTTCCTTCGATTTTTCGATGCCGTTGATCAGATTCTCGGCCGATCTCTGCGCCATTCGATCGAGCGGAATCACCTGATCGACCGTAAGATCGTACAAGTCGGCATAATTGTGAACCAGGCCGTTGTGGAACAAAAGCGCGACGGTTTCCCCGCCGAGGCCTTCGATATCCATCGCTTTTCTCGAAATATAATGTTGGATGCGGCCAATGATCTGTGGCGGACATCCGTAGAAATTCGGACAATAATGTTGTGCTTCGCCTGCCGTCCGAACCAATTCGGTGTCGCATTCGGGACAATGCGTGAGATATTTTACGGGTTCGGCGTCGAGCGGACGTTTGCTCAAGTCGACGGCGATGATTTTAGGGATGATTTCCCCGCCTTTCTCGACGAACACTTCATCGCCTACGCGGATGCCGAGTTTCTCGATCTGGTCGGCGTTGTGCAAAGAGGCGCGCTTTACGATCGTTCCGGCCAACTGTACGGGTTCCAAATTCGCGACGGGCGTGATCGCTCCCGTTCGCCCGACCTGATATGAGATCGAGTTGAGTCGCGTCGAAACCTGTTCGGCCTTGAATTTGTACGCCATCGCCCAACGCGGGGATTTGGCCGTGTAACCGAGTTCTTCCTGCTGATGGAAATCGTTGACCTTGATTACGACACCGTCAATTTCGTACGGGAGATTGTGTCGGTGCGTATCCCAATAGTCCAGAAATTCAGAAACCTCGTCGAGGCTTTTCGCCAAGACCGCTTCTTTTGGGACCTTGAAACCCCAGCGACGCGCGGCTTCGAGACCTTCGAAATGCGTCTTGAACGGCAACTTGTCGGCGACGACCGTGTACAGCAAACAATCGAGCGGACGTTTCGAGACTTCGGCGCTGTCCTGTAATTTCAAACTGCCCGAAGCCGTATTTCTTGGATTCGAATACGGCGTTTCCCCTATTTCGATCAATTCCTTGTTCATCTTTTCGAAGCCGGCGAGCGGTAGGATGATCTCGCCTCGGATCTCAAACTTGTCGGGATAATCGCCTTTCAACTGCAACGGAACCGATCGGATCGTTTTCACGTTCGTCGTCACGTTGTCGCCCTGGAAACCGTCTCCTCTTGTAATCGCTTGTTTTATTTTTCCTTTTTCATAGGTTATGCTGATCGAAGCGCCGTCGTATTTGAGTTCGCAAGTGAATTCAACGGGGACGTTTCCGAGTGCGCGCTGGATGCGGTTTTCCCAATCGATCAAGTCTGCTCTCGAGTACGAATTGTCGAGCGAATACATGCGACGTTCGTGCACGACGGTATCGAAGTTTTTGGTGACCGAACCGCCTACGCGCTGTGTCGGGGAATTCTCGTCGAAAAATTCGGGATGTTTTTGCTCGAGGCCTTGCAATTCCTTGAGCTTTTGGTCGAACTCAAAATCGGAAATCGACGGATTGTCGAGTACGTAATAGTTATAGTTGTGCTGTTCGAGTTCATCGCGCAACACTTGCATGGCTTCCTGGATATTCATAAAAATCGGGCAGTTTCAATCGTCCGACTAAAATAACCATTTTGCTCAGGATTCTATAATCTTTTTTAGTTGTTGGAAGAATTGGCCATCGCTTAAAAACGCACCTTGCCGGATCAACTCGAAAATTGCCGCGTTGCGCTCGGCGTCGTACGCTTTCGTGCCGGTTTTGATTTCGATGGCGTCAGTGAACATATTGTCAGACAAGAATTGCACGCCTTCATTCGTAAGCAGGTCGACGTTTTCGTCAAGCACTTTCAAGATGATCGAATGTACGTGCGTTTCGCCGCAATGGAACAGGAAACCGTGCGACTTTGAGAAGTGCTCGAGGTATTCGGCCCGAGTCAGGACGCCTTCCCAAATCAGGTCAGAGAATACGTCAATTTCCTGCTCTGCGATCTGAGGTTGTTCCTGCTTGATTTTATCCCATTCTTTCTTGTCGATCGATTGGGTCGCGAGAAAATTGATGAATTCGGGATGGAGTTCCTCGAGTTGTTCTTTTGTGAGTCTTTGGTATTTCATTTTTGAATGCTTGAGTGCAAAGTGCCTGAGTGCCTGAGCGGGTTTCCGGGCAACACTGCGTATACGTTACTAATTACGTAAGATTCGGTTTCGGGGTTTGGAAGCGCAAAAATAGCGAAAGATGTTTGAAATAGTAAAAATGTCGAAAGTGCAAGGTGCAATATTGAAGGACGGACGTTTCGGCAAAATCCGCGCGTCGCTTTTCGAACTTATGATGTTTGAGACTTTACAAACTTTTCCGACTTTCGACTTTCGACTTTCGATTCCCTAGCCCGGATTGAAGCGAAAATCCCGCAGTTGTAAAAGTCTTGATTTTGTTTCATTGCCGCAGCGACCAAAGGAAGCTCGCGGAAATGATTACAAAAACAACTTTTACAATGAGGAATTGCAGCGGAAAGCCGGATCAGCTTCAAAATTAAACAAAAAAAAACCTCCTCAAATGAGAAGGTTTTCAATATAATCCAATTTTTGATTAAGCAGTCTGCTCAGCCACGATCTCGTAAGGAAGGTCTACGATCACATCACGGTGCAAACGGATGCTTGCATTATATTTTCCTGTACGTTTCACGATACCTGAAGTGATGAATTTACGATCGATAGATTGTCCTTGCTTGTCAAGAGCTTCAGCGATGTCAGCGTTCGTAACTGATCCGAACAATTTCTCGCCACCTGCTTTTGCAGTGATCTTGATTTCAAGAGCTTTCAATGCCTCGGCCAATTTCTTGGCGTCGTCAACGACTTTCGCTTCTTTGTGCGCTTTTTGCTTAAGGTTTTCAGCCAAGATTTTTTTAGCCGATGGAGTTGCCAATGAAGCAAATCCTTGTGGGATCAAAAAGTTACGTCCGTAGCCTGGCTTTACCGAAACTACATCGTCTTTGAATCCCAAATTTTGAACGTCTTGTTTTAAGATCAATTCCATGTTGATGTCCTTGTTTAAGAAGTTAGGTTCCGATGACGGAAACCAACAACGTTATTAATTAATTTATGTGCATTAGGCTGTAGGCTATAGGCTTAATGTCTTGTGCATCGACCAAACCTAAAGCATAAAGCTTATTGCGCTTTTTATTTAAGCAAATCGGCCACGTATGGCATCAATGCGAGGTGACGAGCGCGTTTCACGGCAACCGACACTTTTCTTTGGTATTTCAATGAAGTTCCCGTAAGACGACGTGGAAGGATTTTCCCTTGCTCGTTCACGAATTTCAACAAGAAATCCGGGTCTTTGAAGTCTACATATTTGATACCTGATTTCTTGAAACGGCAATATTTCTTTTGCTTATTCGTTTCAATGTTCAAAGGCGTAAGATATCTGATATCCCCGTCTTTTTTCCCTTTTGCTGATTGCTCTATGCTAGACATAATGATTAGGCGTTAGCTGGTGCTGCTGCAGCGGGTGCAGATGCGTTAGACTTTTGTTTTGCTCTTCTTCTTTCGGCCCAAGAGATGGCGTGCTTGTCAAGTGCTACCGTAAGGAAACGCATGACGCGCTCGTCGCGACGGAACTCAGTCTCGAACGGCAACAAGATCTCTCCTGGAGCTTTGAATTCGAAAAGGTGGTAAAAGCCACTTTTCTTGTGTTGGATTTCGTAAGCGAGCTTTTTAAGGCCCCAATCCTCTTCAGAAACAAATTCAGCACCTCTTGAAGTAAGATACTCTTTGAACTTGCTCACTGTTTCCTTTACCTGAACGTCAGATAAAACGGGATTCAAAATGAAAACAGTTTCGTAATGATTCATAAAAATTAATTTTGATTATTTAAAAATGTGTGCAAAAGTAGTGATTAAATTTTATTGCGCAAGAGAAATATCACTTTATTCGGTAAAATGCAAAAAAATCCGATAAATGTTAGGTCGGTTAAAAAAAACTATATATTTTCGCCTTACCAAATCTATAATAAATAAAGTTATGAAGTTAAATTGTGTCGTTGTAGATGACAGTTCGATCCAACGAATGATCATCGCAAAGTTAGTGAATAATCACCCGAACTTACATTTAGTAGGTGATTTTTCCAATGCAATTGAGGCCAAAAACTGTATGTCGGTCCACACCGTCGACCTTATTTTTCTCGATATCGAGATGCCGGTCATCAGTGGATTCGATTTTCTCGACGGGTTAAAGGTTAAGCCGCAAATCATTTTCATCACGTCAAAGGCGGAATATGCCATGAAAGCGTTCGATTATGATGCGACCGACTACCTTCAAAAACCAATCGCGTTGGATCGTTTTAATGCCTCGGTGAAACGTGCTATGGATTTCCACATGCTTAAGAAGGAAAACCAGGAAGAAGACGGAGACCACATTTTTATTAAGAGTAATCTTAAGAAACTGAAAGTCTTCACTTCTAAGATCAAATGGATCGAAGCATTTGGAGACTACGTGAAAGTAGTGACCGAAGAAGACAGCAACCTCGTCCTTTCGACGATGAAGTCTTTCGAGAAGGATTTGTCAAAAGACAAGTTCATCCGCGTGCACAAGTCCTATATTATCAATATTGACAAAGTGGAGAGGTTCAACAGCAAATTCGCTGAGATCGGGGTTACGAAAATCCCTTTGAGCCGAAACAAGAAAGACGATTTGATTCGTGCTTTGGCAATAGCTTAAACAATCTTTTGGATTGATATTGGCCGCTGATTTAAGTATCGGCGGTTTTTTTTTGCCGCAGATTTTTGTTTTGTCACAGATTTTTGTTTTGTCACAGATTTTTGTTTTGTCACAGATTTTTGTTTTGCCACGGATTTTTGTTTTGCCACGGATACACGGATTTAACGGATCATACTTACTTAATCGATTCATCCTCACATATCGATTCATGTTGATTTTAACACGAACATCTAAAATTTGAAATCCAAAAGTCCGTGAAAACCCGTGTATCCGTGTCAAAAAATATCGTCCCTTTGTGGCAAAGAACATAGCCTTCCCAGAAAAAGAAATTTTATGCTTTCTGTTCCTTAGTTTTAGCCACGGATACACGAATCTACACGGGTCGCACTTACTTAACCAATCATAGCGATATCCGATTCAAGGCGATTTTAACCGCAAGAATATCTAGGTCGAAATCAAAAAAGTCCGTGAAAATTCGTGTATTCGTGGCAAAAAAATCTCGTCCCTTCGTAGCAAAAAACGTAGCCGTTTCAGAAAAAGAAATTCCGCTCTTTGTTCCTTCATTTTAGCCACGGATACACGAATCAACACGGATCGCACTTACGTAACT
>NZ_SEBS01000032.1 GCF_004211145.1 Flavobacterium sp. | reverse complement strand
AAATACCTCAAAATACTTAACAAACTATAGCATGCAGTCACTTACAGGAACCGGGGTTGCGCTCGTAACGCCTTTCAAGAAAGATTTTTCGATTGATGTCGACGCCCTGAAACGCATCGTCGATTTCCAGGTCGACAACGGCATCGATTACCTCGTCGTTTTGGGAACCACTGCCGAAAGCGCTACGTTGGACTCCGATGAAAAAGAACTCGTGATCAAGACGATAATCGATGCGAATGCGGGTCGTTTGCCGCTCGTTCTCGGCGTCGGCGGAAACAACACGGCCGATGTCGTGAAAGAACTCAAGACCCGCGACTTGAGCGATTTTACTGCGGTCCTTTCAGTTTCTCCGTATTACAACAAACCGACTCAGGAAGGGATTTACCAGCATTTCAAGGCGGTTGCCGAAGCGTCTCCGCTGCCGATAATCCTGTACAACGTTCCGGCGCGCACGTCGAGCAATATGTTGCCGTCAACCGTGATCCGATTGGCCAATGATTTCAAGAACGTCGTCGCGATCAAGGAAGCTGCGGGCGATATCGTCCAGGCAATGCGTCTGATCCAAAACAAACCAAAAGATTTCCTTGTTATTTCAGGCGACGACATGGTTACGCTTCCGATGATTCTGGCTGGTGGAAGCGGCGTTATTTCAGTGATTGCCGAAGGTTTTCCAAGACAGACGTCCGATATGGTCCGCCTTGGGCTGGAACGAAAAGTAGAGCAGGCTTTCGAATTGCATTACCAGCTTACCGATGGGATCGATTTGATTTTCGAACAGGGAAATCCCGCGGGAATCAAGGAAGTTTTCAAATCGCTCGGCCTTTGCGAAAGCGTGGTGAGATTGCCGTTGGTTTCAGCTACGCCCGATCTCGCGTCACGCATCGATGCGTTTACCAAAAATGTGAACTCTGAAAGCAAAGTGAGCGTTTAAAAACACACGAAAATTTAATTTTGAAGTACTGAATTAATGACTACATTTGCAGTTGGTTTTAAAACAGCATAAACCGGCTGTGAATCAGCAAAACCCAAACAATTAGATGAAGAATTTTTTGTTCCTGATGTTAACTGCGGCGTTGCTCGCATCGTGCAGTGAATACCAGAAAGCCCTCAAGTCTGAAGACGTAGCCGTGAAATATGCGGCCGCCGAAAAAAAGTACGAACAAGGGAAATACAATAAAGCGATCCGACTTTTCGAGCAGATGGCGCCCAATTACAAAGGAAAGCCGCAAGCTGAAAAGATGTTTTACATGTACGCGCAATCGTACTATAAAACCGAGCAATATTATTTGGCCGGATACCAATTCGAGACATTCGCCGCAGGTTACCCGAAGAGTGAGAAGGCTGAGGAAGCGGCTTATCTGTCGGCAAAAAGCTACGCGAACCTTTCGCCAGTGTACAGCATCGATCAGGTCGACACGAACAAGGCGATCGACAAATTGCAGTTGTTCCTTGACAAGTATCCGGATTCGGAATATTTGAAGGAAGCCAACGAAACGGTCAAGAACCTTCGCGAGAAACTCGAGAAGAAAGCGTATGAGATCGCGTATAATTACAACAAGATTTCCGACCACAAATCGGCGATAGTGGCGCTCGACAACTTCATTGCCGATTATCCGGGAACGCCGTATAAGGAAAAGGCATTGTTCTACAAACTCGATTCTTCTTACAAGTTGGCCGTGAACAGCGTGCCTTCTAAAATGCAGGAAAGATTGAATGGCGCCAAGACGGCTTATGCCAACCTGTTGAAATTCAAAGCCGACACCGAATACAAAAAAGACGCCGACGATATGTTGGTGCGCATTGAAAACGATTTAAAACAATTTGCAAAATAAAAAACCATGGATTTAAAGAAGACGAATGCTCCGGTAAACACGATCACCTACAACAAAAGCCAGATTGAGGAAGCTACCGGAAACATCTATGAAGCGATCACCATCATGGCCAAGAGAGCGAACCAGATTAATTCTGAAATCAAAAAAGAATTGACTGACAAGCTGGAGGAATTCGCGACTTACAACGACAGCCTCGAGGAAATCTTCGAAAACAAAGAGCAGATCGAAGTCTCTAAATTCTACGAAAAACTTCCAAAACCACACGCTTTGGCAGTTCAGGAATGGATGGAAGACAAAATTTACTACCGCGATACTACAAAATAAGAAAAGCGCATGTCGGTTTTAAGCGGTAAAAGAATCGTGCTGGGCATTTCCGGAGGAATCGCCGCTTACAAGACCGCGACGCTTGTTCGCCTGTTCATCAAGGCCGGAGCCGATGTTCGCGTCGTCATGACGCCCGCGGCAAAGGATTTCGTGACGCCGCTTACGTTGTCGACGCTTTCCAAAAATCCTGTCCTTTCGTCTTTTTACAACGACGACGAGCAGGAAGCCAACTGGAACAATCACGTCGAATTAGGTCTTTGGGCCGATTTGATGCTCATTGCACCCGCAACGGCAAATACCTTATCTAAAATGGCAACCGGGAATTCCGATAATTTCCTGGTTGCCGTTTATCTTTCAGCCAAATGCCCGGTGTATTTCGCGCCTGCGATGGATCTCGACATGTACAAACATCCATCGACGATCGAGAGTTTTTCGAGCCTTCAAGGTTTCGGGAATATCATGATTCCGGCCGAATCGGGAGAACTCGCGAGCGGGCTTTCAGGCGAGGGCCGAATGGCGGAACCTGAAAATATAATCTCATTTATCGAATCCGATCTCGAGTCGAAACTTCCGCTAAAAGGAAAAAAAATCCTCGTTACTGCGGGTCCGACATACGAAGCTATCGATCCCGTGCGTTTCATAGGAAACCACTCATCGGGAAAAATGGGATACGACATCGCGAAAACGGCCGCAAGTCTCGGCGCACAAGTAACTTTGGTTTCGGGACCGACGCATCTGACGCTTGACAAATCGAACATTGAAGTGGTTCGCGTGACGTCGGCAAGGGAAATGTACGACGCCTGCCATGCTGTTTACGACGATTGCGATGTGGCGATCGCGGCCGCTGCGGTTGCCGATTACCGTCCGAAAAATCCCGCTTTGCAAAAAATCAAGAAGACCGAAGCGAACTTCGTGATCGAGCTCGAAAAGACAAAAGACATATTGGCATCGCTCGGAGAAATCAAGACGAAGCAATTTTTGATCGGGTTCGCGCTCGAAACTGAAAATGAAATAGAGAACGCGAGGCTCAAGATCAAGAAAAAAAACTTAGATTTGATTGTCCTGAATTCACTCCGCGATGAAGGCGCAGGTTTTGGGCATGCGACGAACAAGATCACGTTCATCGACAAGGATTTCAACGAAGAAGTCCACGAACTCAAGACCAAAGAAGCGGTTGCGACCGATATTCTCAATAAAGTACTAGCACATTATGCGTAAGATATTTTCACTATTGGCGTTGTTTTTATCTGTTGCGGGATTCGCGCAGGAACTCAATTGCACCGTTACCGTAAACGCCGAAAAAGTTGGGGCGACGAACAATCAGGTTTTCAAGACGCTGCAGAATTCGCTCAACGATTTCGTGAACCGAACTGATTGGACGGGACAAGGTTACCAGGCGAACGAACGCATCAACTGCTCGATGTTCATCAACGTGACGATGCAGAGCTCGAACCAATTTCAGGCGACCATACAAGTACAGTCGGCGCGCCCGATCTTCAATTCGAGTTATTCGTCTCCGGTCCTGAATTTCAACGACAAAGACTTTAATTTCGAATACAACGAATTTCAAAACCTTACGTTCAACCCGACGAATTACGATTCGAACCTGGTTTCGGTAATCGCTTTTTACAGCTACATGATCATCGCGATGGACGCCGACACATTCTCCCCGAACGGCGGAACCTCGTATCTCGAAATCGCCCAGGACATCGTAAGCGTTGCCCAACAGGGCGGTGCGAAAGGCTGGAGCCAGGCCGACGGAACGCAAAACCGTTACTTTTTGATAAACGACATGTTGTCGCCGACATTCGCTCCGATCCGCGAAGCGTCGTACCAATATCATTTCCTGGGTCTCGATAAGATGGCCGACGATCCCAAGGCCGGTAAAGAAGGCGTGAAGGCAGCGTTGGCGACTCTGGCCGAGATCTATTCGGTGCGTCCGAATGCATTTTTGACGCGCGTGTTTTTCGATGCCAAGTCTGACGAGATCGTCTCGGTTTTCTCAGGCGGTCCCGGAATGCCGATTTCAGACGTTGTGGAAAGGCTCAACAAGTTGTCTCCGCTCAACGCCAGCAAATGGGCGAACATCAAGCTCTGACGCCGTTTTTTTTTACGCACAAACTCTTAACTATACGCCATAATGATCAGTCACTTAACCATAGAGAATTTCGCCCTGATAGATAAATTGTCTATTGATTTTCGCAATGGTTTTTCGATCATTACGGGTGAAACCGGAGCCGGAAAATCGATTCTGCTTGGCGCGCTCGGCCTGGTTTTGGGCAAACGCGCCGACCTTTCTTCCCTAAAAAACAAAGACGAAAAATGCATCGTCGAGGCGCATTTCAAGGTTGCCGAGTACGACTTGAAACCTTTTTTCGAGGCCAACGATCTGGATTACGACGACGAAACGATCCTTAGGAGAGAAATTCTTCCATCGGGGAAATCGCGCGCGTTCGTGAACGACAGTCCCGTGAATCTGCAGGAATTGCAGGAACTCGGAACGTTCTTGATCGACATTCACTCGCAGCATCAGACGCTTGAGTTGTCTGAGGAAGATTTCCAGTTTCGGATTATAGACGCGATCGCAGGAAATTCGGATCTGCTTTCAAAGTACGCGTCGATTCTGAAAAAACACAAAACCTTCAAAACACGGCTTTCCGAGTTTCAGGAAAGACTTCAAGTCGCGTTGAAGGAACACGATTACAATACGTTTTTACTCGAGGAACTTTCGTCGGCAAAACTAAACGCGGGCGAACAACAGGAATTGGAAAGCGCTTTCGAACAGCTCAACAACGTTGAATTCATCCGCGAGCAGCTCGACAAATCGATAGCGTTGGCGTCTGAAGAGCAATTCGGAGTCCACGCGAGCCTTCGTGAAATGAAGAATTCGCTCCAAAAGCTTTCGTCGTTTTCAAGCGAATACGCCCAGCTTTTCGAAAGATTGAGCAGTGCCGCAATCGAAATCGACGATATTTCAGGTGAACTCGATAAATTGTCGCGAGGCGTGACGCAGGATCCGCAGCAACTCGAATTCGTCAATGCGAAATTGCAGTCGATCTACAACCTGCAAAAGAAACACTTGGTACAATCGGTCGAGGAATTGATCGACATCCGGACCGAATTGGAGCAAAAAACGCTTTCAGCCGAATCGCTCGAATCTGAAATCGCCGAATTGCATGCAAACATATCCGACGCCGAATCGGAACTCGATAAAATCGCAGCCCAAATCCATTCAAAAAGGGTGGAAGCCGTTCCGCAATTGACTAAGAAATTAGTCGCGATTCTCGAAAATCTTGGAATGCCGGACGCGCGTTTCGGAATCGAGGTCAAGGCTTCAAGCCACTATTTCAAGAACGGGAAAGACGAATTGGAATTCCTGTTTTCAGCAAATAAAGGTTCGAATTTCGGTCCGCTCAAGAAAATGGCTTCGGGAGGCGAATTGTCGCGCATCATGCTTGCCGTGAAGTCGATTCTGGCGATCTATTCCAAATTGCCATCGATCATCTTCGACGAGATCGACACCGGAGTTTCGGGCGAAATCGCTCACAAGATGGGCGAAATCATGCGCGACATGAGCAAAAACATGCAGGTATTTTCAATCACGCATTTGCCTCAGATCGCCGCCAAAGGAGATTCGCACTTCAAAGTCTACAAGCAAACGGTTGGCAGTCAAACCACATCGGAACTCAAATTGCTCGACAGGGAACAACGCGTGATCGAAATCGCGCAAATGCTGTCGGGTTCGGCGGTTTCCGATTCGGCCATTAATCACGCGAAGGCCTTGCTGAACTAAAAAAACAAGCCTATATTTGTTAGGTAAATTCAATATTTTTATGATCATACAACCCAGAATGCGGGGCTTTATTTGCCTTACCGCGCACCCGGACGGATGTGAGCAGAACGTCAAAGACCAAATAGAATACGTAAAGTCGAACGGAACCGTCGCTGGCGGACCCAAGAAAGCGCTCATAATCGGGGCTTCTACAGGATTCGGATTGGCGTCGAGGATCACGGCCGCTTACGGATCGGACGCCGCAACCATAGGTGTCTTTTTTGAGAAAGAACCAAGTGAAGGAAAGACCGCGTCTCCGGGCTGGTACAATTCGGCGGCTTTCGAAAAGATCGCGCATGCCGACGGTTTATATGCAAAAAGTATCAATGGTGATGCATTCTCAGACGAAATCAAGAAGCAAACCATCGATTTGATCAAACAGGATTTGGGACAAGTCGACCTCATTATCTACAGTTTGGCGTCTCCGGTCCGCACGAATCCAAAGACAGGAGTTACGCATCGTTCGGTGTTGAAACCGATCGGACAAACATACACGAACAAGACCGTCGATTTCCATACCGGCAATGTCACCGAAGTTTCGATAACGCCCGCAAATGAGGAAGATATTGAAAATACGGTTGCCGTAATGGGAGGCGAAGATTGGAAAATGTGGATCGACGACATGAAGGCCGCAGGAGTTTTGGCGCCGAATGTGTTGACCATCGCGTATTCATATATCGGGCCTGCGCTTACCGAGCCTGTGTACCGCAAAGGAACGATCGGTCGTGCGAAAGACGATCTCGAAGCGACAGCATTTACTATTTCCGACAGTTTAAAGGATGTCGGCGGGAAAGCATACGTTTCGGTAAACAAAGCGCTCGTAACCCAAGCCAGTTCGGCAATTCCGGTGATTCCGCTCTATATTTCGCTGTTGTTCAAGACGATGAAAGAAGCGGGAACGCATGAAGGCACGATCGAGCAGATCGACAGGTTGTTCCGGGAAAGATTGTTCACGAATGGAGATGTTCCCGTGGACGAAAAAGGCCGGATCCGCATCGACGATCTCGAGATGAAAGAGGATATACAGGCGAAAGTCGCCGAGTTGTGGAAAGTCGCAAGCACCGAAACATTGCCTGAAATTGGCGATTTGAAAGGTTACAGCCATGAATTCCACAAACTGTTCGGATTCGAAATGGAAGGAATCGACTACAATGCCGAGGCCAACGAAATGGTTTCCGTAGATAGTTTGAAGCAATAGGTAGTTATCGACTATCACATTGTAAAGAAGGAGGGAAATTTTGTTTCTCTCCTTTTTTATGATTATAAAGCAATAAAATGCGCACACTGCGTTAAAAGCTGCTCCGAAAGGGCAGCTTTTTTTATTCTGTTCGTCTGCAATCATTGGTTGTCCGTTGATTTTATTTACTTTAGGGGACGACTAAAACAAACCAACCGCTTATGAACAAAACTACGCTAGGGCTTATCGCTTTTTTATTTTTCGGAACTACCTTGACGGCCCAATCCGTTTCGGGCTACACATTTTCCCAATCTGTCGAGACGTATTCGGCCGTGACAGGTTCGACATCAACCGCTACGGGAGACGACGGCACCCAGGACGACATCCCGTTTGGCTTCTCGTTTCCTTTCGGAGGCACGGGATATTCCACATTCAGCATCAGTACGAACGGTTTCATCAGGCTCGGAAATCCCGTAGCGGCAACCAATTGGGTAAACACATTGGCGACGACAGCCGCGCAACGACCGCTCATCGCGCCTTTTTGGGATGATCACAACGCAGCGTCGGGCGTGATTAGTTTCGCGTTTTCAGGAAGCTATCCGAATCGCGTGGCTGAAATAGGCTGGAACAACATCAACCCGAGCGGAGGCGGAGCAACAAGCGCGACCGCATTCGGTTCCTTTAAAATCCGCCTGCACGAAACATCGGGCGTCATCGAATTTATTTACGGTCCGACGATAAACGCGGTCAATACGTTTTCGGCTTCGATCGGATTGAACGACGACACTACGTTTCTGAGCGTGACGCCCGCGGCAACGGCTACCGTTTCATCGGCGACGGCGAACAACAACATTACCGCTTCGAACGATGTCGTCGGGAAAAAATACACGTTCACGCCCCAGCCGCAATGTTCAGGAGTGCCGACTCCGGGAAATTCGATCACATCGGACGCGTCAGTGTGCGCGAACGTCGAATTTACGTTGAGCCTTCAAACGCCCGGGAATTCGTATGGCATTCTGTACCAGTGGCAATCGTCTGATAACGGAACGACTTTCGCAAACATTTCAAACGCGAACGGGCCGACGCTGACGACCACGCAAATCTCGGATACATTTTACCGATGCGTCGTGAGTTGCGGCGCGAGTTCAGCCAACAGCGAACCGGTTTTGGTAAGTAACAACAGTCTTGCAGATTGCTACTGCGCACCGACTTATACGCAAGGAATGACCGACGGCGACCTGATTTCAAACGTCACGATTACCGGAACGACGCTTTCAAACAACACGGGAACCGAACCCGTGAATCCATATTACACGTTTTTTTCAGGACAGCCGAACTACACGGCCGAACTCGTCGTCGGAGGTTCATACCAATTGAATGTCACCGTCGGAACCTACGGCGCACAACATTCAACGGCCTGGATCGATTACAACGATGACACTGTTTTTGCCGAGGAAGAACGCATCGGTTTCAGCGAAGGCGAAATCGGTTCCCTTGAAACGGCGGTTTACACGATCGTGCTTTCGTGCGACGCTTCGCCCGGAACACATCGTTTGCGCATCCGGAACGTTTGGAACACCGATTCCTGGACAATCGATCCCTGCGCCAATTACGGTTACGGGGAAACTGAAGATTACGATGTCACGATCCTAGGAGGCGAAACCTGTCAATCGCCGTTCAACCTCGCCGTCACGGGCGTCAACGCATCGAGCGGGATTTTCACTTGGTCGTCAGGATGCGCGCAGACCTCATGGAATGTGTATCTCGTCGAATCGTCGGACGGAAGCGAGCCGACTGCGCCGACATTCACCGACGTGTCCAGCCCATTCACGTTTACGGGACTTAATCCTGAAACTCCTTACTATATTTATGTACAAGCCAATTGCGGCGCCGACGGATTCAGCGATTGGTCAGGGCCGTTCGCGTTCACGACGATGGAACAAACCATCGCGAACGACGATTGCAACACGGCTTTCACTGTCCAGGTCGGAGGCGTTTTCGATGATTATGCGATTACTGCGACGAACATGGGCGCGACCAAAACGTTGGGCGAACCCAACGTGACGTGTGCGGCTTTCGGATTCGGAGGCGATGTCTGGTTCAGCGCGACGGTTCCTGCGAGCGGCACGCTTTCGTTCGAGACGCGAGCGGATTCGACATCGGCGTTGGACGACACGGGAATGGCGGCCTACACGGGAAGCTGCGGCGGCGGATTGACGGCTTTGGGTTGCAGCGACGATGAAGGAGTCGACGGATTCTCGGTACTTCACTTGGCTGGACTGACGCCGGGCGCGACCGTTTTCGCGCGTGTTTGGGAATATGCGAACGACAATCCGGGAACGTTCAGGTTCGCGGCTTACGATTCGTCGTTGGGAACATCGACTTTCGCGTCAAATCAAATTAAACTATATCCGAATCCGGTCAAAAACGTGTTGACGATTTCGTCGGAAGAGACGATCATTGAAGCGAGCATCATCAACTTGTTAGGGCAGACATTGTTGTCCGAAACACCGAATGTAAACTCGGCCGAAATAGATCTTTCAAGCCTTCCATCGGGGAATTACTTCGTGAAAGTCACGGCCGGAGCCAATTCGAAAACCGTAAAAATAATAAAGGAATAAATCGAAATCCTTTTAGCAAAGCCATCCGAATCGGGTGGCTTTTTGTTTTTATATGGCTTATATTTGTTAACATATGAAGCAATTGTTTTTCTCGGTCGTGGTTCCCGTGTACAACAGGCCCGACGAAATGAAGGAATTTCTTGAAAGTCTCGCGGCCTCTGATTACAGGACGCCGTTCGAAGTCGTGATCGTCGAGGACGGTTCTTCTATCCCGTGTCGCGAGGTGGCCGAACGTTTTTCAGGCAAACTCCAAATCTCATATTATTTCAAGGAAAATTCGGGGCCGGGCGATTCGCGAAACTTCGGTATGCGAAAAGCCGTGGGCGACTATTTCCTGATTTTCGATTCCGATTGCATCATTCCGAAACAGTATTTGCGTACCGTCGAATTCGAACTCGAGAAACAATACGTCGATTGCTTCGGCGGGCCCGATGCGGCTTCGGATTCGTTTTCGGACATCCAGAAAGCGATCAATTTCGCGATGACGTCGATCATGACCACCGGCGGGATACGCGGCGGTTCCGAGAGTCTCGACAAATTCCAGCCGCGAAGTTTCAACATGGGAATTTCGCGCAAGGCGTTCGAAGCGTCGGGCGGTTTCGGGAACATACATCCCGGCGAAGATCCTGATTTGTCGATCAGGCTTTGGGAAATGGGCTTCAAGACGCGTCTGTTTTCACGCGCTCACGTTTTCCACAAACGGCGCATCGATTGGGGAAAGTTTTACAAGCAAGTCAATAAATTCGGAAAGGCCAGACCGATACTCGATCGTTGGTATCCGAAATATGCGAAACTCACGTATTTTTTCCCGACTATTTTCATGCTCGGGATTCCAATATCCACCATTCTGGCATTTTTCGGGATCCTGCACTTCGCGGTCGCGTACCTGTTTTACTTCATATTCGCGTTCCTGCTTTCCTCGATGCAGAACAATGTCAAGATCGGATTGTATTCGGTGTTGGCGATACTGATCCAATTTTACGGATACGGAACAGGATTCCTAAAATCGTTCGTCCAGGTCAGATTGCTCAAGAAGCAGCCCGAAAAAGTATTTCCTGAACTTTTCTTCAAGACGCCATGACAAAGATTATCGGGCTCACGGGAGGAATTGGAAGCGGAAAGACGACCGTCGCGAATATGTTCGCCGAACTCGACGTTCCCGTTTACATCGCCGACGTCCATGCGAAAGAAGTCATGAAAAGCCGGGACGTGGTTTCGCAATTGAAAACCGCGTTCGGAACTTCAATTTTCACCGACGACGGGCTCGATCGCAAACGACTTGCCGCCATCGTATTTTCAGATAAATCAAAACTCGATACGTTAAATGGTATCGTTCATCCCGCTGTCGCACAAGATTTTAATCGATGGCTCAAACAACACGACAAACAACACTTCATCCTGCGTGAAGCCGCCATACTTTTCGAAAGCGGAACGTACAAGGATTGCGACAAAATAATCACGGTCACGGCTCCGTTCGAGACGAAGATCGAACGCGTGATGCAACGTGATTCGAGCAGTCGGCAGGACGTCTTAAGTCGAATGGAAAACCAATGGAGCGACGAGGAAAAAATTGCCAAAAGTGATTATGTCATTGATAATGGCGACCTTATGCAAACCCGCGTACAAGTTGAGAAAATCTTTAAAACACTGAAAAAACTATAATTTTCAGGGCGGATGTTAATGTTTGGTTAATGTATCGAACGTCTAAATGTTAAAATGTTAATTTTGTGAATGATGAATAAATTGTTCTTCCGATTGCTCGTCGTTCTTATGAGTTTGTCACTGATCGGGATAATCCTGGTTCAGGTTTACTGGTTCAATACCTCGTTTAAAAATAACGACGAACAGTTCCGTTTCCATATTAAGCAGGTCATGAGCAACGTCTCTGAACAGCTTCATAAGCAGGAAATGCAGAGCTTCATAAGTAAATACGAACAATTTAAGGACAGCACAGGAAAATTGCCCAAGAAGAGCGATTTTCTCGACATTGTTTTCTATCAGCGCGACAAACGCACGAACGAAACGATCATCTATTCGAACAGCATCATCGCCGAGGATTACAATTCGCCATCGTTCTTTGACAGATTAGCAGATAGCACGAAATTCAAGAATTTCTCCGCCAAACGAAAAACCGAGATATACAATGGGAGCGGGCTCGACAATTCGGGACTCGGACAAACGATCCGGCCTGATATCACGATCGAGAAATCGGGCAGTACGCCGGAGCTCCAGGTCGCGCAGTTCGAGATGTTTTTCAAGGACATCGCGTCGGCACAACCGTTGCAACAGCGTATATCGCGTGAACGGTTGAGTAAATTGCTCTCGGGCGAACTTGTACAATTCGGTGTGAAAACGCCTTTCGAATTCGCCGTGTACAGCAATGGTTTGGCGACGAAGGTAAAATCCGACAAGTTCAGGTATGACAAATATGCCACGTATTCGATTCCAATTTTCGCGAACGATGAAGGCGGGAACAATTACCAGTTGTTGGTCAGTTTTCCACAGAAGAAGAAATTCCTATTCTCGGAACTCGTAGGAATTACGGTGCTTTCAATCGTATTTACACTCATTATCATCATCGCGTACTCGAGTGCGTTGAACCAGCTTATCAAGCAGCGTCAGATATCAGAGATCAAAACCGATTTCATCAACAACATGACGCACGAGTTCAAGACACCGATCGCCACAATCAATCTGGCCCTTGACGCGATCAAGAACCCGAAGATCATCGACGATAAGGAAAAAGTGAAACGCTATCTGCAAATGATCCGGGATGAAAACAAACGGATGCACGCACAGGTCGAAAATGTGTTGCGCATCTCGAAACTAGAAAAAAAGGAACTCGACATCAACAAAGAGTCGAACGATCTGCACGAGATTTTAGAGGAAGCGATCGAACACGTGAATCTTATAATCGAAGACAGACAAGGAACGATAACGACGCATTTCAACGCCAAACGTTCCACCGTATTATTGAACGACGTCCATTTTACCAATGTAATCGTGAACATCCTGGACAACGCGATAAAATACACGCCCGGAATTCCGGAGATCGACATCACGACTGAAAACGTGAAGGATTTCGCCATCATCCGCGTCAAGGACAACGGTATCGGAATGGGTAAAGCCGCTCAAAAAAGGATTTTCGAAAAATTCTATCGGGAGCACACGGGCGATATACACAACGTGAAAGGGCACGGCCTCGGTCTGGCTTACGTGAAGCGTATCGTCGACGACCACAACGGTCAGATTTTTGTAGAGAGTGAAAAAGGAAAAGGTAGCACCTTTATAATCAAGATACCATTAATTAACTAAGCTATAGCTATGGAAACTGAAAATAAGAAGATTCTATTGGTAGAAGACGACCAGAATTTCGGTGCGATCCTCAAAGATTATCTCACACTGAATGATTTTGACGTCACGCTCGCCAAGAACGGCATGGAAGGCTTCGAAAAATTTAAAAAAGATACGTACGACCTGTGCATCCTCGACGTGATGATGCCGTACAAAGACGGCTATACGCTCGCCAAGGAAATCAGGGAAAAGAACAAAGACGTGCCGATCATCTTTCTGACTGCGAAGTCGATGAAAGAAGACGTCTTGAAAGGTTACAAAGTCGGGGCCGACGATTACCTGAACAAGCCATTCGATTCTGAGGTCTTGCTCATGAAGATCAAAGCGATCATGCAGCGCAAAGCCGCCGACACCAAAAACGACAACGTGAAATTCGAGTTCGTCATCGGGAATTTCCACCTGAACTCAAAATTGCGTTTCCTTACCTACAAAGATGAGGAACCGATCAAATTGTCGCCAAAGGAAAACGAACTCCTGAAAATGCTCGTGTTACACGAAAACGATCTGATGCCACGTGAATTGGCGCTTACCAAAATCTGGAGAGACGACAATTACTTTACGTCGCGAAGCATGGACGTCTACATCGCCAAATTGAGAAAATACCTCAAGCGCGACGAAGACGTTGAAATCCTCAACATCCACGGAGAAGGTTTCCGATTGGTCGTGAAAAATAAAGCTGAATAAAATAAGATCCTCGATGAAAGTCGGGGATTTTTTTTTGGAGCTGTTCCGGCTATCCGCTATTAGTTTTACGGTTCGGCCGCTTTTTTGCAACTCGTTTTTCAGGCTTCCTTTGGTCGCCCTCAAACGTCGGCAAAAAATGCGCCCGAACCGCAAAAGCTAGCCGCTGCTATCCGGGCTAAAATAAGTAACAGGGGAAATGTTTACGCTTTAAACGGAGCTAATCGCCGTAATACTTCAATTTAAAATCCATCTCTCTAAGTTCTTCGAGCGTAAATTCGTATTGTTTGTCGACCAATTGTTGTTCCTCTATTTGTTCCCAGCCAAATTCCTCGACCGTACTTTCTTTTACGACAAAGAAATAGAATTTGATATCAGGACCGAAATTTTCAACATATACATTGTTGTCTACGATCTCGTCGATTTGCACCAATCTGAAAAATGGCGTCGAGAACGGCGGAACGGTCTCGCCAAAATCGTATTTTACATAAACCCGCTGCCCTGAATAATTGTAGAACAAAAGCGTGCTGGCGTCTTCATCGCCCGGACAGCCCTGCAACACAAACGCGAGCGAGAAGACGAGCAGGATTTTTAATGCTTTCATAGTAATTCGATTTCAGCGGTGAAACAAGGTTTTGCGTTATTTTTTACGGTGTAGAAACTTTTATTCCCAATCGATTCGGTTTCGATCGCAACGACGTCATTTAGATTCAATTCCTTCAGGAAATTCATTTCCAGCGATTTGATTTTCCCATTCAATTGATCGTCGGCCGGAAAATCATCCAGGCACCATTCGAGATATTTCACGTTATTGACATGGTTCACGATGTCGATGTCCGACAATACGACGTTGTAATCAAAAGTCTTCTCAGCATTTTTGACGGCGTCGATTTTTGAAACCCTTTCCTTCACAGCAAATCGTTCGGGATATTTCTCGAAATGGCCGTGTTCCAAAATCAACGGTTCGGGCCTACGCGTTTTCGTGTTGAAAACGACCCACAACGTTTCGCAGCCCACGAGTTTTTTCGCGCCTGAGTGAATTTCCATTGCGCGCACCGATCGCGAATTTTCAAGGCTGATAATCCAAGTGGAAATCGTGATCTCGTCTTTCCATTTGGGCAACTCCGAAATCTCGACGCGCATTCGGCTCAACACCCAAGCCTGATCAGATTTTTGCATGTCTGAGAAACTGATCCCGCCCGAATCGGCGTGTTCGCCCGCAGCCATTTGCAGCACGTTGCACAATTCGGTGTATTTGAGCGAACCGTTCGGCAGACATTGCGTAAAATCGATCGTGCGGGTCATGGAATGGAAGGAAGTGAAGTCGTGTGCTATCGGCATGTTCGTTTTTGTCATTTGGATTGAAATTGTCTCGGCTTCAAATCGAACTGGATCGCGACGTAGAACTGGAAAAGCCTGATTTGTTTGTAGTAATCGACCAATTCCGATCTCGTTTCGACGTCGACCGAACCGTGCTGGTACATTGCTCCCGTAAGGAACGACCAACGTTTATTCCATTTGTAATTTACCAAAATCCCGGCTGTCAAATCGTGCCCGAACTGTGCGCTTTCGTTGTCTTGTGTCAATAATCCCGCGCCGTATCCAACTTGCGGCATTACCGATATGCGCTTCGACAATAAGAATTCATAGGAAACCGTCGGATGTAAGGAATAATAACCTGTCGATGAAAAATTTCCGACCGTCGCCACATCATCAACGTCAAAATTCGCGTTCGAGAATCCGATGCCGAACTTAAAATACCGATACTCCAAAAGTTGTGCTTCCAGTATAAAGCCGCCTCCATCGTAATGCGATTTCGAAAGCGAGTTATCGCCAATAGCGTAAGGAAAAGCAAAACCAAACCTGAAAACCGGGTGCAATCTTAGCGTATCTTGGGCAGATAACGTTGCGCTGCAAATAAGAATAAGCGTAATAAGAATACCTTTTTTCATCGCAGATTAATATGAAAGTGAAAACGTGACCGGTTCAGTCCCAACGACGGCATTCGTCGTAAGCTCCGTGATCACGCCATTTTCCTCCACGAGATAGTGGATTTCGACGGTGACATTCTGGAACACGTCGTATCTGGTCTTGAAGAAATAATCGCCGTCGGGTAGATTCTCTTCATCGGGATGCAAATCGATTACGGTCGGAACGGTTCCCACAGTCGCGCGGACCGACAGTAGATTCGCGTCCGACACACGATTCGGAACAATCTGCAAAATCGTCGCCTCGTCCTTGCGGTACAGCACGAGCGGATTTATGGAATATGTATAGTTGACGAAGTCGGCGTTTTGGAAGTCCGTGAACTTCATCGGCAGATAGACATCGGTTTCATCGATGGAAATCGAGTAATTGCCGCCTTTGCTTTTCGGGAAGACGAATTCCACGTTACCTTCCGAATCGGTATCGTCGAACGAAATCAAGCTTCCGCCGTTGAAATCCGACCTTAGATTTACTTCGACATCCTGAACCGGGGCGCCGTTTTGCTGGGCGACCGTAACTTCGGTTACGAACCTGGTGCCGCCTTCAAAGTCGTGGTCGCAACCCAAAAGTAAGATTGATAGTAAAGCGATCGCTGTTCTCATATGCAAGTGTTAATCGATCTGAAATCCGAGCGAAAGCTGGATTTGATTCGTTTTTGAATAATAATCCTCGAAAGCGTCCTCGGTATCGACCGTAAAATTACCGTAAATGTAATGGACGCCTAAGTAAAAATAGCCGTGTTTCGACACTTGCAACGACGTGTTCAACCCGGCGCGGACCGCGTATCCGTTTTGGCGTCCGTAGTCTTCGGTCCACGAACCGTGCCTGTTGCTCGCATATCCGACGCCGATGCCCGGAGTCAGCGTGACTTTTTGAGAAATTCGCTTGTCGTATTCCCCGAACACATAATACATTTTAAACGTCGAGTTTTCGAAAGTCCCGATCATAGCTTGGTCCTTGACATCGAAAACCGCATATTCGAAGCCAAGCCCGAACCGTAGGTTGCTGACCTGTAGCAAGCTTCCGTTGAGTCCGAATCCAATGATCGGATCGTGTCCTTCGCCATAAAAATTATCCCCGAAAGCGATCGGATACGCGACATGGAAGCGCATTCTTACGTGTACGCGAAATCCTTTATTTGTCTCGAGCGAATCTTTTTCCTGTGCCGCGAGACTTGCGGTAGCGAATAAGGCTAGAAGTATAAATTTCTTCATTTCAGTAATTTATCACGGTTTCCACGGTTTGGTCACCGATCGTTATTTGTGTCGTCTGCTGGTTCTGCTGTCCCGAACTCAAGTCTTCGACTACGTAATTCACTGAAACGGTCTGATTTCTTTTAGCGACTATGCTGATATCCGAATTGTCGGGATCGTTGAAATAACCGTTGAACCGTTTCGTCGTGAATTCGCCTTCCAGATCGGCGCTCACGAGCCTCGTATTCGACGCCTGCTGAAAATGAATATAAAGCTGTACGACTTCTTCAGGTCGGTACATGGTGATTTCGTTTACGGGAAGTCTGAAGCCTTCGAAATCCCGCTTGCGAAGGTTCGTAATTTCAGAATTGACGTAATTGATCGGATTGTATCTGTCTTCAAAGACAAGTATTTCAATCCTGCCGCCTGATTTTTCGGGAGCCAAAAAGCCGATGAGTGAATTCCCGTTCGCATCGGTCGTACCATTCGCGGGATTGCTGTTGTCCTCAAAATCGCTGTTGCTGTCGTCGTTCACATAGACCGCCACAGTCAAACCGGGAATAGGGTTGCCTTGTGAATCGGTAATGTGCAATTGAGAAATCAGCCGGGTTTCTCCGTCGTAACTGACGCCGCAGCCAGCGAGCGCAACCAGACAAAGCGTTAAAATTATTTTTTTCATGTCGTGTAGCATTCGTGAAACTGTTCAAAGAGACAAATGGAATTCAATTAAAGCGATTTTCCGAAAGATACCCATTCACGAAATCGGTTGCGCTACAAAACAAGATTTCTTACGAAATTTACGATTTCTTCATCTTGGCCGATGCCGAACCAAGTGACCGATTCGTTTCGCTTGAACCAAGTAAGCTGGCGTTTCGCAAAGCGTCGCGTGTTTTTCTTGATTTCCGAGATCGCGAAATCGAGCGTTATTTTTTCGTCGAAATAATCAAAAAGTTCGCGATATCCCACGGTTTGCAACGCGTTCAAATTCCGGTTCGGATACAAAATTCTCGCTTCCTCGACCAAACCTTCGCGGATCATGATATCGACGCGTTGGTTGATTCGCTCGTAAATCATTTCGCGCGACGCATCGAGACCGATCACGACAGGAGTGAAGTTGCGCGTGTTTGTCTTTTGTTTTCGGAACGATGAATACGGTTTTCCGGTTCCGACGCAAACTTCGAGGGCGCGCATCAAACGTTGCGGGTTGTTCGTGTCGACCGACGCAAAATAATCGGGATCGAGTTGCTTGAGTCGCTGTTGCAAGAAAACAATCCCGTTTTTCCCGTATTCCGACGTGAGCCTTTCACGAACCGACGCCTCGATCTCAGGGAATTCGTCGAAGCCTTTCAAAACCGCGTCGACATACAAGCCCGAACCACCGACCATGATCGCAAAATCGCGATGTTCAAAAAGTTCTTCGAGTTTTGCAAGCGCGTCTTTCTCGAAATCTCCGACCGAATATTCCTCGAAAATCGATTTGTTGTGGATGAAATGATGGTTCGCCGCGGCCAATTCCCCAGTGTCGGGAACCGCGGTACCGATCGTCATTTCCTTGAAAAACTGCCTCGAATCGCACGAAATGATCTCGCAATCGAACGCGTGTGCGAGCCGGATGCTCAACGCGGTTTTCCCGATTGCGGTCGGCCCGATGATCGTAATCAGGTATTTCTTGTCGCTCATGGATTCAGATTATAGCCGCAATTGTAGCAGAATTTGGCGTCGTCTCTATGATGGTCGGCGTTGCAGTTGCGGCATTTTTGGGTGTTGTTCGAAAAATCCTTGTCGGTTTTCATGAGCTGAGCGCCGACCAATCCCGTGGGAACCGCAATAATGCCGTAACCCAGGATCATGATGATTATCGAAATGAATTGGCCCAAAGGCGTTTGTGGCGTAATATCTCCGAACCCGACGGTCGTAAGCGTGACGATCGTCCAGTAGACGCTCATCGGGATGCTCGTGAAACCGCTTTCGGCGCCTTCGACGATATACATGATCGTTCCCAAGATCACGCAGATCACGATTACGGCGAACAGGAATACGAAGATCTTGGTTCGCGCCCGCTTCAATGCTTCGACGAGCTGGTTTCCGGCACCGACGAAATGCACGAGCTTTAGAATCCTGAAGATCCGAAGAAGGCGGAATGCCCTGAGCGCAATCAAAAAGTGCAATCCCGGGAAGAACAAATCGACATATCCGGGCATAAGTGCGAGGAAATCGATGATGCCGTAAAGGCTTAGAATATACGACCACGGCTTGTTTACTGAGATGACGCGCCCGATATATTCGATCGTAAAGAATATTGTGATGATCCATTCGATGATCGCGAGCTCGCGTCCGTACACGAATTTTATCGAAGCCACGCTTTCGAGCATCACCGCGGCGATACTGATCAGGATCAGCGCAAGTAAAACGAGGTCGAAGAGTTTGCCCGCTGGCGTGTCGGCTTCGTAAATGACGGTATGCAGCCGGTTTCGCAGCCTTTCTTTATTGCTATTCATACTTGTAAGTTAATGAATCGCTCAAAAATCCACAATCTTTAAATTCGGATTTCGTCGTAAATGCATGCGGATGATGGCCGTCGTGTCGCGGTTGTGCTGCATGGAAACCAAAATCTTGTGTAGGACCGCGCTGTTTCTCACTTGGTAATTCAGGTCGAAAAACGCGTAACCTCTATAAACGCCGTCTTCGATAAGCACGGCGCTGCGTTCGCTCACGTTGCGGCCGCGGTCGATAACGATCATGTTCTCGGTCGTGAAAGTATATTCGGAGATGAACTTTTCGACGCGGGCGTTGTATTCTTCCATTGAGATTTCTCCGATGCAAGCACCGTCGCATGCCTTTAACGTATACGAATGGCAATAATCTTTCGTGTCGTCCAATCCCGTGAGTTTCTGGCAGAGATCGTAGCGTTGCGTAATCCTGTGGACGGTCGTCTTGGCCTCGATGATCGAATTGAAAGCCGTGATTTCCTTGCGGTTCCGGTCGTATTTTTCGATGACGAGGTTCAAATAACCTTTCTTGTCGAATTGGCTGTACAGACCCCATTGCAGGTTCGTCTTGGTCTGCGACCGATTGTATTTGGGTTTGTTGACCTTGACTTCTTCACTTTCCTTCAAAAGCGCGATAAGCTCGCTTCCCGTTTCCTCGAACGTCACGTCGAAAACCTCGACCTGTATGCGTTTGGATTTGTTCGATGTGCCCGTGAAATGCTGATTGACGCGTTTCTTGATATTGCGGCTTTTCCCGATATAGATGATCTTCCCGTCCTCGCGATGGATATAGTAAACGCCACAACGCGAGGGTAACTTATCCACGATGTCGAGTAGTTTTGGAGCGATGCCTTTTTCAACCTCGGTCTTGATGAACGAGGTCACTACGGTTTTTTCTACATCTTTGTCCAACAGCATCTTGAACAGCTTTACCGTAGCCAACGCATCACCTGAAGCACGATGCCTGTCGGCCATTGGGATGCCGAGCGATCGGCACAATTTCCCGAGGCTGTACGACGGCATTTCGGGAATCAATTTCTGGGCGAGTTCGACCGTGTCCAGCGTCTGGGCCACGAAATCATATCCGAGCCGTTTGAACTCGAGACGAAGGATTCGGTAATCGAAAACGGTATTGTGCGCGACGATGATGCAACCTTCGCAGATCTCGATGATACGTTTGGCAACCTCGAAAAATTTTGGAGCCGAAACCAACATCGCGTTGCTGATTCCCGTCAATTTCACCACGAACGGCTGAATCGGAATTTCAGGATTCACAAGGCTGATGAACTGGTCGACAATCTCGTGGCCGTCGTAGCGATAGATGGCGATTTCAGTGATGCCTTCTTCGTTGAATTGGCCTCCGGTGGTTTCTATGTCGAGTATGGCGTACAATGAAATGATTTGGAATTTAAAGATTCAAAGATTTAAAATTGAAAAACTTAAAGTAAGAGCGAGTCGGTCGGATAGCAGCTGACAAATCTTTTAATCTTTAAATTTTTCAATCCTTAAATTACCGATTGCCAAATATACTGCTTCCAATCCGAACCATCGTACTTCCACACTCAATAGCGAGCTTAAAATCGCCGCTCATTCCCATCGAAAGGATTTCAGGCTGGAAATTTTGCGCTGTTGGAAGTTGGTTTATATGGTCGAAAATTGATTTTAAATATTGAAATTCTTTTTTTATTTGTTGTTCGTTATCAGTGAATGTAGCCATTCCCATCAAACCTTTTACTTTAATATTTTCGAGCTTGGCTATTTCGTCCGAATTCAGCAATTCGAGAAGTTCGTTCTCGTCCAGTCCGAATTTCGTTTCTTCGGCGGCGATATGCATCTGCAGCAAGCAATCGATCACGCGATCGTTCTTTTTAGCCTGCTTGTCGATTTCCTGAAGCAGTTTCAAACTGTCCACGCCGTGAACCAGTGCCACGAAAGGCGCCATGAATTTCACCTTGTTCGTTTGGACGTGCCCGATCATGTGCCATTCGATGTCTTTCGGCATTTCCTCGAACTTGTCGGCCATTTCCTGGATTTTGTTTTCGCCGAAAATCCGCTGTCCCGACTCGTAGGCCTGCATCAGATCAGTGACGGGCTTCGTCTTTGAAACCGCGACCAGCGTGACATGTTGCGGTAATTCTTTCTTTATTCCGAGCAGATTACTTGCTATTGACATTGGATTCGTGGATTTTGGTGATTTCAGAAGTAATATCGGCTATGAATTTTTCAATTTCGGGCAAAGAACCGGCAGCGGGCGATGTTTGGATATTATCGGTAAATGCGATGATCTTCTCGAATTTCTTGACCGACGGAGCCGGATTCTGCACGACGTTGGTTTCCTTGTAATCGACGCCCGACAATTTTCCTTGAGCGTAATTGAATGTCGCCTTGATCGTGCGCATTCCTTCTTTGGGCGTCGCGATTTCTTGTTTTACGGTCGCTTTTGCGATAAATGACGTCGCATCTTTATCGGATTTCAAGATCCATATTGACAGAATCGCGCCGTTTTCAAGCGTTTTTTCGACAGTCGGTTTCAAATCGCGCAACCGGCCTTCCATGATCGAAGTCTTGTCAGACGACGCTTCCTTTAAATCCTGGGCAAATGCGCCGAATCCCGACAACAGAAATAACAAAACGATTTTTCTCATAACTCGTAAATTACCAATCCGCGTCGGATTTTAGGCTCAATATACGTACTTTTCGGCGGAAGGATTTCATTCGCGTCGGCAAGTTTCCGGATATCGCCAAACGGTATCGGAAATAAAGTAAACCCGATTTCAAATTCACCCGAATCGACCAACTCTTTGATTTTCGTAAGCGGACGATCGCCCGGAACGTATTCGATTCGCCCGTCGTTCCTCAAATCCCCGATGCCAAGAATAGGTGATAGAATGTTGTCGTACAACACCTGAGCGTCGATTTCGGCCTCTCGCCCAAGTCCTTCATCATTCGTCATTCGTCTTTCGTCATCAAAGGGTTCAAGCGAATAAAAATCACCATCCAAATACATCCCGAATTCTCCTTTTCTCGAAGGTTTCCAAAGTTCCTGATGTCGATTGACGACTTCGAAATATTGTCCGACTTTCCGAAGGAATTCATCTTTCGAATGATTGTTCAAGTCCACGACGACGCGGTTGTATTCGTAAATCTTCACATTGGTTTCAGACACGAGAAACGCCATGAAATAATCGAGGTTTTCATTGCCCGAACCTTTGTGTTCTTCGTGAAGAAGTGCCGCCGAAGCTGATCGGTGATGTCCGTCGGCGATGTATAAATTCGGCATGTTTGCGAAAAACGTCACGAGAGAATCGATTTCGCTCGCGTCTTTGATGCGCCAAAGCGTGTGTTCGTCGCGGTTCGGTGTTGCAAAATGATACAGCGGACGTTTGCGTCTCGTATCTTGGATTTTGGTTTCGAGTTCGGCGTTTTCAGGATAGGCGATAAGCACGGGTTCGGTATTGAAGCCCGTCACGTGCAAATATTCCTCGAATTGCTTTACGCGATATTCGAGCGTGTCCTCGTGCTTCTTGATCGTGCCGTTATTGTAATCGTCGATCGAAACGCCTGCGATTATTCCCGTGAAGATCGCGCCTTTCGACCGAAGCTCGTACAAATAAAGAATCGGCTGGTTTTCCTGCTTCAAAATACCTTCGTCGCGAAACGATTTGTACTTGTCGCGCACTTGTCCGAACCGTTTGGCCGGATCGTTTTTCTGCACGTTTACGAAAGCCGGATGCAATACATGAAGAAACGAAAACGGGTTGAAATCGAGTTGGGACGCCAGTTCCGCTGCCGTGTAATCGTCATAGGAACGCGAGGTCACCAATCCGGCTTTATCTCGGGTTGGGCGAACGGCGCGGAATGGGATGATTTTGGGCATATTCTAGTTAATAATTAACAATGAATAATTAATAATGTCGTAGCCGACGTCGAACTTGTGGCAGGTTGAGCCAATTATTAATTGTTAATTATTCATTATTAATTCAAACAAACTGTTTCGAAATCTTCTCAGCCTTCCTACTCTCCGAATAATCATAAAATCCTTCACCTGATTTCACGCCGAGTTTTCCTGCGCGAACCATGTTCACAAGCAAAGGGCAAGGTGCGTATTTCGGGTTTTTGAAACCGTCGTACATTACGTTCAGAATGGCGAGACAGACGTCCAGCCCAATGAAATCGGCGAGTTGCAACGGACCCATCGGATGCGCCATTCCGAGTTTCATCACGGTATCGATCTCATAAACCCCGGCGACGCCATTGTAGAGCGTTTCTATGGATTCGTTGATCATCGGCATGAGGATGCGATTTGCGACGAATCCAGGGTAATCGTTAACTTCTACGGGTACTTTCCCGAGTTTTTCGGACATGTCCATGATGGCTTTCGTCACGGCGTCCGATGTGTTGTAACCGCGGATGATCTCGACCAATTTCATGATCGGAACCGGGTTCATGAAGTGCATCCCGATTACGCGTTCCGGATGCGTCACGACGGCTGCGATCTGTGTGATCGAAATCGAAGAAGTGTTCGTCGCCAAAATCGTATCGTGGGAGCAGCTTTCGTTTAATTGACGGAATATATTGAGCTTAAGTTCAATGTTTTCGGTTGCAGCCTCGACTACAAGATCGACTCCGGTTACACCATCTTTTATGTCAGTATACGTGATTAGGTTTGCGATGGTTTTCGCGCGATCTTCTTCAGTGATGCTGCCTTTCGCGACCATGCGATCGAGGTTCGTCGCGATCGTGATCATTCCTTTTTCGATGGCCTTTTCAGACACGTCGATGAGTTTTACGGTAAAACCGCTTTGGGCGAAAGTGTGGGCGATTCCGTTGCCCATGGTTCCGGCGCCGATAACTGCAATAGTATTCATGTTATTTGTTTATGCGTTTATGCGTTGATTTGTTTATTTGAAAGGATAGAAAAATTTTTTAGATCAATGTGAAAGTATTTTTGGTTTTGGAATACGTTCCCACGTAGACCAACGCAAGCGATGCAACGAATGCCAGCGCAAAAATGAATAATCCCGAAACAAACATCGAAATTGAAATATCAATCTGCCACGGATTGTTGCTAAAGGTGTAGACCAACAACATCGTCAACGTTATCATCGCCGAAAGCAACCCGTACATTAAATGAAAAATACGTTTATTGATGAGCATCGGCAAAGCCAAAGCTAGCATGATGAGCAAGTCGCGTTTTAGGTATAACGTCGATGTTGAAGCCGACAATGCAAGTGTCGCCAATCCCAGAAGCGCGAAATATGCGCAAGCAAAATATTTGATTTTAGTGATCGAAAATTTTTTCATGTCATATGATTTAGACCGTGATCAAGTATTTTTAGGCTAACTCTAAACTCTAAACAAATTGAACTATCTGAAACACTCAATAATCCGATACGCAACTTTCAACGCGTCAGTCCCATCTTCAAGCGTCACGACCGGAGTCGTGTTATTGTTGATCGCGTCGGCGAAAGTCTCGAGTTCGTCAAGAATGGCGTTGTTCGCGCTGATGTCGGGATTCTTGAAATAGATTTGTTTTTTGACGCCCTCGGCATTCTGCAAGATCATGTCGAAATCTCCAGGATTTTCAGGCGCGTCCTTCATTTTCACGACCTCACATTTCTTTTCAAGGAAATCGACCGAGATGTATGCGTCTTTCTGGAAGAAACGCGACTTGCGCATATTTTTCAACGAAATCCGGCTCGCGGTCAAATTCGCGACGCAACCGCTTTCGAATTCGAGGCGGGCATTGACGATGTCGGCCGTGTCTGAAATTACCGCGACGCCGCTCGCATGAACCGCTTTCACAGGCGATTTCACGACGCTCAAAATAACGTCGATGTCGTGGATCATCAAATCCAGAACCACGGGAACGTCGGTGCCGCGCGGGTTGAACTCGGCGAGACGGTGCGTTTCGATGAACATCGGATTCTCGATCATGTCCTTCGTCGCGATGAACGCGGGATTGAACCGTTCTACGTGTCCGACCTGCCCTTTGACGTTGTATTCGTTGGCGAGCGCGATGATTTCCTCGGCTTCCTCGATCGTGTTCGAAATCGGTTTTTCGATGAATACGTGTTTGCCCGACTTGATCGCGACACGCGCGCATTTATAGTGCGAAAGCGTAGGCGTGACGATGTCGATCACGTCAACCGCGTGGATCAATGTGGCGATTGTGGTGAAGCGCTTGTAACCAAATTCGGCCGCGATTTTCTGGGCATATTCGGGGTTTTCGTCATAAAATCCGACGAGTTCGTATTTCTCAGATTGTTGCAACAGTCGCAAATGGATTTTGCCGAGATGGCCGGCACCCAAAACTCCAACTTTAAGCATGTGGTTCGTATTTTGAACAAAAATAAGGAAAAGTTTAAAGTTTAGGGTTTAAAGTTTCAGGGTTGTCATTCGGAGATGCTCGCGTTAGGGATGCGAGTGGAAATCCTGTTTTTGCCGGCAGATCGTTGCGGCAAGGCAAAGACATTCACGGCAAAAAGAGATTGGAACGGGCAGCCCGACGGCGGTAACTTATACATGACTGTACCGCAAACCCCAAACCGCCGGAACGCCCAAGAAATCAAGCGTCAATAACATCCAAATCATTATCGCAAGAGATGTACTCAAATAAACAAATCAACGAATAAACAAATCAACAAATCATCCGTATTTTTACACTTCCAATCCACCCAAAAAATTGAACAATACCAACAAACATCAAGGCCTTAGAAATCAGCTGGTTTCCGTTCTCAAAGAAAAAGGGATCACCGATAAGAATGTGCTCGACGCCATCGCAAAAATTCCACGCCATTTATTCCTCGATTCGAGTTTCGCCGATTTCGCGTATCAGGACAAGGCGTTCCCGATAGGCGCGGGACAAACCATTTCACAACCGTACACCGTTGCGTTCCAGTCGCAATTGCTGCAGGTGAAAAAAGACGATAAGATCCTCGAGATCGGAACGGGTTCGGGTTACCAGACCGCCGTTTTGTGTACGATGGGCGCGAAAGTCTTTAGCGTGGAACGCCAGAATGAACTCTTCAAGACGACATCGCAGTTGCTCCCGAAACTCGGCATCAGGCCCAAACATCTATCGTTCGGCGACGGTTACAAAGGCCTGCCGAATTACGCGCCTTTCGACAGCATCATCGTGACCGCCGGCGCGCCGATCATCCCGCCCGCATTGATGTCGCAACTCAAAGTAGGAGGCAGGCTCGTGATTCCGCTTGGCGATCCGCATCAGATCATGACGATGCTGATCCGCAAAAACGAAACACAGTTTGAAAAACACGAATTCGGCGAGTTCCGTTTCGTACCTTTATTGGAAAACAAAAACTGATGGTCAGAAAACTACTCTTCCTACTTTTTCCCGCAACATTTTTCGCACAAGGCTACACGAGTTATTTCACGGGCAACCTGGCGAATATCACGACGACTCCCGAATACGGCGTCTGCATGATGGGCGGCGCGACGGAACACGACAACGCTATGATATGGCTTCTTCAAAAGGCGAATGGTGGCGATGTCGTGGTACTGCGGTCGTCGGGAAGCGACGGTTATAACGATTATTTGTATTCGGAGCTTGGCGTGAATGTCAATTCGGTGGAAACACTGGTAATCACGTCGGTTGCGGGAGCGACGAATCCATATGTTCTCGACAAAGTCTCGAAAGCCGAACTGATTTGGTTCGCGGGCGGCGACCAATGGAATTACGTTTCGTATTTCAAGGACAACGCGCTTGAAGATTTGATCAACGATCACATAAACGTAAAGCAAGCCCCGATTGGCGGAACGAGCGCAGGTATGGCAATTTTGGGCGGTACGTATTTTTCAGCCCAGAACGGTTCGGTCACATCGGCCGAGGCGCTTTCGAATCCGTACAATCCGTATATGACGTTCGGACACAACGATTTTGTGAATGTTCCGATGATGCAGAACACGATTACCGACACGCATTATGACGATCCGGACCGACGCGGGCGTCATTCGGCTTTTCTCGCGCGACTCAAAACCGATTATGGCGAAAACTTCAACGGAATCGCGTGCAATGAATATGTCGCGGTTTGCATCGATGCTGCGGGAAAAGCGCGCGTTTATGGTGATTATCCAAACTATGAGGAATTTGCGTATTTCCTGCAATCGAATTGTCAAAATACGACCGCCGTCGAAGTTTGCGAGCCGAATTCGCCTCTGACGTGGAATTACGGGGCGCAGGCGATCAAAGCCTACAAAGTTCCGGGAACGATGACGGGCGTGAATTATTTTAATGTTTCCGATTGGGACAGCGCGAATATTTTTGGCGGAAGTTGGGAGAATTGGTCGGTAGCAAGCGGCGTTTTGAACATGGTTTCGGGAAGCGCGCCCGATTGCAGTTTGGCTTCGGACGAATTCCAACAAAAAAGAATTACGGTCAGCCCGAATCCGTTTCGTGATTTCATTCGATTGGAAAATGCTGAAAACGCTAACGTTAAGATGTATGACTTGATGGGGAAATTGGTTTTGGAAACCGTTTCGTTTGGAGAGGTTGATGCGAGCAATTTACATTCTGGGATATATCTGATAAAAATCGAAATTGGAAAAACACTGTATTCGAAGAAGCTGGTGAAAATTTAGTTTTTTAAAGATAGATTTTTGAACAATTAAGATAGTTGAGGGAAGTTAAGCGTTGCGCAAATCAATTTATTGATGAAAAACGCTAAACTAAAAAAATTCAAATTTTCAAATTTTCCTATGGCGAATACCAATCCACTCAACTTTTCTCAACTATCTTAATTGTTCAAATCAGATCATCGCTATTTGAAGTTGGATTTACTTTTTCCCCAACATAGCCTTCAAAGTCTCCATTTCAGCTAGTAATTTCTCAAATTGAGGTGCGACCTTCTCATCGATTTCCGTATTTATAAACTGAGCTTCCGCGGCCTTCAACGCTTGGATCGCCTGAGGTTCGTCTTTTAATTCCGACAAAATCTTCTCAGTAAGCCAAGCCAAGATGCATTCGTCCGCATCGATCCCGAAAAGTTCCGACAACTGCAAAACCTGACCGCGCGTCGGGCGTCGCAACCCATTCTCGAATTTGCTGATAAGTGCCTGATCGATTTTTAGTTTTTCGGAAACTTCGCGCGTGGTAAGCGTTTTCGCGATGCGGCCAGCTTTAAGTAAGTCCTTCAATTGCTGCATCGGATCGATTTTATCGGAACTCCTTTTTAATGCGCGCCAAATCGCGTTTCGTATCGGCTTCCTTGAGTGATTCGCGTTTATCATAGGTTTTCTTACCTCGGCAAAGTGCAATGTCGAGTTTGGCGAAACCTTTCTCGTTCGTGAACAATTTAAGTGGAACGATCGTCAGGCCTTTTTGTTGCACGCTTCTTTCCAAACCTTTGAGTTCGCGTTTGTTGAGCAGGAGTTTGCGTTCTGATTTCGCCTTGTGGTTGAACGTATTCCCGAACGCATATTCCTCGATCGACATATTGATCGCGAAAAGTTCCTGATTTTCATTGAATTCGCAAAAACTGTCAGCGATTTGCGCCTTTCCGAGCCTGATCGATTTGATCTCGGTTCCGGTAAGCACAATGCCAGCGGTATACGTCTCGATGATTTCAAAGTCGAAACGCGCGCGTTTGTTGAGTATGTTGACGGTTTTTTGCATCGCGGCAAAGTTACGTTAAAATGTGGGCTGCACAAAATCGCGACTGTTCATAACTTTCAGGATTCTCTAAAAATTTTGTTAACGAAATATTTTATCTTAGTGTAAACCAATAAAATAAACACGAATCATGTTGAAATCGTACTCTAAACTTTTAGTGGCCGCGGTTGTTTTTACGCTTGCATCTTGTTCGAAAGACGAAAGCGCGCCGATGGATACTTTTGGAAACAAGTCGCAGCAAACCTTTACGCCTGCGCAAATCAACGCCGAAATCGAACGCTCATTGAAATCAAAAGGCGACTTCAATTGGAAACAAACGTCCGACAACTTCATTTGGAGCGCGGCATCACATGGGGATTTTATCGTTTCGATCGGATTCGGAAAAAGCCAGAATGACTTCGACCGAAGCAAATCGCCGAACAACCGCACGATCGAATCCGAACTGCTTTCGCTCATAGCCGATTACGAAGGAACCGCCCAAAAAGATTTCCTCATTTTCAGCGATCCGATCCTGAATACGATCGATGTCATCATCAAGAAACAAGTGACGATCACAGCTTTGCGTAAATCGGGACATATCCGTTACGTCGAGCCCGGAAATTATAGATTTTCAGCCGTGGCGTCGGGATTGGAAAAGCCAAAGGATCTGAGTACGACGAGTTCGGGAGTTGCTGATGGTTCCGGCTGCGGTTTCGACGCGTTGACGTTGAGCGCCGCCGATTACACGACCGTCACGCCGAATGCGAAAGCATCATGGAGTCTGTACCAGCACAACGTGCCGTCGGCCTGGAGTTTAAGCACTGGAAGCGGCATCACCATCGGGATCATCGACACCGGGGTTTCTCCTGAGCAGACGCTTTTGGGAAGCAGTTTCAATACGGGGCTGTCATCGGGACGAAGCATCCAAAAATTCGGTGTTTATGTCGATTCTGCTTGGCCTTGGTCAACGGGAACCGACGGTTCGGCCGACCTTTGCGGACACGGCACGAGCATGGCATCGGCTGCGGCGGCGCCAAGAAACAACAGCGGATTGCCCGTCGGTGTCGCGTATAATGCGAACCTCGTCACGTATCGCGCGGCCAAAAACGTAGTGCTCGACGGTTATCACGAACAGGAAGGCGTAAAGAAAGCGTTCACGGCTTTGGGAAATAATTCGAACGTGAAAATCATTTCGATGTCGATGGGCCATTTATTTTCGGTCGGAAAAATTTCGGACGCTATCAAATTCGCTCATGGAAAAGGAAAACTGATCTTATCGGCAGCGGGAACTTCGACGAGTTACACGACTTTCGTGGGCGTGATCTTCCCAGCTACGATGTCTGAAGTCATTGCCGTTACAGGTGTCAAGGAAGGCAGTTATACCAAATGCGACGACTGCCACGTGGGCGACAAGGTCGAATTTACGATCGCGATGCAACGCGCATCATCGGGAAATACGGTTCCCGTCGTAAGTTATTACAACAACCAGAACGATTATGTTGGCGGATCCTCGGTCGCGACGGCAACGACTGCGGGAATCGCTGCGCTGGTCTGGTCGCGCTACCCGTCGTGGACGCGTGAGCAGGTGCTGACGCGAATGAGGCAATCGTCTTATTTCTATCCGAACAAGAATTCCCAATTCGGTTATGGAAACATCAATGCCAACGCGGCCGTACAATAGTAATTCCAGGATATCCCAGAAAGCTGCCTCGATTGGCGGCTTTTTTTGTGTTTTTTTAAGAAATAAAACGTAACAAACCCGTTTCTTTGTTGACCAATTCTTAAAATTTAGAACAAACAATCGATCTTTTATGAGAATACGCCTTCTACTGTTTGTGTTTTTGACTCCAATATTCGCGTTCGCGCAACAAGACACAAAAAATCAATACGATTATCACGCGGCTTTTGCACCGAATTTCTACACAAAGAACGGAAACGATTATCGCAGTGCGAGCGGACAACCCGGACCGAAATACTGGCAGAACCGCGTCGATTATAAAATCACGGCGTCTCTCGACGACAAAAACAACGAGATCAAAGGTTCGGAAGTGTTGACGTACACGAACAACAGCCCCGATGCGCTTTCTTTTTTATGGTTGCAGGTCGACCAGAATTTATTCGCTAAAGAATCGCGCGGAAACGCGGTCGTCCCGACTTCAGGAAGCCGAAACGGTGCGAAAGGGCAGGCGTTCGACGGCGGACATAAAATCACGTCGGTAAAAATAGTTACGACCGACAAGGCCGGAAAATCAACTGAAGCCGAAGCGAAATTTACGATCGTGGACACGCGCATGCAAGTCATTTTGCCCGCTGAAATGAAATCAGGGAGCAAGGTTTCGCTTAAAATCGATTTTTCATTCGTTTCGCCGACGTACGGTTCCGACCGAATGGGAATCCAGGAAACGAAAGACGGCAACATTTACGAAGTCGCGCAGTGGTTTCCAAGAATGTGCGTGTACGACGACGTGTACGGATGGAACACGCTTCCCTATCTTGGAGCCGGGGAATTCTATCTCGAATACGGCGATTTCGACGTGAAGATCACGGCGCCTTCGAATCACATCGTGGTTTGTTCAGGGGAATTGCTCAACGAGAAAGATGTCTACACGGCGGAACAACAGAAACGTTGGGCGCAGGCAAGACAAAGCGAGCAGACGGTGACGATCCGTTCGTTGGACGAGGTGAGTTCTTCAGCGTCAAGACCCGCCGGAAAACCTTCATTGACATGGCATTTCGCCATCAAAAACGCGCGTGACGTGGCTTGGGCGTCATCGGCTTCATTCGTTATCGACGCCGCGCGAATCAACTTGCCAAGCGGAAAAAAATCGATCGCGATCTCAGCATATCCCGCTGAAAGTGCGGGCGTGAAGGCTTGGGGTCGTTCCACCGAATACGTGAAGGCGAGCATAGAACACTATTCAAATACTTGGTTCGAATTTCCATATCCGGCGGCGACGAATGTTGCGGGAATCGTGGGCGGAATGGAATATCCGGGCATCGTATTTTGTCAGTTCAAGTCACAGGGCGCAGGGCTTTGGGGTGTGACCGACCACGAGTTCGGGCATACTTGGTTTCCCATGATCGTCGGTTCGAACGAGCGTCAATTCGGTTGGATGGACGAAGGTTTCAACACGTTCATCAACGGAATCAGCGAAGAAGCGTTCAACAAGGGCGAGTATTTGAGCCCGAGTCCGGCCGCTTCGGAACTCGCCAAAACGACTATGGTCATGGATCCGGTCTTGACGGCTCCCGACAATATGAAGGAAGCGAATATCGGTTGGTTGCTGTATTACAAGCCGGCTGCCGGACTAAAGATCCTGCGCGACGAGATTCTCGGGAAAGACCGTTTCGACTTTGCGTTCCGCGAATACATCAAGCGCTGGGCGTTCAAACATCCGCAGCCTGACGACTTCTTTCGTTCGATGGAAAACGCCTCGGGCGAGAACCTGAGCTGGTTTTGGCGTTCTTGGTTCATCAACAATTGGCAGATGGACCAGTCAGTGAATAAAATCATGTATGTGAAGAACGATCCGTCGAAAGGTGTGTTCATCACGGTCGAAAATCTTGGACAGATGCCGATGCCGACGATTCTCGACATCAAGTACAAATCAGGCACGACCGAACGCGTGACACTTCCCGTCGAGGTTTGGGAACGCAACAATGTTTGGACGTTCAGGCACGATTCGACTTTAGAAATCGAGACGATCACGCTGAATCCATCGGGTTCACTTCCCGACATCAACGCGGCGAACAACGTTTGGACAGCCGGAAAAAGCACGCTTGAGAAAGCGATCTTGGTCGACAGTTACCTCGGGGTTTTCTCAAGTGAACAATTCCCTGTCAAATTTGAATTCATCGAGAAGGACAATGCGCTTGCGGTACGAGTGAACGGCATGACGCAGGATTTGATTTCGATCGGGAAAGATGAGTTCCAGTCGCCTGAGGGCGGCCCGACATTTAAGTTCGATGAGTCGCGCAATAAAGCGATTTTGAAAATTGAGGGGAAGGAAATTCCGTTTACAAGGGACAAAAAATAAGATTTTATGTTTTAAACCGATAAGGGCGTTGCGTTTATTAAGGGTAAAATCTTGATGAGTCGACGTCTTTGACGTTTGGATTTTTTACCTTGAGGGATAATTAACCTTTAATTTTTTGAACCATTAGAGCATTACGTTCGTTAAGGGTAAAATTTTGATGACTCGGCGCCTTTGACGTTTAGGTTTTTTACCTCGAGGAATAATTTTTTAAACCATTAAGAGCATTAAGTTCATTAAGAGTATAATCTTGATGACTCGCGCCTTTTACTTTTAGATTTTTTACCTCGAAGAATAGTTAACCGTTAATTTTTCTTTAAGCCATTAAGAGCATTAAGTTCATTAAGGGTAAAGACGTAACGAAATATGATTTTTTTTATGTTTAAACGATTTATCCGATGGATAATAATCCGCTTAAATTTTAACCATTAAAAGCATTAAGTTCGTCAACTGCATAAACGTCATGAAGTACTGATTCTTTATGTCTATCGATTCGTCCGATGGATAATAATCCGCTTACATTCTAACCATTGAAACCATTAAATTCAACAATTTAATAAACGTTATGATGTATCGAATCTTTAAATCTATCGATTCGTCCGATGTATAATAATCCGCATAAATTCTAAACCGTTAAGCGCGTCAAGTTTATCATGCTTATAAAAACTTAATGCTCTTAATGCCCTTAATGGTGAAAAAAATCGCAAGTCAAAAACAAATGAAATCCGAAATCCTAAAATTTAATCCGTCACAAGACGCGAGTAAATAACGGTATCCAAAAATTTCCCGTCATAAAACTCATTTTCCCGCAAATGCGCTTCCTTAACGAATCTGTTTTTTTCAAGCACGCGGGCTGACGCAACGTTCTCAGGAGCGATGATCGCCTCGATCGAATGTAGCTTCATTTCTTCAAACCCGAAGATGGCGAGCCTCTCAATCGCCTCGGTTATAAAGCCTTTTCCGTTGTATTCAGGCAAAATCATGTAACCGATCTCGGCACGGAAACTCTCGAGATGGGCTCGGTAGAAACCGATGATTCCCATCATTTTATTTTCGCCTTTCTGCGTAATCACCCAATTTATTCCCTCGTTCTTATCGATGTTTTCGTTGATGATCTTGATGTGGGCAAGCGCTTCTTCATGGTTTTTGGCCAGCGGACGCGGAATGTATTTCATCGTCTCAGGATCGCTGCGCAACGCGAAAACTTCGTTAACGTCGTTGTCGGTAAGGCGCCGCAAGAAAAGACGCTCGGTTTCGATTTCAGGGAAAGGGGAAAAATTGAGTGTAAGCATGCGCTAATTTAGGAAATTCGTCACTTCGGTGTTTACTATTTCGCTTTGATCGGTATTCATGAAATGCCCGGAATCCTTGACGACGATAATTTTTACGTCAGGAATGTACTCCTTTGCTTTTTCGCATGCGCCCTTGCCGTTCATGCAATCCTCGTCACCTGAAAGGAACAATACAGGCATTTTGAGTTTCGACAGATCGTCTTTCGCGAACGGCATCATGTGCGTGATCTGCGGCCGGCTGTCCCCGAATTTACTCGCGATGTAAAACTGGTCCCTGAAAAAAGGATGCACTTTTTCAGGATGTGTAGCGAACGCTTCCATTGTCCTCTTGAGCGTTTTCCGGGACGGAAACATCTTGAACCAAACCGCGGGAAAAATCGTCGCGTCGACCATCCCGAATACCTGCGCCGGACTCAACAGTACCAGTTTTCGGATGCGATTTTCCGGCTGTATCGCAAGCCAGGCCGCAATCCATCCGCCTCGCGAAGTTCCGAGTAAATCGACCGATTTTAACTTTAAGTTGTCGAAAATGTCGGTGTAAAAGAGAATGACCTGCTCGTTGTTGAGCGGTTCGGTCTTGAGCACCGATTTTCCGGCGTCCATTATATAGTCGACGGCATACACGCGATGGGTTTTGCTGAACGCCTTCATATTCGGGTACCACATCGTAGAACTCGCGTCCATGCCGTGAAAAAGTACGAGCGGCTGACCGTTTTTTGGGCCGCTTACGAGAACATGCGCCGTTCCGAATCGCGTCGGAACATCTATTTCTTCGACTTTAACCGTGAAAAGAGTCAGGGTTTTGTTGTATGCCTTCATGTATTTTGCCTTCGCCTTTTTGGACTTGAACAAATATTCGGGCAGGAAATCGGGACGGTTTTTGTGGTGTGGAAGTATAATCGATCCGCAGCTCGAAAATACGATTGAAATTGAGAGTGCGAAGACGAATCTTCTAAGAATCAGTTTGGCATTGCTCATTGAGTGTGGTATTTACTCAAATATAAGCATTCGGCTGCCGTGTTAAAATACTTCGATGGTGAAATTCGTGTTAAATACCGCTTCGGCGTCGAGCACCATGATGCTTTCCTTTTCAAAAATATTTCCGCTCGCGTTCACGGTGTCCGAATATCCGAACCACGGTTCGATGCAGAGAAACGGCGCGTCCTGTTTCGTCCATAAACCCAAATGCGGGAAATCGTCATAACCGACCGTCACGATCGTTTTTCCCTTACGCGATATCGAAAGTTCTTTTGATGCTACGTTCTTGATAATCAATGCGTCGTTTTCAAATAAGGCGTAATCGAGTGGAAGCTTGTGGTTTTGTAATCCGATGGTTTCCGTTTGGTTCGACAGCAAATCGTTTTCGAGTATGAACGCTTTGATCGCATCTTCCTTTTCAAAATCGAGGGAATAGTCGGAGAATTCACCCGGAAGCGCGAACGCCGGATGCGCGCCCAACGAGAACGGCATCTTTTCCTTGCCCTCATTTATAACGCTGTATCCGATGAGCAAGGTGTTGTTGAGCAATCGGTAATTGATCTGGAGCCAGAACCGGAACGGATATCTCGCAAGTGTTTCATCTGAAAACTGCAACGAGAAAACGGCCTGGTTCTCGGAATGGTGCGTGAGCGAAAATTCCATGTCACGCGCAAAACCATGTCGCGGCAAGTGATATTCCTGTCCTTTATACGTGAACGAATTCTTGCGCAGGGTTCCGACTACGGGAAATAGGACAGGAGCATGCTTTCCCCAATATTCAGGGTCGCCGTTCCAGATGTATTCGTTCCCGTCGGGATTTTTGAACGAAACCAACTCGGCTCCGTGATATTTTATGGTCGCTGAATATCCGTTATGTAATAGTGTCTTTTCCAAAGTAAAATGAACTTTTTTAACAATTTTCTTGGTCGGTGAATAAATTTTATTACATTTACTCACCCTCAAATCTTAATTAACCAAACTTAACCTTATGATTCCACAATTTGAAACCATAGAAAAGGAATCGATTGCCGAATTGCAATTCCCTAAAAATGACGTACTCGAAGATCGCGATGCGATGCGCCTCAGGAACTCTGAGCTGCAACGCGCCCTGGTGTTGGGCAACGTCGAACATTCAAAGATACGCATCTATTTTGAAGACAACAGCTCCAAAAAAGTGGTGGAAACTACCGTTTGGGGTTTGACCGACAATAGCGTAATCCTCAAACAGGGAATCGGGATTCCGATCAATCGAATCTATAAATCATTTTAAATCATCCGCTCCGGCGGATTTTTTCATGGTTACTCGAGCGTGAAATTTATCGGGTAATTGTATTGGCAACGAACGGCTTTCCCGTCTTTCATCGCCGGTTTCCAGACTTCGGTAAATTGCGAAAGCACGCGAACCGATTCGGCTTTCATCGTATCGAGCTGGTCCGTTTCATATTGTTTTTGCTCCTCAGACAGGGCAGGTTTGCTCTCGTCTATGGTTTTGGCGGTCATGTAGATAAACTTGATGTCGGTGATCGAACCGCTCGGTTCCACGACAAATCCCACGAAAAGTTTGACTTTTTTGTTCTGTACGTCGGGCATCTTGAAATTCTTGCTGATGAACATCGACAGCGTGTACATACCATTTTTGAGCTCAGGCTTCACATCGACTTCGGGCGTGTGGTAAAGGCGTTCGTCGTCGGGTTTGGTAATGCTCAGGTCGGTCTGAGCCATAGTTTGCGAGATAGCTGGGTAGGTAACCAGCATCAAAAGCATGAGTACTCGTTTCATGGTAGGTGTTTTTGGGTTGGTACCGCAATATAAATAAATAAAACCCGTCGCGCCAAATAAAAAGCACCGGTTTTAGCGGTGCTTTTTGTTATGATTTCGTTACGCGCTCGCGTGTACGCCTTCCTTGATTTCCTCGACCATTTTTCTATTGAAGGCAGGCAAATCCTCAGGCGTCCGGCTCGTCACCAAGCCTTGGTCGACCACGACTTCCACATCATTCCAAACCGCGCCGGCGTTGATCAGATCTTTGCTTATCGCTTTCACCGACGTCATTTCACGTCCGCGCACCACATCGGCGTTTATCAACGTTTGCGGCCCGTGGCAGATCGCCGCTACCGGTTTCTTTTGGTCAAAGAACGCACGTACGAAGTTAAGCACGCCTTCCTTTGTTCTCAATTTATCGGGATTGATCACGCCACCCGGCAACACCAGCGCGTCGTAATCGCCTGAGTTGATTTCGTCGAGCGTATAGTCGACATTGTATTCCGGTCCCCAATCGCCGCCCGTCCACGACTTGATCGTACCTTTTTCAAGGCTCACGATATCGGCTTGCCAACCTTCGGCTTCCAGTGTTTCCTTGGGCGATTTCAATTCACTTTCTTCAAATCCGTGTGTGGCCAAAATGGCTATTCGCTTTTTCATGGTTGTGTTGTTTATGTTATGCTTAAAGATAGTTACGGAATTTGCGAACAAATGCCAATGGACTTGTAAAGTTGTGTTAAGGAGTGTTCAAGTGCTGAAGTGCTTGGTGTTGAAGCTTTGGGCGCGTCCGTTCGGCGGGAACAATTTCTCGAAACCGCGATTCATTTGCCTCACGGTCAGGCTGGAGGCACTCGCTTTTTGGCTGGAAAAAAATTTTACAGGGAAGATCCCGAGCAAGCCAAAAGAGCTTAGACAATGCCACCATCCTTCGCGCGGCTTGCGTTTCCATAGGCGTTTCCGTCACGAAGATTCGAAACCATCCGTAAAATCCGTGTTCTAAAACGCCAACCTCACAATCGACATTCCAAAAAAAAACAAGCCTTTATTGTTTATCAACAAGCTCCAACTGGTTTCGGAACACGCATCGAACAGATGATACAGATACACGGTTTTTGTCCGTGATCAAAGTCACGCAAATCAAATCGCAATCGTAGTTGGTGATCCTGTACTTCAATTTGACCTGCTGCGTATCTGTGTCATCCGTGTCATCCGTAAAATCCGTGTTCCAAAAAAAAAAGCCAACCTTTCGATTAGCGTTTTAAATAATTAATCAACCTTTTATTGTTTATCCGCAAGCTCCGACTGGTTTCGGAACACGAGCTCCCCATCAAAACTATCGAGCAGAATGATGCTGTCGGTCGTAATCTGTCCTGAAAGGATTTCCTTCGACAATTTATTCAAGACCTCGCGCTGGATCACGCGTTTTACAGGTCGTGCGCCAAACGTCGGATCGTACCCTTTTTGCGAAAGGTAATCAACGGCCTCGGGAGTCGCGTCGAGCGTAATGTTTTGCTGGGCGAGCATTTTGGTGACGCCTTTCAATTGCAACCCGACGATCTGCTTGATGTTGTCGCTCGTCAATGGCGTGAACATCACGATTTCATCGATCCGGTTAATGAATTCGGGACGAACGGTCTGTTTCAAAAGTCCCAAAACTTCGTCTTTCGCGGCTTCCGTCGCGGCTTCAATCGAACCTTTGAGGTTTTCGAATTTCTCCTGGATGATCGCGCTTCCCATGTTCGACGTCATGATGATGATCGTGTTCTTGAAGTCGGCGAGTCGGCCTTTGTTGTCGGTCAAACGGCCTTCGTCGAGTACTTGAAGCAAGATGTTGAACGTGTCGGGATGCGCTTTTTCGATCTCGTCGAGCAACACCACCGAATACGGTTTCCTGCGAACGGCTTCGGTCAATTGTCCGCCTTCATCATAACCGACATATCCCGGAGGCGCGCCGACCAAACGGCTTACCGAATGGCGTTCCTGATATTCGCTCATGTCGATTCGCGTCATCGCGTTCTCGTCGTCGAACAGGTATTCGGCCAATGCTTTCGCCAATTCCGTTTTCCCGACGCCCGTCGTTCCTAAGAACAGGAACGATCCGATCGGTTTCTTCACATCCTGCAACCCCGCGCGGCTTCTTCTCACGGCATCTGAAATCGCTTCGATTGCTTCTTCCTGCCCGACAACGCGTCGGTGTAATTCGTCTTCGAGATGCAACAACTTCTCACGTTCGCCCTGCATCATTTTCATCACGGGAACGCCTGTCCACTTGGCGACGACTTCGGCGATGTCTTCACGCGTGACTTCTTCTTTGATCAGCGAAGTGCCGCGTTGGTTCTCGGCCAACTGCAGTTGCAATTGCTCGAGTTGGACTTGCGCGTCCTTGATTTTTCCGTAGCGCAACTCGGCGACTTTTCCGTAATCACCGTCGCGTTCGGCGCGTTCGGCTTCCTGTTTGAAATTTTCGATGTCGGTCTTGACGTTCTGGATGTTATCTACGACGTCTTTCTCCGACTTCCATTTCGCGAAAATCTCGTTGCGTTCTTCCTTCAAATTCGCCAAATCCATTCCGAGAATCTTGAGTTTGTTCTCGTCGTTCTCGCGTTTTATGGCTTCGATCTCGATTTCCAGTTGCATGACTTTGCGATCCAAAACGTCGAGTTCCTCGGGTTTCGAATTGATTTCCATGCGCAGTTTCGACGCCGCTTCGTCCATCAAATCGATGGCTTTGTCGGGCAAGAATCGGTTCGTGATGTAGCGTTGCGACAATTCGACTGCGGCTATGATCGCGTCGTCTTTGATGCGCACTTTGTGGTGCGTTTCGTATTTTTCCTTGATGCCGCGCAAAATCGAGATCGCGCTCTCGGTATCGGGTTCGTCGACCAAAACCTTCTGGAATCGGCGCTCCAAAGC
>NZ_SEBS01000031.1 GCF_004211145.1 Flavobacterium sp. | reverse complement strand
CTCAGGCACTCAGGCACTCAGGCACTCAGGCACTCAGGCACTCAGGCACTCAGGCACTCAAAAAGCGTGAGGGATGCAAGCGGATATCCTTTTTGCCGAAGTCAAATGTCCGCTTACCGAAGACGTGCAAGGCAAAAAGATAGCAGCGGGCCAGCCCGACGGCGGTGAACGAAATCGTCAGGTTAACGAAAACGCCCACGCCGCCGGCACGCCCTCAAATTAACACTTCTAAAAGACTGGATTTCAAGCTAAATTCATATATTTGGGAACATTTGCTCAAATTATGAAAAAATATCTCTTGGTAATCGCGTTATTGGTGGGTTCAAAAGGGTTCTGCAAAGAAATTCCAGCACCGTCCGTGTTGTTTAGCATCACGGAGAAAATTTTCGCCCAGGCGCAACAATTCGTGTTCCCTGCTTCTGAGAAAACGCCACTTAAATCCCCGAAAATCAAACCGGTTATCAAAGTGAAATCGAAAGTGCCGTTGAAGGTAATCGATCCTGCAATGGAAAAGCCGGCAGCTCCACAAACTACGACCGTCAAAGTAAAACGCGACGGCATGTGGATCACTACTGAACAATAATATCGTTATTTCGTAAAATAAAAAATCCCGCTCATTGAACGGGATTTTTCTTTTATAATCATTTTGATTACGCCAGCATGGTGACCGGGTTTTCAAGATATTGACGCAATGTCTGAAGGAACTCGGATCCCGTCGCTCCGTCAACGGTGCGGTGATCACAAGCCAACGTCACTTTCATCACGCTTCCAACCACGATTTGACCGTTTTTCACGACCGGCTGTTGCACGATCGCTCCTACTGAAAGGATGGCCGAGTTCGGTTGGTTGATGATCGATGTAAATTCGGAAATTCCAAACATACCCAAGTTGGAAACCGTAAACGTGCTTCCGTCCATTTCGGCAGGTTGTAATTTCTTATTTTTCGCACGGCCCGCGACGTCTTTCACATTGGTTCCGATTTGCGTCAGCGACAATTGGTCGGCGAACTTCAACACAGGAACAAGCAATCCGTCTTCAACGGCAACCGCAACACCAATATTTACGTGATGATGAATCAAAGTTACATCGTCTTTCCAGGTTGAATTTACTTTCGGATGCTTTTTAAGCGCCATCGCACACGCCTTGATCACCATGTCATTGAATGACACTTTGGTGTTAGGAATCGCGTTGATAGCGTTTCTCGCAGCAATTGCATTATCCATATCGAGTTCGATAGTCAAATAATAATGCGGTGCGGTGAATTTAGACTCGCTCAAACGACGCGCGATCGTCTTACGCATCTGGGAGTTCTTGATTTCTTCAGTATACGTTTCGCCTGCAGGAACGAATGGTTTCGCCGCGGCTGCTTCGGTTTTCGGAGCATCGGCTGACGCTTGAGCCGGAGCGGCCTGGGCTGCAGGTTTGTAATTCTCGATATCGGCTTTCACGATTCGGCCGTTTTCGCCCGAACCTTTAACTTGTGAAATGTTGATTCCTTTTTCCTCAGCCATTTTCTTGGCAAGAGGCGAGATGAAAATACGACGTCCGTCTGAAACAACTTCTACCGGAGCTTCTTCTTTCTTCTCAGACGTTTCGGCTGATTTCTCAGATTTCTCCTCGGTCTTCGCTTCAGGTTTCGCTTCTTCTTTCTTGTCCGAAGACGCAGCAGGAGCGGCACCACCTTTTTTATAGTTTTCAGCGATTCCCGTCACGTCGGTTCCTTCAGGGCCGATGATTGCCAAAACACTGTCGACCGGAGCGGTCTCTCCTTCTTTCACGCCGACGAAAAGCAAAGTTCCTGACTGGAACGATTCGAATTCCATCGTCGCCTTGTCGGTTTCGATTTCAGCGAGAATATCACCTTCAGCTACTTTGTCGCCAACTTTTTTGATCCAGGTGGCAACGGTTCCGTCGGTCATCGTGTCGCTCAAACGCGGCATGGTTACGACTGAAACGCCTTCCGGCAATGAAGCTGGTGCTGAAGCCTCGGCTTTCGGTTCGTCTTTTTTATCTTCAGATTTCGCTTCGGCAGCAGGCGTGCTTTCCTCGTCCGACTTTTGGTCTTCAGATTTCGCATCCTCTTTTGGAGCTTCTTCTTTTTTGTCTTCTTTTTTCTCGTCCGATTTCGCAGCGCCTCCGCCTTTCAAAAGCTCAGCGATGTCTTCGCCTTCTTCACCGATTACGGCCAAAAGCGAATCAACCGGGGCCGTTTCTCCGGCTTGTATGCCAATGTGGAGCAACGTTCCTGAGTTGAACGATTCGAATTCCATGGTAGCTTTGTCGGTTTCGATTTCAGCAAGGATGTCGCCTTCGCTGATTTTGTCGCCCACTTTTTTAAGCCAGGTCGCCACAGTGCCTTCGGTCATAGTATCGCTCAGGCGCGGCATAGTTACAACTGTTGCCATATATTAAAGTCTGTGTGGAATGAATGGATAATTTTCTTGTTCGTAAACGACGTCGTAAAGCTGCTGGACTTCAGGGAATGGAGATTCCTCGGCGAATTTTTCACATTCCTCGACAAGGTTTTTCACTCTTTCGTCCATCGCGGCGATTTCTTCGTCGGTAGCGAACTTTTGGTCTTTGATCACGTCGAGAACTTGCGTGATCGGGTCGATCTTGCGATATTCTTCAACTTCTTCTTTCGTGCGGTACAATTGCGCGTCACTCATCGAATGTCCGCGGTAACGGTAGGTTTTCATTTCGAGGAACGTCGGTCCGTCTCCGCGACGAGCGCGATCGATCGCCTCGTGCATGGCTTCGGCAACTTTTACCGGGTTCATGCCGTCGACTGGGCCACATGGCATTTCGTAACCCAATCCGAGTTTCCAGATATCGGTGTGGTTCGCGGTTCTTTCAACCGAGGTTCCCATCGCGTATCCGTTGTTTTCAACGATGAACACGACCGGAAGTTTCCACAACATCGCCATGTTGAACGCCTCGTGAAGCGATCCCTGACGAGCGGCTCCATCACCGAAATAGGTCAAGGTAACGCCACCAGTGTTGAAATATTTGTCGGCAAAAGCGATTCCGGCTCCCACGGGGATTTGCGCCCCAACGATTCCGTGCCCGCCGTAAAATCCTTTTTCTTTAGAGAATATGTGCATCGAACCGCCCATACCTTTTGAGGTTCCGGTTGCCTTTCCAAGCAATTCGGCCATCACTTTTTTGGGATCTACACCCATTCCGATCGGCTGGACGTGGTTGCGATACGCGGTGATCATTTTGTCTTTCGTGAGGTCCATGGCGTGAAGAGCTCCCGCGAGAACGGCTTCCTGCCCGTTGTATAAGTGAAGAAATCCTCTTACTTTTTGTTGGATGTAAAGCGCTGCGAGCTTGTCTTCGAACTTGCGCCAGAACAGCATTTCTTCATACCATTTCAGATAAACATCCTTAGTTACTTCTTTCATCTGCTAAATTTAATGCTAATGTTAGTGTGTATTTTAGTTGCCGAAGCGGAACGCAAAAAGTTGCCTCACACAAATTTGCGAAACGCAAAAATAACACATTCCATGCAGAACAAAAATTTAAAGAACCGTTATTTTTTTACGCTACAGGAAGTTTTTGTCGAACGTAAACGGAAGTAGATTCTTAAGCGAATCCGACTTGAAAACCTCGCCCGTTTCACCCATGAAATAAATCTCGATCGGCTGGTTTTGCTTGAATTCGTATTCGGCGATAGATTGTCGGCAAGCGCCGCAAGGAGGAATTGGGGCCGTGGTCGGATTCGTGTCGGAAGCGGCTGAAATCGCCATCTTCAATATCTTCGCCTCAGGATAGTTCGCGCCCGAATAAAAAATCGCCACGCGTTCGGCACAAAGTCCTGACGGATACGCTGCGTTTTCCTGGTTTGATCCTGAAATCACCTCGCCATTGTCAAGCAGTAACGCCACTCCGACACGAAATTTCGAATACGGTGCGTATGCATTCTTGCGGATATCGATCGCTTTTTGCATCAGCGACTTGGCGTCTGACGGAAGTTCGTCAATCGAATCAAAAGCGGTAAATGAAGTGGTATGGTTGATTTCTCTCATCGTCTAATCTGTCGGCCTGTTATCTATCAGTCTATTATCTTTTTTCTCAAAATAAAGCGGAAAAAAAATCCAAATGCCCTTTCGGATATTTGGATTCATATTTTGTTATGTCGGAAGTCTAGTTCTCTTCGTATTTGTCTCCGAACGCGAACGCAAGCGAGAATCGCAATGTTCCTTCAAGCGGGTTCCTGACTTTCGATGCCGAGAACAAGTATGAAACGTCGATCTTCACGATGTTATATTTGAAGCCCGCGCCCATCGAAACGAACTTACGCGCACCTTTGACTTCGCTTTCGTTGAAATATCCGAGACGGAACGCGAATGAATCCTGGTACGAATATTCGGCACCGACTGAATACGTGAATTCTTTTAGCTCTTCGCTGAAACCGTCGGGCGCATCGCCGAACGATTGGAAGATTCCCGAAACCCAGCTGATGTCGCGGTATTCCTGGTTGTTTTCAGCTTCGGCCAAATCGAAATCCTCAGAATCGATCTCTCCGTTTCCGTCGTAATCCTTCGAGTAATCAGGAATTTGAGGCGTCGGAACCAAAAGCTTGGTCACTTCAAGACCGACCGACACTTTATTGTAATCGTCAAGGATGAAATCGAATCCACCACCGAGTCTCAGGTTAGCAGGCAAGAAGTTGGCATTGCTGTCGTCTTCGGTAATGTCGTATTTGATTTTCGGGCCCATGTTCTGGAAGTTGAAACCCAATCTCCAACGACCGTTGAAGTCGTTGTATGCGATTTCTTCTGACTGATAGTAACCCGCAACGTCAACGGCAAATGTGCTTGCCGCTTTCGCGTCTATGTTTTCGGTAGGAATTTTCAACTGCGAACGGATGTAACGTCCGGCAACCGCCATTGAAAATCTTTCGCTCAGTTTCAAGGAGTACGAAAGGTCGACCGCCAATTCATTCGGTTTCACGACCTGAGCCGGATCGTCAAAGTTTTGACGCAATTCGATTTCACCGAGCGAGAAGTAACGCAACGTTCCCGCGAATGCGCTTTTTTCGCTGATTCGGTTAAAATACGTGACCTGACCCAACGAGATGTCGTTTACCAATTCGGTCAAATACGGCGTGTAGTTTACTGAGAAACCTTGTTTGTCCAAAGAGAACGCGAACTTCGCAGGGTTGTATTGTTGTGAATACGCATCGGGCGATGTCGCGACACCTTGGTCGGCCATACCGGCTGAACGCGCATCTCCGGCAATCAAAAGGAACGGAACACCCGTCGTGATTACGCGGTCAGGAAGTTCAGGTGTCGTAGCTTGTGAAAAGGAAAGTTGTATGGCAAACAAACAAAGTAAAGAGATAGCAATTTTTCTCATTCTGTATTTTCAATTAGTATTAACAAATATAGTGTTTTATTAAAGTATCACAAGTTTCTCGATTTTTTCCGACTTCGTGCCTGTGAGCGTCGATCGAACCGTGAGCTTATAAATGTAAACGCCTTTACCGATTCGGTCGCCAAAATCATCCTTGCCGTCCCAAGTCACTTCGCGCGACAAAAATCCTTCAGTATTTACCACCTGGTTACGCGTCCAGACGACTTTTCCGGTAACCGTCATGACCTGGACCTGAACGTCGAGCGGCTCGAACGGTTTGTTGTGCGAGAACCAGAATTGCGTGTAACTCGTGAACGGATTCGGGTAATTGAGCACGTTCGTAAGCGTGATTTTATCGTCTCCGACGACCACGAATTGAATCTCGGCCGTAATCGGGTTGTTGTACACGTCCCAGGCTTTGAACGTGATCGTGTGCAAACCTTTTTCTAAATTTCGGAAAGGGAAACGCAATTTTCCTTTCTTGTAATTGTCGAGTTCGGCCTCATAATAATCGTTCAACGTATACGGATTCGTCTCGTCCCCGTCGAGGATCGCGATGATGTCATGCCCGATTCCGCTTGCCGTATTGATCCCGTTTTCGTCTTCGAGAAACGCGAGGAAAAACGGAGATTCGTTCGTAATTCCGCCGTTCACGAACGTCTGGTCATTCATATATAACTTAACCGTTGGCCCGATATTGTCCTCGGCGGCATTTTCGTTGATGCCTCCAATCTGGATCGTGTTGTCATAACCTGTCTTGTCGAGCAGGATTTGGTTGCGTTTCGCGTAGAAACTGATGCGTCCGTTTCCAAGTGGAATCCTGATGTCGCGCGGTACGACGAACCCGAATTCGAACTGGCCGTTGCTGACCGTCGCGTTTCCTCGGAATATCGTTTCGCCCAAGGTGCTAAAGGTCAGGATGCTGCCTTGGTTGTCGTTGTTCAATGTCGTCCGGGAAATATTCTTGTCGTAAATATTGACCGCAACTTCGCCCGTATAGTTTGTGAGCGGGGTATTGAATTCGTCGGTGATGTCGCCCGAAACCTTGACGTAGGCGAGTGATTCCATGGCATCGACCGGGCCGGTAACCGGAGCGTCGTTTATTTTAGTCAATCGGATCTGAGGTTTCGCGATCGCGAGCACCATCGCAGGATCGCCCAAATACGTCACGATGTTCGTCGAATAATTCGAATTGCTGTTTTTCGCGAGACGCAATGCCTCGGCGATTGACGTATAATTGTTCGTCGGCGTATTGTTCACATACGACAACAAATATTGCGAAAGCCTGTCGTTGAAGTTTTGCGCCGGATCCTGGAAGATCGATCGCACCGTCGTGAGCATCGAAACCGCGCCACCGATCGGATTCCAATACGTATATTCACCCGCCGTCGGACGGTATGGGTTATCGAACCGCGTGAATTCGCACGTTACGGTAATGAACAATGGGTATTTGTAGCGATGGCTCAACGTTTCTCCGTCTTCTTTGATCCAGATGCGTTCGGCTGAAAGTCCGTCTTCGTTTCCGTGGCCCAAGTAATTGAAGACGAGCGCGCCTTTTTCGAACGCGTTGAAAATATCGGCCCGGGCTTTTTCATAACGCGCGCCTCCCGATGATGTTTCCTGTTCGTATGAGTCGATGTAGATTTTCTCGAGATTCAAGAACGGCTTGACACCCAAAATAGCATTCGCAAGTTGATCTTGCCTTTGTTGGAGCTGCACGTCGCCGGGTTTGTCGGCATCGTCGGATATCAAAATGTAATTGTTCCTCCAGCTTCCGTACGATTTCAAGTCGTGGTAATCGATGACTTTCGTGACCAATTGATCGGCCTGGGTTGTCGACGATACGACCATTCGTCCGACTGCGATGTCGATGCCGCCGATATTATACGAAAGCTGGCTGTCCGACACTTCACTGTACGGGTCCAACAATCCTTCGTCATCGTCCATCATCCCGAAGAAATCGTCGGTGATAAACGAAGCCTCGCCCGTTTCGTAAGAGTCAAGCGATTGGTAGATGGGAACGATATTCGTGTTGTTCGGTATGCGATTCTTGAAATCGAAAGACGCATCGCCAAAAAGGTTCACATATTTCACGCGGCTTTCAGGCGTCGACGCGTTGAAATACACGTATCGGATGAAATTGCGAATCGCTGCGACATCCTGTTTTCCCGACGAGAATTCAGGATAAATCGTCTCGAGGTTCACGACTTTCACGTTCATGCCCGAATAGGAGCGGTGAAACGTCGCGAGTTTCTCAGCCGCGGCATTGAGTGAAGCAGGCGTAATGATCAAATAATCTATGTTCTGGAATTGGCCTTGCTGATTTTTGAAGATCGTGCCTTTCAGGTCCTGGTTCGCGACTTTCGCCTTCGATTCTTTTAAAGGTGTGAAATAATCGGTATCGTCGACGACGGCGTATTTTCGGACGTCGCCCATCGAAGCGGTAAATGAAAATGCGGCTCCCGACGAATTCGGTGCCTGGCTCACATTGAAGATGTCGGTCACGTCCCAAACCTGCGGAATATGCGTCGCGGTACTGAATTGGTATTCAATGACGCCCGTATTCGCCGAATTGTTCGCCGTAAACTGGTATTGGTCGCCATAACCTTTGAGCGTGCGTTTCGCGTTCAAGATGATGTAGTCGAGATAGCCAAGCGAACCGGGAACGCCGGCATTGTCATACGAAAGCTTGACCTTCATAGTTTCGGCGGCCGTGACATTGGCGTTGAGCACGCCTTTGATGGCCTTGGCCGATCCTGTCGTCGTAATCGCACCCATTGAAATATTTCCGGCTTGCTGGCCGTTCACTTCAACCCCGAAATTAGTGACCGTAAAAGCCGCCGCGGCCGTGTAAACCTTTAATGACGCGGGTTCGGACGTTACGACGCCCGGAAATTCAAATTCGAATTCCTGTTCGTTTTCTATGTTGAATTGTTCTCCGAACCAACGTCGGCCCAATCGCACTATATTCACGTCGTCGACTTCGTGATGTTTATGGTCCTCGAACATGTTTGTCGTGACCGTTGGGGAACTCGGTTGCGCCATTGGCAATATGCGCTTTCCATTATCGCCTCTCGCGGTTACATAATAATAGGAACGGTTCGAGAACTGGTTGATGTGCGTTTGGGTTTCGGTGTTCCAGGTATCGACACCTTCGGCATAGAATAAGATGTAGTCGCTCGAATCGAAACTTCCATCAGATTCGCCGACGATCGTGATCGCATTCTCGGCGAGGTCGTCGGGATAGGCGCTGTCATTGCGAAGCGGGACCATGCGTCCGCCGTTGCCGTAAATCTTGATTTTCCTTGGGTCGACGTTGGTGTTCATGCCGAGGCTCGAAAGAAAGCTTTTGGAAATTCTGTAAACGCCCGACTTCTCTACGTAGAACCGATACCAGTCGCCCGTGGCCAGCACCGAACTCGTTATCGCCGAAACCGCGTTCGCCGATTGAGGTCGCGCCGCGCTTCCGTTTGAAAAGGAATACGTGAAAGATTTGAGTCTTTTGTAACCGCTTCCGTCTTTAATGATAGGAGAGAGCGTTAGGATCGCGAAGTAAGTTCCGCGTCCGTTGCTGCTTTTTAATGTCGGTTTTAAGGATGTCGGGACTTTATTTGCGGCCAGATCGCCCAATCCTGAATTGGTAAGCGTTTCATAAACGGCGTCGGTGATCTGGATCGAATTCGAATTCACCGGGCCCGATTGCGGGATGGAAATCCTGTAGTAAAGCGCTTTTTCGGACGAAACAAACAACATATTCGTGGCGTCGAACTGAGGAATGTTGATTTTGTTCTCGCCGAAATAATATTCGGTCTTTTCAAGCCAATTTATCGTGACCGCTCCATTTTGTTGGGCCGCACAAAGAATTGACGTGAAAATAAAAATAAGAAGTACTGCTTTTTTCATCAGGTATAGTAACGCGGGCAGGCTGTAATTATTACGGAGGGTAAAAATAATTTAATTAACGCTGACTATATAATATTTGAATAATTTTTCCGTTTTCATCGATTATGCGGCGGTAAATGCCGATAAAGGGCGATTATTTTTAAAATTGTGTTGCAGTTTAACGATTTGTTATTATATTGCGCCACGAAATTTACACCTACTAAAGTATGAAAGTAAACAAAATTATGGCTATCAGACTGTTACTGGCTTCAGTAATAGTGTTTGGTTTTGCATCTTGCAGTAAGAGTTCGAGCTCTAAAAATACCTCGAGCGCTACCGGATGGAAGATCAACGACAAAAAAGGCGGCTTCCAGTACAACTCGAAGTTCAAGAAGCAGGCGACTGCTCCTGGCCTTGTAATGGTTGAAGGCGGAACGTTTACCATGGGTAAGGTTCAGGATGACATCATGCACGACTGGAACAACTCCCCAAACCAGCAACACGTGCAGTCTTTCTACATGGACGAAACTGAGGTTACAAACCTTATGTACATGGAATACCTTGACTGGCTGAAACGCGTTTTCCCACCGGATCAGGAAAATTACCAACACATTTACGAAGGCGCTTGTCCTGATACATTGGTTTGGAGAAACCGTTTGGGTTACAATGAAACCATGACGAACAACTACCTGCGTCACCCGGCGTATGCGAACTACCCGGTAGTTGGTGTGAACTGGATCCAGGCTGTTGAATTCAGCAAATGGAGAACCGACCGTGTGAATGAGAAGACTCTCGAAGATCAGAAATACATCAAGAAAGATGCTAAATTGGCAGCTACTCCTGATGGAATGTTCTCTACCGAGACATATTTGAACGCCCCGACGAAGACTTACGGTGGTAACGAAGAAGTTGTCCTTAAAAGAGGCGCGAACGGTCGCTCGAAGCCACAAGGAACGAAAGGTGCCGACGGAACTGTCGGAGAACCTAAAAACGTTTACGCACAAAGAAGTTCAGGTCTTATCCTTCCTGAATATCGCCTTCCGACCGAAGCTGAGTGGGAATATGCCGCTGCTGCCGACGTAGGTCAACGCGAATACAACATCTACAAAGGTCAAAAGAAATATCCTTGGTCTGGAAGCTACACACGTTCTGGCAAACGTCAGGTGCGTGGTGATCAATTGGCTAACTTCAAGCAAGGTAAAGGTGACTACGGTGGAATCGCAGGTTGGTCTGATGACGGTGCCGATATCACGAACGTCGTGAAATCATATCCGCCAAACGACTTCGGTCTTTACGATATGGCTGGTAACGTAGCAGAATGGGTTGCCGACGTCTATCGTCCAATCGTTGACGATGAAGCGAGTGACTTCAACTACTATCGTGGTAACGTCTATACCAAGAACAAAATCGGTGAGGACGGAAAAGTTGAAATCGTAACGGCTGAAACGATCACATACGATACATTGCCAAACGGTAAAATCGTTGCGAGAAACTTCCCTGGAGAAATTGCCCGCGTACCTGTTGACGAAAAAGAAACATACCTCAGAGTCAACTTCAGCAAGAGCGACAACCGTAACTATCGCGATGGAGACAAGCAATCGACTCGTTACTTCGAATTCGGTTCTGAAGACGGAGCGGCTGCGAAAGATCCGAACGCTAAGGAGAACAGCAACCAGATGTACGATTCTCCTCAACACAACGTTTCTGTTGACAGTTTAGGTGTTATGAATCGCGCGTATGACCAGTCAAACAAGAGAACTACTTTGATCAACGACGACGTTCGTGTGTACAAAGGAGGTTCTTGGAGAGACCGTGCTTACTGGCTCGATCCGGCTCAAAGAAGATATTTCCCACAAGACATGGCAACTGATTATATCGGTTTCCGTTGTGCGATGTCGAGGGTCGGTCCTAAATCAGACAAAAAGAAAAGAGCAAGAAATTAATTCTTGAAACAATACTTCAAAAGCCCTAATTTTAGGGCTTTTGTTATTTATACCAATATGGATACCGCTTACATTCACGGCCTTTTTCTAAAGTGTTCCTCTATTTCCATCGACACGCGCAAAATCACCGAGAACTCGATGTTCGTCGCGATCAAGGGCGATCGTTTCGATGCCAACACGTTCGCTGCCGAAGCGTTGCAAAAAGGCGCGTCATACGTATTGATCGACAATGCCGACTTCTATATCGATGACCGAACGATCGTCGTCGAAGACAGTTTGGTCGCACTGCAGCAATTGTCGGCGTTTCACAGGCGCTATCTCGGTTTGCCGATCATCGCGCTCACGGGAAGCAATGGGAAGACGACAACGAAAGAGTTGATCAATGTCGTGCTGTCGGCGAAATTCAAGACGGTGGCGACCATCGGAAACCTGAACAACCACATCGGCGTTCCGTTGACGTTGCTCTCATTTTCAAAAAGCACTGAGATCGGAATCGTGGAAATGGGAGCGAACCATCAAAAGGAAATTGAATTCCTGTGTGAGATTGCGCAGCCAGACTTCGGATATATTACGAATTTCGGGAAAGCGCATCTCGAAGGTTTCGGAGGCGTCGAAGGCGTGATCAAAGGAAAGAGTGAATTGTATGCCTATCTTCAAAGTGCCGGCAAAATGGCGTTCGTAAACCTTGACGATGCGATACAATCAGGCAAAACCGAACAGTTGCAACGATATACGTTCGCGGTTGCAAATCCCGCCGATGTCATCATCGATTCCGTAGTTGCGAATCCGTTCGTACAAACGGCTTTTCTCGACGTTGAAATCTCGTCACATCTCATCGGATTGTACAATGCGAACAACATAAACGCGGCGACGTGCATCGGAACGTATTTCAGGATTTCGCCAAGCGAGATCAAATCGGCGATCGAAGGTTACGTGCCCGAGAACAATCGTTCGCAAATGCTCCAGAAAGGCGGGAACCAGATTATCCTCGACGCGTATAACGCGAACCCGAGCAGCATGTCGGCCGCGACGGTGAACTTCCTGCAACTCGACAAGCCGAATAAGGTGATGATTCTGGGCGACATGTTCGAGTTGGGCGATGAAAGCCTCGCCGAACATAAAAACTTGATCGCCACGCTCGAGAACGAGTCGGATACGCAGACGCATTTTATCGGTAAGGATTTTTTCTCAAATAAAGTCGACAATCCGAATCTGTCTTTTCATGAAGACTTCGACGCGTTCCTGAATTCGGGCGAACTCGAAAAGTTGAACGGAAAAACGTTACTTATAAAAGGTTCGCGTGGCATGGCGCTCGAGCGCATACTCGACCACTTGTGATCAAATCCGCATCAGGAATCCGGTAAGGTTTTCTTTCTTGGTCAAATTGAGTTTTTTGCGCAACCTGTAACGTGCGAGTTCGACGCCTCCGTTCGAAATGTTCATGATTTCGGCGATTTCTTTGGTCGACATGTTCATGAGCAGATAGGTCGATAAATCGAGTTCTCTGGGCGTGATATCCGGGTGTTTGTCCTTGAGTCGTTTCAAGAAGTCGAAGTGGACGTTCCGAATGTGTTTCTCGAGGTCGTGCCAGCTTTTGTCGGCGTTCACTTCCTTGATGATGCTTTTGTTGAGCTTCGTAAGCTGGAATTTCGCGGCTTCGTCCATGCTTTCCACGTCGATTTCCTTCATCTTGTAGATGATGCCGTTCAGAATCTTGTTCTTCTTGGCGACCTGAAGCGAATTGTTCACGAGTTCCTTGTCCTTCGAAAGGATTTTGATTTTGAGTTTATCGTTTTGCAGACGCTCGATCTCTTTTTCAAGCTCGTATTGTTCCTGACGAATTTTCGCTTCCTTTTCGAGATAAATTTTCCTCTGTTCGACCGTTTCGAAGTATTTGTTTCGACGGATTTGTAATCGGACGCGACGTCGCACGTAAAAAATCGCGAGGACCAAGCAACCGAAATAGCAAATGTACGCGAGCCAATGTCGGTACCACGGCGGAGAAACGCTGAATTCAAACGAATTCGGATCCGATTGCACGCCATACGAATTTCGGACTTTCACCAACATCGTGTAATCGCCTTCGTGCAGATTCGTGTATTCCTTTACCGACATATTGGTCCAATGACTCCATTTCTCATCGAATCCTTTGAGCAGATAGGAATATTCAATATTGTCAAGATTTTCATACAGAGGTGACGAGAATACGAATTTGACGTTGTTGTTGCGGTATTTTACGACAATGTCATCGATTCGATTTCCGATATTGGCGACTTGTAAAGTGTCTCCCGCAAATGAAAAACTCCTGATATATGCTTTCGGCTTCGATTCGAGATTTCTGATCAGCGCCGAATCATAATGTGCGATTCCATTGGTCAGCCCGATGAGGATGTCATTTTGGTCGACCGAATTTATAGAGACGTAATCGTTTACCAAATAGCCGGTGATATTTGAGAGTCCTGAAACGACGTTTTCGTAATTCCCGTCGGGATTCTTGCGTAACGTTCCAATGGACTCATTGAATACGTACCAGAGATTGCCGAGTTTGTCCTGGTGGATCGCGCGAACGACGGGAAGATTTTTAAAAATTGCGGTAAATCGTTTTTCAGGCAGGAAACCGTCTATTTCTCCCGCGTAGTTGTAGAATTTATTGCCTGACTGGAAGTATATTTTTCCTTCGAGGCGTTGCATGCTGCCGATTCCTGCCGAATTTTTCGCGAGGCTCTCGTACATTTTAACCGAGCTGAATTTTTTGAGATCGCTGCTTAGTTTCAGTCGGTAAAGCGAATTGTCTTTTTTGAGCCAGACCGTATTTCCGTCGACCTCAAATGTGCTCGCCGACTTGTTCGTGCCATCGACATAATTGACGAATTCCCAAGTTGCGCCTGTTTTTTTGAATATCGTAAAACCTTTGTAGTTGCATCCGATGTAATAGTCTTTAAAATCGGGGATTTTTTTAATTCCCCAATAGCCGTTCGGATCGAGATTCTTGACGACTTTATTCCCTGAGATAAGCAGCAATCCCCGGTTGTGTCCGCAAATCAGCTGACCGTCCACGACTTGGATATTCCACGTTTGGCCCGTCGTTCCCTCTATGAGCTCAAATGAATTCTCGCGGAATGGCTTGTTCCATTTGTGATAGAATAATCCTTGGTTCGTCGCGACATATAAATTGCCGTCAAAAACCGTCGACGCATACACGGTACTCAATTCGTAACTGGACCCGAAGTAAGTGAAAGGGGAATTTTCATTGATGAATGCGATACCGTTGTCGAGCCCGAGCCACAGATTATTTTTGTTGTCGACGAACGAGGAAAGGACGGTATTGTTTTGCAATCCTTTTTTGCGATCTATGTGTTGGATGATTTTCCCGTTTTTATCGCATATGATCATGCCGTCGAGCACCGAATTCAATACGATGAAATTCTCACGGATAAGTTCGCCCCCGAGACAGCTGTTTTTCTTGACGAACTGGTCGGCCTCGGTAAGCCAAGGAGTAAGAATGTTTTTTTCGTAAATGAAAAGCCCTTTGTCTAAAGTCGCGATGAGCAACCTGGTTTTGGAGATCGCGACAATTCCCCAAACCTCGGTATTGCTCAACGTCGAGGTATTGGGCAAAGCCCGGAGTTTTCCGTTTTTGTACTCAAACAGGCCTAAAACCACATCCTGATAAATTATCGAATCGCCCATGTCAAACGAAAATTGAAACCGATTGGGCGCTTCGATCTGAATTAGCGATTTACCATTGAATACGTAATTCTTCTCAAACGATTGAAAAATGATTTCGTTTTTATAGGAATGGATTTTCCAGATCAGATCTATTTGCTGCCTGTTGCTTTCGCTGACAAGCAGGGCGAGCGAGGTATATTGAAGTTTTCCTTTCTTGTCGGCTTTGAAATATCCGAATTCGTTGTAGCCTCCAACGAATATTTTTTCATTCGAGATTTTTAGACTCCTGATCGCCGTGTTGCTCGGAAGCCGATATGTGTGCCACGAAGATCCGTCAAAACTTAACAAACCATCGTTATTCGCGAAATACATCGTGCCGTTTTTATCCTGATCGATACGCCAATTTTGCGTTCCGGCGCGATAATCGGTGCGACTGAAGTTATTTATCTCAGGAACGCCGGTATTTTTGATTTGCGAATAGCTGTTAAAATTGCTTAAAATTGAAATAACAGCGAAGATTTTAAGAATAGACCGGATATCGGTAATTCTCAATAAAGTGGTGATTTTGAAAAGATTATTCACTACAACGTTGTAATTATAAGTGTGGTTAATTGTAAGGTTTGTATAGTTGAATTAACATTTATATAACAAGGTAAATATATAAATAGAATTTTGATTTACAAAGGTTTATAAAATAATTGATGTGTTTTTGTAAAGCTTAAATTTCTTTTTTGATGTGTTTTTGTAGGGATTTTGATTATGAAGTGTGAAAAAAATGATATAATATTGTGGCAAATCAATAATTAACTAACCAAAAAAATCAGAAAAATGAAATTAAAAAAACTATTATTTTTTTGTATTTCGTCCTTTCTGTTAACGATTGCCGGGTATGCCCAAGACATTAACGTGTCCGGTAAAGTTACAGATGACACAGGGTTGCCGGTTCCGGGCGCTACTGTTACAGTTAAAGGAACAAAAACCGCGTCAATGACTGACATTGATGGTAATTATCAGATCAGCGCGCCCTCAGACGGCACGTTGGTTTTCACATTTATAGGCTTTGCCGACCTGGAAATGGCGGTAAATGGTCAGGCGACGGTCAATGCGAAGATCTTGCCGTCTGCCGAAAGCCTTGAGGAAGTTGTCGTCGTAGGTTACGGTACGCAAAAGAAAAGCGTGGTAACCGGCGCGATTTCGCAGGTAAAGGGCAAAGATCTCGAAGGTCAGCCAGTTACGCGTATTGAACAGACGCTTCAGGGTCGTACTTCGGGTGTTTATGTGGCGGCAAATGCGGGACAGCCGGGTTCTTCGGCCACAGTTCGTATCCGTGGAGTCGGCACTTTGAATAACAACGACCCGCTTTACGTTGTGGATGGAATTCTCGTGGAGCAGAGCGCTGTACAATTCATCAACCAATTTGACATCGAATCGGTAGAGGTTTTGAAGGATGCATCGGCTTCGGTTTATGGAACTAGAGCAGGAAACGGTGTAATTTTGATTACGACTAAAAAAGGGAAATCGGGTAAGATAACTGTTAGCTATAACGGTTTCTCAGGTTTCTCAGAAGAATCTCGTAGAGTTGGTCTTTTGAACGCCACACAATATGCTACTTTGATTAACGAGCGTGAGGTAAATGATGGTAATGCGATTGTTTACGCCGATCCGGCTTCACTTGGTCGCGGCACAGACTGGCAAGATGTAATCTTCCAAAATGCTTTCCGCGAATCTCACGATGTAAGCATCAGCGGAGGTTCTGAAAATTCGAAATTCTATAGTTCATTCAGCTTGGTAGACCAAGAAGGTGTGGTTCTCCCAAGCATTTCACGTTACAATCGTAAGACGTTCCGTTTGAACTCAGATCATAAGATCGGTAAATACGTTGTTGTTGGCCAAACGGCTACATACACGCGCGAGAAAAATCTTGGAGTAGGGAACACGAACAGTGAGTTTGGAGGAGCGCTGTCTTCAGCATTGAACCTTGATCCGATCACACCATTGGTCATAACGGATCCGGATGTGGCAAATTCAGCTCCTTACGGTGGCCCAAGCGGTCAGAACGGTATTTTTACGAATGCACTCGGACAGCCTTATGGAATTTCCAGTCTTGTAACGAATGAAATGTCAAACCCGTTAGCTTACCAGGCATCGAGATTGGGTGGTTACGGTTATGCGGATAACATTGTCGGAACTGCATTTTTGGAAGTACAACCTTTGGCTGGACTTAAGATCAGAAGCACTGTCGTGGGTAAAAAATCTTTTTACGGAAGTGAATCGTTTACGCCGGAATACTATTTCAATAACGGGCCTCCCGGAAATAACGACGTGAACAACATCACGAGAATCACGAACAGCAATTTCTATTGGAGTGTTGAAAATACCGCATCGTACACGAAGCGCTTTTTGGATAAACACAACCTAAATGTACTTTTGGGACAAGGTGCTTATGCACAGGAGGGTGAACGAGGACAGGGTACGACATATAGAAATCTCCCTATCGACAGCTGGCAGGATGCTTCGTTCAACTTTAGTATCCCAGACGCGGATCGCACGACCTACGCTTATCAAGGAGCTGATAAAAAAACATCTTCATTATTCGCACGTTTAACGTATGATTATGATGAGCGTTATCTTTTGCAGGCTTTTATCCGTCGTGACGGATCCACCAAGTTCGGTGCGAACAACAAGTACGGAAACTTCCCATCGATTTCTGCGGGTTGGGTTGCGAGCAAGGAATCATTCTGGCCTGAAAACAATGTAGTGACCCAGCTTAAGTTCAGGGGAAGCTACGGTGTTTCGGGTAATGACCAGATCGGTGATTTTCTTTATGCATCTATTATCAACGGTGGGTATAATTACACGTTTGGAAACGGTAGTAACACGACTATCGTTACAGGAAGTACGATCTCAACACCTCCAAATCCGGATTTGAAGTGGGAAGAAACCACGAAACGCAACGTGGCTGCTGAAATTCAGCTTTTCCGCGACTTAAACCTGACAGTTGATCTTTGGAATAGTAAAACTACAGGAATTCTAACAGTACTTCAAATTCCAGGTTATGTTGGGCTCAGCTCGCCAATTGCCAACTTGGGCGAAGTAGAAAATAAAGGTATCGACTTTGAACTTGGATACCGCAGGAAAATTGGCGAGTTTACCATTGGCCTAAACGGTAACATTTCAATGTTCAAAAATACGATCAATAATATTTCACCTACATTGGACTTCCAATCTGGCGCAGGAGTTCAATCGCTCGTTGGCGAAGTACAGCGTAACGCGGTCGGTCACGGTTTCGGTGAATTCTACGGATTCCGTCATTTGGGCGTTTTCCAGAATCAGGCTGAAATCGATGCATACGTGGGGCAAGACGGTACGCCGATCCAACCAAACGCCGTACCTGGTGATTTCAGATGGAAAGACGTCAATGGAGACGGTGAAATTTCGAACGATGACCGCGAATTCTTAGGGCAGTCGCTTCCTGATTACACTTACGGATTCACGATCAGCCTCGAGTGGAAGAATTTTGATTTCAATATGATGGCACAAGGAGCCGCCGGAAATAAAATTTTCAACGCACTTCGTCGTTTGGAACTTCAGGATGCCAACTGGCAGACAAATGCCTTGAACCGTTGGACAGGAGAAGGAACTTCGAATTCATATCCGCGTTTGACGGCAGATGATCCCAATGGTAACTATTCAAGATCGTCAAACTTCTATCTTGAGAACGGAGATTATTTGAGACTTAAGACAATGCAACTTGGATATTCGCTTCCGACCGACCTGATTGCAAAAGCAGGTATGTCAAGAATGAGAATATATTTGATGGGAGAGAACTTGGTGACATTTACTAAGTACTCAGGATACGATCCGGAAATCGGAGGAGGAAATACGGTTGGTATCGATAGAGGATACTATCCGCAGGCACGTAGCTACATGCTAGGAGTAAATCTACAATTCTAAAAAAAAAATGAAAATGAAAATGTACAAAAGTAAAATTTTATGGGGATTGGCAGGTGCTGCCATGATTGCCGCAAGTTGCGGTGACGACTTCATTTCGGAAACGCCAAAAGGGTCGTTTATCGAAGAAAACTATTACACTAATGAAGAACAGGCTTTTTCTGGTTTGGTTTCGGTGTATGATGTCTTGAGAAAGAACTCAGGCGGATTCGAAAACATGATCACGATGCTCAACGCAGGGTCTGATGACTTTTTTGCAGGTGGCGGTAGCCCGTCCGATGGTGCCGGAATCCATGGTTTCGACAACTTTACGATCAATGATTTGACAGTTCCAAGAAGTTATTTCGGAGATTTCTATGCAGGGATCGCACGTGCGAATATCCTTATCATTAAATTGCCGAACACGCAGATGGACGAGGCGACTAAAGCCCGTTTCACAGCCGAGGCTCGTACGTTGCGTGCTTTCTATTATTTTGAATTGGTGAATCTATTCGGAAATATCCCATTGATCACTGAGCCTGTAAATACTGCCGATGCTTACAATGTTCCGCAGTCTACTCCAGCTGAAGTATACGCGTTCATCGAATCGGAATTGCTAGCTTCGATCGCGGATCTTCCGCCGGTTGTTACAGCTAACATAGAATTGGGTCGTCTTACCCAAGGGGCTGCGAAAGCTATGTTAGGCAAAGCGTATCTGTACCAGGACAAATGGGCCGAAGCGGCTGCGCAATTCGCTGACGTAAACGGAACTCCTGGAGGAACAAGCATGTACGGTTATGCATTGGTTGACGACTTCGCCAGCCTTTGGAGCATCGGTAATAAGTTCAACAGCGAATCTATCCTTGAGGTAGCGCATACTAATTTGAGCAACGCCGGTTGGGGTAACTGGGGTGGCGGTAATGATGAAGGAAACTCTGTCAATCAAATGGTAGGACCTCGTGGTCTTAATTTCGCAGAGGGCCATACAACTCCAACCTATATTTCAGGCTGGTCGTTTAATCCTGTAACTCCGGAACTTAGAAATCTAATGGTAGGAGATCCGCGCTACGCAGCTACAATCTTTGATGCTCCGGCTTTACTTGCCGCCGGTGAGCTTGCTGCGACTACTGCTCTCCCATTGGGTTACGCTCCAGCAGATCAGGATACGGGATATTTCCTTAAAAAGTACATGCCGATAACTTCTGAAACATCTACAGGTGGAGGTAACGCAGAGTTGAACTATCGTCAAAACACATACTATATCCGTTTGGCTGATACGTATTTGATGGAAGCCGAAGCGCTTATCAACTCAGGTGGAAATGCAGCTCGTGCGCAGGCACTTCTCGATGCGGTTCGTGATCGTGTAGGTCTCGGATCTGTTCCTGCCACGCTACAAAATATTGCTAATGAGCGCCGTATCGAACTCGCTGGTGAAGGCCACCGTTTCTTTGACCTTGTGCGCACGGGTAATACTGCTCCGTTGGTACCTTACGGTTTCGTGGCTGGTAAAAACGAGATTTTGCCATTGCCTTTCAACGACATCGCAAACACTTTGTTAGTACAAAACCCTAATTATTAATCTGATAAAAAATTAGATAATGAAAATGAAAATTAATAAAATAGGTGCAGTCGCTCTTGTAATGGCAGGAATGTTTTGGTCGTGCTCGCCTAATGACGACAGCACAGGAAACGGCACCACACCACAAGAACTTGACGCGTCGTTCACAGTCACTCCCGTATCAGCCAACCGATTTACGGTTACTGCCATGAGCAATGCAAATACTATCACACACAAATGGGATAGTGGAACGGGCTCTGTTAAAGGCCAACCGACAAAGGAAATTTTCCTTCCGGATGTCGGGACCTACACGATCACGCACACGGTGACCGGAGTTGGAGGCGTAGCTTACAGCAGTTCACAAACAGTCGAAGTCACGGTTGCGGATCCGGTTGCCGGAAATATTATCCGTGGTGGTAAATTCGAAACTGCTGAAGACATCGCGGAATGGCAAGTTTTCCCGGAGACGATCGCAGGTTCTGCCTGGACATTCGCCAACGGTGAAGCTACGATGACAGGAAGTGTCAACTGGAATCACCAACACTTGTATCAAGCGATCCAGGTTGAAGCAGGTAAGACGTACAAGTTCGATATGAAGGTCAAAGGTCTTGGCAACACTATGGAAACGTACATGGAGTGGTATGCAGGATACAATCCGCCTGTTAGCAACGATTACAACGAAGGTGGACAAATTCTTGCCCTGAACACTTGGGCCGGATGCGCCATTGGGCCATTCGAAGGTCAGCTTTCAGTTGTCGGGTGCGGAGGCGATACGTCTCTCGGACTCAAAACGTTCCCTACAAGCGGAACAGTTTACGTAGTACTTCGCTCAGCGAGTGGACAGGCGTCAAACACACCATTTTCAGTTACAATCGATAACGTAGAAGTACGTCGTATCGACTAAAATTTTGTTTGGGTTAGTTTTAAATAGCCTGTATTCATTGCGATTACAGGCTATTTTTTAAAAAGTACATTCCAATTTCTTTCGGTATTGCCATCGCAAGCCACAATCGGGGAACTCTCTCCGGAACCAAATTTATTATCAATATGAAGAAACCTATCACCATACTGATGTTGTCAGTAGTGTATTCCATTGCCTTTTCTCAACAGAGCCAGCCAAAAAGCGCAACCGTCTACACGACTGCCGAAAACACAAAATTACGCCTTTCAAAAACCGACGATGTAACGTTCGTACCATCGAAACAACCACTTGAAACTGAAATCTGCGTATTCGTGGAACCTAAAAAGACATTCCAATCGATGATGGGAATCGGCGGTGCGATCACCGACGCCAGTGCCGAAGTTTTCGCCCGACTTTCTCCACAGAAACAAAAAGAATTCATCGACGCTTATTACAGTACTGAAAACGGGATCGGATATTCTCTTATCAGAACGACGATCCACAGTTCCGACTTTTCAAGCGGAAGTTATACCTACATCAAAGAAGGTGACAAAGACTTAAAGACATTCAGTATCGATCACGACAGGAAATATCGCTTGCCGTTGCTTAAAAAGGCATTGGCGACAGCCGGAAAAATCCCGTTGTACGTAAGCCCGTGGAGTCCGCCGGCTTTTATGAAAGACAGTAAAAACATGCTTAAAGGAGGGAAATTGCTTTCTGAATTCATGCAACCGTGGGCGAATTACTACGTGAAATACATTCAGGCGCTTGAAAAAGAAGGCGTCCCGGTTTGGGGATTGAGCGTACAAAACGAACCGATGGCCACGCAAACCTGGGAATCGTGTATTTACACGGCTGAAGACGAGCGCGACTTCCTCAAAAATTACCTCGGGCCGACGATCAAAAAAGAATTGGGCGACAAGAAGATCATCGTTTGGGATCACAATCGTGACTTGATGAACTACAGGGCGAACATCATTTTCGGCGACCCCGAAGCTTCAAAATACGCATGGGGAATGGGATTCCACTGGTATGAAACATGGACAGGCGGCGCTCCGATGTTCGAGAACGTCCAAAAAGTCCACGAAGCCTATCCTGACAAGAACCTCATTTTCACTGAAGGCTGCGTAGAAAAATTCGATGCATCGAGATACCAATTCTGGGCGAACGGCGAACGTTACGGCCAATCGATGATCCACGACTTCAACAATGGAACGGTAGCCTGGACCGACTGGAACATCCTTCTCGACGAAAAAGGCGGGCCGAACCACGTAGGCAATTTCTGCTTTTCACCTATCCATGCCGACAGCAAGACAGGCGAAGTCATCTACACGCCATCGTATTACTACATCGGGCATTTCTCGAAATTCATCCGACCTGAAGCGAAACGCGTGAGCACCGTCGTAAGCCGCAGCCAAATGTTGAGCACGTCATACATCAACAAAGACGGGAAAATCGCGACGGTCGTAATGAACCAAAGCGACAAGGAAGTCACGTACAACCTGATCGTCGAATCGTCGAAAACCACGATCAAGATTCCCGCGCACGCTATACAGACGGTCGTGTACTAACGCTTGAAAACCTCAAAAAAACAACACAACAAGACATCAATGAGAAAACTCTTTAACCTGTTGTTGCTATCGCTTTCAGTAACGGCTTTCGGCCAATACATGCATCGCGACGGGCAAAACATCATCGATCACAACGGCCAGCCCATACTACTGCGAGGACTTGGGCTTGGCGGTTGGATGGTCCAGGAAGGTTATATGTTGCAGACCGACGCTTTTGCCGGGCCGCAACATAAGATCCGCGAAAAAATCACGCAGCTCGTCGGGGCTACGAATACCGAAACATTCTATCAGGCATATCGCGACAACGGCATCACCAAACGCGACATCGACTCGCTCAAAGCCTGGGGATTCAATTCGATCCGATTGCCGATGCATTACAACCTTTACACCTTGCCGATCGAGCAGGAGCCGAACCAAACCACGAACACCTGGCTCGACGAAGGTTTCAACCGAACCGACGAACTCTTGCAATGGTGTACCGACAATCAAATGTACCTGATCCTCGACATGCACGCCACGCCCGGAGGCCAAGGGAAAGACGCGAACATCTCTGATTACGACGCGACGAAACCATCACTTTGGGAAAGCGAGGCCAACAGGACCAAACTCATCGCACTCTGGAGGAAACTCGCCGACCGTTACAAAAACAACCCATGGATCGGCGGTTACGATTTGATCAACGAACCGAACTGGGCGTTTTCGGGAACCAACCAAAACGGTTGCGACGAGAATTCGAACGGGCCGCTTCGTTCGCTCTACATCCAGATCACGAACGCGATCCGCGAGGTCGATATCAATCACATGATCATCATCGAAGGCAACTGTTGGGGCAACAACTACAACGGAATCCTTTCGGCGACCAATCAGCCATGGGACACGAACATGGCGCTGAGTTTCCATAAATATTGGAACTACAACACCCAAGGTTCGATCCAGGGAATTTTAAATTTACGTTCGACGTACAACTTGCCGATTTGGCTCGGAGAAAGCGGCGAAAATTCGAACGTCTGGTTCAAGGATGCGATTGCGTTGTGCGAATCGAACAACATCGGATGGGCATGGTGGCCGATGAAAAAAATCGACAACATCGCAGGCCCGGCGTCGGTAACAAAAACCGCCGACTACCAAACCTTGCTCAATTACTGGCAGAACGGAGGAACGCAACCCACGCAGACGTTCGCATTCAACGCGCTCATGCTGATTGCCGAAAACTACAAAATGCAGAACGTGACGCTTCGTTACGACGTGATGGACGCGATGTTCCGACAGGTTCAAACTGCCGACACCAAGACATACAAAAACCATCCGCTGCCCGGAAAAGTCTTCGCGACCGAATTCGATATGGGCCGAAACGGAGTCGCATATTACGACAAGAACGTCGCGAACTACCGCACTGACACTGGAACTTTCGAAGCCTGGAACAACGGTTGGGCGATGCGCAACGACGGCGTCGATATCCAGGGATGTTCCGACGCGGTCAGCAACGGTTTCCAGGTCGGATGGATCGAACCCAGCGAATGGCTTTCGTATTCGTTGACCGCTCCGTCGCTCATGGCCTACGACATCGACATCCGATATAGCGGAACAGGAGGAAAGCTCTATTTCGAGGACGCTGACGGGAAAATTTCCGAAACCATCACACTTCCAAGCACCGGAAACCTCACGACCTTCCAAACCGCAACCGTCACCGATGTCTTGCTGAACGCTGGCGTAAACCACGTGAAAATCTATTTCGAAACCGCGGGCTACAACCTGAACTGGTTCGAACTCAAAAATCCACACGCTTCATCATCGGCGGCTTTTAAGGTGATTGACGCGGCAACATCTGTTTTGGGCGACAAGGTAAACGTGGTCTTCAACAAGCAACTGCAAACCGGAATTGACTTCGCATCGAGCGCGTTCACGCTAAAAGTAAACGGAACGAACATTGCCGCGACGATCAGTTATTCATCGGCCGACAACAGCACTTTGGTCCTGGTTCCCGCAACGGCTATCAATCCGTCCGATGTCGTCACATTGACCTACGCCGGAACGAACGTCATCGCAACCGACGCGACGGTTCAACCCACATTCACGAGTATGCCCGTCACGAACCGCACGGGAAATATCCTCGGGATTTCGGGCACGATCCAGGCGGAGAACTTTTACGTGAACAACGGTCTCCAACTTGAAACCACGTCCGACACAGGCGGCGGCCAAAACATCGGCTACACCGATGCTGGCGATTCACTCGATTATTTAGTAAATGTGCAAGCCACGGGCGATTACACGATCGAATACCGTGTTTCAGGCGAAAGCCAAACCGGAGCCGTGAGCCTGCAATTGATAAACGAAACGACCGAAACCATTTCGAGCGTGAGCCTGCCTCCATCGGGTGGCTGGCAAACCTGGCAAACCGTAACGGCCCAGGGAACTTTGCCTGCAGGTCGTTACATTCTGCGCGTCAATATCCTGAGCGGCGGATTCAACATGAATTACATCCGGTTCACGTATGCGATTCCCGATTCCGATGGCGATAACGTAGCCGACGGCACCGACCTTTGCGCCAACACGCCCGCCAACGACGTCGTCGATTTTACTGGCTGCACGATCTTCAGCCTTCCCGCGAACAATTTCACGGTTATGGGAACGGGCGAAACCTGTCGCAACTCGAGCAACGGAAGCGTGACCATCAACGCGTCGGCCAATCACGATTACGTCGCGACGATTTCAGGAAACGGCACAAACCAGACATCTGCGTTCACGACATCTGCGACACTAGCGAATTTGCAATCGGGAACGTACCAAGTTTGCATCACATTGCCGGAAGCGCCCGCGTATTCACAGTGTTTCGAAGTCACGATCCAACAACCTGAAGACTTGGCGGTATTCTCGCGCGCGACCAACGACGACTATAAATTGAAGCTGAACCTCGAAGGCAGCGACCAATATCGCATCGAGCTTAACGGCGTCCAATATTTGACTGACCAGAATGCGATTTCATTCGACTTGGTTGCGGGCAAAAACGATCTTGTCGTCAAAACCGACAAAGAATGTCAAGGCATTTACCGCGAAACCATCGTCATGGACGACACGATCACGGTTTATCCGAATCCCGTACACCAAGACATGATCTACGTCGCGCTTCCGAACGCGAAGAGCGAACTCGTTTCCCTCGAAGTGTTTTCGCTTTTGGGAAAGAAAGTGATTTCTGAAACCGGAATGTCACAGGAACGCACCGTTGCGCTCAACACTTCCTCGTTGGCGTCAGGTACATACGCGCTCAAAATCGTTTCAGAAACCGGAACCTACAACACTAAATTCATCAAACAATGAAAGCACGATATTTGACGATCGCACTCGCGGCACTTGCGATATCCTGCGGTGACAGCGACAACGGCGGCGGCTCGGGAAATCCGGGTGAAGCGGCGCTCATCGCCCCGATAAACAATTCCGAATGTATCACGGGAACGAGCGTCTCGACTACGCAAAGCAAGGTCACGTTCGAATGGAATCCCGCTGAAAACGCCGACACCTATTTCGTCTACGTAAAGAACCTGCTCACCCAAAGCGCCGTCCAGCAATTCAATGCAGGCGATGCCGTAACGCTTGAAGTCACGCTACAGAAAGGCGTTCCGTATTCATGGTACGTTTCGGCCAAAAACGAAGGCGGCGGTTCGATGAACAGCGCGACCTGGAAATTCTATAACGCAGGCGAAGGCGTGACCAATTACGCGCCATTCCCCGCCGAGGCGACTTTTCCGGGCATGAGCGCCACGGTAACCGGACCGAGCATCACCTTGCAATGGGAAGCCAGCGATATCGACAACGACATCGCGAGCTACAAAATCTACATGGATACCAACGCCAATCCGACTACGCTCAAGGCGACGGTCTCCGCACCTGAACTCGCGGGCGTGGCCGTGACCGGAAACACGACGTTCTATTGGAAAATCGTCACGACCGACGCGGCCGGAAATTCCTCGACATCTCCGGTGTTCCAGTTCAAGACCAATTAATTTGTTAGTTAGATATATTTGTGAAGAACTCCCGTAATTGGGAGTTTTTTTATGGCGCGCCGGCGGCAACAGCATTTTCGATAAGTGGTAAAATTCGTAGCCGCCGTCAGGCTCTGCGCTTCCATCTGTCTTAAAAAATCGGCTGTCGCTGCGGTTTTTTCGGCTTCCTTCGGTCGCCCAAAAAACCGCGCGCCGTCACGATTTTTTCGCAACAGGATGTCCGCTGCGATCCTTCGCGCAACCGTAAACGAATCGGGATTAGTCCAGTACCGAGAGTGTAGTATCGATGATGTCGGCAAAAAACTGCTTGTCGGCAACTGATTTCGACGAGACTTGAATTCCTTTGACGTTATTCATGATGAAACGGGCGAGAGCTCGTGCTTCCTGTCTTTTCGGGATTTCACCGTTATCCTGTCCTTTCTTGATGGCGCAATGGAACGCGTCCTCGATTCCCTGTTCGTTTTTGGCGATGATCTCTTTTACTTTTTCGTCGTGGGCCGCGACTTCGACTTCGGCATTGACAAGGAAACAGCCTTTGCTTTGTTCGTCTTTGAGCAAGTCACTCGTCAGGAGTTCCAACAATTGTTTAATCGCGTCTTTGAATGACGTCGCGTTGTTCACGATCGTGCACATCCGGCCGCTCGAAGATTGTTGGTAGTGTTCCAGGGATTTCAAGTACAGATTGTGTTTGTCGGTAAACGTGTCGTACAAACTTGACCTGCTGATTCCAAGATGGTCGACGAGTTCCTGCATTGACGTGCCGTTGTAGCCCTTATGCCAAAAAAGACAAACGGCCTTACCCAATACGTCACTTTCATCAAAATCCTTCGTCCTTGCCATAATGCGAGAATAGCTTTACCAGTACGGCAAAGCTATTCATTTTAAATTTTATTATTCGATGTCACGCCCGATAAGGCATAGATTTAACGAATCGTTACCTGATCCCGCCGCTTGCGATAATGGTTTCACCGGTTAGCCAACGTGAATCTTCCGAAGCCAAAAATACGGCCACGAGCGCAATGTCTTCAGGTTGTCCGATGCGTCCGAGCGGAGCGGTTTTCTCAGCTTCGTGATGGAAATCGCTGCCGATGAATCCCGCCGTGTGCGTTCCTTCGGTTTCCACCATTCCGGGATTGATGGCGTTTACACGAATCTTTTTCGGACCCAATTCTTTCGACAATACCTGCGTGATCGAATCGACCGCGCCCTTTGTTCCCGTGTAAACCGAGCTTGCGGGCGGTGTGATGCGCGTCACCGTCGAGCTGATGTTGATAATGCTTCCGCCTTTGTCACCAAACGCTTTCACGGCGCCTTGCGTAGTCAGCAGTAAACCTAGAACGTTGGTGTTGAATTGGCGGTGAAATTCTTCGGGCGTGATGTCTTCGATCGCTCCGAATGCGTAAACTCCGGCGTTGTTGACGAGAATGTCGACGCCTCCGAACGCTTCTTGCGTCGCGGCGAAAATCTGGTTCACGTCTTCGGGATTCGATACATCGCCTTTTATTGCGACGGCACGGCCTCCGTTCTTCGTGATTTCGGCGACGACTTTTTCAGCGCCTTCTTTCGACGATGCATAATTTACGACGACGGCTGCGCCTTCGGCGGCTAAACTTATGGCGATTCCGGCTCCGATTCCTTTAGATGCTCCGGTTATTATCGCGACTTTATTTGATAATTTCATTTTGATTCTTATTAAATATTAATTTTGGAATGAACGTTCCGCAAATGTAAAAACTATTCTGGAATAATCGTTCCTAAATTTTAAATTATTTTGTTTGATAATGTTAAACCGTGATTCTGTAAGCAATAGCGCGGCTGTTGCGATAGAAAAAAATACAAGTATTCGTTAGAGACTACTGCTTATCTTTACGCTGCACTATTGCAAATCCTGAACAGACAATCTATGCTGCGTATATCCAAATTAGTTTTCCTCACGCTTTTTCTAGTTTCTATTTCGGCAACAGCCCAACAATTCACGCCCGATTGGAGCAAAGGAATCGTCTGGTACCAGATTTTTCCCGAACGCTTCAACAACGGCGATCCATCGAACGACCCGAAAGTCGCCGATCAGAACGGCGCATATCCATTTGACGACACGTCGGCATTCCAAATTCATCCGTGGATGAGCGACTGGTATGAACTGCAGCCGTACGAAAAGCAAAATGGGAAAGACATTTACTACAACATCCAACGCCGTCGTTACGGTGGCGATTTGCAGGGAATCATCGACAAGCTCGATTATATAAAGTCGCTCGGAGTCGATGCGATTTACCTGACTCCGATTTTCTGGTCGCCTTCATCGCACAAATACGATGCGCTTTGCTATCATCACGTCGATCCGACATTCGGGCCCGATCCCGCCGGCGACGTCGAAATGATGAAAAAAGAGAATCCACTCGATGCCAAAACCTGGGTTTGGACCAAAGCCGACCTGCTCGCGCTCAAATTGATAAAAGAAGCCCACGCGAGAAACATGCGCATCATTTTCGATGGCGTTTTCAACCACATGGGCGTGAAGAGTTTCGCGTTTCAGGACGTTGAAAAGAACCAGCAAGCGTCGCCTTACGCCGATTGGTTCGACATCAAGAGCTGGGACGATGCCGCGAAAGGGATGAAGTTCGAGTACAAAGGCTGGTTCGGCGTAAAGACATTGCCTGAATTCAAGGAAGACGCGGGCGGAATCGTTTCGGGGCCGAAGCAATACATTTTCAATGCGACCAAACGCTGGATGAACCCGATGGACAAAGGCACGAAAGACGGAATCGACGGTTGGCGACTCGACGTTGCGTATGACGTCGCGCATCCGTTCTGGAAAGACTGGCGCAAATGGGTGCGTTCGATAAATGCCGAGGCGTACATGACGGCCGAACTCGTCGACCCGATCGAAAAGACAAAACTATACCTGCAAGGCGACGAATTCGATGCGACGATGAACTACAATTTCGCGTTCATCGTACACGATTTCTTCATCCAGGAAAAGTCGGCGGCGACGGTGACGCAATTCGATGCAAGGCTCAAGGAACTGCGCGACGCTTTCGGAAACGATGTCGCCTTGAACATGCAAAATTTGATGAACAGCCACGATGCGACGCGATTGGCGAGTGCGGTCGCGAATCCTGACGGAACCAAATTCGGGGATTGGGGCAAGTATTTCAACTGGAGCCAAAAAAGCAACAACAAGAACTACAACGCCCGGAAACCGAATGCGGAACAAGTCCAAAAACAAAAACTTATCGCCGCTTTCCAAATTCTGTATCTGGGTTCTCCGATGATTTTCTACGGGGACGAAGCCGGAATCTGGGGCGCGAACGATCCCGATTGCCGCAAACCGATGATCTGGGCCGACAAGAAATACGAAGCCGAAACCTTCAATCCCGACCAAACCAAACACGACCCCGATGTCGTGGCGTTCAACAAGGATTTGTTCGACTGGTACCAAAAGTTCATGACGCTGCGCCATAAATTCAAAGCGATCCGGCTCGGCGATTACACGACAATCGAAAAAGACGATGCGAAAAAGCTGTACGTGTTCAGTCGGAAATTGAATGGAGAGGAAATCATCGTCATCATAAATCGCTCCGACAAGCCCGTGACGTTCACGAACGAGCTGTTCGCTAAAGGTAAATTCAAGGACGCGTTTACGAATAAAAGCGTAAAAAATGTCGAAGTAAAGCCTATGGATTTGGTCGTTGTGAGCAATAAATGATTTTAGCCGATCTGGTTCAGCAACTTCGAATTTCGAGATTCGATAAATAGAAGTACCGTCGCCCGAATAAGTTGCTACAATTCCATTTTGATTTTTTTGATTGTCATATTTTCTTTTTAGAGAATCTTGGATTTGAACAAATTGTATTGACCTTTGCAACGACTTAATAAAAACAAAATGCAATCACTAAAAGGAAAAACAGCAATAATAACGGGAGCCGGTAAAGGTCTTGGGAAGGCGATCGCGTTGGCGTTGGCTGCTGAAGGCGTGAATCTTGGCCTTGTAGGTCGGACCACTTCGGACCTCGAAAACCTGGCGCAAACGATCAAGCAATCCAACCCCGAAATCATCGTGGCGGTTGCAACGGCCAACATCGGGAATTATCACGAAGTCAGGACGGCGATCGCGTCGGTTGCGGAAACATTGAAAACAATCGACATTCTCGTAAACAACGCGGGAGTGCTCAAAGTCGGCGGTTTCCTGGAATTACCCGTTGAAGAATGGGAACAAATATTCCAGATCAACGTGTTGGGAACCTATTACACGATCCACGAAACACTGCCGTTCATCCTCGCGCAGGGAAAGGGCGACATCATAAACATCGCGTCGACGGCGGGCTTGAAAGGCGCGGCCAAGATGAGCGCATATGGAGCTTCCAAAGCTGCCGTGATCAACCTCACCGAATCGTTGATGCAGGAAGTCCGAAAGTCGAACATCAGGGTCACGACCGTAAACCCAAGCACGATCGCCACCGACATGACATTGACCGCAGGATTCACCGATGGAAACGTCGAAAAAGTGCTGCAACCTGAGGATCTGGCATTTCTCGTGGTCAATAATTTAAAGTTGCCGCAACGCGCGTTCGTGAAGGAAATCGGGCTTTGGTCTACGAATCCCTGATTGATTATCCAATGATACTGTGTAAAGAAGCCGCTTGAAAAAGCGGTTTTTTTATTTCACGAAGACAAATTAAGGAACCGTATTTTTGCCGCTTCGATCCGACGACCCAAAAAAAGTCGGTTTTCCATCATGAAGCAAGTGCTAAACCTTTTCGACCTCACCCAAAAAGTAAACTATAGAACCGAAATATTTGCGGGATTGACCGTCGCCATGACGATGATTCCCGAATCGCTTTCGTTCGCGATCCTCGCGGGTTTTCCGCCTCTCGTCGGGCTGTATGGCGCGTTCATCATGGGTTTGGTGACGGCGATTTTCGGCGGACGTCCCGGATTGATCTCAGGAGGCGCGGGTGCGACCGTGATCGTTTTGATCGCGCTCATGAAATCGCACGGTCTCGAATTCGTGTTCGGCGCCGTGGCATTGGCGGGTGTGATCCAGATTATCGTCGGTTTGTTCAAGCTCGGGAAATTCATCCGATTGGTGCCGCAACCCGTAATGTTCGGGTTCGTAAACGGGTTGGCCGTGATTATTTTCATGTCGCAGATCGAACAATTCAAAACAGTCGTCAACGGAGAATCCCAATGGCTTTCAGGGTTGCCGCTGCTGATCATGGCCGGATTGGCCGCATTGACGATCGCAATCGTATTGCTTTTTCCGAAAATCACAAAGGCCGTTCCCGCATCGCTCGTGGCGATTCTGGTCGTTTTCGCTTTAGTTTCGGCATTCGGGATCGAAACCAAAAAAGTAATCGACATCGCATCGGTGAGCGGAGGTTTGCCGCCGTTCCACATCCCGGATTTCGCATTCACTCTCGAAAATCTCCAGATCATATTTCCGTATGCTTTGGTCATGGCGGCCGTCGGGTTGACCGAAGGGTTGCTCACGCTCAATCTCGTCGACGAAATCACGGGCACGAAAGGCAAAAGCAACCGTGAATGTATCGCCCAGGGAAGCGCGAACATGCTCAACGGATTTTTCTCGGGCATGGGCGGTTGCCCGATGATCGCGCAGACGTTGGTGAATCTTTCGGCGGGTTCAAGGGCGCGACTGTCGGGAATCATCGCGGCATTGACGATTTCGTGCATAATCCTTTTCGGAGCGCCTGTAATCGAAATGTTGCCGCTGGCCGCACTCACGGGCGTGATGATCATGGTCGCGATCGGCACGTTCGAATGGGCGAGTTTCAAGACGTTTCGTCGCATGCCGGGATCCGACGTATTCGTAATGATTGCCGTCACGCTGATCACGATCGTGCTGCACAATTTGGCGCTCGCGGTCTTTATCGGCGTCATAATTTCAGCTTTGGTGTTCGCTTGGGACAACGCAAAACGAATCCGTGCGCGCAAATTCATCGACGCGCAAGGCGTGAAACATTATGAGATCTACGGGCCGTTGTTTTTTGGTTCGGTAGCGGGATTCATGGAGAAGTTCGACGTCGTTGGCGATCCCGCACAGATTGTCATCGATTTCAAGGATAGCCGCATTGCCGATATGTCGGCGATAGATGCCGTAAACGCGCTCTCCAATCGGTACAGGAACGAAGGCAAAATCGTTCGGCTGAAGCACCTGAGCAACGATTGCATACAACTTCTAAAAAACGCCGAAGTCGTCATAGAAGTCGAACCCGACGATCCCGACTATCTGGTCATGCCGGCGAATTAGGCCGCGCCACATTCATAAGTTGCAAACCATAACCGCCATCGTATAAAAGTTAAGCCGACGTCGAAGCTACCTTTGAAGAAAATTTTTCACCATGAACAAAATATTCTTTGCCGACGACGATCCAGATGACCTTTTACTTTTTGCCCAAGCCATGGAAGACCTCAAACAGGAATTCGAGGTGTTTTACAGCGGCGAGAACATCGAGGATCATTTGACGAAACAGTCGGTGGTTTTCCTCGACATCAACATGCCGAAACGCACGGGTTTTGAGATTCTCGAAAGTATCCGAAACCAATATTCGGCCAGCGAGTTGCCCGTTATCATGTTTACGACCTCACAGGATGAGTCGACCGTTGAAAAATCAAAGGCGTTGGGCGCGAACCTGTTTCTGGTTAAACCGAACAGTTTCTGGGATTTGACGCACGCATTGAAAACCGTGATGAAAATGGATTTGAAAAGAGGCGATAACGAATTTGTGTTGTCGCGCGAAATGTATATGCAGGACGCAAATTAGTCTAGTCGAAGGTCGTACGGTCTTAAAGTCGAAGGTCGGCGAATCGATATCGCGATTTGATTTTTCGCTGATTCACCAAATGACACGTCAATTTTGCCTCAGCTTTTCGACTTTAAGACTTTTAAGATCTTAAGACTGTCTAAGGCTTTTCGTACTTTTACACCTCCAAACACTCAAAACATGGCATCAGGCTTTTTCGCAATTCTAGACGACATCGCAGCATTAATGGACGATGTCGCCGTAACCGCAAAACTCGCAACACGTAAGACCGCGGGGATTTTGGGCGACGATTTGGCCGTGAATGCCGAGAAAGCCACGGGTTTTCTGTCATCGCGCGAACTGCCCGTACTTTGGGCGATCACAAAAGGTTCGTTCCTGAACAAGGTGATCATCGTTCCCATAGCGCTGCTGCTAAACGCGTTTTTTCCGGTTGCGATAAAGTTCATACTCGTGCTCGGCGGATTGTATCTGGCGTATGAAGGCGCTGAGAAAATCGTCGAATTCCTGTTTCACAAAGAGAAAAAAGGGCATGAAGTCGTCGAGGAGATCAAAGACGACCGCGAGGCTGAGAAAGCGAAGGTGAAGTCGGCGGTCATGACTGATTTTATCCTGTCGGTCGAAATAGTTATCATCGCTCTGGGCAGCGTACTCGACCAAAGCCAGACCTTGCAGATCGTCACGGTTTCGATTGTCGCGATATTGGCTACAGTAGGCGTCTACGGAATCGTCGCGCTGATCGTACGCATGGACGACGCGGGTTTGAGCCTGATCAAACGCTCACCCAACAAAGGCATCTTGTACAGCCTGGGCAACGCGCTCGTGAAGTCGCTTCCGATATTGATCAAGATATTGGCATTCGTGGGAACCATCGCGTTGCTGCTCGTCGCGGGCGGAATTTTCGTACACAACATCGACTACCTACATCACATTTTGCCTGACGCTCCTTCGATCTTGAGGGAATTTGCGGCAGGATTGGTTATCGGGATGTTGGTCGTCGGCATCGTGTTGGGCGCGAAGGCGATTTTCGGACGCAAAAAACCAGTTGGAAATCATTAGAAATCCACTTTCCAATATGTATCGATAGAAAAGTGGATTGAAGTCAATCGGTTGTCCTTGAAACGATAGGAATGCTTCGTACCCGCGACGCAGGATTCGAGACAGATCACATCGTAGATACTGAAACGCATGATCGGATATCGGTCGAAAAATCGCGAGAGGAATTCGTCTCGCGTCATGCCGAGTTCGATTCCGTAAAGAAGCTTTATGTTTTTGTCGACGATTTCTCCTTTTAGGTTTCAGAAAGTCTTTCCGGTTGCGGATAGGTTCTATTCTTTTGTGCCGCGGATTTAAAATTTTGAATTTTTAAGAAATTTTTTTTAAAAGCCACGGATACACGGATTTACACGGATTTCGAGGATTTTACTTTGTAAATGTTTTTAGCCACGAATGCACGAATACTAGGTTAAATTCGTGCATTCGTGGATAATCTTTTATAGTACTTCCAAAATTTTCCGCGGCTCGTATTGAGAAGCGATGTCGGCAAGTAAATCAACAAATGACTGTTCCCCGATGTTAAGGTTTGGAACTCGACCGGCCCGATGTCAACGGTATCGATCCTGTTTGTCACCGAAAACCGTTTGAGCAGCCCCGATTCGACCGAAGCCTTACTTTTCAGATCGCCAAACGGCGAATACACGAATTCGGAACACGTGACAAACGACAGCGTATCTCCATTTTTGATCGTGGAATGTAAGTCGAAATATTTTTTTGGCTTTATGATTTCTTGAACGATCGTGGATGCCGAATCATTTTCCGTTTGTGATTTTTCGGTTTTTTTCGATTGCTCACATGATGTCGACAATGTCAGTAAGAATACGACCGGCACTAGGAATTCGGCTCTCATTTTTTAGTATTTCTCATTTTTCCAACAGTTTTTCGAAGTCGGGATCTTCAAATTTAAGTTCCATTTGTTTTTGGGTCGGGCAGACGTTTACGATGATCGGGACGCTCGTTATGTCGGGGGCCGAAATCATAAGGTAGTATTTTTTGTCGGTTCCGGTTGATGTTTGCTCGAACACCGCGATTCCCTTTTTCGGGTCGATGATGTGGATCGTGATTTTCCTGTCGGCGTAACTTATTCCCGACAATTTCATCTCGTAAGTGTTCTTGTCGATTTTCCTCTGATGGATGATTTTATTGGCTTCCGGGCCTTCTCCGGTCCAGTCGATGAATGTCGAATCATTTATGGATTGCCTGAAATGAAACAGGAAATCACACGGATAATACGCATAAAATTTCGAATCGTATTGTTTCAACGTGACCCAATCTCGCCAAGGAACGACAGGTTTTGCTTTGGTCAACGACAGTTTATTTTCGCTTAGATAATCAGTCGATCGTTTGTAGCTTTCGTCGTCGAATTGCTGAAAATTAAAATTCGAAATCGCCGCGTAGTATTCGCTTTTTTGATTGTTGTCGATGAAAATCGCGTGCCGTTCACCGTCAATCGTTTCGTTGACTATAAATGTCGTATCCTTTTGGGCCGATTGCGCGAATAATCGGGATGTCGCCATCACCAATAATATCAACGCGATCCGCATTTTGGTTGTCCTCATAATAGTGTTCTTACTCGCGTATCATTGCGTGAAATGGAATGTTGAACAAATGTTTGTTTTGTTTGTTTTCGACGCGACCACTCAGTATCCAAAGATCGTCATCGTGATAGACGTAGCTCGCATCGGCGATGAGCGTAAAATCATAAAGTTCTCCAAAATTGGGATCGTAGGCATCGATTCGCAACGAGCACGGCTTGCAAAATACGAAAGCCGAACTGAAGTAAAACACCGCTATCGAAAGCGTAAGCACGGCGAACGAAAAGAAAATACTGGCCCTGAATGCCGCGCGTTTCATGGTTTGTCGGATTTTCGAAGTTTAACGAATAAAGCCGTCGCGAAAACACCGTCGTACAACACGTTCGGCTCGTCGAAATATAAGATTGAACCATTCATTCGCGCTTTGAATTTGTGTTTGCAATTTGAAATTCAGGAACTGATTTTCGCCATCTCGGGTTCCGAGAGACCATGTTCCTTTTTTGATTGCGTCTCGGTACGTAAATATAAAGGAATTATCGTCGAGCGCGATCGTTGAAATTCCGAATCGCGCGATCCGATCGTCACTTGGAATTACGCGTTCGTTTACGTTTGTTTTATCGATTTGATACGTTCCGACGATTTCCTTTTTCCCGAACGTATCACAACTCGAAAACACGATTGAAACCAGCGCGATGAGAATTTTGATCAAGCGGGAACCGGGTTTCATGATATTCTACTTTCGGTTAAACTTTGGGTAATTAGTTAGATGTTGAGTTATTTGAAGTTCAATCGACCGAGAAGAACGGCGTCCTTTTTTTCGGTTTTCACTTTCGTGTCGATTACGAAATAGACGTCGACGATTCCTTTTTCGAAATTAGGTGATTCGAGTATTTTAGCCATCGGCAGTCGTACAAAAAACGTCATTCCGTCATCTGTATTTTGGGTTTCGTTAATGATATCGTTGCTGCTATTTTTGAATATCAATGTCGAAGTCGCATCTTGGGCCGACATTCCGCACAGATATCGTTTCGCGACCAAAACGTCGGTTGGCTTGACCGATGCCGTTTCAATAGTCGCCAAATCACCCATTTTGTTGCCCTTGTATGACGCAAGAATTTCCTTTTTGCCGATGCTTATGCTCCACGAATTCGAATTTACGGCCCCATTCTCGGGTTCGGAAAAAGACGATGTGATCAACGCGATCAGCGACAGGCAAAGAATCGAATATGTTTTCATGACTTTCATTTTAGTTCCATCGATTCGATTCGACGTCGAATTCTTTTTGGTTTCGGTTCAGGAATTCCAGTGTCAATTCATAGCGCGCGCCAAGATTTCGGTAGGCAATTTCGTCGAAGATATGATCCTGAATAAGGTTGAGATGCATTTTTTCGCGAATAGGTTGAATGCTGGTTGGATATTTTCCGAATTTGCTTTTATATTTTTCAATTTTTTGGGTCAATTCGGCGCCCAATTTGTCTGAAACCGCGTCGTGGATCGTGAACATCAGGAACAGCACAACCATGTTTGCAAAACCCAAAAACGTCGTGATTCGCGCGTATTTGTAAAGTGACGATTTGTTGTTTGTTCCGCCATGCCAACGCGCGATCACGGCCGACACTCCCATAATCACCATGATCGACATGAAACCCATTTCCCCACTTAACGAAATCAGCATGAAAATCGCCAATATGATGAGATACGTCACATAATTTTGGAATTCGAAATTGGGCGTGAGCCGTTGTTCCGACGAAAAAATCCTCAAGTGGCTTGCGCGTTCGTGTTTGTCGGAATTCTTGATTTTGTTCAGTAAGTCCGACAATTTATTTGCGTCGATTTTTATTTGGCTTACGTTGAGGTTCGTGGTTTGCGCGCCGACGAATTCATTTAATTTTCGTGCCCATTTGACGGTTTTTCGCTTCGGTTCGAATGATTCGTCCACGACGACCGAGATGAATTTTTGGCCGTGTATGTCGATCGCGTACGTTTCGACGATCTGTTCCCATTTTATCGCGTCTTGCTTAAGGCTTCGATCCCAAACGCCGTCCTCGTCGATTACGATCTGAGGCCTGCGGTCGAGCAGCAGGAACAATCCTAAGGGGATTCCGAGGCCAAAGAACGAGACGCAAAACCAACCCATCGCGTAATCGAATGTTCCGGCTTGTTCTTTAGAGATTATCAAAATCCCGATCAGGACGAAAGGCAATGTCAACGCGAGTAGCCTGATGCCTTTCCAACCCGATTTATATAATTTGAGTTTTGTCATTTTTGAGTGTCAGGTTCGCGAATTTTGCCGCGGACTACGTTTCTTTTATGTTGTCGATTTCCGACGCGTCGTATTCCATATAATCGTGAGCGCCTAATTTACGCGGAAATGGGTCGTTCTTTAGAAATTTGATCGTTCCTATTAAAAGGAAAATGTCGCGTTTCATTATTTCGGAACAAAATAAATGAAGCTATCGGGTAAATTCGAAATCTTTTTTCTCAGATTTTCGATGTAGGTAATGATCATCTCGTTTTTGTTTATTGAAAAAACCACGAGGTTGATTCGGCCTCTCAGCTCAAGTTCGACATACTTTTTTTCTTGGTCATGACACCATCGGCCCGTGGTTGTCCTTTCGCCGATGATCTGGAAAGTCGAATCACGATTAAAGACAACTTCATAAATACCGCTTTTCGGAATTTCATTGCGTTCGTGTTTTATTCCTTCGGCGAAAGCAAAATTGATCTTCCATGTCCTGCAAAGTAAACTGCTCAGGGAATCATTGGGCATGTCAATTTTTTGGGCAAATAGAATATTGGTGAAGAGGAACAAGAGAGATAGCGGAATAAATCTTTTCATGTCTTGCTATTATTGTTAGGGTGAAATCGGGAAAGAAGTTACGTGAATCCTGCAATCTTTTTGAATTTCGGCATAACGCGAACGCGATATCGGTAATCTATTTTTAACTGGGATAAAATTGTCCCTCGCACTTAACACGTTAAATCGATATGACCTGTACAAATACAAATAAAAACATTTTTGCCATCACCTTTATCCTTTTGGCGGCAATTTTTTCTCCTTGCCAATCGCAGACTTTTGGCGATCCGGTCCGAAAGGATACGATCAAATACGATCGCTTTCCGAGTTATCCGTTGTTGAAAATACTGTCGGTTTCCTATGATTACGCAGGGAAGAGCGACTATAAGGTAGATTTCAAAGACACCGACATCGATGAAAGTGGCGAATTTACACGTTCTCGTATGCAGGTTTACGCGTGGATTCCGATCATCCAAAAGAGGAAAATCACCGTAAGCCTCGCCGAAACATATACGCGCGAAGACATCACATTGCGCAACGTCGTGAATCCATCAGGCGTTTACGTGAATGGAAACGAGACGCTCGAGGATTTCAACACTTCGATTAACGTGAATTACCGAACCAAGTTGTTTTCGAAACAATTGGTGTTGAACGGATCGGTGTTCGTGGGGACGTCGCCCGCGTTCGAGTACCAGAAGCTCACAGGTTCCGTTTATGGATTGCTGATACTCAAAGACAGTCCGAGGACGATTTATTCGGTTGGTCTTGCGGGGCTGATCGATCCGTCGGCGCCGCTTCCGGTAATTCCCGCGGCAACCTATTGGCATCGTTTCGACGATCCGCGTTGGGAACTCGACGTCATCTTTCCGCAGACTGCAAAGATCCGTCGCTCCAATATCGGGAAAGGATGGGTTTCAGCGGGTGCCGATCTCGTGTCTCCGAGTTTCTTCATCCGAAATGTCCCGGGACAATCGGCGAGCTATGAAAGTGCGTTCAATGAGATTACGCCCAACATCGGATACGACAAACTTTTCTTTTCGAAATCGATTCTGCTTACAGTACAAGGCGGTTACCGTTATGCCATGAAGGGCCGACTCGTCGAAGTCAACGATCCCGCGCGCGACCGGATCGCCGACGTGGAATTCAATTCCGGATGGTACGTCAAAGGCGGTATTTCATGGGTGATCCTGAACTGGAAAGTAAGAAGGGTTTTGGATGAGGCGATGAAGTAGCATTGAGTCTACCGCTGAGATGAAATCTTGTGGCAATTTTTTTGAAATTATAAAAGGGCAACAAGATTTGTGAGAGAAAAATGAAATTGAAATAATCCTCACAAAATTTGTGATAGAAAAATAGGAGAGGAAGGTTTCACAAGAGCGCGGTTTTACGCAAATAAAAAAAGCCGAAGCAAAATGACTTTCTTGTGGGCGATGAGGGGTTACCTACGCTTTGCTCCGGTGATGCCCAAGTTGGTTGGCTTTACACAAGAAAACCCACCGAAAAGGTGGCTTTCTTTTTATTTCCAAAATTTACTTACGAAAGCTGAAAAAAGCTTTCGACGCAATTTTTGGAAATAAAAAAAGCTTCACAAAAGTGAAGCTTTTCTTGTGGGCGATGAGGGATTCGAACCGTTGTTGTAATCCCGCCTATATCAATACATTGAAAAGTTTAAAATCTAAGGGTCTCGATTTTGCACCTCAGCGAACTGCAAACATCACTAAATCTTATGATGTAAATTTACTGATTAATAAGGTATTATCCAAATGAAATGGCAAGAACTACACTAAAAAATGAATGGGTTTGCGAATCGTTCAAAGGTTCGGGAGACGTTTATTTTCTCCGCTTTTGGCATTTATCAGCATCACCCAAATATTGTCTTTTCAACCTGTTCAATATTTAACCCTGTGTGATTACAGAATTCTTGTATAGTAACAAACTTTACGGCTTTATTTAGGCTGTTTGCGATCTCATGCAATAGTCTAAGACTTTGGCGGTAGCTTTGACCAGTAACGAGTTCTACGTCGTTTGTGGTGATGCATATACGCCTTCCCATAGTTTTCATACTCTAACCATACCTTTGACTAGGCTTTGAGTTTCTTCAAAGCGCTAGTAACCATTTCTAAGAACTTTCCAAAAATAAGAAAAATTGTAATTGCTTCGGCA
>NZ_SEBS01000030.1 GCF_004211145.1 Flavobacterium sp. | reverse complement strand
AATATTATATATAATGTATTATCTAATAGTAGAATATCAATAATATATATGGGGAGACACATGTCTCCCCAATGAGTTGTAAGAACTCCAACAACCGAAGGTTATATTACTATTATAGTAAAGGGTACCGCTTCCTCCCCCTATTCCAATCCATTTAGGGGGAATTTCTCCCCCAATTTAGGTTGACATTTTCACCCAATCCTTGAATTTTAGGGTGACTATTTCCCTCCATCACAATCGGGGGAAAGTTTCCCCCAAAAAAAGTTTCCAATATTATTTACAAAACGAATCACTTTCAGTATAATTGAGATATATAAGAATAAGAGAGTAAACTCTTTAATATCCCACGATGCTCAGGGGTAGCTCCCCTGAGTGGTTGGCGTGGTTAAACGTCCAACGAAATTATAATCATCGGTATGAGAAAATCTCTGATGAAAGTCCAACCCTTAAAACAATGACCAACAAGAAAGTCATTCGTAAATCCAACGAACACGGTAAATTTACCACAGTCCACAACTCAATCCTATTTGATACAAGGCTCACTCCAATGGCCTTTAGGATTCTCACAATCATCCTGTCGGATGCTGACCACTTCAACCTTACACGCGAACTTATCGTTAACCGCCTCGGCATCGACAAGAAGACAGTTCAAGCCGCATTCAAAAATCTTGAGAACGCTGGTTACATGAGAAGAACCCAACTCAATCGCGGTTACTTCTACACCATTTCGGATTTCGGGAATCTGAACGTGGACACAAGTTCGGAAATACCGCAAGTTGCAGAAATCACCAATGAAGTTATCGAAGAAGTCGCTCCTGTAACAATAGTTCCAATTAACATCCATGACCATGTTTCAGACATCATCCAAGTTCTTCCTGAAAATTTCACTAATGATGAAATGATGACGCTCTTGGATTATCTGACGGATGCGATAGATGAGGGACGGCTCACGGATAAATCACAACTTTCGATTTCGAACCTACAGAAGGTGGCGAACAAATTGTTCCCGCCAAGACCAAAGATTGATAAGACCAAATTCATTACTCAATTGTGTGAAGAGTTCGGTGGCGGCATAAGAATTACAATCGCTAATAAAGCCGAAATCACAAAGAAGGTGCTTAGATGCTTCGAAAATTTTGATGGGGAAATTTCAGAGAAGCTTGTAAGGTCGAGAATTCTTTCGGTGAAGACGGCATATCAATCAACAGGACACCTCGACCAACGATTCCAAAACTAATTTGTAAATACCTATTTAAATATTTGGTTTATATTTAAGTATAGCTTAAATTTGCAGAATAAATAATTGAATTATGCCAGCTACACTTTTAGAACAAGCCTCAAAGATGGCCGCTATGGCGAATAAGATTTCTAAGATAGCCAAGATGGGTTCTCTCGCTACAAAAGGAATTTTAATAAACAATGATATTGTCAAGTGGGCTGACGAGGGTGCTAAGATTCACTCTATAATGAGTAAAGGTGCTTATTCATCACTTGCGAATAACATCAGAATTTCTAATTTAGTTATGTCGGCACCTGTTTTTGTTGTTGATGCAATCAAGTTAAAACCTTTTGAAGAATTGGTACCCTTGCCTGATTATTCAAAAATTTGGCTTCAACATTCTCCTTCGCATATTATTTCGACAGACCAATTAGGTACGATTAGAAATCATGTTGTACACTTGGAATCGATTTCTTCAATGTATCAAGACGAACTGCGCCAAAAACAAAAAGCGCAGGAAGAATTGTTAAAATGGTTTGAGACTAAAGAATATGAAGTTCCAAGTGGTGATTATGTTTTCCAAGGCACAGGTGCAATTTCCGTTTCAACAAAATTCATAAGTCGCGCTAATGTAGATGCTTTAAATAGAGTTGTTGGTTTATCGCTTGCGGAAGATGCTTTTAATGAAAGGAAGCGAGTAATTGATTTCGAACTTATCACGAAACTCGTTGCTTTACTCGAAATAGTCGATGAAATTCAGGAAGGGCAAAAAGTTCTCGATTTGGTTCGAGGTTTAATTAAGGGGCTATGTTCGATATTCAAACAGTTTCAAATTAATCGACGGGAATCTTTTCGAAGGATTAATAGTTTTCTGTTTAAAAATCTTGATGACTACCATTCATTGTCTTTAATATCTTTAAGATATTAAGGCAAAGAGAAAGGCGTTGCCCTAATATTTTCGATTACCCTAAGACCATCAAAACTTAGAATTGTAATTTGAAAATACTAATCATGAATAATTTAGAATTTATACAAAAAATCGATTGGGCGTTAGAATCATTGCCCATGTCAAATGAAATCAGAGAACTTTTTATTGAATTGAGAAATAACCCACCCGAACTTGAAGCCGATAAATTTGATGGCTACTTGAAATGGATGGAACTTCTTGTGATGCTTGCGCAAATTGGCGCGGAGTTCTCAAAATACAAATAGCATTATGGAATTAGGTGAAGTTATTAAAATGTTTATCAAAAAGAGAAACATGACACAAGGGGAAGTTGCTTCAAGGATTGACAAAAGTCCAACAGCACTTTCCCAAATTATCAAGGGAGTGTATAAGCCGCAAGCCGATACTTTAGAAAGTTTGAGCAAGGTCTTAAATGTTCCTGTTCCTGTCTTTCATTTTCTAACTCTCGACGAAGAAAGTGTTCCTCATGAAAATAGAAAACTTTTTAGGGCAATGGCTCCAACAATGGAAAGATTTCTGTTAGACGTTTACAATACCGAACCTGAAGATTTAGAATTAACAAAAAAAGCCCTTTAAGGGCTTTTTTTCTTTAGCAATCATTTCGTCTATTTCTCGTAGAAGCCGTTTACACTCTTTGCGGTCTGTATCGTCTTCCCAATATTTTCCAATAGGCTAATGGAACATTCCATCAGAACTATGGATTACTCCAATTTTTTCGAATCGAAAGAATTAATTATGAACGAACATATTTTCTGAATGAGCGAACAGTCTCAAAGAGACCGACACCAATAATAATTCTTGATAACAAATCGACCCAACCGCTCCATAATCCTAACAACCCACCATCAATAAAGTCAATTTTATGAAGTGGATTCAAGAACTGTGGTAGAAACGATAAAACATTTGTGAAAAAGTAGTTTATTCCAATTTGAGAACAATCAAGATGATAATTCTCCAATGAAACGATAAAAAGAATAAAAGAAATCAAGCCAAAAGCAAAAGTTACGAAAACCGCTTGGAGCCAATTGCTCCCATGATTACTAATACAGCGTGAGGTAAGAAGTGTAATCATGTTTCCAAGTTTGGAAAATGAATTTGAGTCGCCTTTTAATCGCTGATAGGCGAAATATTGCGCGGCCACATAATAATCAATTTTGTCTTGGGAATTATTTTGTTTAGATGCTGAGGTATATAAGTCGTTGTAGAAACTTAGGCCATCATCAAATGTCCAATTGTTTTTTACAACAGGAAATTTTGACTTGATTAATTTAATTCCTGATAAGTCGGATGACATAATAATTAATTTGTAGTACTGCAATTTTGTGTTCTTGATTTCAAATACGCCCATAGAGCAATTTTGAATTCTTAGGGTATGATTTGAAGTTGAAAAATCTTGAATTGCAATTTTTTGGAAGTAGTGGAAATACAAATAATCCTTTATGTCCTGTGAAATCATAACAGAATGATATAAATCAGGAAAGCTATTGATTGCATGAAACTTTGAAAGATAATTTACCGCCTTTAGCATGGAAGCGTCTTCAATACTTTTACTCAAAGATTCCAATGAAGGAAAATCGAGAGTCAATACCTCTGATGGGGTAATTTTTGTAAAATAAAATCTTCCGTCATTATTCACCGAATCAAGAAACATTATGTTGTTCCTAATACTCGTAATGTTGATTCTCGACGCGGAATTAAAGTCACCTCGAATTTCAAAAGTATTTATTATCGCATCACTTATCGAAAAATTCATTCCAATCGAAGAGTGCAATATGCATCGTTTAATTTCCGTGAAATTCCCAGAAATTTTAAGGAGTGTTTTTTCATCTTTGGATTGGTAAAAAAACTCTTCGAGTGTTCCACCTAAAATTCTTATTGGGCTATCGCAAGTACAGTTATCAAAACTTAGCGTTGCGCCATAGACGCTGTAAATAGTGATATTTGAATTAAAATGACAATTCTCAAATGTTAGGACATTTATATGTGCATTAAGAATTAGGAAATAACCACTAAACTCACAGTTCTCAAACGAAATTCCTTTTTTGAAGTTTGAACCTTCTATGTCAATATTGTTGAACTTACACCTCTGAAAATTAGCTGGTTCCTCATAAACCTCATTCCATTCAAAGAACAAATCACCAAATTCAAGATTTTCGAATGCTCGTTCAGCGCCCCTCTGTACCGTCGATGTCAAAAATAAAGTACTCAGTTGAGATTTCAATAGCGACTTCAGCGACGTTTCTTCCATAATTATATTTTCGTAAAACCTTCTTTACTTAATCCGAACAATGCAACATCATACTTAGCTGGGTCGCTCGAGTCATACGACCGAAGAACTTCATCCAATTGCTGAAGGCTCCGAAGATTGTCTTGCTTGACAGTAATGAACCCTAAATGTCGTCCAACTCTCCCCGTATGAACATCAAGTGGACATGACAAAGCGGAAGTCGGTATCGATTTCCAAATTCCAATATCTACACCGCCTTTGTCTTGTCGAACCATCCATTTCAAAAAAAGGTGAATGCGTTTCGCATGGCTGGAATTCTTAAGTGGGTCAGCGACATGCTTGGTTGTTCGAGGTAAATGGTCTACCTCAAAAAAGCGCCGCTTGTACTCATGGATTGCATAATGCATGAAGCCGTCTCGTTGGTGGTCTGCAAATATCTTCTCCATTCCACCGTGCGTAGTATAAATGTGTTTTAAACCTATGACGAAAGTCCTCATGTCTGCTGGTTGAAACGTTCGGTGAACAAAACTATCAAAGCGCTCCAAATCCTTTTGAGAATGCGACATGATAAAATCATAGGGAGAATTTCCCATCAAATCCATCATACGCTTTCCACTTTTAATTACACTCGCGCGATTTCCCCATGCAATGGTAGCGGTAAGGAAGGCCGCAATCTCAATATCTTCCTTAATATTAAATGACCTTGGAATTTGAACAGGGTCAGTATCGGCAAACGATGAAGTGTTGTATTCGATAAATTTTCTATCAAGTAAATCTTTAATTTCTGAATTCTTCATTTTTAACCCTCTTGAAAAAATGTGCTTCTCTTTCCCTTAATCTCTCGTCCGTAAATCTAAGCATATCCTCTGAATTCGCTACTTCACTCATAAATGTCGCAACTTCTCTATCGGAAGGAAGCTTTTTAAAAGTTAATGTATAGTTGTCCAAGAATGTCCAATAGGTAGTAGCCATAAGTTTCTTGGCAGTATAAGAATGATAGTTGTAATTTTTTATTCGTCTTTGCGAATCGGGTATTATTTTGACATCAAAGGAAGGTGATTGGTAGTTGAACAAATCAACATAGTCATCCTCTGTATTAAAGCCGAAAAATTCATCAAACGGAACATGTAAGTGTTCTGTCTGTTGAAATAAAAAGTCGTTAAGGAGTAAATGATTAATGTTTGCGTGGTGGTTGACTAATATTGAATTTCCTGTTTTGTATGCATCACCGTTTACATCACCTTCAGGTCTACTCGTTTCAAGGTATGTTGCAGAAAGCGGAATTTCTTCCAAGTCCGTATTATCTTCATTAAAAATTTTCCCCCTTAGATAATCAGCCACTTCGTCGCTCAATAAGATGTCCTCTTCACAAATATATCCTCTCCAAATCTGAAGTAAAGCAAACAACCTCATGGCTCTACTTTCGTCAACACTAAGTTGCACTTGTGTAACGTTTTCTAAATTGGCACCCCTAAATTTTGGAAGTACTTGTTCTTGGAAGGCCGTTTCTATAGTTCCAAACTTGTCCTCACATCTCGTACAAAATTTATCGTTAACAGAATAAATGATTTGAGATTTTGATTTCTCGTTTTCTTCATCTGTTGTTTGCCTTCCAAATAATTTCTCAAGTTTAATGGGGCTGGCGTTTCTTTGGAAGTTGAAATCAACCGTTGGACTTTCGGTATCTATTGACCAATACATACCCTTTTCCCTATCACTTTTCCCATCCTCATTAAGTGCATTCTTGATTAAGAAGTCGCTAAAGTAATGGGTGTTGGGTCTTGGTTGTTTTTCCTCAAGACATAAAGCACAAATCATAATGGCGTAAATTTACAGCGGTAAAGGTAGCCACAAAAATAACCCGTAGCTACATGTTCCTGCGCTGGATGGTGCGCCAGGACAACAAAGGCGTCGATCTTGGTATTTGGAAACAGATTTCGCCTTCACAATTGTCGTGTCCGCTTGACGTCCATTCGGGAAATGTCGCACGCAAGTTAGGCTTGCTCACGCGAAAACAAAACGATGCGAAAGCACTTGCCGAACTCGATGCCAAATTGCGTGAACTTGACCCGATCGATCCCGTGAAATACGATTTCGCCTTATTCGGGCTCGGTGTTTTCGAAAAATTTTAACGCTATCACATTCGCTTAGGCGTAACTTTGCAAAAAACACGAATGCGGCTTTTCATTAAAAATATGGTGTGCGACCGATGCAAGACTGCAGTCGGATCGACTCTCGAAAATCTCGGGTTGACGCCTATTTCGATTACTTTAGGAGAAGTTGAAATCACTGAAAATCTTTCGGACGAAACAAAAGTGACGCTCGACGAATCGCTTCAGGCAAAAGGTTTCGAACTCATCGACGACCCGAAATCCCGACTTTCCGAAAAAATCAAGAACCTGATCGTCGATCTGGTCCACAATCGCAACAACGAAATCAACGTCAATCTGTCCGAATTTTTGAGCGACAAAACGAACCACGACTATTCGTTTTTGAGCAATGCATTTTCGAAACAAACGGGCACGACTATCGAGCAATTTTACATCATGCAAAAAATCGAGCGCGTCAAGGAACTTTTGGAATACGGCGAACTCAACTTGAATGAGATCGCATTCGCATTAAATTACGGAAGTGCGTCCCATCTGACGCGACAATTCAAAAAAATCACATCACAGACGCCAACCGAATTCAAGGCCTCCAACCTAAAACGCCAACCGCTCGATTCGCTGTAAAAGTGAAGATTCTTCCAAAAGTTGTGCAATCGATCGTATCGGAAATTGCGCGAACTTTGCAGCATGACACATACGTATCAAATTACCGGGATGACCTGTTCGGGCTGCGAAGCCAAAGTGAAACATTATTTGCAGCTCGTTCCCGGGATTACGGTCGATGAGCTTTCCAAGGACAGCAGTTCGGCAAAGGTTTCGATGGAATCGCATGTTTCCATTTCGACATTGCAGGACGCTTTGGGCGGAAAGGAAAGCAAATATCAAATCTCGGCTACAAGCCACAACGAAACCATAGAGGAAACCAAGAGTTGGTTTGCGACCTACAAACCGATCCTATTGATCTTCGGCTATATTTTGGCGATTACACTTCTCGCCCAGCTCAACAACGGCGAGTTCGATGCAATGTTGGCGATGCGACACTTCATGGCCGGATTCTTTTTGGTCTTCTCGTTTTTCAAGATGCTGAACATAAAAGGTTTTGCCGAAAGTTATGTCATGTATGACGTCGTTGCCCAAAAATTCCCGGCTTGGGCATATTTGTATGCGTTCATCGAATTGGCATTGGGCATCGCATTCCTGATTGATTTCAACCCGATCGTCACGAATGCAGTGACGTTGATCGTAATGAGTTTGAGCATTATCGGGGTTTTACGAAGTGTCTTGAACAAACGCAAAATCCAATGCGCGTGCCTCGGAGCGGTTTTCAATTTACCGATGAGCACTGTAACGATCATCGAAGACGGTTTGATGATTGCGATGAGCGCAGCGATGCTGTTGATGCTTATCTAATCTCATTATCCATTATCCATTATCCATTATCCATTATTAATTATTCATTATTCATTATTCATTGTTCATTATTCATTTTTTTCTTGCCACAAAGACACGAAGGCACGAAGGCACAAAGCGTTTTTATCGGATAAGAGTAAATAATTAATGTCGAAAAGCGATCAACGAATAACGAATGTTGAAGTTTCCGAAACCCTGAACCCTAAACCCTGAACCCTAAACCTCAAACCTTTTACCTCGCACCAATCCAATTCCCTATCTTTGCAAAAAATTACAAAATGGGATTCGAACAGTTCAACCTACCGAAATCAGTACAAAAGGCCATCGACGAGCTCGGTTTCAACGAGCCGACGCCTATACAGATCAAGTCGTTTCCCGTGATCATGTCAGGACGCGACATGATGGGAATCGCGCAAACGGGAACGGGAAAGACCTTCGCGTACTTGTTGCCGCTGTTCAAACTCTACAAATTTACACCGACTGAAACGCCTAAAATCGTAATCCTTGTGCCGACGCGCGAACTCGTCGTCCAGGTAGTCGAGGAAGTCGAAAAAGTCACGAAATACATGTCGGTGCGCGTGCTCGGGATTTACGGAGGCGTGAACATCAACACACAAAAGAAAGAAGTTTTCCAGGGAATCGACGTTTTGGTCGGAACTCCGGGACGCGTCATGGATTTGGCGCTCGACAATTACATCCGATTCGATGAAACGCAAAAATTGGTCATCGACGAATTCGACGAAATGCTCAATCTTGGTTTCCGACCGCAATTGACGTCGATCCTCGCCATGATGAAACCGAAACGCCAAAACATACTTTTCTCGGCGACGATGACCGACGATGTCGATGCGGTCTTGAACGACTTCTTCGATTTTCCCGAGGAAGTCACGCTTTCGCCATCGGGAACGCCGCTTGAAAAAATCGAGCAACTCGTCTATCCGGTTCCGAATTTCAACACCAAAGCGAATTTGCTAAAGTACCTGATCGAAACCGATGAAAGCTTGGATCGCGTGCTCGTTTTCGTAAACAATAAAAAGATCGCCGACATGTTGCACGAGAAGATCGACGCTGATTTTCCTGACCAATTCGGGGTGATCCACTCGAATAAATCCCAAAATTACCGCTTGCACACGATGGCCGATTTCCAGGACGGAAACTTGCGCGGCATCATCACGACCGACGTCATGGCGCGTGGTCTCGATATCTCGAACATCTCGCACGTCATCAACTTCGAGATGCCCGAAATCCCCGAACAATACATGCACCGAATCGGGCGAACAGGGCGCGCCGACGCAAGCGGAACCGCAATTTCATTCGTCGCGCCCCGAGAGGAAGACATTCGCATCGAAGCCGAATTACTCATGAACAGGGAAATAAAAAACCTGGATCTGCCGCAGGAAGTTGAAATTTCGACGCTTCTCATCGGGCCTGAAAAGGAAAAGGAGAAAGTGAAGTTCCTCATGAAAAAGGTAAAGCTTACGGGCGGCGCGTCACACCATGAAAAATCGGCGAAGAATAAGAAAGTAAACTTGGGCGGGCCTTCGAAAACGAAGAAGAAAACGTCGGGTTCGGTGAACAGGAATTTGTTGCGCACGCAATCGGCTAAGCGGAATAAAAAGAAATAATTAAATTGATTTTGAACAATTAAGATAGTTAAGAATAGTTAAGCTTAACTGACCTTAACTATCTTAATTGTTCAAAAAATACCTTTTATTCCACTTCATCAAAAACCAAACAAACCGGCGCGCACAATTCAATGCGTTTCCCGCTGTCGGTCAACAATCCCGTCACTTCATCGCGATTGAAAATCACCACATTGTTCGAATATTGGTGCGCGACCAAAACAAACTTCCCGTCAGGACTCAAAGTGAAATTCCGTGGGCCTTTTCCCGTCGTTTGAATCGTTTCCTTAAAAGTCAACTTTCCGTTTTCCTGGATCGCGAATGTCGAGATCGTGTTCGCATCGCCGCGGTTCGTCGCGTATAAAAACTTGCCGTCGGACGAAATATGAATGTCGGCGGCGCTCGTTTCACCCTTGAAATCAGGTTTTACGATCGTGGTTTCCTGGATGCGTTTCGCTTTTCCGTCGGCATAATTGAACGCTGTGATCGTGCCGTCGAGTTCCTGGATCAGGTAGACATTTTTGCCATTCGGATGAAAAGCCAAATGACGCGGCCCGCTTCCCGTCTTGATCGGAATCGTATCCTGGAATTCGAGCACTTTCTTCTCGGCATCTGGATAATAGCGATACACGTAGATGCGGTCGGTTCCCAAATCGTTCGCGAATACGAACTTTTTGTCGGGCGAAAATTGCACCATGTGAACGTGCGGGCTTTCTTGTCGTTTCGCATTCGCGCTGTGACCTTCGTGCGCAATGACTTGCACCGATGGCGTCAATCCGCCGCCGCTTTTCTTCTTGAAAACTGAAATGCTTCCGCCCGAATAATTCGCCGTCAACACGTTTTTCGCATCGTCCAAAATAAAACACGGATCGGCGCCCATTGCATCCTGGGTCCCAAGAAGCAGCATCTCGCCCGATTTCGCGTTGTACGAAAACGCGCTGACCTTGCTATTTTTGCCGTCCTCGTTTACGCTGTAGATATTTTTTTTGTCGGACGAAACCGCGAGAAAACTCGGATTTATCGTTTTGCCAGTCGATGATTTTTGTTTGGTTTCGGCGGTTTCAGGATTGTAGTCGAATACGTAAATCCCTTTGCTCTCGCACGAATTCGTATATGTTCCAATCAAAAGGTTGTATTTTTTTTGGGCAGTCATTGCGCTTGAAATAAGTAGCGAAAAAAGTAAGATCGAAGTGCGTTTCATTACAAATAGGTTATGTTCAAAAGTAGTTTTTAAAATCGAAAATCGCTCCCGTTCCAATCATAAAAAATGCGTATTTTTGACAACTAAAAAGCGGAATGCAGTTCAGACACCCGGAAATCCTTTACTTCCTTTTCCTACTGGTTATTCCAATTATCGTCCATTTATTTCAATTGCGACGTTTCAAGAAACAATATTTCACGAACGTCAAATTCCTCAAGGAACTTTCAATCCAAACGCGCAAAAGCTCGCGCATCAAGAAATGGTTATTGCTCGCGACGAGACTTTTATTGCTCGCGTGCATCATCATCGCATTCGCCCAGCCGTTTTTCAAGGCGAAAGACAGCAAAAGCATCACGAACGAAATGTACATCGTGCTCGACAATTCATTTTCGATGCAGGCCAAAGGTCAAAAAGGCGAACTCTTGAGGCGCGCTGTCGAGGATTTGCTCGAACATACGCCTGAGACGCGAACATTCTCATTGGTAACGAACATCGAAAGTTTCTGGAATACCGACATCAAGTCGATCCAAAAAGAACTCCAAAACCTAAAATACAGCGCGGCGCCTTTCCAACTCGACAATCTGATCGCGAAAGTGAATGCGCGCAAATCACCGTTCGCGAAAGATATTATCGTGATTACCGACGCCGCAGGCCTCGAACAGAAACAACTCAACGGAATAGACAAAGAATCGAACACGTTTTTCATCATCCCGAAGTCGGAGCAGAAAAACAACGTGGCTGTCGACAGCGTCTACCTGAACCAAACGATGGATAATTTCTACGAAGTCGGCGTGAAATTGTCATCGTATGGAGAAACCGGACGCGAAGTCCCGATCGCGCTTTACAACAATGGGAAGCTCGCCGCGAAAACCATAGCGAAGTTCGACTCGGCTCAAAAAACGATGAATTTTACGATCCCGAAAGCCGATTTCAACGGTTATGTTTCGATCACCGACAACGGATTGGCGTACGACAACGAATTGTTTTTCAGCATCTCGAAACCTGAAAAAACGAACGTGATCAGCATCGGAGACGCGACCCAAAGCGCTTTCCTGTCGAAAATTTATACGCAGGACGAATTCAATTATGTGAACTTTCCGCTCCAAAGCCTCGATTACAACCTGATCGAAAAACAGGATGTGATCGTGCTCAACGAGTTGGCCGACATCCCGCAGGCATTGCAGACCACGTTGAAAGCGTTCGCCCAAAAAGGCGGCAACATCGTGCTGATCCCATCATCGCAAAGCACGGTCGCAAACCTCAACGCATTCATGGCCGGGTTCGGTTCCTTGCAATTCAAATCATTTCGCCCCGATGAGAAACTCGTGACGAAAATCGCGTTCAACCATCCGTTGTACGCATCTGTATTCGAGAAGAAAATCGACAATTTCCAATACCCGAAAGCGAGCTCGTCGTTCGCGGTTTCTTCAGCCTCGGCTCCTATCTTGAGTTTCGACGACCAAAGCGCATTTTTGACGGCGATCTCGACTGCAGTTTCGAATGTCTACGTATTTTCAGCTGCGATTTCGGTCGAAAATTCGAACTTCAAAAATTCTCCATTGATCGTTCCGACGTTTTACAACATGGCGCAAAACGCTCAAAAGACGGGAGTTTTGGCGCTAACTATCGGAAACAACCAACCGTTTATCCTCGACGCAAATCTTGCGAAAGATGAAATCGTCGAAGTCAGGAACGCCGACGAGAAGTTTATTCCCGTACAACAAATCTTGAATAACAAGGTAAAACTCACGTTCAACGATTATCCGCAGCAAGCCGGAAATTTCGGCGTTTTCAACAAGGAAAATCTGTTGCGCACCATCGGCTTCAATTATAACCGAAGCGAAGGCGACCTGAACGCGAACGACGCCTTGCTCAGCGACTATAAAGTGATCGACTCCATCGAATCGGTTTTCGACACACTACAGCAAGACCGCACGAACAACGACATCTGGAAATGGTTCGTGTTGCTCGCGCTCCTGTTTTTAACCCTTGAACTACTGATACAAAAATTCGTAAAATGAACCTGATCATCAGAAAAGCCCGGATCGTCGATGCCGCAAGCAAGTTCCACAACGAAGTGGCCGACATCCTGATTTTGGACGGAAAGATTTCCAAGATCGCAAAAAGCCTGAAGAATACAGATAATTTAGAAGAACTGAAACGCGACAACCTTTGCGTTTCGCCGGGTTGGTTCGATACGAGCGTGTCGTTGGGCGAACCTGGATTCGAAGATCGGGAAACCATCGCGAACGGTCTCAACGTGGCCGCAAAGTCAGGATTTACGGGCGTCGCGCTTCAACCGAATTCACTCCCGACGATCGACAACCAATCCCAGGTCGCGTTCGTAAAAAGCAAATCAATAGGTTTCGCTACCGAATTGTTCCCGATCGGCGCGCTCACTCAAAAAAGCGAAGGCAACGATTTGGCCGAACTGTTCGATATGAAAAATGCGGGCGCAGTCGCGTTCGGAGACTACAACAAAAACATGGAAAGCGCGAACCTTTTGAAACTCGCGCTCCAATACAATCAGGATTTCGACGGATTGGTGATCGCATACTCACAGGATTCGAGCGTGAAAGGAAACGGAATCGCAAACGAGGGAATCGTCGCGACGCGCCTCGGATTAAAAGGTATCCCGAATCTCGCCGAAGAACTCATGATCGCGCGAAATCTCTATCTACTCGAATACGCAGGCGGAAAATTGCACATCCCGACAATTTCCACGGCGAAATCGGTACAACTCATAAAAGAAGCCAAAGCGAAAGGCTTGAACGTGACGTGCAGTGTTTCCATACATCATTTGGTCTTGACCGACGAAAAACTCCAGGGATTCGACACGCGCTTCAAAGTCACGCCGCCGTTGCGCACCGAATCCGACCGAAAAGCGTTGCTCAAAGGTATCAAAGACAACGTGATCGATTGCATCACGACTGACCACAACCCGATCGACATCGAACACAAGAAAATGGAATTCGACCTCGCAAAAAACGGCACGATCGGATTGGAAAGTGCGTTCGGGGCTTTGCTCACGGTGCTTCCGGTCGAAACGATCGTGGACAAATTAACGTCGGGCAAGAAGATTTTTGGAATTACGTCGACTTCGATTTCAGAAGGAGAATCGGCGAACCTGACATTCTTCACAACAGACTCCGACTGGACGTTCACAAAAGAAAACATACTCTCAAAATCGAAGAATTCAGCTTTCTTCGGAACCAAAATGAAAGGGAAAGTCTTCGGGAGTTACAACCAATCAAAACTCGTCTTGGCATGATCGATCCAATCGTAGAAAAGGGAAAATCGGCGGCGATCACGAGTTATATTTTGCTCGTTGGCGCGTTGATTGCGATGTCGATGAATTCTGAGGACAAAAATCCGTTCGCGGCGTTTCACATCCGTCAGGCCGTGGGATTGTCACTGACTTTCATTTGTCTCGGATTGCTTGTGAGTAACTTCGACAGCTGGATGATCTCAACACCGATGTATCTTTTCGTGGCCGTGCTTTGGGGTTACGGAATCACGACGGCCGTTCGTGGCGAAATGACTCCGGTTCCGCTTCTCGGCAAATTTTTTCAACGCGCACTCAAAACTATCTGATGGAATTATCGTTGCAACACCTCGTTCGCGAGCCCAAAATAAAGAAAGAAAAAAATCCGCTGTTGTTGCTGCTGCACGGCTACGGGAGTAATGAGGAAGATTTGTTCTCGTTCGCGTCAGAACTTCCGGCGGAGTATTACGTGATTTCGGCACGCGCTCCTTACACATTGAATTTTGGAAGTTACGCCTGGTATGCGATCAATTTCACGGGCGACGAAAAGAAATTTTCGGATCTCGGGCAAGCGCGCGAATCACGTGAAATGATTTCGACTTTCATAGACGAATTGCTTTCGGCGTATGCGATCGACGAAAACCAGATCACGCTTGTCGGATTCAGCCAGGGCGCGATCCTGAGCTATGCTGTCGCGCTTTCGCATCCCGAGAAAATAAAACAGGTCGCTGCGATGAGCGGTTATTTGAATATGGAAATTGTCGCCGACGGTTTTGAAAACAAGGCGTTCGGGGATTTGCGTTTTTTCATCTCACACGGATCGGTCGATCAGGTCGTTCCCGTCGATTGGGCGCGCAAAGCGAAACCGCAACTCGACGCGTTGGGAATCAAATCGGTTTACAAGGAATATCCAGTGGGACATGGTGTCGCACCTCAAAACTTCTTTGATTTCAGGAACTGGCTTGACGAAAATAAGCCGGCTTCGTAATTATTGAGCCGTAGTTTGCGGTTGGTATAACTGCGATTCGATGCGCTCGAACGTAACGGTTTCGTCGGCTTCGATGAAATATTTAAGCAACACCTCGCCCCAGACTTTCCCGTCGCTGAAATCGGCGATGATCCAACGGTGGTTGATCACCTTGACTTTGTTGATGATGAATTTCTGGGCATTTATCTGGTCGTATGGCACGAGCGGATTTCCTTTTTCCTTTCCGTTGAGCGTCATGATGTCGTCGGTCAATTTCTTGACAAGCGTTTTCACGTCGTACTTTTCCATGTATTCCTGTGCATTCTGGTTGTGCTCGATCGAAAAATATGCTTCGTCGTCCCATTTGTTGTACAACACCAAGATGCTGTCGTTCGCTTTCTTTACCTGAGCTTCGAGGCGAGCGGTTTCCGATTTTTCCTTTTTGCTGAAATACGCATACGTGAACACGTTCATGATGACAGCGATGATGAACAAATAAAGGAACAGTGATTTTTTCATGTCAGTTTGATTTCTAGGTTATCGTAAGCAAGGAAAACGTTCGGCGGCAACTTCTTCTCGACGTCGGCGTGAAAGCCCAGCATATGGCTGATGTGCGTCAAATAAGCGCGTTCCGGCCGTACCAAATTTATAAAATCGAGCGCTTCCTGCAAATTGAAATGACTGTCGTGCGATTCTTCGCGCAACGCGTTGATGACGAGAACTTTGAGGTTTTTTAACTTTTCGATTTCCTCTTCAAATATGATTTTCACGTCGGTCAGATAGGCGAAATCGTCGATTCGGAAACCAAAAACCTGTAGCTTCGCATGCCAGACTTCGATTGGAATTGCAGTTTTATTTCCGATGGCAAACGGTTCATTATTCCTGATTTCATATTGGTTTACCGACGGCGCTCCGGGATATTTATCGACGTCCGAAAAAATATAATCGAAACGCTGCGCCAAATTTTCCAACACGCGCCTGTGCCCGTAAACCGGAATATTTCCCTGTTGGAAAAAGAACGGACGAATGTCGTCGAGGCCGGCCGTGTGATCGGCGTGTTCGTGCGTAAAAAGAATTCCGTCCAAACGTTTACAATCGGATGTAAGCATTTGTTGACGGAAATCGGGACCGCAATCGATCACGTACGAATGATTCTCCCAATGCAGCCAAACCGACACGCGCAACCTTTTGTCGCGGCTGTCAGTGCTTTTGCAAACAGGATGATCGCTCCCGATTACCGGGATTCCCTGAGAAGTTCCCGTGCCTAAAAACCAAATGTTCAATGCAGTTAATTTTATACAAAAATAAGACTATTGAATTTCATTTCGTTGCATTTTTATTTAACTTTGCGAGGAATTTCAACGATTATGCTAAGAGATGACGGTTTTACGCTGAAAGGCGACAAGGCGATTGAGCAGATTCCTTCGATCAAGGACAAAGCGCTTCGCATTAACCTGAACGAGAATATATACGGAACTTTCGCCGAAATCGGTGCGGGCCAGGAAACGGTGCGCCACTTCTTTCGTTCGGGAGGTTCTTCGGGGACGATAGCCAAGGCGATGTCGGCTTACGACAAAGACTTTAGTGACGCGATCTACGGATCTGAAAACGACGGACGTTACGTAACCGAAAGCCGCCTCAAGAAAATGCTTTCGCACGAGGTCATGCTCATCGAAAAGCGTTTGAGCCGTGAAAAACACCCGAGCAAACTCTTCTTTTCATATGCCAACACGGTCGCGACGATCGATTTCGCGAAACAGTTCAAAGGCCATGGTTGGGTCGGAATCAAATACCAGATCGAGCCTGACGAAGATTATAACGAAATCATTATCCACATCCGATTCAAGGAAACCGACGCGCGCCTGCAACAGGAAACGCTTGGAATCCTGGGTGTGAACCTGATTTACGGCGCGTTCTACAAACACAACGATCCGAAGAAATTGTTGCGTTACCTGTACGATCATTTGGATAAGGACCAATTGGAGATCGACACGATCAACTTTTCCGGGCCGCGTTTCGCCGATGTCGACAACCGATTAATGTCGCTCCAACTCGTTAAAAACGGAATGACCGACGCGGTGATGTTCGATCCCGACGGAAACAACATTCTTCCCGCTTCGATTTTATACAAGAAAAATATACTTGCACTGAGAGGAAGTTTCCGTCCGGTAACGGTCGTGAACATGGACATGTACGAGAAATCGCTCAAGATGTTCCTCGAGGAAAGCAAGGTCGATTCAAAAAACACACTCGTGATTTTCGAGATTACGCTTTCGAACCTGCGTTCCGACGGGGAAATCGACGAGCGCGACTTTATGGACAGGGCCGAACTTTTATGTTCGCTCGGACAAACCGTAATGATCTCGAACTTCCAGGAATACTACAAAGTGGTCGAATATTTCTCGAACTACACAAAGGCGCGTATGGGATTGGCCATGGGCGTGAACAACCTGGTCGACATCTTCGACGAAAAATATTATCGCCATTTGAGCGGCGGAATCCTCGAAGCGTTCGGAAAATTGTTCTACCGCGATTTGAAGGTTTTCCTATATCCGATGATCGGCGAAGACGGAGAATTGATCACGTCTGAAAACCTCAAAGTACATCCGCGAATGAAAGAGCTTTACAAGTTCTTCAAGTTCAACGGAAAGGTCATCGACATCGACGATTTCGATCCGCACAACCTCGAAGTTTTCTCACGCGTCGTACTCAAGATGATTACGAAAGGCCAACACGGCTGGGAGGAAATGCTGCCGAAAGGTATCGCGGAACTCATCAAGGAACATCATTTGTTTGGGTATGATCCGAATAAGATTTTGGAGGAGACGAATTAAATTGACGAACGACTAAAGACGAATGACTAACGATACTCGTCTTATATAATAGAAAAACGGAAGACCTGATTAGATCTTCCGTTTTTTTATTTTCTAAAACCTAACCGACAGAAAGTTCATTGCTCTTTTGTCATTCGTCTTTAGTCATTCGTCTACCCTAAAATCTGAGCCGCATGATCCTTCGTCACAACCTTCTCGATCACATTCTCAACGACGCCTTTTTCATCGATTACGAACGTCGTGCGGTGAATGCCGTCGAATTCGCGTCCCATGAACTTTTTCGGGCCCCAGACACCGAACGCCTTGATGACCGCGTGGTCTTCGTCGGCGAGCAATGGGAACGGCAGGTTGAACTTTGAGATGAAATTCGCCTGTTTCTTTTGCGTATCGGCGCTTACTCCGAGCAATTCATACCCTTTGTCCTTCAACATTTGATAATTATCGCGCAAATTGCAGGCCTCGACCGTGCAGCTCGGCGTATTCGCGGCCGGATAAAAGAAAACGATCAGTTTTTTACCTTTGTAGTCCGAGAGTTTGTGCGTGTTTCCGCTTTGGTCGACGGCCGAAAAATCCGGAGCTTCGTCGCCTTTTTTGAGTGTTGTCATAGTGTTGTCGTTGCTTTTGGCGCGTCGCGAGTTTCGGGCCGTTTTCCACATGTATCTAAAAATGCTTGTCCACATAAATCGAGTTCGCCTTTGCGCGTTCGCGCCTAAAAATTACATTTGCCCAAAAGTAGTGAAATGACAAGTAAGGACCGCGCCGCGTTTGTAATAAAAACCCTTGAGGAATTGTACCCCGAAGTTCCGATTCCGCTCGACCATAAAGATGCGTACACATTATTGATCGCGGTTTTGTTGTCGGCCCAATGTACCGACGTGCGCGTGAACCAAATCACACCCTTGTTGTTCGCGAAAGCCGATACGCCTGAGGAAATGGTAAAATTGTCGATCGAGGAAATCCAGGACATCATCCGTCCGTGCGGCTTGTCGCCCATGAAATCAAAAGGCATCCACGGCCTGTCGAAAATTTTGCTCGAGAAACACGACGGCAACGTCCCGAGCAACTTTCCCGATCTTGAAGAACTTCCCGCCGTCGGACATAAAACGGCGAGCGTCGTGATGTCGCAGGCGTTCGGGCATCCTGCGTTCCCTGTCGATACGCACATCCATAGATTGATGTATCGCTGGAATCTGTCGAATGGAAAAAGCGTCGAGCAAACCGAGCGCGACGCCAAGAAGTTGTTCCCGGAGGAATTGTGGAACAAACTGCATTTACAGATAATTTACTACGGAAGGCAATATTCGCCGGCGCGCGGCTGGAATCCTGAGAAAGACATCATAACGCGCACCATCGGACGAAAGTCAGTGCTCAACGACTATTATAAGAAGCACCTTAAAAATTAGTTCCGACGCCATTCGTTGCCATCGAGGTCATCAAAACCGACGATTCCGTAATTGAGATCGTAATAAACCGTGATCGCATTTTTAGGAAAACCGTCGACGACGACCGAATCGTCAGAATTGGAATTGATGACAATCACTTTCGGATAAGTTTTGCCATTGGCCGAAAAAGCCTGGAGCAAACCATCGATATTCGAAATCACGAAATCCTCGGATTGCCCGTTCCAACGATCCAAAAAGAATCTCGCCTTCAAACCCGACGCGCTGTTTTTGAAGATCGTGAAGCTCATACCCGAATTTTGGCTTTCAACGAAATCCAGCGATTCAAGACTGACCCGTTGCTCGTCGTAATAAAAATTCGTGATCCCGCCGCCTGAAAAATCCCCGGAAACGTCAGCCGATCTCCCTTTGAAACGCGCCGCGACTTTATAACGTATCATTTGGCCCGACTGATTGCTGAACGAAATGATCTTTCCTTTGTTCAAGGTCGTGTTCAACAGACGGGCGTTATGGGCCGAAGTGAATTTGTAATAATTAAGGCCGGGCAACATGGAAACGTCGTTGGACGAATCATCGGATGCACAACCCAGAACCAAAAAAGCCGAGATAATCGCAAGTGTTTTTTTCATGATGCGTCGCGTTGGTTAAGAAATAAAAATCCCGCTAACATTTTCATGCCGCGGGATCCAAATTTTAATTAGCAATGCTTTCAAAAACCATATTTCCTTTTTTCTGGATGGTCAAAGCTTTCGAATAGCTCAGCAAAAAGTTGATGGTCTCTTTTTTTGGTAACATTTTAGAAGCTGCTAATGGTTTTGAAGTGTAAATTTTTGCCATGTTATATGCGTTTGTTTCCAATAAAACGCACGAGCTTCCGGAATATTGTTAATTCGTCAAAATAATTTGATGCTTGTCTATCACTTTTCTCAAATTCATAAGTGCGTAGCGCATACGCCCAAGAGCTGTATTGATGCTCACGCCCGTGATTTCAGAGATTTCCTTGAACGACAAATCCTGATAGATCCGCATTTCAAGTACCTCGCGCTGGTCTTTCGGAAGCTCGTGGATGAGTTTCTTAAGATCGTCCTCGACTTGCGTCGTAATGATTTGGCTTTCGATGTTCGGCGCGTTGTCGCTCATGATCGAGAAGATCGAAAACTCTTCGGTTTCGCGGAACATCGGCATTTTCTTCGTCTTACGGAAGTGATCCACGATGAGGTTGTGCGCGATCCGCATGACCCAAGGCAGGAATTTTCCTTCTTCATTATACGAATTCGACTTCAACGTCTTGATGACTTTGATGAATGTGTCCTGGAAAATATCGTCCGAAATATCCCTGTCGGAAATCTTCGAATAGATAAAACCATAAATCTTTGATTGGTGCCTGTTGATCAAAGTAGCCAAAGCGTTTTCGTCGCCAGCTACGTAGTTCTTGACCAATATTGCGTCGGGGGTGTTAACAGTAGCCATAAAAATACCTTTTAGTTTTTGGTTGAAATCTAAGAATCTCTTAAAAAGTATTTTTGCGTAATAGGCGTCTGTTAAATTAAAGTGAATGAATAACCAAATGTAATACTATTTATTTTTAATGTGCAAATAAAAACTGAAAAATTAACAAGTGTTGGACAATAAAGCGGCAAATTAACTTGATTTTATGGTCTTTTTGCTCATAATCGACGAAGTTCGACGAACAACATTGCATTTTTAACAATCTATAACCGTACCAAAATGGTGTTAATGGCAATTTTTAATGGCATCGGAATTCGCTACCTTTGCATTCCTATCGAAAATTGACTATGCAGCCTGATTTCAGCACCTTAGAACCCAAAAAGAACATCATTATAAAGAGCGCGCAAATCCACAATCTAAAGGATTTGAGCGTCGCCATACCGCGAAACGAACTCGTCGTGATCACCGGACTTTCAGGTTCAGGAAAGTCGAGCCTGGCTTTCGACACCTTGTATGCCGAAGGGCAACGCCGTTACGTGGAAAGTCTTTCCTCGTATGCGCGCCAGTTTTTGGGCCGACTCGACAAACCGAAAGTCGAATACATAAAAGGAATCGCGCCCGCGATCGCGATTGAGCAAAAAGTCAATACCACCAATGCGCGTTCGACCGTGGGAACATCGACAGAGATCTACGATTACTTGAAACTGCTTTTCGCGCGAATCGGAAAGACCTATTCACCGGTTTCCGGACTCGAAGTCAAGAAAGATTCGGTGAGCGATGTCGTCGATGCGGTTAAGAGTTACACCGACGAAACGCGCCTGCTCCTACTCGCGCCCATCCATCTCGAAAACGGGCGCGCGCTCGAAGACAAGCTGAAAGTGTTGCTCCAACAAGGCTTTTCAAGGATTTTGGTCGACAAGGAAACACTGAGGCTCGACGAAATCGACCAACACAGTCTCGATGATAAAGACGTGTTGCTCGTCATTGACCGAATCGTCGTGAAAGACGAGGAAGAATTTTACAATAGATTGTCGGACGCCGTCCAAACCGCATTCTACGAAGGAAAGGGTGAACTCTACCTTCAAGAGGCCGACGGCGAAAAACGATTCACGTTCAGCAGCAATTTCGAGCTCGACGGGATGACGTTTTTGGAGCCGAACGTGCATTTGTTCAGTTTCAACAACCCGTACGGCGCGTGCCCGGTTTGCGAAGGCTATGGAAACGTGATCGGCATAGACGAAGAGTTGGTCATCCCGAATACGACGTTGTCAGTCTATGAAAACGCGATTTACGCATGGCGTGGCGAAAGCATGGGCTGGTACCGCGATCAATTGGTGAACAACGCCTACCATTTCGATTTCCCGATCCACAAACCGTATTTCGAACTCACTGATGCCCAAAAAGAGCTCGTTTGGAAAGGCAACAAATACTTTACGGGATTGCATGCGTTCTTCAAGGAACTCGAGGAAAAAAACTATAAGATCCAAAACCGCGTGATGTTGTCGCGTTATCGCGGAAAGACGAAATGTTGGTCGTGCAAAGGAAAACGCCTGCGCCCCGAAGCGAATTACGTGAAGATCGACGGCAGGACGATTTCAGATTTGGTCGACATGCCGATCAAGAAATTGGTGCCGTTTTTCACCGAAATCAAGCTGTCGGAATTCGACCAGAAAGTGGCCAAACGACTGCTCGTCGAAATCAACAGCCGCTTGAGTTTCCTGCAGGAAGTGGGGCTTGATTATTTGACGTTAAATAGAAATTCGGCTTCGTTGTCGGGCGGTGAATCGCAGCGCATCAATCTCGCGACATCGCTTGGAAGTTCGCTCGTCGGGTCGATGTACATTCTCGACGAACCCAGCATCGGCCTGCATCCGAAAGACACCGAACGACTCATAAAAGTCCTGATTTCACTTCGCGATCTGGGCAATACTGTAATTGTCGTCGAACATGACGAAGACATCATGAAGGCCGCCGACAGAATCATTGACATCGGGCCGGAAGCGGGAACGCACGGCGGTGAACTCGTCGCTTACGGAACCTATGACGAAATCCTCAAAGCCGATTCGCTCACGGCCAAATACCTGAACGGCGAACTCGAGATCAAGACACCGAGAACGCGCCGCAAGTGGAACAATTATATCGAAATCCTCGGAGCGCGAGAAAACAACCTGCATAACGTCGACGTGAAATTTCCGCTCGAGGTGTTGACCGTAATCACGGGCGTTTCGGGCTCGGGAAAGAGTACGCTCGTCAAGAAAATCCTGTTTCCGGCCATGCAAAAACAGCTTGAAGGCGCGGGTGAAAAAGCGGGACAATTCTCGGAAATGCGCGGTTATTACCATAAGGTCCGACATATCGAATACGTCGATCAAAATCCGATCGGACGCAGTTCACGGTCGAATCCCGTCACGTACATCAAGGCTTACGACGACATACGCGATTTGTTTGCAAAAGAAAAACTTTCGAAAATCCGCGGTTACCAAGCCAAACATTTCTCGTTCAACGTCGATGGAGGCCGATGCGAAACCTGCAAAGGCGAAGGTTCTATCAACGTCGAAATGGTTTTCATGGCCGACGTCCAACTGCCTTGCGAAACCTGCAGCGGCAAGCGATTCAAGAAAGAAATCCTCGAAGTCAATTTTGAAGGAAAGAACATCGATGACGTTTTGACGATGACGATCGACGATGCAGTCGCCTTTTTCAAGGAACACAAGCAGACGAAAATCACACAGAAACTGCAACCGCTTCAAGATGTCGGGTTGGGTTACGTGCAACTCGGGCAATCGTCGTCGACATTGTCGGGCGGAGAAGCACAACGCATCAAACTCGCATCGTTCCTCGTGAAAGGCGCGACGAAAGAAAAGGCATTGTTCGTTTTCGATGAACCGACGACCGGATTGCATTTCCACGACATCAATAAATTAATGGCATCATTCGACGCGTTGATCGACCAGGGACATTCGATTATCGTGATCGAGCACAACCTCGATTTGATAAAATGCGCCGATTACCTGATCGACCTCGGGCCTGAAGGCGGTGAAAACGGCGGTAAGATTTTAGCCGTCGGAACACCTGAGGAAGTCGTGAAAAACAAGGCTTCGATCACAGGGAAATATCTCAAGGACAAACTTTAATCTGTTTTTTAACCATTAAGAGCATTAAGTTCATCAAGGATTAGATTTCTTACCGAACTTAATGCTCTTGATGTTCTAAATGTTAAAAATCTTACCGAAGAATTCTATCAATTCAACAAAGAGTAAAATATTGAATGGGCTTACGTCCAAAAATCTCAACGGTAATCAAAGTTTACCCGAATCGGTTTTGAGTTTCTTGCGCTTCTTATGTTTGATCTCATGGATTTCCTCAGCCTCTTCAATCGAATGCGTCTGAAAAAGCGAATCCTCATTTTTGCACAAATGGCTCAATTTCATATAGTAATTGTGGATCGTTTGCAGTTCCCTTTCCGATAAATCCTCGACATCGATCAATCGGTTGCTCGCAAATTCGTGGGATGCGACGAGTTCATTGAGTTTGATTTGAATCGCCATCGAATCTTTATTCTGCGACTTCTGGATCAGGAAGACCATCAGGAACGTGACGATCGTAGTTCCGGTGTTGATCACGAGTTGCCAGGTTTCAGAGTAATTGAAAACAGGCCCGGTGACCGCCCAAACGATCACCACGGCGAACGCGACCAAAAACGCGCCCGTACTTCCTGTAGCTTTTGTGACTTTAGATGCGAATATTTCGAAAACACTTTGGTTGTTCTTCTTTTTGCCCATGATGCGAGATTTAATTATTTCGCTTAAAGTTACGCAACAACGAGGCACAAAAAAAGCCTCCGTGAGAAAGCCTTTTTACGATTGTGCTACTTTTACTGAAGCACTATTTTCTTCGTGATCGTTTTTCCGTGCGACTCTACAACCAAAACGTAAAGTCCTTTTTCAAAACTGCCGACGGGGAGTTGTTCTTCAGGTTGCGGTTGGCTAAAATTTTTGGATGCGACGGTTTGCCCCAGCACATTCACGAGCTTATACGAATAGTCGTTCAGTTGACCTTTATTGATGAAAAGCACGTTGTTTGCAGGGTTCGGATATACTGAAAGGCCAGCGTCGACCGTAACCGATTCCGTTGCGAGATTACAAGTCGGGCACGCAACGGCGAAGTGCAAAGCCGCTCCGATCGTACCTTGCGCGACGTTATAAACGAACGTCGGATCCATATTCGCGAGCACGTCATTGGCCGTATGCGGAAAAGGCGATTCGTTGGTTTCATACAGGCCCGTGATGATTTCACCGTTGTCTTCAAACGGTATATAATCGGAAGCATAGGCGAATGAGATATTCGTTTCAAGCACCGAATACAATTCCATGCAGTTCGCAAGTTGGGTCGTCATGACATCAGAAGCCGCGTTATTTGTGCTCGGACTATTGCTTTGGTCGCGCTCGCAGGTAATCGTGTTATTGGTTTCTCCGGCGACGCCCCCGACCTGGTCGAGGTTCAGCAACAATCGGATGTCCATCTTAGGAGTTGTCGCGTTCACCACATTATTCACATAATGTTCGCTGCCGATGAGACCGTCTTCTTCTCCTGCGAAGTGTATGAACTTGATCGAGTATTCCGTCGGAACGTTTTTCAATAGACGTGCAATCTCAAGAATTACGGCAGTTCCGCTGCCATTGTCGTTCGTTCCCGGGCCGTTTACAGTATCATAATGGCCATCGATGATCACGAAAGTGTTCGGATACGTGGTCCCGATTTTAGTGACGACCAAATTCTTGCAAGTCGAGCCGCTATACGTAAACGGATCCTCGACCATTTGCGAAACCGTGTAGCCGTAACTCAAGTATTTATTTTTGAGCCAGTTCAACGCATTCGCCTGAGCGATCGTTCCACGGTATTTAATTCCGAAACTTTGAAATTCGGTAAGCGAAGTCAATATGTTCGATTGGGAACATTGTTGCACGACGGCGTTGTAGTTGGGAATGAAAGCCTGGGCGTTCACGAATCCTGAAAACAGCAAGACAAGCGCTGCAGGAACAATTCGGAGTAATCGGGGCATAGTAGTCGTAATAGTAGTTTGCGACGCGAATATACTAAAACATCAGGATTCAAAATATTTTTTTATGATTAGATATTTTTCTGAAAAACAAACGATTACAAACGTTTTTAACCGATTGTCGACGGATAACTCAAACCGCATGCATTTTTTTTGGCACGCAACTTGAAATGCGTCAAACATCTGAGAAAACAACCAGATCGCGAAAGCCGAAAAGCGAATGAGTAGGCAAATCACAAAGATTGAAGATCATGAAAAAAATTACCCTTTTCGTAACCGCTGTCTTCTTTATCGGAAGCTCAGTGAAGGCCTCAGAGAAAATGATTTCTCTTGAAGCGAACCACAATCCGGTAGCCATCGCCGATGCAGAACCAATCGTGTTCCGCGAAAGAGGCATTGAGTTCTTTGTTTTCGCCGACGGTCAGTTCGATTTCAACACCGTCCCAACCCAAAACCAGACGACGACGTATTACTACAAAGGTCGCCGCAACACAGTCAATACGACTTATGGCGCCCCTGGACAAGATAACTACGGTGGAGTCCGCATCGAGCACGACGCACAAGGTCGCATCCGACGCATCGGGAACACGTTCATGAATTATGATGCTTACGGCCGCATCAAGAGAATCGGTTCGGTTTATATGAGTTACAACCGTTTCGCGTTGAGCCAAATTGGTGGATTGCGTATCCAATATGACCGCTGGGGCCGAATCATCGGAACGACAGGCCAGGTAAACGGAAGCTCTTGGAGTTACCAACCGCACAACAACGGCGGTCAGTACCAAGGCGGTTCATACGACAACGATAGTGATGACGAAGATTATTACTATTACAAGGCCGACGGCACGAAAGACAAGATTGAAAACAAGACGCAAGTCAAAAAATAGTAGTGTAGTTTAGATTGGTTGGTTTGTGAAGTCCTCGGAAGTGATTCCGGGGATTTTTTTTTACCCCTAAAACAATTGAGATAGTTTGGATTTTTCGTTCGGAAAAACACGCTGATTCGACCAAACGTTACGTGTTACGTTGTCTAAAGAACGGTTCGGAAAATCGTTCCAAAATTTCTCAGTATTCGAACAAACTATTTTCTCCTCAACAACGAAAACGCCTTCTCAATAACCAGATTGACTTCGGGCGAAATCCTAAGCCAATAATTTACCGCAGTAAAAAAAGTGCCGACCAGAATCGACTTCAAAATGATATTCGGTATCGGATGAAATGGAAATTCCCAGAAGTAAAACAACACGAACGTCACGCCCAAAATCCCAAACGAATACAGCGTCTGCACGGTAAACGGATACAACTTCATCCTGAAAACCACGAACATCAACTTCGCCAGACTGTAAAGCGTGATCGAGATCAATGTCGCGATCGCGGCTCCGTCGATTCCCATTTCGGGGATGAAATATCGGTTCAATCCAATCATCGTAGCTGCGAGCAACACGCCCAGGACCAGCACGGCGCGATAATATTTCGAGTTGAAGATGATCGCATTGTTGTTTCCGAGAATCAAGTCGAAATACTTCGATAGTCCGATTACGAACACCACGAAAATCCCACCGCTATACGATTCGGGCAACAACAGATAAAGCTGTTTGATGTTGACCAGAATCCCGACGAGCACCAAACCTCCCGCAATCTGCAGCGTGATCGAAGTCTTTTTGTACAGGTCGTTGAGCTCGTCCATCTTGTTTTGCGACATGAGTTTCGCGGTAATCGGATACGTGATTTGGTGCATGGCGCGGCTCGGAACCGAAATCACGGTCGCAATGAAAATCGCCACACTGTAGATCGCGATATTGTCCAAATGCATATAGTACGCGATCATGTTCTTGTCGATGTCGAGCAACATATTGGCGATACTGCCTGATAGAATGATGAAAATCGAATATCGGAACACCGCTTTTCTATTGTCGGGGAAACGCAAATCGACTTTGAACGCACGGACTTTCATCGCGTAATACAACATCACGAACGTAATCAAAAGGTAAATGAACATCGTGGCCGTGATGAACTCTTCGGGCGACAACACCTTGAAATATACCGCAAACAAAGCGATCGTGATAAAAATCCGCAGCAAGACTTCCTTCGTAAAACTCCCGAAAACCGATTGCAGATGCACTTTTACCCAAGCGTAAAAAATCTCGAAATAGCCCATGCAGATGCCGATTACAGGAATTTGCCAGAAATATTCGTGGATGATTGGGTTTTCCTTCGACCAGATTCCCGCGATTTCGTCGTACGCTAAAAGACCGACGATCGTAAGCGGAACCATGAACAGCAACGGCAGCAGTAAAATGTACGTCAGGAAACGGTTTTTCTCATCTTCGGTCTTGTACTCCGAAAAGAATTTGACCAACGTATTGTGGACGCCGAACGCCATCAACGGCATGATGATATTCGCCGACGACAGCAAGAATCCCGTCAAACCATAAAACGTCTTACCCAAAAAATGCGGATACATGAACAGCGTATTCGCCGCGCCGATCCCAAAACCAATGTAGGTGATGACCGTATTCCGTATCGATTGGTTGATGACGATTCCCATATTATTGCAGCAGTTGCGCGAGTTTTTGAGTAAGATCGTGGCGTGAAAATCTCTGCAGGCCGATAGGTTCCGCTTTCAGGTTTCCTTCGAGAAATGTTTCATAATACGAAAGAATCGTTTCCTTGAGTTTTTCCTTGCCGCCGTAGTCGATGAAAACGCCTGTGTTGGTTTCGGTAATGATGTGGGCGAAATCGGAACCGTTTGGACCGATCGCAATTATCGGACGGCCCGAAACCATGTACTCGAACAATTTCCCGGGAATGATGCTTTTGGAATGCAGCGAATTGATTTCGATAAGCAACAAAACCTGCGAACTTCGTTGTTGCGCGATCGCCTGCGAATGTGGAATGTAACCCGGATTGTTCACGAATTCGTCCAGTCGATATATATGGATCGATTCGAGAACTTCGGGACTTAACGTACCGATGAGCTTCAATTCGAAATGCTCCGAAAACCCCGGGATTTCATCGATGAGTTCGGTCAGGACATGCCACAGGAACACAGGATTTCGTTCGGACAGCAACGAACCGATGTGCGCCAACGAAAATTTGTCGTCAAGCGGCATGGGCGCGAACTTCTCGTTGTCGAAACCGTTCGTGATCACCTCGATAGGCTTTCGCGTAATGGCCGAGAAATCGCGTTTCGTGGTTTCGCTGGTAACAATGATATGGTCGGCCGATGTCAGCACCTTGCGCTCCATTTTTTTGTGCAGGCCTTCTGAAAATAACGTAAGCTTCAAGTCTTTTTGATAACCGATCGTCGTCCACGGATCGCGAAAATCGGCGAACCATTTCACGTTGAGTTTCTTCTTCAATTTGCGCCCGATGAGATGCAGGCTGTGCGGCGGACCGGTCGTGATGATCGTGTCGATGCCGTTTTCGACGATGTATTTCGAAAGATAGCGCACCGATGGATTTACCCAAAATACACGCGCATCGGGAATAAAAAGATTGCCGCGGATCCAGAGCGCGATCTTCTCGGCAAAACTTTGCTTTTTGCTGTTCGGGATAATCCCCGCGCTCATTTTCTTTACCTTGTTTTTCGATAACATGCCCGCAATCGCATAGGGCTCGAATACCTTTTTTTTAAGGATCGTAACGTTTGGGGAAACGTCTTCCAAAAGCGCTTCATCGACGATCGGATACGTTGGATTCTCAGGGATGTAGACGATTGGCTCGATGCCGAATTCAGGAAGGTACTTCACGAATTTCAGCCAGCGTTGCACGCCCGGACCGCCGGCCGGTGGCCAATAATACGTTATGATGAGTACCTTTTTCAATTAGATTTCGGTGTTCTTTTTTCTTTCGTAATAAATTCCGCCCGCCGCGAGCAGTGCCATAATTATGGAACTTGCGAGCGCGATCGTGCCTCCGGTTTTCACGACCTGAGGCTCGAATTTGAACTCGATCGTGTGTTTACCGGCCGGAACCTGGAGTGCGCGCAATGTGTAATCGGCGCGATAGATCGTGGCGTCTTTGCCGTCAATCGTCGCCTTCCAACCTTTCGGGTAATAGATTTCCGAAAATACGGCGAAACCATCGTTCGCATTATTACTTTGGTATTTGAGGTAATTCGGTTCGTATTTTTCGACCGTGATCGTAGCTGCGCTGTCTTTTGCAAACGTAGCCGGAACGCCGACGCCTTTCATGGACGGATCTTTGAATATGACGGCCTCGTTTTTCGAATCGATCTTGTCGAGCGCTTTCATCTCGGCATCGGCAGTCGTAACGGTTCTGGTCGATTTTACGAACCACGCGTTTCCATTCGCCTCCGGATTCGGAATCGGGAACTCCTCGCCTTTCTCATCGACTTGGATCACATATTTCGTATTGAGCAAATTCAGCACTTCAAGATTGTTTTTAGCGATCTGATATTCCAGTAAGTTTTCCATCCTGCGTGGACGAACGGCGCTGTAACCCGAAAGCGATTTATGGAAATAAGACGTTCTCGCATTGTGGATCGCATTGATCTCGAACACGCGGTAATGGCTCGTGTCTTTCAAGATGAATTGATCCGACGGAGACGGCTCGAACGGAACATCGACGGCACGCGCATCCACGAAATCATCTCCATCCACATAATTCTTGTCGATGAAGAACAAATCCCCGATCATCACGATCCCGACGATAATCAACGCGGTTTTCTGTGCGATTTTGTTCTTATAGAGCAGCCACAGTGCGCCGGCCGCGAGCAAGACCAAAAATGCCGAGCGCAGCAAATCAGCCCAATACATGCTTTTGCGATCGGCTTTTAGAGCATCGACGAATTCGGGCCCGTAATTTTTTAGCATCGCCGCGTCGCTTCCGCCCGCGAAACTGAATTGTCCCTTGAACAAAACGAGTATGGCAATAATTCCGAAGAACGTGCCCGCCGCTTTCAACAACGGTTTCTTACGCTCGTCGTTATCGGCGGCAAAAAACGATTGCAAGCCCATGATCGCGAGCACCGGAACGCACAACTCGAGTACGACCTGGATCGACGAAACTGCCCGGAACTTGTCGTATAATGGCACATAATGGATAAAGAAATCGGTCAGTAACGGGAAATTCTTGCCCCAAGAAAGGAACAACGAAATCAGCGCACCGGCCAGGAATGCGTATTTTATTCTGCGCTTATCGATGAAGAAAGCCAGGATCGCCAGGAAAAATACGACCGCGCCTATGTAGGCCGGAGCCGCAACGATAGGCTGGTCGCCCCAATATGTCGGCATGCCTTGCAAACCTTCGCGTGCTTGGGCTTCTGGAACGCCCTGGCCGATCATGAATTCATACATATGGCTTTTTTCATCGAGAGTTTCATTGTTCGAACCGCCGAAAAGTTTCGGGGCGATCAGGTTGAAACTTTCGAGGACGCCGTAACTGTATTCGGTGATGTAATCGTAATCCATCGATGCCGTGGTCGTGTTTTTCGAGCCGTCGGGATTGAACGTGAGTTCACTTTTACCGCGGATCGAGAAATCGGTGTATTCGGCGGTCGCAAGCAAATTCGAGGCATTTACTCCGACGGCAAGTATTCCCGCAATCGCGAAAACGCCGAACGATGTCAGCAACGGTTTGAATTCCTTGTATTTGATGGCTTTGTAGATGAAAAATACGACGATCGCCAAAAGCAGGAACAACAAATAATACGTCATCTGGAAGTGGTTCGCGTTGATTTCAAGCGCCGCGGCGACCATCGTCAATAAACCGCCCGAAATGTATTTCCGCCTGAAGACGAGCAAAACGCCCGCCACGACCATCGGCATATACGCGATCGCATGTGCTTTCGCATTGTGTCCGACGCCAAGGATAACGATCAAATACGTCGAAAACCCGAACGCCAACGCCCCGAAAAATGCCTTGAGCGGATCGGTCTTGAGAACCAACAACAAACTGTAAAAACCTAAGAAGTATAGAAATAGGTAATCGGCGGGACGAGGCAAAAAGCGCAACAAATCGTCGAGTTTCCCGATGTAATCGTGCTCGTAGTTCGCGCCCAGTTGGTATGTCGGCATTCCACCGAAAGCCGAATTCGTCCAATACGGTTCGCCTTTGCCGGCGGCGCGAAAATCATTCTGCTCCTTTGCCATCCCGGTGTACTGCGCGATGTCGGATTGATATATCTTCTTGCCCTGAAGGACCGGATAAAAATAAATAAGGGAAATAAGGACAAAGCCGATAAGCACCAAAATGTGCGGGATAAATCTGTTCAGTTGCTTCATGACGGGATAAAATTCAGCCCAAAAATAGTCAAAAACAACGAGAGCGGCTTACTCAATTTCCTCGTAATCGATGTACTCGCCCACTTTTTTGGTCTCGCGCGAACGTGCGGCCTGATTGGCGTCGAAAGTGACTTCGCCGTCTGCTTTGCGATTCGTATCACGCGGTTGGCCGTATTGTTGGCGAAAATTGTCCTCGGCGTGCTGCACGGCCTTCTTGACGAGAATCGGGAAAAAGATCCTTGCAAGAAACTTGAAGATGTAATAAAAAGCGATGATGTAGACCAGCGTTCGTAAGAAGTTGCTGAAAGACGCCATTTCCATGTTTAGAATAATTTTTTCAAAATTACGAATAACAACGTTCGGGCGAGGATTTTCGCTCATAAATAAATAATAAAATAGTACTTTTGGGAAACTGTAAAAGATAGTTTATGCTCCAATCAAAATCCCTGTTTTCGTTCGTTCTGTTGTCGTTTTCGGCAATTGCGTCGGCCCAATTCACCGATGTGATCAACTCCAACCGCCCGGGCGAATCCATGTCGGCGTTCTCGGTCGGGAAAACCGTAATCCAGGGAGAATTGGGATTCACGGCCGTGAAAATGGATCACGCACTCGCAGGCTGGGACACGAAAGGCGTGAATGCCGAACTTGCGATCCGCTACGGGGCGTTTTTCGAACAACTCGAATTCATAGGCGAATTGCAATATCAGTACGACCGATACAATTATCCCGCGATCGGCGTTTCAGGCGAGACGAACAGCGCGTTCAAAAGCTTCAACATAGGCGCGAAATATCTCGTGTTTGATCCCAATAAGAATTATGTCGACCGAAAGCCGAACCTGTATAGCTGGAGGGCGAACCACAAATTCAAATGGAGAAATTTGATTCCTGCGGTCGGCGTTTACGTGGGCGGAAACATCGGATTGTCGGAGAAATTCTTCCCGACGTACGACAAGGCTTTCAGCGGAAAAGCGATGTTGATCACGCAAAACCAACTCGGCCGTTACGTCTTGGTCAGTAATATCTACGCCGATTATTTCGGGAAACCTTATGAAACGTTTGGTTACGTCGTCACGTTGACGCGCGGATTCAACGATCGCTGGTCGGCATTCGTGGAAAACCAAGGGCTGCAATCGGACGTTTACGGCGATTTGATTTTCCGTGCGGGCGCGGCGTATCTGATGGAGAAGAACCTGCAGCTTGACATTAATTTTGGGACGAACGTGAAGGACACGCCGTCGGTGCTTCAAATCGGCGTCGGCGTTTCATGGCGATTCGACGGCAATTATGAAGATGTCATTTTACGACTTCCCGGCGAAGAAAAAGAAATGAGCAAGGAAGACAAGAAAAAGCAAAAAGAGAAAAACAAGAAAGACAAGAAACGCAAGGACGCGATCGAAAACGAAACGCCCGAGACACCATAATGATCAGCATTCAAGAGAAAAAAACGAAAAAGGAACTGACCGAATTCATCGAATTTCCATTTTCGATCTACAAAAAAAATCCATATTGGGTTCCGCCGCTCATCGCCGAGGAACTCATGTCGTTCAACAAGGAAGTCAATCCGGTCTTCGAATATGCCGAAGCCTATTTTTACATGGCGTATCGCGATGGAAAAGCCGTTGGACGCGTCGCGGCGATCATCAACTGGAACGAAATCAACGATCTTTCGAAGAAGAAAGTGCGTTTCGGCTGGTTCGACGTGATCGACGATATCGAGGTCACGAAAGCATTGTTGGCGATCGTCGAAGAACTCGGCAGGAAGAACAACCTCGACAACATCGAAGGCCCGATGGGATTCTCGAATCTCGACAAGGTCGGCGCGCTCATTTACGGTTTCGACCAGATGAGCACGATGATCACTTGGTACAACCACGAATATTACATCGACCATTTCAAGCAACTCGGTTTCACGAAGGAAAAGGAATTTGTCGAGAGCCGATTTATTTTCCCGAACGAGGAACAGGTCGCGCCATACGTAAAAGCCGATCCGTTGATCCGACGACGTTACAATCTTAAAGTCTATAATCCGACGACGATCGCCGAAGTCCTGCCGTTCATCAACCCGATGTTCGACCTGTTCAACGACGCGTATGCGAAACTCACATCATTCGTTGGAATTTCGGACCGGCAGAAGCAATTCTTCAAAGACAAATACATCGACTTGGTCAACCCTGAGTTCCTTAAATTCATTGAGGACAAAGACGGAAAACTCATCGCGTTCAGCATCTGCATGCCGTCGATGACCAAAGCGCTCAAGGATTCGGACGGAAAGTTGTTCCCGTTCGGTTGGCTGCGTTTGTGGTGGGCAAAAAAACACACCGATGAAGTGTTGTTTTATCTCATCGGCGTCGATCCCGAGTGGCAGAACAAAGGTTTGACGGCGATTATCATGGCGGAATATTTCCGGTCGTTCCGCGACAATGGCATCAAATATTGTGTTCGAACGCCTGAACTTGAGGAAAACCATTCGATCCACAACCTTTGGAAATTCTTTAATTCGCCGGTTACGAAAAGACGCGCTACTTTTATAAAGGACTTGTAATATTCTTTAACAAGTTAAGAAGTTAAGAATAGTTAAGTTTTATCTTAATTACGCTTAACTTCTTAATGGTTTTAAAACTGAATTATCGGAACTTCATTTTTCTCGTTTGTGGTTTGAAAACCACCGATCTAATCGTTCAAGTAATTTTTTTGATCACTCAAGTAATTTTTAATTTCACCATTAAGAACATTAAGAGCATTAAGTTCATTTAGGTTTTACGCTTAATGACCTTAATGCTCTTAATGGTTTAAATAAAATACTATAGGTTAAAAACTTCCGAATATTTCCTAAATTGTTCAAGCCTATTCAACCGCATTCACACCGAGCTTCGAAGGAAAACATTTTAATCGAACGCGACTGCAGCCTAAAGCTTACGGCCTACAGTTATTTACAAGCCGTCTTAACAAGCACGATAGACTTATCATATTTCAACGCTTTCGGATTCAAAAAAACCTGCTTACCTTTTTCCTCTTTCATTTCGCCCGTTCCCATGACCAACGAATTCCCGCTTTTTAAAAGGTAAACATCACGGACCGATTCCATTCCTTCTGACTGGAACGTATATGTCAGCTTCAACGTATCGCCCGCAAAAACACCAGTAACCGGTCCGCTGCTGCTGTCCTTTTCGTAATTTTTGAATCGCAACTTCCCGTTAACGTCCGCGCCGTTTTGCGTGAACGAAAGCGAAATCGTATCTTTTTGCTGTACGAATTCGTAGCATTGCCCGACGTCGGACAGCGCCTTATCCGATGCGACAATCGAATCTATTTTTGGTGGTTCCGGTTGTGCGGTTTCCTCAGACTTCTTGTTGCACGAAAGCAAACCCGCGGCCGAAATCAATAATATCATTGCGTTTTTCATGATTATCTATTTTGTCATTTACCTAAAAGTACGCCTAAAAAAAGAATCCTCGGGTTAACAAAAACAAAAAACCGCTCCCAATCGGAAACGGTTTCTATAATCCTAATTTCTAAAAATCTGAAAATCTGAAATCTGAAATCTGAAAATCTGAAATCTAAATCAATCAACGTTCATCCGAAACATCAACCGTATGTTTCTGCGCCAACTCCAAATATTTCCCGCTGACCAATTTCTCGCGGATCGCATCGAACGCTTTCAATGTTTCCTCGATGTCGGCCAACGTGTGCGAAGCCGTCGGGATCATGCGCAACAGGATGATGCCTTTCGGGATTACCGGATACACGACGATCGATAGGAAAATATTGTAGTTCTCGCGCAAGTCGTTCACGAGCATCATCGCTTCAGGGATCGAACCTTCGAGGTAAACCGGCGTGACGCAAGTGTTCGTGTCGCCGATGTCGAAACCGTGTTCCTTTAAACCGTTTTGCAACGCGTTCACGTTTTCCCACAATTTGTCTTTGAGTTCAGGCATCGTGCGCAACATTTCCAAACGTTTCAACGCGCCTTTGGTCAGGATCATCGGAAGCGCTTTGGCGAACATCTGCGAACGCAAGTTGTATTTCAAATAATCGATGATGTCTTTGTCGGCGGCGATAAATGCTCCGATCGAAGCCATCGATTTCGCGAACGTCGAGAAATAAACGTCGATCTGATCCTGGCAACCTTGCTCCTCGCCTGCTCCGGCACCTGTTTTTCCAAGTGTTCCGAAACCGTGTGCGTCATCGACCAAAAGCCTGAAATTGTATTTCTTTTTAAGTTCGACGATTTCTTTAAGTTTTCCTTGTTGTCCACGCATTCCAAAAACGCCTTCGGTGATCAAAAGTATTCCACCGCCTGTTTCCAATGCCATTTTCGTAGCGCGGCCAAGGTTTTTTTCTATGCTTTCAATGTCATTGTGTTTGTATGTGAAACGTTTGCCCATGTGCAGACGAACGCCGTCGATGATACAAGCATGAGAATCGACATCGTAAACGATAATGTCGTTTTTGGTCACCAAAGCATCGATTGTTGAAACCATGCCCTGATATCCGAAATTGAGCAAATAAGCCGATTCCTTACCTACGAATTCAGCCAATTCATTCTCCAACTGTTCGTGGACCGACGTGTGGCCGCTCATCATGCGCGCTCCCATCGGGTAAGCCGCTCCGTATTCTTTCGCCGCGTCGGCATCGGCCTTTCGGACTTCAGGGTGGTTCGCAAGCCCGAGGTAATCGTTGATGCTCCAGTTGAGGATTTCCTTGCCGTGAAATTGCATGCGCGGGCCCAAATCTCCTTCGAGTTTCGGGAATACGTAATAACCTTCGGCCTGTGACGCCCATTTGCCCAGCGGGCCTTTATTGCTTTGGATTCTTTCGAAAAGATCTTTTACCATAATGAGTGAAGTAAATGGAACCGGATTTGGGTTCGCGTGCAAAAATAATCATTTAGTGTAAACGGAAAAATTGTTTGTTAGTTGTTTTATGTGTTGATTTGTTGATTTGTTGATTTGTTGATTTGAGTTCTTGTCTTCCGAATGCGTTTTCCAACTTAACCACTTCAGCACTTAAGCACAAGCACTTCCCCACCAACATTAAGATAAGGTTAAATACATTTAAATTTTACCGCAAACGCGAATCAATTCACACAAAATCAATAGTTTCGTAACGAAATTTAAACCTATTCAGATATGAAGACAAACTACTCTTTTTTTACGCTGTTGGCGACGTTGTTGATTTCGGCTACCTCATTCGGCCAAATCACGATCGCGCAGTGGAATTTTAATGGCGAGACGACCGAAACCGTTCCCGGAGGCGCGATATCCCCGACGACGAGCATTCTTTTAGTTCCCGAGGCTTCAGCTTCACTGGTCGGAGGAACGACCGCGACTTTCGCAAACGGAAACACGACTGCAGGAACGACCGAGACTGAGACGACAAGCCCGCCGAACTTCGGCTGGAACTCCACGACCTATCCCGCATCAGGAACTGAAAACAAATCACGCGGCGTGCAGTTCAACGTAAACACTACGAACTATGTTGGAATCACGTTCCGATTCGAACAGCGCCTGAGCAATACGGCGGCTAACACATACCAGGTTCAATACACGACCGATGCGAGCGCGACTACGCCTGTTTGGGTCGACGCCCAACAATTCACGTTCACGCCGGCGGCTACGGGAACTGGCGACACTTGGTATAACGATCGCACGGTAAATCTTCAAGCGGTCACGGCATTGAACGACAATCCGAACGCGGCGTTTCGCGTGGTTAGCGAATTCGATCCAGGTACAGGAAATTACCTCGCAGCGCGTTCCACTTCTACATATGCTGGCGGAACCGTTCGTTACGACATGGTTACCGTTATCGCACAATCGTCGCTTGGCGTTGCGCAATTCCAGCCGCAAAGCTTCAAGATGTATCCGAATCCGACGAAGAGCGAGATCGTGAACCTGAGCCAGCCTCAAAACATCGAAGTGTACGATATCCTTGGAAAAGTGGTGTTGAAAGCACAGAATACGTCTACGATCGATGCGCGTTCGTTCCGACCTGGAATCTACATCGTGAAGACCGACAAAGGCGTTTCGCGCAAGTTGGTCGTCCAGTAATTTTCAGAAAATACTTATATAAAAGCCGACCTGACAAGTCGGCTTTTTTGTGGCTTCCATCGCCGACTTAACAATAACGGCTAATTGTCGTAACGATTTGATAATGAATTGGCTTAATCGATAATTTATTTTCAATAACTCGGCAAACTGCAATATATTATCCCTAAATTTACGCCTATCAATCACGATTTTGCAGGATCTTTCGTAGCCAGATCACACCGAAAGCGTCAAACCTCGCGTGCCATGATGCCAAACAAGCCTTCAACCCGGATTTTATTGACCGACGACGACGCCGACGACCGCAGCGTGTTTAGCGACGCGTTCGCCGAATTGAAAATGTCGGGAGAATTGTTCATGTTTTCGGACGGGACGCAACTCATGGACTATTTGCGTTCGTGCGAATCCGCGCCCGGACTTTTGTTCCTCGACCTGAATATGCCCATGAAAAGCGGTTTCGAATGTATCGAGGAAATCCGTGCCGACGAGCGTTTCAGCGAGATACAGATCGCCGTGTACTCGACTTCATCGTCAGAGAAAGACATCGATTCCACGTTCAGGAAAGGCGCGAATCTCTACATCAAGAAACCCAACGACTACAACAAATTAAAGACGATCATCAACACCGTCCTCAAAACCGATTGGAGCCAACGACTTGGTTTCTCCAAAGAAAATTTCCTTCTCAATATTTAAATCAAAAAGCGGCCGGAGCCGCTCTTCAACACAACAATCCAAACTTCAGGTCAGAAGCGCATTCCGACCCCGAATCCTAAAAGCAGCGGGTTGATCTTTACCTTCGCAGGAATCGACAAACCTGCCGCGAGGTTCGACGCATCGACATCGACATCGGTTTCCAGCCAGATTTGCTTGGCGTCGACGTTTATGAAAATGTTGTCGGTCACGAAAAGATCGAACCCGACCTGGGCCGCGAACCCGAATGCGTTGTCGTACGAAACATCGCGAACCGTTTCGCCTTCATCGATCCCGTAAAAAATCGTATAGTTAACGCCCGCTCCGACGTAGGGCTTGAAAACGGTCCCGGTCGGATAAAAATGATATTGGAACGTCAACGTAGGCGGCAATAAATACACGCTTCCCAGATCGACATTGGCCGACGTCGGGCCTCCGACAGCCGAGATATCGCTCGAAACGGTGTTCACGTTGTGTTTTGTGGTTCCGAGGATAAGTTCCGCAGCGAAATTTCGCGTGAAGAAATACGTGAAATCGAGTTCAGGGATGAAGGTATTCGAAAGCCTTACGTCGCCGCCGATAATGCCGATGTTCGCGCTTTCATCGGGAATCACGCCGACGCCGCGAAGCCGGATCTGCCAGTGTTTCAAGGTTTCCTTTTGTTCTCCCTGTGCTGAAACCGTACTTATCGAAGCGATGGCCAACAGCGTAAGCAACATTCTTTTCATGATGGGTGTTTTATGATTACAGGTCAAAATTATTCGTTTAAAAAAGCGTGAATCGTGATAAAAATCATAGAACTTTTGTTTTTTTTTTGAGGATGTGGTCGCTTGTAATTCATTTATGTCAGCTACCGCTCCATATTTAGGAATAGACGGCCGAAAGCAATTTTTACCTTTTTTTAACAAGAGAGTTTTTGCAGTTGTTGAACGCTAAGCGTATTTTTATGCTGACAAAACACAACACAATGGACAAAATAAAACGGCCGGTTTTCCAAAAACCAAAACCGGACGACTTCTACCTGAAATTGCATCGCGAAGTAGAAGAAACTGTCTTGAGCGACAAACGCATGCAGCGGTATAATATCGTAAAGGCTTTTTTGCTCGTTGCGCTCTATTTTGGTTTGTACGCGGGAATTATCGCTTTCGGGGATTCGACGTTGTGGCTTTTCGGCTTTTATATTTTGCTTGGGCTTACCACGACGATACTCTTCATCAATTCGTTCCACGATGCGGCCCACGGCGCGCTTTTCAGCAAACCGAAATACAATCATATGTTTATGTATGTGCTTGAATTATACGGCACGAACAATTGGCTGTGGGCGAAACGTCATATCGGGTTGCACCATCCGTTGCCCAATGTGCCCGATTGGGACATCGACATCAAGCAGAGCGACATCATCAGGATTTTCCCGACAAGTCCGTTGCTGAGCCTTCACAAATACCAGCACATTTATATGTGGTTCATTTATCCTTTTTACACGTTGAATTGGCTGTATATTCGTGATTTCAAGGATTTCTTCGGACGAAAAGACAACTACGTGAAGCAGCTTACGAAAATTCCGACGGTGGAAATCTTCAAGATGTTCATCGCGAAGGCGTTCAATTTGTTTTATATTTTGTTCCTTCCGATGTTGTTACTTGGCCAACCTTGGTATATAATATTCGGAGCGTGGATTTGCATGCACGTTTCGGCGAGCTTGCTTGCGGTGATCGCGCTGGTTTCGACTCATGTCGATGAAGAAGCGAATTTCCCGGTCGCGCCTGAAGACGGCAAAATGCCAACGACCTGGGCCGAACACCAAATGCTCGTGACCAAGGATTTCAGCGCCGACAGCCCGATCGCGAATTTCATCTACGGCGGTTTTACGCATCACGTCGCACATCACTTGTTCCCGGCGGTCGCTCACACATACTATCCTAAAATCACTCCGATAATCAAGAAATACGCGCGGGAATACGATTTGCCGTACACGTGTTACCCTTTTACGAAAGCCGTTAGGTCGCATTTCAGGTTGTTGAAGAATAGCGGGAATGTGGAGAATATTTTGGTTACGGGAGAAATTTGATTGTTGGTTTGTTTATTTGTTGATTCGTTTATTTGTTGATTTGTTGATTTGTTGATTTGAATTAATGCCTTCCGTTGGCGAGTTGGTTTTGATTGACGGTAGTTGCGTTAGGGATTGAAGTGGAAATCCTTTTTGTCATGCTGAGCTTGTCTAAGCAGACAAAAAGATTGGAACGGAAAGCCCGGCGGCGGCTAAAAAAATCATCCTCTTACTCAAAACCTTCCAGCCGACGCAACGCCCAAACCCTGAACCCTGAACCCTGAACCAAAAAAATGAAACTCATCTTCGCCTCATCCAACAAAAACAAAATCCTCGAAATCAAAAAAATGCTTCCGCCCGACATTGAGCTCCTGGGTTTGGAAGATATCGGCTGTTTCGAAGACATTCCGGAAACCGCCGATACGATCGAAGGCAACGCGATCCTCAAAGCGAATTATGTGACTGAAAAATATGGTTTCGATTGTTTTTCGGACGATTCCGGCCTCGAAGTCGATGCGTTGAACGGCGCTCCGGGAGTAATTTCAGCCAGATACGCGGGCGAACAAAAAGACGCGAATGCGAACATGAATAAGCTGTTGCGCGAACTCGAAGGCAACGAAAACCGAGGCGCCCAGTTCAAAACCGTAATCGCGCTGAATCTTAACGGCGAACAGCATTTGTTTGAAGGCATAATCCGCGGCGACATCACGTTCGATAAATTTGGCGATCAGGGATTCGGATACGACCCGATTTTTATGCCGGTAGGAAAAACCTTGACTTTTGCGCAGATTCCGATGGAAGAAAAGGCCACGATGAGCCATCGGGGCATCGCAATTTCGAAACTCGTGGCGTTCTTGAATAGGTGATTTATCGTTATTTTTAATTGTTATCGGTATTACATTCTGATGCGGAACACGGCGAAAGTCAATTACAACGCGCCTTGCGATCGCTCGTAAACCGGTTTTAAGTCGCTCATTCCCAAATAAATAATAACAATAAAAATAAACCAATAATAAACCCTGTCGCGGACATGGGATTTGAAACTCCTTCAGACGTACAGGAAAAAGCGATTCCCCTATTGTTGGCCGATGATATCGACATCGTCGCACTTGCGCAAACCGGAACTGGTAAAACAGCGGCATTCGGTTTCCCTCTGATCCAGAAGCTGGATGTTACCAATAAAAATACTCAGGCGCTAATCTTGGCTCCGACACGCGAACTTTGTTTGCAGATCACAAACGAGATCAAACATTACTCGAAATACGTAAAAGGTTTAAATACCGTTGCCGTTTACGGTGGCGCTTCGATAACCGAACAGGCACGCGAAGTACGCAGAGGCGCACAGATTATCGTGGCGACTCCGGGACGTATGCAGGATATGATCAATCGTGGTTTGGTGAACATCACACAAATCAACTATTGCGTTCTCGATGAGGCCGATGAAATGCTGAACATGGGCTTCTACGAAGACATCGTTGCGATTTTGTCTACGACGCCCGACGAGAAAAAAACATGGTTGTTCTCAGCGACCATGCCTGCTGAAGTGGCGCGCATCGCGAAAGAATTCATGAGCGATCCGACTGAAATCACCGTCGGAACTAAGAACTCAGGTTCAGCGACCGTTTCCCACGAATTCTACATGGTGAACGCACGCGACCGTTACGAAGCGTTGAAGCGTTTGGCCGATGCTAACCCTGACATTTTCTCGGTTATCTTCTGTCGTACGAAACGCGATACGCAACACGTTGCCGAAAAACTTATTGAAGACGGATACAACGCCGCGGCTTTGCACGGGGATTTGTCCCAGGCGCAACGCGACTCGGTCATGAAATCATTCCGTAGCCGTTCGATCCAGATGCTCGTTGCGACTGACGTTGCGGCACGCGGAATCGACGTCGACAACATCACGCACGTCATCAACTACCAACTTCCAGACGAGATCGAAACCTACAACCACCGTTCAGGCCGTACAGGTCGTGCAGGAAAACTGGGAACGTCGATCGTGATCATTACGAAAAGCGAATTGCGTAAGATTTCTATGATCGAGCGTATCATCCGCCAGAAATTCGAAGAAAAACCAGTTCCATCGGGAATTGAAATCTGCGAGATCCAGTTGTTCCACTTGGCCAACAAGATCAAGGATGTCGAAGTGGATCATGAGATCGACAGCTATTTGCCTGCGATCTATGAAGTGATGAAAGATCTTTCAAAAGAAGAATTGATCAAGAAAATGGTGTCGGTAGAATTCAACCGATTCATCACCTATTATAAAAAGACACGCGATTTGTCGGCACAGACAAACGATCGCGAGCGTCGCGACACGGTTTCCACAAGCGGGGACGGTGCAGCCGTACGTTACTTCATCAACATCGGATCACGCGACGATTTCGATTGGATGCAATTGAAGGATTTCTTGAAAGAAGTGCTTGAATTAGGGCGCGACGACGTGTACAAAGTCGATGTCAAGGAAGGTTTCTCTTTCTTCAACACCGATGCCGAACATACTGAAATGGTCATGGAAAAACTCAACAACGTGACGCTCGAAGGACGCCGTATCAATGTCGAGGTTTCCAAGAACGAAGGCAGCTCGAACAATTCCCGTCGCGACCACAACGGGCGCTCAGGCGGCGGTTTCGCACCACGCGGCGGTTCTTTCGGCGGCGGATTCAAGGGCGAGAAAAAATCGTTCGGTGACAAAAAATCGTTTGGCGATAAGAAGCCTTTCGGGGAGAAAAAATCTTTCGGGGATAAAAAACCTTTCGCCAAAAACGAGGGTTCGGACAAGAAAAGACCTGACAGTTTCGCACCGCGTTCACCGCGCCGTTCTGACAGTTTCGATGCACCGAAACCACGTCGTACACGCAAGGACTGATAATTGAAAATTTAGTTTAGGGTTTAGTATTTAGCGTTGACGCCGATCGTTTCAACGCTAAATGCTAAACCTTAAACTTTTTCAACAAAATCGGAATCTGTTAATTTTCTAATAATTAAAAGAACACAGTAAGTAATCTTGGTGTGTTTTACTACTTTTAACGTTTTAAAACCAAACATGAGATCGTTTACAGTCTTACTCTTTTTATTCCTTTCACTTCATATCGTTGCGCAAAAATCTGAAGCACCACAAAAGGTCTCAGGTATTGTCTCCAACGATAACACATCGCTCGCTTTGAGCAATGTGAATATCGTGAATCTCAACAAGGTAAAAGGTGCTATCAGTGACGATTTCGGACGTTTCGAGATTGAAGCCGAGGCAAACGATACGTTGTTGTTCTCGCTCATAGGTTTCCAATCGCTCAAAATCCGCGTGGGCAACGACTGGACGAAGAACAAAGTGAACGCGATCCACCTTACCGAGAAAGCGATCGCACTCGAGGAACTCATCATACAACCGTACAGGCTTACCGGATATCTCGAAGTCGACACCAAGCTCATTCCTGTAAAAGAAGACCACCGTTACAGCATTTCAGGGCTTAATTCGGCTTACGAAGCGGGGGCTTTCTCTCCGGGTGCTTTCGGCAAGATCATGGGATCGATTTTCAATCCAGGAGATGCGCTTTATAATTTCTTCGGAAAAAAACCGACCGAACTCAAGAAACTCAAGGAATTCAAGAAAGACGACAACATCCGCAATCTTCTCGAATCCAAATACGACCGTGAAACGATCGCCGCGCTTTTGGGCATAAACAAAGCCGACATCCCTGAAATCCTCGCGCGTTGCAATTACTCGGAATCATTTGCGAAAACTGCGAACGATTTGCAGGTTATGGAAGCGATCAGCGAGTGTTACGAGGAATATAAAATCCTTAAGAAAAAATAAAAATCAGGTTTGCTTAGGCAGGCCTTTTTTTTGCGCCCGAAATATTTCTCATTCCCTCTAACATAATCGTTTGCCAGAACCCGATTTTGCAAAGTGCAGCGGCGCAAAATTACAAATAAACACTTCTGATTGGTCGGCGACTTGCGAATTCGGGCGTAAAAAATCACGTGTAGACAAGAGGCAGCTCAACTGTATGGAGCATTCAAAAGAATTCAAAAACTTATTTTTCAAAATACCGACGCTCGACTCCCTCAATATCCTTGATCGACTTTTTGGCCCAATCCAATCGCTTATCCAAAATTTCCGCTTCACTTAATCGCCAATGAATTTCCGACCGACGCAAACGCGACGTCAAATTCTGCAAAATAATCGCTGCGGAAACCGAAATGTTCAAACTCTCAGTAAACCCAACCATCGGGATCTTCAAAAACCCGTCGGCGTTCTCGATGATCTCAGGCGACAACCCAAGCCGTTCGGTTCCAAAGAACAACGCCGACTTTGGCGTGATATCGAAATCGTCGAGCGTGCAATCGTCGTGATGTGGCGTCGTAGCAATGATTCGATAACCTTGGGATTTGAGGCTTGAGATGCAGTCGGAAATACTGCCGAATCGATTGATGTCGACCCATTTCTCGGCGCCCATTGCAATTTCCTTGTCGATGGTTTTCGTGTATTTCTCCTCGATCACGCTGAGTTGCTGCACGCCGAAAACCTCGCAGCTGCGCATCACGGCGCTCGTATTGTGCAATTGGAAAACGTCCTCGATCGCGACCGTGAAATGATTTGTCCGACGCGAAAGCACGTCGAGGAATTTTGCCTTTCGGTTATCGGTCAGGAAACCTTCGAGATAGTTCAGATAGTCGATATCGGTCATGCGCAAAGTTAACAATCTCGCAGTTCACAATGATAGCAAAACTTCGTACTTTAGAAATATGAAGAAAAAACTCGTAGTGCTTACGGGCGCAGGAATCTCGGCCGAATCGGGAATCAAAACCTTCCGCGATGCCGACGGATTGTGGGAAGGACATGACGTAATGGATGTTGCGTCGCCCGAAGGCTGGCAACGTAACAAAGAACTCGTGCTCGATTTTTATAACCAACGCCGACGCCAGCTTAAGCAAGTGCAACCCAACGCGGCACACATCGGACTAGCGGAACTCGAGAAACTTTTTGACGTTCACATTATTACGCAAAATGTCGACAATTTGCACGAGAAAGGCGGAAGCTCGAACGTGCTGCATCTGCACGGCGAACTCCTAAAAGCACGCAGTACGCAAAATCCAAACTTTATTTTAGATTGGGAAGACGACCTGACTTCCTCGCATCTCGATGAAAACGGACATCAAATGCGGCCGCATATCGTTTGGTTCGGCGAAGAAGTTCCCGCTCTCGAAGAGGCCGTCCACATCACACAACAAGCCGACGTTTTCGCCGTAATCGGAACGTCGCTGCAAGTCTATCCCGCGGCCGGATTGGTTTCGTTCACCCAACCCAATGTCCCGATTTTCTACATCGACCCCAAACCCATCGGAATTCCAGGATTGCCGAACCCGATTGAAATTATCGCTACGAGCGCAACGCAAGGAGTCGAGATTATGAGGCAAAAACTGAAGGAGTTGTTTTAAGTTTTGAATTTTAAATTTTAATTGGTTCGCCAAGATCCAACAAACCGCAAAAAATCCGTGACCCAATCGTAGCGAACGGGCGAAGCGAAATCCGTGCAATCCGTGGCTAAAAAATTTCCGTCGAACTAAAAAAGACAGCCGAAAATTCCACGCGAAAAGAAATCCGCGACAGCTTAGAAGGTCCATGGAAATCCGTGTAATCCGTGAAATCCGTGGCTAAAAAATTAAGTCGCAAGTTAAAACCAGAACCCGTAATCCACACGAGGCAAAAATCCGTGACCCAATCCTAACAAAATCCGTGTAATCCGTGGCTAAAAAATCTACCTCGAATTAAAAAAGATCCTAAAAATACACGCCGATAAAAATTCTCAACACCCTGCAAAACCCGTGACTCAATGGTAGCGAACTGGAGTAGCAAAATCCGTATAATCCGTGAAATCCGTGTAATCCGTGGCTAAAAAATTAAGTCGCATGTTAAAACCAAAACCCGTGATCCACTAGAGACAATAATCCCTAACCGCGAACGGCCGAAGCCAATCCGCGGCAAAAGCCTCAGCAAAAAACGCTACTCCTTCTTAATCACAAACCCATTCTCCTTCAAAATCGTAAAAATCGCAATCAAAACCTCCGACCGTATCCTTCCATCTGAAAACATGCTATCCGTCTTCACCCAATATCTCACATTCAATTGAGGTGCCGCGCCCACGATTCCCGAAATCACGACCACATTCTTAAAACCTTCCTTCACAATGTCATTCTCAGCCTCAAGCACGCTCTTTACAAGCGCAATTGCTTTGTTATAATCCGATCCGTATTCAAGCCCCACGGTAAAATCCTGCAACAGAAATCCGCCTCGGTTATAATTGATTAACGTATTCTTTATAAGTACCGCGTTCGGGATATAGATGTCTTTCCCGTCGCTCTTGATTTGCGTATCGCGCAGGTTCAAAGCAATGACTTTGCCTTTCACGCCTGTACTTTCGATGATGTCGCCGACGCTGAACGGACGCTTGAATGCCAATAAAATCCCAGCAAGAAAGTTCTCGCCTATATCTTTGAGCGCAAACCCGATGATAAACGCTGAAATTCCGGCGCCGGCCAAAATACTGCTTGCGATCGAAGTCAGTCCGACGATCCGGAACATGATAAAAAATCCGATGATGATCAAAACCGCCTTGAGCAAATTCGCAATGAACGTCGCCAATAGCGCATCGTGCATGCGTTTTTTAAGCCGGACGTCGGCAAACATCTTGACACGAGCGGCGATCATCCAAGCGAGAACGATTACGATGAGTGCCAACAATAATTTTGGTGTCACGTCGACGATTTTGTTGTAATAACTTTCCAGATTTTTGAGCAAATCGTTTATGAATTCCTGCATGATTTCGATTTTTGCTAAAATTACCGATGTTCGCTGATTCGCGTCTTATGTAGAATTTTGAAAAATTTGCAGGATTTTTTGCTCCGAAATGTCGATAAAAAAGCCCTTCCACTGCGAAAGGGCTTCAAAAGCAACATCTTGAAAATTATCGTTTGATCACGCGCAATTCCCCAATCGAATCATCAAGCGACCTAAATTTCGATTACTCTTTTGCTAAGCGATTGTGACCTCGGAGTCGATATCTCTCCTGACTTGGATCGTAGTAAGCGAACCCTTTCGTCCGACTACTCCAACGTGCCGATCTTCGCTTCGTTTGCATACGACGCAAAACGAGTGAGCAGCAGCTTCAATTTCGGGTTGATGTATAACTCGCAAAACGGGCGATTCGGATCGCTGTAATAGTAATCGACGAGTTCATCGCGACTCGATTCGAACGCGACGAATGGCAACGCCTTGGTGACCAATCCTTCGAAATCGGAACGTAAATGTCCAAGAATACTGTTCACCTCGTTCAGATCTTGCGCATCGAAAACATATACCGCCGACCGATATTTATCGCGCATAGAATGTTCGGACGTACTCGCATGCGTGTAAAGATGAATTTCGACAAGCGTTTCAAAACTGATTTCCGACGTATCGAAATCGACGAGCACGCCTTCTGACCACGAGTCGTTTTCTCCGGTCGATGAAATCCATCCCTGACGAACGGCTTTCACACCTTTCAAAGAGGCAAAAACCGCTTCGGTACACCAATGACAACCGCCGCCAAATCCAGCAGTCTTGATCACGCGTCTACTTGTTTTTTAAGTTTGTCGCTGAACAACTGCCTGAATTTTTTGAGCTTCGGATCGATGACCGCCTGGCAATATCCCGCTTCCGAATTATTTTTGTAATAGTCCTGATGATATTCTTCGGCCTTGTAGAAATATTCCAAAGGAGATATTTCGGTCACGATCGGATTGTCGTAAGCTGGTTGCAGCTCCTGGACAATCGCAGCCGCTTTTTGTTTTTCCTGTTCATCGCGATAATAAATCACGCTGCGGTACTGTGTTCCGACGTCGGCTCCTTGCCTGTTCAACGTCGTCGGGTCGTGCGTGACCAAGTGAATCCGCAATAAATCCTCGAACGAAATTTCTACGGGATCATAAGTCACTTCCACCACCTCGGCATGGCCGGTTTTCCCGCTGCAGACTTCGCGATACGTCGGGTTATCTATTTGTCCGCCGCTGTAACCGCTTTCGACTTTTGTTACGCCTTTAAGTTGATTGAAGACGGCTTCGGTACACCAGAAACAGCCTCCGCCGAACGTCGCTTTCTTCAAACCGTTTTCTACTTTCTTCAATGCGACGGCATTCATGCAGTAACGCAATCCACTCGGCGCGGGACCGTCAGGAAAAACGTGTCCGAGGTGAGCGTCGCACGTATTGCAAAGCGCCTCGATCCTGACCATTCCGAAACTGATGTCTTTGTGGTACGCCACTGCATTTTCGGTTAAAGGTTGCGTAAACGACGGCCAACCCGTTCCGCTTTCAAATTTTTCGCCACTGTCGAACAACGGCGTGCCGCAGCAAACGCAGGCGTAAATTCCGGGTTCGAAATAGGAGCACATTTCAGAACTGAACGCGCGCTCCGTTCCTTTTTGTCGCGTGACGCGGAATTCTTCGGGCGCCAGGACCTGCACCCATTCGGCGTCGGATTTTATTACTTTTTGTTCAGGTTTTGGGTTGCCCTGACCAGTAAATTTGATAACGTCAATCCACTTTAGCATTTGTTTCCTTTCTTTTAGTTGTTGACTTTTTTACCATCGGATTTCGTTTCCTTGGGCGCTTCTGAAAAGCAAACATAATGCCGACGGGTTGTTTGTCAGGCCGCTTGGCAGGTTTTGTCATGGACAATTAAATTTGGGGATTAGATGGTTGATCTGATTACCAACGACGATTCGTCATTTCCTCACTCCTTGAAAACAAAATAATCAAATAACTTGTCGGAAAGGTAAAAGGCGATCTGATTGACATAAAATTCGACGATTTGGTATCCAATAAATTCATTAAAAAAACAATTCGCGATCAACAACCTATTTACAACTACACAAACCCGCTTCTAAGACGAGTCGTTCCCAATGACCCAAACGCCATTATCCAATTATCTAATTTTCAAATTATCTAATTCTCAAACTGCTCGCTTCGCAATCCGAAACGTCAGGTTAATGCGTGGCAACACCTCGCGCTTTGTCTTAGGAACCTGATGTTGCCAATACGTATTCGTCGTTCCCGACATTAGCAGGAAAGATCCGTGATGCAACTTAATCTCTACCTGTTCCACGTCTTTCCGAACCTTGTGCCGCAATCGGAACAAACGCGAATCACCGAACGTAACCGATGCGATTGCCGGATTACTTCCAATCGTATCTTCGCGGTCGCTGTGCCAAGACACGCCATCGTCCGTCACGGTACAAATTGAGTAGCACGCTGTTGAAAGCGATTCCCGTTTCCTTTTCAACACGGCTGCGGATCTCGAGCAATTCGGTTGTCCAATCGAGCCCGTCGGGGTCGGCACCAACGTTCGTCTTATCTTCATACCAGGCGACCATGCGCGGCACTTTCACGGTCTTGTCGTATAGGTCCATTTCAAACTCTCTCCAAGGCGTCCGATTGAAAAGATGCTCGTAATATTCGTCGGATTCCGTCTTTGAAAAGAAACCTTCATCAAGCAACAGTTCGGCGTCGGGAACATCGAACGTCTTGCGTTGGGTTCCGCTTAAAAAAAGCTCGTGGTCGTCAAATAATCTCATGTAAATTCCTCTGTCGCAAATATATGACGATATATCACAAATTTTAATATATTTGTTGTGACGAATCATCACAAATTTATATGTCGCTATTTTCAGATAACATCAAGCACCTGCGTATCAAGCGCGAACGCTCCCAGCGCGAGGTGGCCGAAACATTGTCCATATCACGCGATCGCTACGCAAAATATGAGGATGGAGTCAACTCGCCACCGCCCGAAATCCTCGTGGCGTTGTCGCGGTTTTTCTATCTGAGCATCGATCTTTTGCTCACGGTCGACATCCGGAAAATTTCCGTCGATGACTTGATGAAGTTGCCCGACAACCGGATTTTATTACCTATCAAGGTCGACAATTTCGGCGAAAACCTCATCGAGATCATTCCGCACAAGGCGAAGGCCGGATATGCATTGGGTTATGCCGATCCCGAGTTCATCGAAAACCTGCAGCACATTTCGCTTCCATTCCTGCGAAACGGTAAATTCAGGGCGTTCCCCATCGACGGAGATTCCATGCCGCCACACCAAAGCGGCTCGTATGTGATCGGGCGTTATGTGGAGAAACTTGGCGATGTTCTCGATGGAAAAACGTATATTTTACTCACGAAAAGCGAAGGAATCGTGTACAAAAGACTCAATCGAAACGGGAAAAACACGTTGTTGCTCGAGTCGGACAACCGATTTTACGAACCCTACCAGATCAAGGCGTCGGACATTCTCGAAATCTGGAAATTCGAATGCAGCCTCGACCTCAACGAAGCCGAACCGTTCGACGCGAGCATGGAAAATATGAAGGACATCCTACTCGGGCTGCGCAATGAGATCGCATCGATCAAATCGAAAATAAACTGAAATGAAAAAAATAGTTTCCTTCCTTATAATAATGTTCGTTTTCGGATGTTCCAAACCGACGTTCGATCCCGACTGGACGACTGAAAAAGCGCCCGAAAAATTCACCGCGCGCTTCGAGACCACGAAAGGAAATTTCGATATCGAAGTCGAACGCAAACTATCGCCCGCGGCCGCCGACAGGGTTTTCCAGCTCGTCAGCCACGATTATTACGACAACGCGATTTTTTATAGGGTGCTGCCGCAGTATCTGGCGCAATTCGGAAACACGAATACCGCGATCATGAAGCAGTGGCAAGCGGTCAGGATTCCCGACGAACCTGTTGTCTTGAGCAATAAAAAAGGTACGGTCAGTTTTGCGCGTTACGGCAAAGATTCGCGCGACCTCGAGCTTTTCATCAACCTCAACAACAATCCCGAACTCGATACCACGGTCGTCGACGGCGTAAAAGGTTATCCCGCGTTTGGGAATGTCGTCAAAGGAATGGACGTCGTAGAGTCGTTACATTCAGGTTACGGCGACCGATCGATGCAGGCGTCGGAGATCATGTACAATGACCGAAACGACTTTTTACGCACGTTTCCCGCGCTTGATGTCATCAAAAAAGCGTATCTGATTTCCGAATAAAACTTATCGTTTCAAAGAAAAGTGCGCCTTGAATTCCTTTCTCGTCCCAACGCGGTCGCGATATTCGAGTAAAAACCAATAATCGGTCGCGAGCAAAGAATGTCCGTTGTAGGTTCCGTCCCAACCCGTCGTCGATGACGGTTGCAAGGTTTTGAGCAGCTTCCCGTATCGGTCGAAAATGTGAATTCTCGCATCAGGCTGGTCATCAAGTCCTGAAATGTTCCAGATGTCGTGATAACCGTCGCCGTTCGGAGTGAAGAATTTCGGATAATTGAGCAAGAAAATCGTAACCGTTTCCGAATCACAACCGTTCACGTCCTGCACGAAGATCGTGTGCTCGCCCGACTGCAATCCGTAGAAAACACCAGTTGTCTGCGCGATTTCACCGTCGAGCGTAAACGTATAATTGCCCGAACCTCCCGAAACTTGTATGGTCACAATTCCACCCGTAAAATCAGCCGGCGTGTTCGCGTTGACTGTGATTCCACTCGTAGCGGTCACGGTCGCCTGATCCGAATTCGAACAACCTGTCGCCGCATTTGTCACCGTAACTTCATACGTCCCGGCCTCGGTCGCCGTGTGCGCGTTCGTCGTGGTCGGAAGCGGCGCGCCGTTCAAAGTCCAGACAAATGTATAACCCGAGTTCGGAAGTCCTGTCGATAGCAAGTGAGTCGTGATCGGCTGGCCTGCGTCGTCCAAACAGATTGCGCCGTCGTTGATCCTCGGATTTGGCAACGCGTTCACGGTAACGGCCAACGTTACTTGACTCGCGCATTGTCCCGAAGTCGGCGTAAAAATATAATTCGCGCTTATTTGGTTGTTGATCACCGACGGATTCCAAGTTCCCGAAATCCCGTTCGGTGAAGTCGTCGCCAAAACCGGAGCCGTCGAATTCTGGCAAAGCGTCAACGTCGTCGCAAAGTCAGGAACGATGCTGTTCGTAACCGTAACGGCCAACGTAATCGGAGTTGCGCATTGATTTGGATTCGGCGTGAACACATAATTGCCGCTCGTCGTATTGCTGATTGTCGCCGGATTCCAAGTTCCGACAATTCCGTTCGGGGAAGTCGTCGCCAAAACCGGAGCCGTCGTGCCTTGGCAAAGCGTCAACGTCGTGGCGAAGCTTGGAACGATCGTATTCGTGACCGTAACCACGAGCGTGACTGAAGTGGCGCATTGACCTGAAGTCGGTGTGAAAATATAACTCGCCGTCGAAGTGTTATTGATCGTCGTCGGACTCCAGGTTCCCGAAATCCCGTTCGGGGAAGTCGTCGCCAAAGCCGGAGCCGTCGCGCCGTTACACAACGTCAACGTCGTCGCGAAGTTCGGAACGATCTGGTTTGTAACCGAAACCGCCAAAGTAAGTGGAGTCGCACATTGTCCCGAAGTCGGTGTAAAAATATAATTTGCGCTCGTCTGGTTGTTAATCACCGACGGATTCCAAGTTCCCGAAATCCCGTTCGGGGAAGTCGTCGCCAAAACCGGAGCGACCGAATTCTGGCAAAGCGTCAACGTCGTCCCAAAATCAGGAACGATGCTGTTCGTCACCGTAACGGCCAACGTAATCGGCGTCGCGCATTGGTTCGGATTCGGCGTGAACACATAACTGCTGCTCGTCGTATTATTGATCGCTGCAGGATTCCAGGTCCCGACGATTCCGTTGGGTGAAGTCGTCGCCAAAACGGGAGCCGTCGTTCCTTGGCAAAGCGTCAACGTCGTGGCGAAGTTTGGAACGATCGTATTCGTGACCGTAACCACGAGCGTGACTGAAGTGGCGCATTGACCTGAAGTCGGTGTGAAAATATAACTCGCCGTCGAAGTGTTGTTGATTGTCGTCGGACTCCACGTTCCCGAAATCCCGTTCGGGGAAGTCGTCGCCAAAGCCGGAGCCGTCGCGCCGTTACACAACGTCAACGTCGTCGCGAAATTCGGAACGATCTGGTTTGTGACCGAAACCGCCAAAGTAATTAGAGTCGCACATTGTCCCGAAGTCGGCGTAAAAATATAATTTGCGCTCGTCTGGTTGTTGATCACCGACGGATTCCAAGTTCCCGAAATCCCATTTGGAGAGGTCGTCGCCAACACCGGAGCGACCGAATTCTGACAAAGCGTCAACGTCGTCGCAAAGTCAGGAACGATGCTGTTCGTAACCGTAACGGCCAACGTAATCGGAGTCGCGCATTGATTTGGATTCGGCGTAAACACATAACTGCCACTCGTCGTATTATTGATCGCTGCAGGATTCCAGGTCCCGACGATTCCGTTCGGTGAAGTCGTAGCCAAAACGGGAGCCGTTGAGCCTTGGCAGAGCGTCAATGTCGTGGCGAAGTTTGGAACAATCGTATTTGTCACAGTTACCGCGAGCGTAAATGGAACCGCGCACTGGCCTGAATTCGGCGTGAAAACATAACTTCCATTCGCAGTATTGTTTATCGATGACGGATTCCAAGTTCCCGTGATTCCATTTGGAGAAGTCGTCGCGAGAGTCGTTGCAACCGAACCCGTGCACAATGTCAGTGTCGATGCGAAATCAGGAACGATGCTGTTCGTGACCGTGACTGCGAGCGTGACCGATGTCGCGCATTGACCCAAATTCGGCGTAAAAATATAGTTGCCGCTTGCCGCATTATTTATCGTCGATGGATTCCAAATTCCCGAAATCCCGTTCGAGGAAGTCGTCGCCAAAACGGGCGCGGTCGATCCTTGGCACAACGTCAATGTCGTCGCGAAATTGGGAACGACGTTCGGCGTAATCGTCACTACTAAAGTCGCTTGTGTCGCACATTGGCCCGCAGTCGGCGTAAAAACATAGGTGCCGCTGTTCTGGTTGTCCATGACCGACGGACTCCACGTTCCCGTAATTCCATTGGGCGAAGTCGTTGATAGGCTCGGACCCGCCATATTTTGGCAGATTGTCGCCGAGCTCGCGAAATTGGGAACGATCGGCGTTGTAACCGTAACCGTAAACACAAATGGCACGCCGCACGAACCACCCGGCGTAAATATGTATGTTCCACTTGCCGTGTTGCTTACGACTGCTGGCGACCAGGTTCCCGTCACGCCATTCGGAGATGTCGTCGCCAGAATCGGGGCCGTGTCTCCGGAACAGATCGTGGCCGTCGTCGGGAAATCAGGAGCGAGTCCGGGATTGACTTCGAGTTGTGCCGCATTGCTGACCGCGACACTTCCGTTGATGCCGATCGCGCAGTAAAACTGTGAATTGTCGAGTGAAACCGGAGTCGAGGTGATAGTCAGTGTCGCCGTATTTGCGCCCGAATACGGAGCCGCGTTGGGCACATTTACCCAAGCGCCCGCCGAATTGAGCATTTTCCATTGATACGTATATATTGCAGGATTCGGCACGATAGCCGAAAAACTCGCCGAGCCATTCTCGCAAATCACGACGCTGGCTGGTTGCGGACTCGCGGGAAGTTGCGCCAACGGTGGACTGAATTGCCCGATATCGGTACAACTTTCGGTATCGTTGATCGTCCAGTCGGCGGCATCGAAAATCACTTTCGGCGCAATCGCGTCGGGATTTCTCAAGATTGAAAAACCAACGTTGTTGGGCGCGTGCACGTCGTCTATTATCGACCCGTTTTTCAGCAACTGCAAATCATCGTCGGCGTTGAAACCAGTGTCGTAATGCGTGCCTTCGACGATGCTGCAAGGCGCCGTTCCCACTCCGATGCCAACCAGATGAATGCCGCCCGGCGCGAGCGTTCCCACAAGGTTGAATTCGTAAAAAGTTGATCCGCCTACATCGCCGTATCGTCGGATCGAATAATTAGAAAGATTCACCGTGGCGTTGGTGCCGTTGTAAATTTCGATCACGCCTCCGTCGCCGGCCTGCGCATCGTACACCTCAGAGATGTAAATGTCGGTCGAATAATTGGGCAAGGCCACCGAAACGATCTCCGTAAAAGGTTGAATTGAAAAAGCCGGGCACGCATTCGTAACCACGCCAATCAATCCCGTAGCGTTTCCGGCCGGAACGTACGCTTGTATCAACATGTTCGAGATGACGGTGAACGCGGCCGCGACTCCATTGAAAGTTACCGATGTCGTGCCGCTTCCCGATTGGAACCCGTTGCCTGAAATATTGACCAAAGTATGTTCGGGGCCAGTCGTCGGAAAAATCGATGTGACTGTCGAGCCCGTACACGTCGTCACGACACTTCCGTACAACGTAAAATCGTCAAGCCGGAACGTACCGCCCGTCGCACCCGTAACCGTCAAAGTTACCGTCACCGCGCCCGTAAATCCTGATGCGGTGTTCGACACCGGTGTGTTTCCCAAAGCGGCTCCGGTAGTTCCGATCGTGCCCGCTCCTATCGGCGTACCGTTTATCGCGAGGGTAAAGTTCGTCGCGCCCGTATTGCTACGCATTCTCCAAAAATCGAAAGACGTAACGTTGAGCGCGTAATTCGGCGCCACATTGAGTGCCAAAGTTATCGTCGCCGAACCCGTAGATGTAAGCCGTATGGCTTGCCCTGCATTGCCCGCAGCACTCGTCCACACGCCTGTCGAGTTGCTCCAACCTGAAGTCGATAGGTTGGTGTCGATTGCGTTCGGAGCCGCGGTATATGGATGCGCATTGATCGCGGTCGTACCGAATTCGTGTCGATAAACCTGGGCGTTTGCATCGGTCGTGAAAATCGACGAGAATACGAGCAGGCAAAAAAGAGTTTTCAAGTAAGTAAAGCGTACATCCATTGTGGCAATCGGCATTATATCAAAAAATTAGCTTACAAAAATATCAAAATCTACGAACGTCGTATCAAGTACACCCAACCGGTGCGGGATTTTCCGTCGGTGGTCGTCATCACATAGAAATACGTGGCGTCGGGCAATTCGTTTCCGTTGCTCGATTGTCCGACCCATTGGTTCGTATAATCGCGTCGGCTATACACTTCGGCCCCGAATCGGTTATAGATCTTTAGCTCTTTCACGTTCAGGCCGGTCAGATCGAAACTGTCGTTGAGCCCGTCGCCGTTCGCCGAAACACCTTTCGGAACCGTGCAGAAAATACTTTCCACAGTGTAATTTCGGAAGGCCGAACAACCCGACGCCAATTCGACCGTCAGCGTAAACTGCATCGGGAATTCGGCATTCGTGCCATTTACGAGATCCGTTATGTTTAGGGTTTCCTCCTGTCCGACGACGGCGCCCGAAGCATCGGTCCATTCATACGAAACGTTTTGCGCGCCAAGTGTCAAACTCGTCGGCAAAAGCACGAAATCCCCATTTTGGCAATTGCCTTCGATTTCAAACGAAAGAATTCCAACTGCTACCGTCAAGGTCACGTTTTGCGCACATTGTCCCGCATCAGGAGTAAATTCGTACGTCGCATTATTTTGGTTGTCGATGGTCGACGGATTCCATGTTCCCGTAATTCCGTTCGGGGAAGTCGTCGCTAAAACCGGAGCCGCTGCATTTTGGCAAAGCGTCAATGTCGTCGCGAAATCAGGAACGATCGAATTTGTAATTGTGACCGACAATGTAATCGGAGACGCGCATTGGTTTGCGGTTGGAGTGAAAATATACGTCGCGCTCGCCGTGTTGTTTATTGCCGATGGATTCCAAGTTCCGATAATTCCGTTCGGTGAAGTCGTCGCTAAAACCGGAGCGGTCGCGTTTTGGCACAGCGTCAATGTCGGCGCGAAATCAGGAACGATCGAATTCGTAATTGTGACCGACAGCGTAATTGGAGCCGCGCATTGGTTCGCGGTCGGAGTGAAAATATACGTTCCGCTCACCGTGTTGTTTATTGCCGATGGATTCCAAGTTCCCGATATTCCATTAGGGGAAGTCGTCGCTAAAACCGGAGCCGTCGCGTTTTGGCAAAGCGTCAACGTCGTCGCAAAATCAGGAACGATCGAATTCGTAACTGTGACCGACAATGTAATTGGAGCCGCGCATTGGTTTGCATTCGGAGTGAAAATATACGTCGCGCTCGCCGTATTGTTTATTGTCGACGGATTCCAAGTTCCGATAATTCCGTTCGGGGAAGTCGTCGCTAAAACCGGTGCCGTCGCATTCTGGCACAACGTCAATGTCGGCGCGAAATCGGGAACTATCGAATTCGTAATTGTGACCGACAACGTAATTGGAGACGCGCATTGGTTCGCGTTCGGAGTGAAAACATACGTTCCGCTCGCCGTGTTGTTTATTGCCGACGGATTCCAAGTTCCGACAATTCCATTAGGAGAAGTCGTCGCTAAAACCGGAGCCGTCGCGTTTTGGCAAAGCGTCAACGTCGTCGCGAAATCAGGAACGATCGAATTCGTAACGGTGACCGACAACGTAATTGGAGCCGCACACTGGTTCGCGGTCGGAGTGAAAATATACGTTCCGCTCGCCGTGTTATTTATTGTCGACGGATTCCAAGTTCCGACAATTCCGTTCGGGGAAGTCGTCGCTAAAACCGGAGCCGTCGCGTTTTGGCAAAGCGTCAATGTCGTCGCGAAATCAGGAACGATCGAATTCGTAACTGTGACCGATAATGTAATCGGAGACGCGCATTGGTTCGCGGTCGGAGTGAAAACATAGGTTGCGCTTGCCGTATTGTTAATTGCCGATGGATTCCAAGTTCCGACGATTCCGTTCGGGGAAGTCGTCGCTAAAACCGGAGCCGTCGCGTTTTGGCAAAGCGTCAATGTTGTCGCGAAATTCGGCGTGATTGCCGACGTAATCGTAATCGTCACAGTATCCGAGATCACGGCGCCGCACGTATTGGTCGCCGACAACGTCAACACGACCGAACCCGTCGCGTTCGCCGGAATCGTATAATTCGTAGTCAAAGCCGATCCCGAGGAAAAACTCCCCGAAGCCGCGCCCCAACTCACACTTTGCTGGCCTTGCGCCTGCCCGACGAGCGAAATCGTACTTCCTGCGCAAGCGTTCAAATTCGACCCCGCCTGAACCGTAAACGGAGGAACCGGGGCCGAACAGCCGTAATTCGTGTATGTCGCTACGCCGGCCGCAGTAAATTCCACGGTCGCGCCATCGCCTGCGGTTGTCACACCATTTTCATCGATAAGCAATTCGCGGTCGTAGGTGACCGAATCGGAGCAACTTCCGAATGAAATCTCGAGAGTGCGCAAACCCGTTCCCGAATTGGCGAAATGACCTGACGTAACATTCGTGTTATTTTGGAAAAGAATATAGATATCTTCGGTAATCGGACCGAATTGATTGAGCGCCGTATCGAACAGATGGCTCGTCACTAAAATCACTCTCGCGTTGGCCGGCAAAACGCCTCCGGTCGGCTGGATGAGTTGTCCGCAACCTCCGGCGTCAAGGATGTCGGCGTTGAGCGTCGCGACTTTTTGGTTCGTCACGGCGTTCTGGATCAATCCCTGCCAGTTGTTGTTGGGCCAATCCACGCTAAGATTCGACGTGTTGACCGCGGTCGCGCCGACTTTAAAACGCACCATTTCATTCAAGCCTTCCTGCGGTCCGCAAGCGTCGACCAAAATACTTTCTATTTGGAAACATTGGGAAAAAACAGGTGTCGAAACAACGCTGAAAAATAAAATAAGAACGGCAATACAGGTGTTTTTTAGTCGCATATCGATTTTGAAAAGCGGCGCAAATTACATCAATTTTATTTTTGAACAGCTGTTGGCGGTTTATGAAAACATTATGAAGCGGTATTTTAACAATTCATGCTCGTTTCGTGTACTTGTGTTCTTGCGCAAATGAGTATCGAAAAATCCAAGAACGATCGGAACACCGCAGAATATTCATTTTCAAATTAACCCCTGAAACCCTATCTTTGCCAACTTCTAAACAAAACGACATGCTCACCGAATTAAACGCCATTTCGCCAATCGACGGTCGCTACCGCAGCAAAACCGCTTCTCTATCGCCTTATTTTTCTGAGGAAGCGCTTATCCGCTACCGCGTTCTGGTCGAAATCGAATATTTCATAGCATTGTGCGAGCTGCCATTGCCGCAGTTGGCAGGCGTCGACAAGAACCTCTTCGCGAAGTTGCGCGACATCTATACGAACTTTTCAGCCGATGACGCCAAGTCGATAAAGGAAATCGAAAAGACCACGAACCACGACGTGAAAGCCGTGGAATATTTCATCAAGAAAGAATTCGACGCGCTCGGATTGCAGGACTTCAAGGAATTCATCCACTTCGGATTAACCTCACAGGACATCAACAATACCGCGATCCCGCTTTCGACGAAAGAAGCGTTCGAGAATGTATATCTCAAATTGCTGATCCAAGTCATCGCGAAACTAAAAGAGCTCAGCGTGGAATGGGCACACATCCCGATGCTCGCCAGAACGCACGGCCAACCCGCTTCCCCGACGCGTTTGGGTAAGGAAATCCTCGTTTTCGTAGAGCGTCTGGAAGAGCAGATGCGTTTGTTGTTCAACGTGCCGTTCGCTGCCAAATTCGGCGGTGCGACGGGGAATTTCAACGCACACCACGTCGCGTATCCGAACACCGACTGGCAGAAATTCGGGCGTGATTTCGTAGAGGAAACACTCGGATTGAAACATTCATTTCCGACCACACAAATCGAACACTACGACCATTTCGCAGCTTTTTTCGACGCCTTGAAACGCATCAATACGATCTTGATCGATTTGGACCGCGATATCTGGACGTACGTCTCCATGGATTATTTCAAGCAGAAGATCAAGGAAGGCGAAGTCGGATCGAGCGCGATGCCGCATAAAGTGAATCCTATCGATTTCGAGAACTCCGAGGGAAATCTTGGAATCGCGAATGCCATCTTCGAACACCTTTCGGCCAAATTACCGATCTCGCGTCTGCAGCGTGATTTGACCGACAGTACGGTGTTGCGCAATATCGGCGTTCCTTTCGGACATACGTTGATCGCATTCGAGGCGACATTGAAAGGACTTAACAAACTGTTGCTCAACGAAGGCAAATTCGCCGAAGACCTCGAGAAAAACTGGGCCGTCGTGGCCGAAGCGATCCAAACGATCCTGCGCCGCGAAGCTTACCCGAATCCTTACGAAGCGCTCAAAGGCCTCACGCGAACGAATACCGTAATCGACAAGAAAGCCATCCATGATTTTATCGGAACGCTTGAGGTTTCAGACGAAATAAAAGCGGAGTTGATGAAAATCACACCTTCGAACTACATCGGCATCTAATTTTTAGAACATTTTTGGCATTAAAAGCGTTAAGCTCATTAAGAAATCATACTCTTGATGGACGTAATGCTTTTAGTGTTTTTTATTTTTTCTATATTCACGTTTCCATTAAATCATATCCGCCGAAATGAGTGCCGCAGCCCAAACCACACAACAGATTTTCCCGCTTATCAGCGACCTCGGACTGATCCTGATGACAGCCGGAATCGCCGTTTTGCTGTTTAAAAGAATCAAGCAGCCGCTCGTTCTGGGTTATCTGATCGCGGGTTTCTTGGCAGGCAATCATTTTGACTTTTTTCCGAGTGTGACCGACATGCACAGCGTCGAGGTCTGGGCGCAGATCGGGATCATCTTCCTGTTGTTCAGCCTCGGGCTCGAATTCAGTTTCAAGAAACTCATGAAGGTCGGAGGAACCGCATCGATCACGGCCATCACGCAAATCGTGCTCATGATCTGCGTGGGTTACGGAGCCGGCCGACTCATGGATTGGGGACAAATGGACAGTATTTTCCTGGGCGTGATCCTGTCGATCTCTTCGACGACAATCATTCTCAAGACGTTCGAGGAACTCGGCGTGAAAGCGCAGAAATTCGCGGGAATCGTAATAGGTTCGTTGATCGTGCAGGACATCGTGGCGATCTTGATGATGGTCTTGCTTTCGACGCTTGCCGTGAGCCGACAATTCTCGGGCAGCGAATTGATCATGTCGGTCTGCAAACTTGCGTTCTTCCTCACGATCTGGTTCGTGGGCGGCATATTTTTCATCCCGACGTTACTAAAGCGCGCCAAACATCTGATATCCGACGAAATGCTGTTGATCATATCGATCGCATTGTGCCTCGGAATGGTCATGCTCGCATCGAACGTTGGCTTCTCGCCTGCTTTGGGGGCGTTCATCATGGGTTCGATAATCGCCGAAACGACCCAGGCCGAACACATCGAACACCTCGTGAAACCCGTGAAGGATTTGTTCGCCGCGGTTTTCTTCGTATCGGTAGGAATGTTGATCAATCCCGACGCTTTGATCGAACACGCGTGGCCCGTCGCAATCCTGACCTTCGTCGTGATCATTTGCCAACCGTTGACCTCGACGCTCGGTGCCTTGCTCGCCGGACAACCTTTGAAACAATCGGTGCAGACGGGCATGAGCTTGTCGCAGATCGGGGAATTCTCGTTCATCATCGCGACATTGGGCGCTTCGTTAAGCGTGACGAGTAAATTCCTGTATCCGATCGTCGTCGCGGTTTCGGCCATCACGACGTTCACGACGCCATTTATGGTAAAACTTTCCACTCCGACGGCCGCTTTCCTGCAACGGAAGCTGCCGCGTAAATGGATCAAGCGCATCGAACGTTACAGCGCGAATGCCCAGTCGATCAAGTCGGCGAGCAATTGGCAGATCGTGATCCGCGCATATCTTGTCCAAGTCGTGATCCATTCGTTCATCATCATCGGCGGGATTTTATTGTCGGCGAATTACTTATTGCCTTTGGTCGGCGAATATCGTTTCGGACACGGCTTGGCGGCGTTGATCACGCTGTTCATCCTCGCGCCTTTCTTTTGGGCGTTGTCGCTGCGTCGCGTCGCCGTCGAGGAAGTGCAGCAACTCATGGAAGAACGCAAATACCGCGGCCCGATCGTGATGATGGTATTGTTCCGATTCGTGCTCGCATTGTTCTACATCGGATTTTTGCTCGACAACTTTTTTTCGCCTGAAATCGCGTTCGTAGCGTTCTGCGCCGTCATCATCATCTATTCGATTTTCCCGAAACAGCTCAACAGGCAATACCATAAGATCGAGACGCGTTTCATGAAAAACCTCAACGCTCGCGAAATTATCAGGAGCAAACGCCAACGCAGCGATTTGACGCCTTGGGAAGGCCACATGACGATTTTCGATATCGCCAAGGAATCGAACATCGCGGGCAAGACGCTCGAGGAATTGCAGTTGCGCGAACAAATGGGAATCAACGTCGCGTTCATAAAACGAGGCGAGATCAACATAAACATCCCGAGCCGAAACGAAAGGTTGTTTCCCGGGGACGAGATCTGCGTGATCGGCACCGACGCACAAGTTTTGGAATTCAAGGCGTATCTCGACCGAAATGAAATGGATTTGCCTGAAGCCGGGACGTTGCCGGACATCGCGTTACAGCAACTCGAATTGCACAATCAGGATTACATCGGGCACAGCATCCGACAGTCGCAGATCCGCGAAAAAACGAAAGGTCTCGTCGTTGGCATCGAACGAAAAGGAAATCGCATCTTGAATCCCGATTCGCATCTCATTCTCGAAAAGGACGACATCCTTTGGATCGTGGGCGATAAGAAATTGCTTGCGACGCTGCTTCTCGAGCATGAATAGCGGTCGATAACCCGGCTTCAACACATGAAAAACAGATTATTGTTCGCCACTTCGATCTGCGCAGTGGTTTCGTAATAAGCACAATAAGAATTTGGGACTGACGTAGTCGAAAGCATTCCAATTATGTCCGAAAACCAACGGAATGGCGCCTTACAATTTCCGCTTTTCTTGGTCGCTCGCCAATTTTTCCGATTCGTCGTTCGTTCAATTGGAAAAATAGCGGCCAGCGGTTAGTTGCGCCATGAGTTTGCGTACTCGAGAATCAATAAATAAAATTCTCATTTATATCGCAAAGGACAATCGTATATTGTATAATTTTTAAATCTCGGCAATGAACTCTCGCACGCTTCTGCCGGAACAGCCTGCCCGAAACAAACCTTATGAACCGATTTCCAATCTTCGCTTTTTGCATGTGCGCCACATTCACCTTGGCGCAACCCAAATCGTCAACATATTCGACGTTGGTCAAAAAAGCCGACTCGCTTTATGAGGCGAAATCGTTCCGCGAATCGGCAGTCGCATATTCGGAAGCATTCGCGTTGAAAACCAAAAGCATATCTTCTGACCGTTATAACGCCGCCTGTTCCTGGGCTTTGGCCAATATTCCGGATTCGGCGTTCGTTCAATTGGACAAAATAATAAGCGATGGTTTTACCGATTCTTTCCACGCCTCGACCGATGCCGATATGGCGAATCTCAAAAACGACGTGCGCTGGCAAAATTTTCTCGAGAACGCACGCAGGAACGGCGAGATTTCCAAAGCCAAAATCAATTGGCCGCTTGTCGAAAAACTCGAGAGAATTCATAGCGAAGACCAGCGATATCGCAAGCTGATTTCCAGCGTCGAAACCAAATATGGAAAAAATTCGCCCGAGATCGACGCACTTTGGGAACGCATCAAAAAGACCGATTCGATCAATTTGATTGAAGTTACCAAGATAATCGACGAATTTGGCTGGCCGAGTCGTGAGTCCGTTCGCGGTAGTTCGGCCCTATTTCTCGTAATCCAGCACGCCGACAGGAAAACCCACGAAAAGTATTTACCCATCATGCGCGACGCCGTCAAAAAAGGAAATGCCGAAGCCTCGAGCCTCGCACTTCTCGAAGATCGCACGGCACTTGAAAATGGTCGGAAACAAATATACGGAAGCCAGATCGGGACGAATTCGGAGACTCAAAAGAATTACCTCCGTCCGCTCGAAGATCCCGAAAACGTGGACAAAAGACGAGAATCGGTCGGACTCGAACCATTGAAAATATATTTGAAAGGCTTTGGTATCGATTGGGATTCAAAGCAGTATATTTTGGATTTGCCCGAAATCGAAGCCTACGAAAACAAGCAATTTAAAGGGAAATGATTTTTGTTCGACCGCGAATTAACCAACGTCAAATCTCCGAAATTTACACACTAAATGTTACTGAATTAGTTTGCGTTTTGTTTTCGAAAATAGGTATCAATTCATCATCGCCCAAGTCTAAAATCTAAAATCTAAACTTCAAAAATGGGTTGGAAAGCATCATTCATCGCGATATCGGATTCAGGCTCCAAAAACCACGAACAACTCTTGTCGGGACTCGGGTTTTCAGGCGTGGAAAAAATCGGGTCAAAAGCATTCGAATCGGTAATCAATCCTCTCAAAGGCGAAGTTTACATTGGAACATACAGAAACAATCTTATCATTTGCACACACGATTTGCCGATGGAAAGTTTGTCGATGCCTACAAAATTGACGACAGCCGAATCGTTTTTGTGCGACAGTTTTCCGACTGCTGAAATCGGGTCGGTCGTTTTACACAGCGTCGTTGATCTGTGGGGATTCTCGCTTGTAAAAAATCGTGAGAAAATCCGTTGTTTCGGTGGCACGTCCGACGAAGGAATTTTCGCCGATGAAGGAAAACCGCTCATGGAAGAGACGAAATTCTACGAAGGTCCGGCTCATGACCATGAAGAAAACGAATTCGACGGGGAAAGCATCACGTTTGCATTTTGCTCGCGCTTCTTGGGCAAACCGTTGGACGAAGCCCGCGATGACCTGTTCGATACGAAATTGCAGGGCTATTCATACACTTTTGAATCCGACGAATCGGATATGCTGAAATCCACGCTCGAGAAAAAATCGCGATGGCCGTTCTACATCGCCCTCATCGTCGTATTCCTGATCTGGCAAATCGTAAAACGAACCCTTATCAATTGACGTTATCACAGTTTCCATAAAACAAAAAACGCGACGGTTTCCCATCGCGTTGCTTACAGCCTAAAGCTTAAAGCCTAAAGCCTAAAGCCAATTATCGTGAGTAATTCGGAGCTTCCTTCGTAATCGTAACATTATGCGGATGGCTTTCAGTGATTCCGCTCGATGTGATGCGGACGAAACGCCCGGTTTCCTGCAACGTCGGAATGTCTTTCGCACCGCAATATCCCATTCCGGCACGAAGCCCGCCGATGAATTGCTGCATGCTTTCGTTGAGTTCGCCTTTGTACGGCACGCGCCCGACGATTCCTTCAGGAACCAATTTTTTGATATCGTCTTCTACGTCCTGGAAATAGCGGTCTTTCGAGCCTTCTTTCATCGCTTCGACCGAACCCATTCCTCGGTAGGACTTGAATTTTCGGCCTTCGAAGATGATCGTTTCGCCCGGAGATTCTTTCGTTCCCGCGAGAAGCGATCCCATCATGACGCTGTCGGCTCCGGCTGCGAGTGCTTTCGGGATGTCGCCTGTGTAACGGATTCCTCCGTCGGCGATGACCGGAACACCTGAACCTCTGAGTTCGGCGGCGACTTCAAGCACGGCCGAGAATTGTGGAAACCCGACTCCGGCCACGACACGTGTCGTACAGATCGAACCCGGTCCGATACCGACTTTTACACCGTCGGCACCATTGTTTACCAGATATCTTGCGGCTTCAGGCGTCGCGATATTGCCGACGATCACGTCGACTTGTTTGAAACGCTCTTTCACTTGCTGCAGAATCTCGACGACGCCTTTCGTGTGTCCGTGAGCCGTGTCGATGATGATCGCGTCGACACCTGCGTTTACAAGTGCTTCGGCTCTCAGGACCGCGTCGCCCGTAACACCGATGGCAGCCGCGACGCGCAAACGCCCGAGTGAATCTTTGTTCGCGATCGGTTTTTGCGTGAGTTTCGTGATATCCCGAAACGTGATCAAACCGACCAACGTATTGTGGGAATTGACGACTGGAAGTTTTTCGATTTTATGGCCTTGAAGGATGACTTCGGCCTCTTGAAGCGACGTTCCTTCGGCAACCGTAACGAGTGGCATCGCGGTCATGACCTCGACGATATCGCGTTGCTGGTTTTTCTCGAAACGCAAATCGCGGTTGGTCACGATTCCTTTGAGTTGTTTGTCTTCGTCGACGATGGGAATTCCCCCGATTCCGAATTCACGCATCGCGGCTTTCGCGTCGGCGACCGTAGAAGTGAGCGGCAGCGTGACGGGATCGATGATCATGCCCGACTCGGCTCGCTTTACTTTACGCACTTTCGCGGCCTGTTGCTCGATCGTCATATTTTTGTGCAATACGCCGATTCCGCCTTCCTGTGCCATTGCGATCGCCATGGCGCTTTCAGTTACGGTATCCATCGCCGCCGAAACAATGGGAACGTTGAGCGTGATGTTGCGTGAAAATTTTGACTGTATGCTGACTTCGCGCGGAAGTACTGAAGAATAATTGGGAACCAGCAGGACATCATCGTAAGTAAGACCTTCGCCGATGATTTTAGTTGTGTGTGCGTTCATTTGCAATTAAGGTTGTCGAACTGGTTTGGTCTTTTGCGGTTGAAGCGAAAAATAAAGATTTTTTGTTCATTTTCCAGATTTTTTGAGATTCATAGCAGCGCTATGGGTCGAGAAAAATGTGGGAAAGGAACGAAAAAGATTATTTTGCAGCCAATCGTGAAAGGTTAAACAAGTTCTCGGTTAAATTGCGTGCAAATATACGTTTTTTAACAACACAAAATTTGGAGCGGTAATCAGAAATTTACGTTAAAGCGACGAACACGTTTTCGTTTCGTTCTATCTTTAGCCGAACAAACACAATTTTCCATGCTTTACGCTTTGCTATCGTTGATTTTGCTTTTCATTTTGGCTGTCTACGCGTTCATGCAGCGCGCCGAATTCGGGAAAAAACCGTCAGCGGAAACCCTTGAGCGAATCAAAAAATCTCCGAATTTTCGCGACGGACAGTTCCAGAATCTTTCGTTCACGCCTCAATTGACCGAGGGTTCGACGATGCCCAAAGTACTTTATAAATTCCTGTTCAATAAAAATCCGCGGACGAAGCCAAAACACAGGATCCCATCGCAAAAAACCGATTTGAAACGTCTCGATCCGAACGAAAACGTGTTGGTCTGGTTTGGACATTCGTCGTATTTCATGCAAATCGACGGCCTGAAAATTTTGGTCGATCCGGTTTTCAGCGGTTCGGCATCGCCTGTAAACGGCACGACGAACAGTTTTGCGGGAAGCGACGTGTATGCGGTCGAGGATTTTCCCGACATCGATCTGCTGCTGATCTCTCACGACCATTGGGATCATTTGGATTACAAGACCGTTGCGAAGTTGCGACCGAAAATTGATACCGTTTTGACCGGCCTGGGAACGGGCGCTCATTTGAAATCCTGGGGTTACGACCCTGAAAAAATCATCGAGAAAGATTGGAATGAATCATTTGAATTCAAAAATGCGCGTTTCCACATCACGCCTGCGCGTCATTTTTCGGGCCGAGGTTTCAAACGCAACGGCGCGATCTGGGTTTCGTTCGTATTAGAAATCGGAAACAGAAAAATCTATTTGGGCGGCGACAGCGGGTTCGATACGCATTTCGCCGAAATCGGGGAAAAATTCGGGCCGTTCGATCTCGCGATTTTGGAATGCGGCCAATACAATCCCGACTGGCGGTACATTCACATGTTGCCGTCGGAAATCATCCCGGCTGCAAAAAATTTAAATACGAAAGCGCTTTTGCCCGTCCATTGGGGCAAATTCTCGCTCGCGCCTCACGCCTGGGACGAACCGATCCTCAAGGTTTCGGAATCAGTGAAAGGCAGCGGGATTGATTTATGGACGCCGATGATTGGGGAAAAGGTTTTTGTCGATAATCCAGGGGCGTTTCATCAGTGGTGGATTGGCATAGTTTAGATTTAGGGATTTTACAATTCAGATTAATGAGTTTCAGAACCACAGGTGCGTTATCTGCCTAATCAAAATAATAAGAACGAGAATGAAAATTGCGACTTGGAATCTCGAAAGGCCTAAATCAAATTCTTCACGGATTTCGAAGATTGTAGAAATCCTTAAAAGTATCGACGCGGATATAATTATTCTAACCGAGACTAACCGATCAATATACATTGGCGAAGAATATAATTATTCGCATTCCGCAGAACTACCCGAAGATTTTTATTTATCAGGAGAAAGAAGAACGAGCATTTTGTCGAAATATCGAATCGTAAGATCTTTTCAAACGCGTGATGACAAAACAAGTTTATCAATTGAATTTGAAACACCGCTGGGAAATCTTATTGTTTATGCGACGATTGTAGGAATTTTTGGAAACAGGCGTGATGATTTTTTAGTTGACCAGCAACAACAACTAGAAGATTTAACCACATTATTTGAGGTAAATCTTCCAATTATATATGCGGGAGATTTGAATATTTCATTTTGCGATAATTATTATTTTACAAAATCAGGACGCGAGAATTTCTGCAGAACATTTCAAAATTTGGATTTAGAAATTACAACTGAAAACATTCCTGAAAACATCGATCATATCGTTATTTCAAAATCAATTTTAAAAGACAGAAAGACGAACGAAACCGTTTGGAATCTGGATAAAAAATTGAGTGACCACATAGGAATCGCAATAGAAATAATCTGATTGCCCAGCCGGCGCCAGAACATACAAAATGTCGCTGTTTCATGGAGATTCGAGATCTTCTCTCGGTAACTTATTTCGCAATTTGGCAAGGAAGTGCTTTGTGCGGATTGCTATAACTTACTATGCCTCCTTAACGATGATTTATTACCTCTAACGGACTCCCTAGCCCGGATGGAAGCGGTTAGCCTTTCACACAGAACGGCTCTTTTTGCAGGTTTGCCGAAGCGACCAAAGGAAGCTCTTGGGAAACCCGGCAAAAATGGCGTTTTGAAGAAAGCTAAAAGCGGACAGCCGGATCAGCTTCTAAAAAGATGGCAGATTTACAGATAGCAGATTGGCAGACACAAATCCCATGACGACTCATCAGGCTACCGCGATCTAGTGCCCTGAGCCTTGCGCCCTGCACCTTGTACCTTCAATGAAACTCCCCAAAAACTCTCGTCGCTTCGTTGTACGCGCTTTCGAAACTCATCGGGCTTGTTCCCGTCGCGGCTTTTTGTTGGGTGAAATACGACAATAATTTCTCGGTCGGCATGTTCCCGGTGAGTTCGTCTTTTGCCATCGGACAGCCGCCGAAACCCTGGATCGCGCCGTCAAAACGATGGCAACCCGCTTTGTAGGCCGCGTCGACCTTCTCGAACCATTTGTCGGGCGTCGTGTGCAGGTGCGCTCCGAATTCGATTTGCGGATATTTCGGGATCAAATTCGAGAACAGATATTCGATTACGTCGGGCGTCGAACTGCCGATCGTGTCTGACAACGACAGGATTTTCACGCCCATTCCCGCGAGTTTCTCCGTCCACTCGCCTACCACTTCGACGTTCCACGGATCACCGTACGGATTTCCGAATCCCATCGAAAGATAAGCGACGACTTCTTTGTTCGATTGATCGGCGATGTCGAGGATTTCCTGCAACGTGACGAGCGATTCAGCGATGGTTTTGTGGGTATTTCGCATCTGGAAGTTTTCGGAAATCGAAAACGGGTAACCCAAATATCGAATTTCATTGTGCTGCGACGCCGATTGCGCGCCTTGGGTGTTGGCAACGATGGCGAGCAGTTTGGTTTTGGTGGCCGACAAATCGAGGTTCGCCAAGACTTCAGCCGTGTCCTGCATTTGCGGAATCGCCTTGGCCGACACGAAACTCCCGAAGTCGAGCGTGTCAAAACCGACGCGCAACAACGATTGAAGATACGCGATCTTGCGCTCCGTCGGGATAAAGGTTTTGATGCCTTGCATGGCGTCGCGCGGACATTCGATGATCTTGACCGTGTTCATAGGTGGGCAAAGATACAGTTTTTACGAAAACGTTTTCTTAGACTTTTTTGGCGAGAATGGCTTTGTTGATTTGTCTGATCAAATCCGGGCCTTCGTAAATGAATCCCGTGTACAATTGCACGAGGCTGGCTCCGGCTTCGAGTTTGTCGAGCGCATCTTGGGCGGTATGGATTCCTCCGACGCCGATGATCGGGAAGCTTTCGTTGCTTTTTTGCGAGAGGAATCGAATGACCTCGGTGGAACGCTGCGTTAATGGTTTTCCCGACAATCCGCCCATTTCGCCTTTATTTTCCGACAGCAATCCGTCGCGGGAAATGGTCGTGTTCGTGGCGATGACGCCCGCGATTTTGGTTTGGTTGACGATGTCGATGATGTCGAGCAGTTGGTCGTCGGTCAAGTCGGGTGCGATTTTTAAGAGAATCGGTTTTGATTTTGGACGCGCCGAATTGCGATCCTGCAGCGTTTGTAGCAATGCCGTAAGCGGTTCTTTGTCCTGAAGCGCGCGCAGGTTGGGCGTGTTTGGCGAACTTACGTTGACGACGAAATAGTCGACGTGATCGAAAAGCGCGTCGAAGCAGATTTCGTAATCTGAAACCGCATCTTCGTTCGGCGTGATTTTATTCTTGCCGATGTTTCCGCCGATGAGCACGTTTTTATTTTTTTTCAATCGTTCGACAGCGGCATCGACTCCGCCGTTATTAAAGCCCATTCTGTTAATGATGGCCGAGTCTTCACGCAGTCGGAACAAGCGTTTCTTGGGATTGCCGTCTTGTGGTTTCGGGGTCAAGGTTCCGATTTCGATAAACCCGAACCCGAAATTTGAAAGCTCGTTGTAGAGTTTGGCGTCTTTGTCGAATCCTGCGGCTAAACCGACGGGATTTTTGAACTTCAGGCCGAAGACTTCGCGTTCCAGGCGTTTGTCGTTCACATTGTAGAGTGAGCGCGCAATGGAGAGAAATCCGGGAATCTTGGAGAGTTTTCGAACCCAGGAAAAGGTGAAATGGTGCGCTTCTTCAGCATCGAGACGAAAGAGCAGCGGTCGGATAATCGATTTGTACATGCTGTGTTGTTGTTGGATCGGCATTGCCTTTTGCAAAAATAGTGGATTTGGATGCAAGTTCATGTATGGTTTTTAACGAATGCGTTGTTTTGAAAATTCCGCCTAGCCCTGATGGAAGCGGTTACCCCACAGCAAGCGACGCCAGTTTTTGCCGACGGCGCGCGGCGACCATAGGAAGCCCGACGAGACGCGTGCAAAAACGGCGTGGATTGCGAGGAGTAAAAGCGGACAGCAGGATCAGCTTCAAAAAATAATTGTTATATTTATGCTTTATACACGCCAAATAGTTAGAATATGCAGCCTTTACCTACCGTTATTTTGGACATTGTCTGGCACCGAAACATGGATGTCCTTTCCCTGAAATTTGAAAATGAAACAACCCTTCGACATGTCGTGAGTCATGAAATCGACGCGACCTGGAGCCAGTCGCGCGAGTTTTGGTATGTTTCATATTCGTTGGAAAACGCAGCACACGCGCAGATGTTACTCGGAAAAATTGCTTTTGTGGATAGAACGAGGCTTGATGCCAAAGAGAAAAGAATGAAAGAGAATTTCAATGAGATCATGCTTTCTCAAACTGAATATGCCGATTTGCAGAAATTCAGGCGTTGGATGCAGACTCGGCGATACAGTGATGCGACGATCAACACCTATTGCGGTTTAGCCGAATTCTTTCTGAAATACCTACGAAGAAGAGGGCTAACGGAAATAAATCCGCGTACTGTCGCCCAGTTTAATTATGAATTTATCGTATTGCCGAAAAAGTCGATTTCGTATCAGAATCAGGCGATAAATGCGATTAAGCAGTTCGTAAATTACAAGCAGATTGATATCGACATCCAAGACATCGAACGCCCGAGAAAAGAGAAAAAATTGCCGACGGTGCTGAGTATGGATGAAGTCGGCCGGATCATGATGGCGGCGGTTAGCCTGAAACACAAGGCGCTTTTGAGTTTGATTTATTCGGGCGGTTTCCGGATCAGCGAGGTTTTGAATTTGAAGATGGCCGATATCGACAGTGACCGAATGTTGATCCATGTGCGAAACGCGAAGGGACGAAAAGACCGATATACGTTGCTGTCGCAGAAGGCGTTGGTGTTGTTGCGCGAGTATTTTGTGGTTTACCAACCGAAGGTTTTTTTGTTTGAAGGACCGTCGGGAGGGCAATATTCTTCGCGCGCCGCCCAATCGGTTTTGCAAAATGCGGCTGCTCGCGCCGGAATTAAAAAGTCTATTTCCCTTCACACCTTACGGCATAGTTTCGCCACTCACCTGCTTGAACACGGTACCGACATACGCTATATCCAGGATCTCCTTGGACACAGCAGCCCAAAAACTACGATGATTTATACGCATGTTTCGGATTCATCCGTACAGAACATTCGGAACCCTTTGGATATGATCTGATTATTGGGTATTATTGTTTTATATTTTGGTGAAACTTCCGTTATCCTGCTTTATTGGGATGGTTTGGGGGTGTTTTTGGCTGGGATATACAAGTTACCAGCGATGTTGAAACACAAAATCCATAAAATGACAATCTTAAAAAATCAATATATAATTTCTGATCAGACTAAGATTATTGAACTTCAATCAAAATTATCATTAGTTAAACGTGAAAATTGGACCGAAATTTTTATAGACTCAGAATCAAATGAATGGATAACTTTTCATCCAAACACTGAATATCACGGTGGAGGAAATAAAATTCTATATAAATCTCCAATTCCAACAACAGAAAATTTGATAATATTAGCTATTAATTCAGATTACGAAGATGAATGTGAAGCTGCATGGAAAGGGTCAGTCAAATTATTAAGTTTACAATTCTAACTTCAGAATTTAATAGAAGAGAAATTTTAGGAAAATCATCAGAGGAAGTAAACAGTGATTCATTATTTTTTAAAAATATTTCGAAAAGGGCCAAAATGTTAAAAAACAAACACCGCTGGTAACCGCGTGTGGCGAGCCATTGCTGGTTTTCGGTAGTGTGAACGCCATTTTCCTTAACTTCGCTTTCGTTCGGCAGAGAGAACTCTCTCCGAATTTCCGCAACGGCCGTCACACGCCTAACGTTACCTGCAAGTTCCGAAAAAAAAATCGAATCAAATTCGACCATTCAAACAAACCAAAAAAATGAAAATAATCACCGTTTCCTTCTTGTTTATTGTAGTTTGCGCTTTCTCAACTCCTCAAAATACTTTGCAAGGAAAATACATGATGTTAAATAATAAAGAACATAAAGAACTCGATGGAATTTTAACGATAACTGGAAGCAGCTATAGTAAATATTCACCAAGCGGAAAAACAATTATGGGAAAAATTGATGACAAAAAATTTGTGTTTTTCCTTCAAGACGAAAATTCCAAATATCGAATCCTAATTTCAAAAAGTCAATTAAAAAATGACACTATAAATTTCGGTGTGGAAGATATAACAATTCCAAAATCGAATGATTTGACCGTGGTTCCAAATACAGGGAAGTTTATTAAATTAAGATAGAACCTGCAGGTAACCGCCGCTAATCGCCATTGCCGCAATACGTTAGCGTGAAATTCTCATTTCCACAAGTCACAAAACTATGAATTTTTCTGCTTTGTCAAGCTTGAAAAATACATCAGTTTTGTTA
>NZ_SEBS01000076.1 GCF_004211145.1 Flavobacterium sp. | reverse complement strand
TTTTCCTTATTATTGATTGGTTACGATCCGCACATTTCGCAATCGTCCGGAGCGGCATTTTGTGAGCGCTCGAGCATCGCGCGGAACTCGCTTGGATCGATCGCCTGAACCTCGACAACCGGCGCGGCAACTTCCTGGCGGACGATGTTTACCGGTTCGGCAACCGCTGAAACAGCGACTTCTTCGGCAACCGCAATCGGCTCTTCTTTTTTATCGTTGTTGAGCGTGAACTTGATTGCATCGACGGCCGACTTGGTGCGCAGGTAATACATTCCGGTTTTAAGGCCTGACTGCCATGCGTAAAAGTGCATCGAGGTAAGTTTCGCGTAGTTCGCATCCTGCATGAACAGGTTCAGAGACTGCGACTGATCGATGAAATAACCGCGCTGGCGTGACATGTCGATGATGTCTTTCATTGACATTTCCCAAACGGTCTTGTATAACTCCTTGAGATCTGCAGGAATCGCGTCGATGTTTTGCACCGAACCGTTGTGACGCATGATTTGCTGTTTGAGATCTTCGCTCCACAATCCGCGGTTTACCAAGTCTTCGAGCAAGTGTTTGTTGACCACGATAAATTCGCCCGACAATACACGGCGCGTATAAATGTTTGATGTATATGGCTCGAACGCTTCGTTGTTTCCAAGAATTTGCGATGTTGACGCAGTCGGCATCGGTGCGACGAGCAATGAGTTGCGGACACCGTGTTTCATGACTTCTTTGCGAAGCGACTTCCAGTCCCAACGGCCTGAAAGGTCTTCGTCTGTTAAACCCCAAAGGTTGTACTGGAATTCGCCCTGTGAAATTGGCGAGCCAGCGAAAGTTGAATATGGACCTTCTTCTTTGGCCATTTCCATCGATGCGGTAACGGCGGCGAAGTATAGTGTTTCGAAAATTTCCTGGTTCAGTTTTTTCGCTTCGTCGCTTGTAAACGGCATGCGAAGCAAAATGAAAGCATCGGCCAGACCTTGTACGCCCAATCCAACCGGACGGTGGCGCATGTTTGAGTTTTCAGCCTCAGGAACCGGATAATAATTGCGGTCGATTACCTTGTTCAGGTTTTTGGTGACGCGTTTGGTGACTTCGAAAAGCAAATCGTGGTTGAACGCATTGTTTTCGATGAACATCGGAAGCGAGATCGACGCGAGGTTACACACGGCGATTTCGTCAGCCGCGGTGTATTCCATGATTTCGGTACACAAGTTCGACGAGCGAATCGTACCGAGATTTTTCTGGTTCGATTTGCGGTTTGCGGCATCTTTGTACAGCATGTATGGCGTTCCGGTCTCAATTTGTGACTCGAGGATTTTCTCCCACAATTCACGCGCTTTGATGGTTTTGCGGCCTTTGCCCTGCTCTTCGTAAGACGTGTACATGGCTTCGAACTCTTCGCCGTAAACATCGTACAATCCCGGGCATTCGTTCGGGCACATCAATGTCCAGGTCGAATCTTCCTGTACGCGTTTCATGAACAAATCAGATGTCCACATTGCGAAAAACAAGTCGCGGGCGCGCATTTCTTCTTTTCCTGTGTTCTTTTTCAGGTCGAGGAAATCGAAAATATCAGCATGCCATGTTTCAAGGTAAATCGCGAAGCTTCCTTTGCGTTTTCCGCCGCCCTGATCTACGTAACGCGCGGTGTCATTGAAGACGCGAAGCATCGGAACGATTCCGTTTGATGTTCCGTTTGTACCGCGGATGTACGATCCGGTGGCGCGGACGTTGTGGATTGAAAGGCCGATTCCACCAGCCGATTGCGAAATTTTCGCAGTCTGTTTCAATGTGTCGTAAATGCCATCGATCGAGTCGTCCTGCATCTGCAAAAGGAAACACGAAGACATTTGCGGCTTCGGTGTTCCGGCATTGAAAAGTGTCGGAGTTGCGTGCGTGAAGAACTTTTTCGACATCAGGTCGTAAGTCTGGATCGCAGCTTCAAGATCGTTCAAATGGATTCCGACGGCAACACGCATCAGCATGTGCTGCGGACGCTCGACGATTTTGCCGTTGATCTTAAGCAGATACGAGCGCTCCAAAGTCTTGAACCCGAAATAATCGTAGTTGAAATCGCGGTTGTAAATGATGTGCGAATCCAAAAACGCAGCGTTTTCTTCAATTACTTTCCACACTTCTTCAGACAACAACGGCGATTCCTTCATCGTACGCGGATTCACGTAGTGAAACATGTCGGACATTGTCTCTGAGAACGATTTTTTGGTGTTTTTGTGCAGGTTCGAGATAGCGATCCTTGCGGCAAGCTGCGCATAATCAGGGTGCGCGATGGTCATTGACGCTGCAGTTTCGGCAGCAAGATTGTCAAGTTCAGATGTTGTTACGC
>NZ_SEBS01000029.1 GCF_004211145.1 Flavobacterium sp. | reverse complement strand
CGTTTTCTGTTTTTTGTCAAACTGGTTTTTATCAAATTGGTTTTTAAAATGCAAAACTTCGCACTTTCGTGGTAAAACGAACACACCGTTTGTTAAAATCAGAAAAAACAACGCGTACCACAAAATAAAACTTAGTGACTTCGCGCGCTCATGGTTTTTCAATATTTATCCGTCGTGAGCTAATCCGGAACTAACCGTCCCAAATTGGCTTCGAAAACAATAGGCAAAAAATCTTCGTGTCTTCGCTGCTTTGTGCCTTTGTGTCAAAATCCATTGACCCTTAAAAACCTTCGCGCCTTGTGTCCAAAAACACTTACCTTTGCGCCCATGGAACAAGAATCACAAATTTTCGGCATCCGCGCCATCATCGAAGCCATCCGCAATAAAAAGGAAATCGACAAAGTCTTTATCCAAAAGGACGCGCAGGGCGATCTGATGCGCGAACTCATGTCGGCGCTTAAAAGGAATAACATCAATTTCTCATACGTTCCCGTCGAAAAACTCAATAGGTTGACGAGTCTGAACCACCAGGGTGCGGTCGCTACGATTGCCCCGATTTCGTTCTACGACATGGAAACGCTTATCAACGAAGTCACCGAATCAGGCAAAACGCCGTTGTTTTTGATCTTGGATCAACTCAGCGATGCGAGAAACTTCGGAGCGATTATCCGAACCGCCGAATGTACGGGCGTAAACGGCATCATCGTGCAAAAAGCGGGCTCGGCTCCCGTGAACGGCGACACCGTGAAAACGTCGGCCGGAGCGGTATTCAATGTTCCGATCTGCAAGGTCGAGCACATCAAGGACGCGATTTTTTACCTTCAAGGTTCAGGCATCAAGACCGTCGCTGCGACCGAGAAGACCGAATCGAGCATCTATGACATCAATTTCAACGAACCGGTTGCGATCATCATGGGTTCTGAAGACCGCGGCGTGAATCCGTCGGTGTTGAAAATCGTTGACGAAAAAGCGAAATTGCCTATGTTTGGGACGATTGGATCTTTGAACGTTTCGGTCGCTTGCGGTGCATTTTTGTATGAAGCCGTCCGTCAAAGAACGGTTTAGATTTTTAAACAATTAAGATAGTTAAGAGTAGTTAAGGCTATAAATTTCACCCATTTCCTTTCTTACCATTAAGAGCATTAAGTTCATTAAGAATTGGTAGTCTTAATGAACTTAATGCTCTTAATGTTTTAAAAAATCTTGTGGGATGAGTAAAAGTCTTAACTAGCCTCAACTATCTTAATTGTCCAAAAAACCTTTTCCTTATTTGTAGCAATTTCCGGCTGTCCGCTTTTAGCTTTTTAAAAAACGCCTGCTTTTGTAAGCCAAACCTGAAGCTTCCTCCGGTCGCTTCGGCTTGCCAACAAAACCAAGCCGTTTTTCTCAAAAGGCTAACCGCTTCCATCCGGGCTAGGAATTCGTCTCCGATTCCGGTTTTTTCTCTATAAAGTCATAAACGACCCTGACAGGGTGTTCGTTAACTGCCTGATCTTCTACAACTTCAGGCGGCGGCGGATTCACAAAGTTCCCATTCTCATCGAATCGTCTCATGAACGCGTCCTGACTCGGATCGAAATCAGGTTGCTGCCAATCATAACGTAGCATTTCGTGGTATTCGGGTGTCTTGTAAATGAATGCGAACAACAATCCCGCGAGGAAACCGCCAAGATGTCCTTCCCATGAAATGCGTTCCTCGATTCCCGGGAAAACGTACCAGACCATTCCGCCGTAACTCATGATCACAGCGAGCGAAAGCGCGACGAGTCGGTAATATTTCGTCAAAATTCCCTTGAAAAATATGAAGCTGAACAATACGTAGATCAAGCCGCTGGCGCCCAAATGATAATCCTGTCGGCCAAAAATCCACGTGAACGCGCCCGAAACCAATATTCCGAAGAAAATTACCTTCAGCGAAAGTTCACGATAGAAATAAATCAGCGCGGCCATCAAAATAACCAACGGAACCGAGTTGTTCGCAATGTGCTCCAGACTCCCGTGCAGAAACGCGCTCGTGAAAATTCCGGGCAATCCCTGAACCGTTCTCGGCAAAATCGCGAGATAATGCAGATCCAGATTGAAGTAGTTTTCCAAAAAGTACACGCCCCAAATGATGGACGCGAACAATAATGGAAAAAGGATTACCGATGGCGTGTATTTAAAGTAGTTGTCGTTCATATCAGTCGAAAGTCAAAAATCGAAAGTCGAAAGACTGACGAGTTGGTTATGTTGACGCGCAGCCTTCAAAAACGCGACCAATTGAAAAGTAGTGAAATTTTGTCAGTTAGTGCTGAAGTGCTCGGTGCTAAAGTCCTAAAGTCCGACCCCAAAACTTTAAACCTTAAACGCTAAACTATATAAAACTCTAAACTCCAAATCCTGTATTTTTGTAAAATGGAAGCACCGCTCGCAGAACGCATTCGCCCGACCACGCTCGAGGACTACATAAGCCAGTTACATCTCGTCGGGCCTGAAGGTTCGCTCACGCAACAAATCGCGCGCGGCGTCGTGCCTTCGCTCATTTTTTGGGGACCGCCCGGAACCGGAAAAACGACGTTGGCGCAGATCATCGCCCAACAATCGCAACGCCCTTTTTATATTTTGAGCGCGATAAACGCTGGCGTGAAAGACGTGCGCGAAGTCATCGACAAGGCCAAAGCGTCAGGCGGTTTGTTCACGGCGAAAAACCCGATCCTGTTCATCGATGAGATCCACCGCTTCAGTAAATCCCAACAGGATTCGCTGCTCGCGGCCGTCGAGAAAGGTTGGGTCACATTAATCGGAGCCACGACCGAGAACCCGAGCTTCGAAGTAATTCCCGCTTTACTGTCGCGTTGTCAGGTTTACGTGCTCAATCCGTTCTCACGCGAGGATCTCGAAGCGCTTTTGCAACGCGCGATCAAAACCGACGTCGTGCTCAAATCCAAGAAAATAAAGCTCAAGGAAACCGAAGCGCTTTTGCGTTTGTCAGGAGGCGACGGCCGGAAACTGCTCAACGTCTTCGAACTCGTCATCAATGCGACCGGAGGCGATTCGATCACGATCACGAATGATATGGTCCTGAAAATCGCGCAACAGAACACGGTTTTGTACGACAAGACGGGCGAACAGCATTACGATATCATCTCGGCATTCATCAAATCGATGCGCGGTTCTGATCCGAACGGCGCGGTCTATTGGCTCGCACGCATGATCGAAGGTGGCGAGGACGTGAAATTCATAGCGAGGAGAATGTTGATTTTGGCAAGCGAAGACATCGGCAACGCAAACCCGACGGCACTCGTGATCGCAAACAATACGTTTCAGGCCGTGACGACCATCGGATATCCCGAAAGCCGCATAATCCTAAGCCAATGTGCCGTCTATTTGGCGACTTCACCAAAAAGCAACGCAAGTTATGAGGCGATCGGAAAAGCGCAGCAACTGGTTCGGCAGCACGGGGATTTGCCGGTTCCGTTGCACCTGAGAAACGCGCCAACGAAACTTATGAAGGAATTGGGCTACGGGGACGAATACAAATACGCCCACAGTTACGACAACAATTTCGTAGACCAGGATTTCTTGCCCGACGCTTTGAAGGGCACGAAAATCTACGAACCCGGAAACAACTCACGTGAAAACTCCACGCGCGAATTCCTAAAGAATCGTTGGAAGAACCGTTACGATTATTAGAATTTGACCGACACGGTTTCAGTTACGAGTTTTCCGTCGACGTAGGATTCGAAAACCCATTTCCCGTCTTCTTTTTCAATCAATGTTCCGGCTTGCGTGCCTTTTTCGGCCATATAGACTTTGTCGGAAGATGTCTTTCTAAGCTTGAAAATTACTTTAGGCGTCGTATCAACCAATTGAAATCCATTCTCTACAGGCTGCGCAAACAGCGTGTTTTTGTCGACCACGACAGGTTTGCTTTCTTTGACTGGCGTGGAAACTCTCGTCGGAGGCGGTGGTGGCGCCAAAACCGCAAGCCCCGAGCCTCCGTTGTATTCGTAACCCAGCGTATTGAAATAGTTGAACGCTTCACGTAATGCCTGCTGGTAGGACGTCTTATAATCCTTGTCGCGGCTTTTTCCCGCCTCAGTCCTAAACAACTCTTTCTTTTTGTAATCGCGCAACACCACGATGACTTTGGTTTGGAACATGTTCGTTTCGGTGATCAGGTCGACAAAAACCTTCGCATATTCCTCAACATAATCATCGGGCGGTATTTCGTCCGTATCAAAATACGCCTTGAAACCGTATTTTTCCATATACATTTTCGTAAGTGTGTTGAGACGATATTGGTCTTCTTCTTTGAGGAACGAAAATTTCTTCGGCACGATTGCCACCTTGTAATTGTTGATTACCGAAGGATCATTTTGTGCGACTGCAAACGTGGTGACGAGCAGCAAAGCCACTGCGATAAACTTTTTCATATCAGAGATACTTTTTTAATTCTTGTAGTTTGGTTATTTTTTTTATGCCTTCGTGCGAGATGGCGTCGTCAATGCAAAAATGTATCGCGTCCAAACCGCAATTCAGCGCGCCGCGAACATCGGCATCGATGCAATCGCCAATCATGACGCTTTTTTCTTTTTGTGCTTTCGCCGACGCGAGTGCGTATTCGAAAATCTGCGGGTTCGGTTTCTTGACTCCGGCCATTTCTGAATTCGTGACCGTATCGAAATAATGTCCGATGCCCGAATTATCGAGCTTCAATTGTTGCACTTCGTGAAAACCGTTCGTAATGATATGCAATTTATATTTGCTTCTCAGGTAATCCAAAATTTCGATCGTACCGTCAAACAAATGGTTATTGAGCGGCAAATGCTTTATATATTCGACCGAAATATCGTGGACCAAATCATCTGAAATATCAACCCCAAGCTTCTCGAACGACTTTCGGACGCGACCGTAACGCAATTCCTCATGCGAAATTTTATCATGTCTATACAGTTCCCAATATTCGTGATTGATCGGAACGTAAATTTTCAGGAACGCATCAAGGTCGATGTCGATTGACATGTCGCGAAAAATCGTCGTGAATGCCAAAGCCGAATTTTTCTCGAAATCCCAAAGCGTGTGGTCGAGGTCAAAAAAAACATCTGAAACTGCGGCTGTCATCATAGCGTATTCGCGCAAAGATAACGACCTGCGCCAAAAAAATGTAAATCGTTAGATTTAATTAACTGAAAATGCGTTTGTCGAACGGAAAATCTTCCTCGTGCGTAATCTTTATGCGTCTGAAATCCTTGTGACGCGGGTTTATCAAGAAATTGAATTCGCCTTTCACCACCGCCGACGGCACTTTTATCACGCAAAATTCGCCATCGAACAACCATTTGTCGCCGAGTTTTTGCGTGCCCGACATCTCGGGAAACGAATTCCAGCCTTTTGGCAATTCGCTTGTCTTCACGGTTTTTATGGCAATCGAATCGGGAATATTCACGGATATCATGCAAAATTTCGACGGCAACATCGCCATCGTCAAATGCACGGCGACTTCGGCCATTGCAAGCGCGCGGTTTTGGGCCGTGTAAATCACCTCGGTCCCTTTCGAATTCCAACGCGCACCGATCATCGCCGCGCCTTTGCCCGAAAGTTCGATTGGATATTTCCGGTTTTGAAGCCTGAAAACTTCCATCAGATGAAGATACCCAGATCGATCTTATGCAATTCGCTCACGACCATTTCCTTTCCGTACGAATCCTTGAGAAGTTCGAGCGGCTTGAGATTTCCGAGTGCGAAATTGGGCGTGCTTAGCCACAGGTAGAACTGTTCTTCATTGTCGAAAACTTCTTTTCCGAGCGATGTGACTTCGGCCAGTTCAAGGATTTTCTCAGACGGTATCGATTCGAACACATAATCCTGTTTGGCTTTGTTGCGCAACATCGTACGTGGCGAAATCCCGAGGAATTCGGCCCAATCTTCCTGACGGAACGGCAATCTTTCGCTGATCATCTCATACAATTGGTACGGAATACCGCGCCTGATCGAATGTACGATGAGCAGTTTGTCTGACAGGAAACTCCTATAGGTGATGTCGTCGTCCTTCACGATCGAAAGGTTCGATTCCTGCCCTACTTTAAATACAAAAGAGCGCACGGCTTCGTCGAGCTGTATGTCTGAATTTGCGGCTACTTTTTTCATGATTCAAGATTTACGTCATTTGTCTGTAAAAATACGACATTTGTCCATAAAAAACAAATCATAAAATTCCTTCGTCCGAGAAACTGAAATAAGCGGTTTCCGTCACGATCAAGTGATCGAGCACTTTGATGTCGAGATTCTCTCCCGCGAGTTTTATCTTGCGCGTGATCTGCTTGTCGGCTTCGCTCGCTTTCAATGTTCCCGACGGATGGTTGTGGCACAAGATCATTCCCGTCGCGCTTTGCAGCAACGCGGTTTTGAAGGCGAGCCTCACGTCGACGACCGTCCCGGTAATTCCGCCGCGAGACAGCAACGATTTGTGCAGGATCTTGTTCGAATTATTAAGGTACAAAATCCAGAATTCCTCGTGAGGCAATTCACCGATCAGCGGTTGCATGACCTGAAAAACGTCGTGGCTTGATGAAATTTTCGACAATTCGCGCGCTTCCGATTCGCGTTTTCGCCTGCCAAGTTCCATCGCCGCTGAAATCGCGACCGCTTTCGCTTCGCCGATCCCTTTGAACGCGAGCAGTTGCGACAATGTCATGCGCGACAGTTCGTTCAGGTTGTTTCCGGCATTCGACAGGATTCGCTTGCTAAGGTCGACCGCGGTTTCGTTTCGGCTGCCCGACCCGATAAGGATCGCGATAAGTTCGGCGTCGCTTAATGCAGCGCGGCCTTTGAGGATTAATTTTTCGCGCGGTCGGTCGTCCTCGGACCATTGGCGCATCGGGAAAGAAGTAGTTTCACTCATGGCGTGTAAAAATTTAGATGGCGTTGAAATATTCGCGTTCGCATATTCGTTAGAAGCTGCAAACCAGATGACTAATTTATGAAAATCATATACGCGCTGTTCATCGTCTTGGGAATTTTAATCGTTCCCGACGAAAATTTTTACACAAAACTCTCGGACGCGGCAATTTCAGTCACGAAAGACAAAGTAACCTACGACCCGAAATACTTTACGATCAAATATCCCAACGGCGACGTTCCCAAAGACAAAGGCGTTTGCACCGACGTCGTGATCCGATCGTACCGCAAACTCGGAATCGACCTGCAAAAAGAAGTGCATGAGGACATGGCCCGTAATTTCTCGAAATATCCCACGAAATGGGGATTGAAAAAACCCGACATGAACATCGATCACCGACGCGTGCCTAATCTCGAGGTTTTCTTTACGCGAAAAGGAAAAAAATCAGCCGTGACGCGAAATGCTTCCGATTATAAGACAGGAGATCTGGTGACTTGGATGATCAGCGATAAACTGCCGCACATCGGAATCGTGACCAACAGGAAAACGACTGATGGAAAACGCAACCTCATCGTGCACAACGTCGGCGGCGGACAGGTTTTGGAAGATTGTTTGTTTAAGTATGAGATCGTGGGGCATTTTCGGTATGGGGGTGATTGATAATTGACAATGGATAATTGACAATTGATAATTGATAATGGACAGTTTTGCTTAACATTCTTTGAACAATTGAGATAGTTAAGGGAAGTTAAGCGGTTTTTCCGAGGGTTTTCGGATACGAGAAGTTCTGGGCTGACGGGTTCTGAAAACTGTTGCCCTAAAGTCAGTCGATAAGATTTTCATGCTTAAAAACACGAAGCGCATCATCGGTCGCGGCTTTCCCATTGCTCAATGAACCCGGCAAAAAAATCAGGCGTGTCTTGAGGTTTCCTTTTTGATTTTTGAAAATCACTTCGAAACACGCTCGCGTCGCTCCGGTCCTGGCTTGAATAAAATTCACTTTTTGGATTGACTTGCGCTCGATTACGGGTGTCGCAGAATTGTTACGGCTTTTTATCACACCATAAATGAGATACGCTCCAACTAAAGCATACATCAATGCCGTCGGGTATTTGCGTTGCTGGAAATCGCTTACGCTGAGATAAGCCAGAAAAATGCCCAACAAAACGTATACAATTAGAATCATTGCAATTTTATCAGGTGATCCGGATTTTGAAAAATCACCGAGCACGTCGCGTTTAGTGAGTATGATTTGCGTGTCAGTGATGTGGCAATATCCGGTTTTTGTTTTAAACGTTTTGTGGTTTCCCATTTTGGATGTGTTGTTTTAGATATGGATCGGAATCTCCAATTGATAATTGATAATTGATAATTGATAACTGACAATTGACAATTTTGAATAGGCGTGATCGAGTGCTTTTTCGCTACTTTTTACCGAACAGGCTTTTCCAGAAACCGTTGCGTTTCGGTTCTTCACCGATGAAATTGAAATTCGGTTCGGGCGTATTGAGACCTGACGAATCCTTGATCAGACTTCGTACTCCGCGATACGTTTCGCCAATCACTCCGGGCAATTTGGAGATTTCCGACATCGGATAAAAACGGTCGTAACCATCCATTCCGACGGGAAAATTCACGCGATCGACCCAAAATTTCTCAAGTAGTTCGGGAATGGGTTCCAAGCCAATCTTGTTCTCAAAACCTTCGCGTGCTTTGGCGATGATTTGGGTGTCGAGATTCGTGGTTGTCCGTCGGAAAAAATCGACGCCTTTCGCGGGAATGTGCAACAGGAAGATCTGCGTTTTTCCGTTCAATTCATACACGTCGAGCACTTTCAGATAACTGTCGATGTTGAGGCAACAATGCCCGTATTTGGTATTGTCGGGATTGACTTCGTAAAGTTTTGCGGCTTTGGACGACGCGATCAAAAAGCGCGTATTGAACTTCAAACCGCCGCCGCGACTGCTCACGTCGAGCATGTACCCGTTCCTGAGGATTTTCCCGACGGTGAATTGACTCCGAACTTTGTCGGTCAGATCGCAATCCTTATAATACAAAGTCGCGCCCGGATACGTCCAGTTGATGAGTTCTTCAGAGTTTTCGAAAAACGCCTTATCTGTTTCGTTCATGCCCAGAAATCAAATCAACGTCTTGATCTCATCGAAATTCAAACCGCCGTAATTCCCCGAACTCATGAGCAACAACGCGATTCCTTCAGTATCGAATTTCAAGTGGAACAGATATTCCTTGAACGCATCGGGATTCGTGTAAATTATCAGGTCCTCGCGATTGAATGCGGTTGCAATCTGCGCTGACGAAATTTCCTCGAGGCGCTTGATCTTCACGGCTTCAGGCGAATAGAAAACAACGGCAACGTCGGCGGCATCGAGCGCGCCTTCATATTCCTTGAGGAATTCGGGATTCAACGAACTATACGTATGGAGTTCCAGACACGCGACCAGTTTGCGATCGGGATATTGTTCCTTGACCGCTTTGGTAGTTGCCGCGACTTTACTCGGTGAATGCGCGAAGTCTTTGTAGGCGACGTTTTTTTCGTTCTCGGCGATTTTCTCGAGACGTTTCGACGCGCCTTTGAACGTTGCGATCGCTTCGTAAAAATCGGCTTCGTCGACGCCCATAGCCTGGCAGATCCATTTCGCTCCCGCGAGATTGTTCAGGTTGTGGCGCCCGAAAACTTCGATCGGCATCGGGCCTTCAGGCGTTTCGAGAAGCGTCCTTCCTTTTTCGACCGTGTACTCGGGAGTTGAGTAGGCGACTTTCCGGATCGGATTGGTTGCCGCTTCGGCTACGCGTTTCACTTCAGAATCGTCGGCGTTGTACACGAGCATGCCGCCGTTGGTGATTTTTTGGATGAAGATCTCGAATTGTTCGACGTAATTCTCATACGTCGGAAACACGTTTATATGATCCCATGCGATGCCTGAAATCAATGCGATGTTCGGATTATATAAATGGAATTTCGGACGCAGATCACTCGGGGACGACAAGTACTCGTCGCCTTCCAAAACGATGAAATCATTGTCCTCAGTCAAATGCACCATCGTGTCGAAACCTTCTAATTGCGCACCTACCATATAGTCGACGTTGATGTCGTGGTAATGCATCACGTGCAAAATCATCGAGGTGATCGTGGTTTTCCCGTGCGATCCACCAATGACGACGCGGGTCTTGTGTTTCGATTGTTCGTATAGGAATTCAGGGTATGAATAGATTTTGAGTCCGAGTTCTTCGGCTTTGAGCAATTCGGGATTATCGGATTTTGCGTGCATTCCGAGGATTACCGCTTCGATGTCGGCCGTGATCTTTTCAGGAAACCAACCCATTTCACTTGGCAACAAACCTTTCTTTTCCAATCGCGTGCGCGACGGTTCGAAAATCGCGTCGTCGCTTCCCGTGACCTGATATCCTTTTGAATGAAGCGCGAGAGCGAGATTGTGCATGGCTGAGCCGCCGATGGCGATGAAGTGGGTTTTCATTGTTGATTTGTTGATTTGTTGATTCGTTGATTTGAGTGCTTGCCTTCCGTTGGATGCTTGTGTTAGGAACTTGCGTTTTTGAGTTTGATACGTATCGACGCGAGTTTTCGTTTCGTGGTTTCCGACTGGCCGATCTCGTGTGCCTTCACATAATTCTTCTCGGCCTTTTCGTACCGTTCGAAATATTCGTCGATTCGGGCTTTCGCAAGGTAATGATCTACGGGCGAAAGTTTGGCGAGTTCGTTGGCGTATTGCGCGGCTTTCGATTCGCTGCCGCCGAAAATTCCCGGAAGTTGCAGATAGAATTCAATGAGCGCCCAACGTGCATTTATATGTTTCGGATCGAGCCTGATCGCTTTTTCAAACGAAGCCTCGATGTTAGAAATCATCGTGAGTGCGCGCAATTTGTTGGTCTGGGCAGCGTCCATCGCCATCGCGCCGCCGAATTTGTAATGCGCTTCAGGATCATTAGGGTTTAGCGCAACGAGTTTGTTGTAGTAATGCGAGGCGGTTTGCCATTTTTTTCCGATCGCACTCAAATCACCAAGATGTTCGACGACGTTCGCATTTGACGGTTGTCGGGAATAGATTTCAAGATAAATCGCCTTTGCCTCGGAGTATTTCTTCTGTTCGAAAAACTGTTCCGCTTTTTTTTCGTCAGACTGTGAAAAGGCCAACGATGTAAAAATCAGCAATAAGAGAATCAAGCGTTTCGACATGTCGCGGAGATTAGTTCCAAAAATAGAAAAATCCCTAAAAATGGGGATTTATATTACGAATTTTGTTTCGTTATTTTACATCCGACAAAATCAGGAAAGCCACTTCATCCTGAATTCCAAAAACGAAAGCTTTTAAAAATGTGCTAAAATCTTCGATGAACTACATCGATTGATATTTTGGCATCGCCTGTAAACGTGCAGTTTACGACGACAAAACGCAAACGAATCCTGAAAATTCGCATTTTGTCGATTATTGGTGCTCGTCATCCATAAAAAGAACATAAATACACACCGCTAGGTAAATTTGTAGCTTGATTAAATTGCAATGACATGAAATACAATTACTTGATTTCAAATAAATTAGGAAAAATAAATTTCTTAAACGGACTGAAAACCATTTCGTTTTTGATTCTCGGTTTATTTTTTTCCTCACCGATATTTTCGCAGGCTACAGTGAGCACATTACCTCCTGGTTCCGGGAATTGGCAAGTGCCAGTTGGCGTCACTCAAATAAGTGTACAGGTTTGGGGCGGCGGAGGTTCCGGAGGCGCATCAAACACTAACAATGACGCTGGTTCCGGAGGTGGTGCTGGTGGTTACGCAACGCGAAACAATGTAGCGGTTACGCCGCTTCAGTTTCTAGCCTTCACGACTGGTATTGGCGGTGTGGCGACCCAAGTGGCTACATCGGCGTCAGGTACCGCGTCACAAATTACCCTACCATTTCCCGCTACTACCATGATTGGATTTGGCGGCGCAGGTGGGACACGTAATGGTGGCGCGGGTGGAATAGGTGGAAGTGCGTCGGGTGGAACGACAAATACTGCGGGTGGAAACGGAACTGCGGGCGGAGGTGGAACTGGAGGAAACGGAGGAACTGCATCCAGTGGTGGTGGCGGCGGTCCAGGACAGGCTAATGTAAACGGCCTTCCGGGCGGAGCTCCCGGCGGCGGCGGCGGCGGAGGCGAAGCTTATTCTTTCTTTGGAACTACTTCGCGGATCGGCGGTGATGGCGGAACCGGCCGAATAACAATAACGTATATAAAACCAACAATCTCATTAGTCAACCCTACAAGCGGTTGCATTGGAAACAACATAATCCTAACCGGAACAAATTTCACAGGAGCAACCGTTACGTTCAATGGAATTCCTGCCACGGTCGTTTCAGCCACAGCGACATCGATGACCGTGACCATTCCCGCAGGCGCGACATCGGGACCGATACGCGTCACATTGGGCGGAAATTACGCCGAAGCCAACTTTACGATAGACACGCCTGTTCTTGGCGGACCTTCGTCGGTTTGCGTCGGATCGACTATAACTGCAACATCCAGTACATCGGGAACCTGGAGCAGCGATACTCCGGGATTCGCCTTGGTGTCGCCTAGCGGCGTAATCACTGGATTGTTCGGTGGATTCGCCACAATCAGGTTCACGAGCACGACGGGATGTACGGCAACGAAATCAGTTATCGTAAGTCCTGTTACCAGCCTAACGGCATTCATAGGATCACAACAGGTCTGTTCCGGCGGCACCACCGGTTTCACCGTGAGCGCAGTGGGCTCCCTTTTAAACTATCAATGGTTCAACGGCGCGGGCGCTTTGAGTAATGGTGGGAATATTTCAGGCGCTAACACGTCATTCCTGACCATAAGTAATGTAACCACGAATGATATTTATTATTGTGTCGTTACGGGACTCTGCGGAAACGCCACTACGAACACAGCATCAGTCACGGTAACACCACGTGCAACTATAACAGCCCACCCGATTACGCCGCAAATTGTTTGCGAAGGTGGCACGGCAATCTTCAGCATAACGACCACGGGCGCCGTAATGGGGTATCGATGGTATAAGGGTTCCACGCCCTTGGTAAATTCGGCAAACGTTTCAGGAGCGTTTACGAATTCGCTCACGTTGAGCAATATCACGTTGGCCGATGCCTCAGCGAATTACTATTGCGAGGTCGACGGCACGGGCCCTTGCCCTACCGTAAATTCGAACATGGCTACGCTTGTCGTAAATGCGTTGCCATCGATCACATCGGGACCTGTCGCCACTCAAACAGTTTGCGCGGGAACGGCGGTTTCGTTCGGCGTCGTAGTTTCAGGCGTGAACTTGAATTACCAATGGTATAACGGAGCGACGCTTTTAGTTGATGGCGGTGCGATTTCAGGCGCGACATCGGCGACCTTAAATCTTTCGACGACGACTTTGGCCGACAGTTCGACGAATTATCACGTGCTGGTCACAAATGAATGTGGCGCGCCGGTATCGTCTGCATCGGCTGAACTGATCGTAAACGAACGTCCTTTTATCCCGACGCAATCGGCGACGATCTGCAGCGGCGACTCGTTCAGCGTCTTACCTGTAAACGGTGTTCCGACGGCGGCCACGATCATTCCCGCGAACACGACATATTCATGGAATGCTCCCACAATGCCTGCAGGTTTGACGGGCGGAAGTGCGGCAAGCGCGCAAACGATCATTTCACAGACACTCACGAATAACACGAACACTGCGCTGACGGCGACATATCTCGTAACGCCGACTTCGGGCACTACGGGAAGTTGCTCGGGCACTCCGTTTACCGTAAACGTCCTCGTAAATCCACGACCTTTTATACAGAACTCGTTGCAAACGGCTTGTACGGGCACGACATTTTTTTATAATCCGACGAACGGAGGCGGAAACATCGTTCCTGCGGGAACCACATACTCTTGGCCAACGCCTGTGATTTCACCGATCGGAAGCGTGAGTGGCGCGACGACGGGCACGAATTTGTCGTCGGTCACACAAACGTTGCTCAACACGACGGGCGTCGACGGAACTGCGACCTACACGGTTACGGCGACCGACGGGACTTGCGTCGGCACGACATTCACGGTAATTTTCACCGTGCGTGCAACTCCTGACGCAGCCGCTTTGCCAATCGCACAAACTATTTGCAGCGGAACGGCGATCGGCCCGATTACTTTGAGCAATCCGAATTCGGTTTTCGGCCCGATCCAATATCATTGGACACGCGACAAACTGACCGAAGTCACGGGATTGCCTAATGAAGGGTTCGGCGACACGATAACCGGAACGCTCGTCAATACGACATTGGTTCCGCAGACCGTTACGTTCACGATTACAACCGAATCGGAATACGGTTGCGTTTCATTGCCGACGACTGCAACGGTAACGATCAATCCACAGGGTTCGGCGACAGCTTTGCCGGCCACGCAGACCGTTTGTTCGGGAGCTGCGATAGTTCCGATCGTCATTACGACACAACCCACGGGAACGACTTTTACCTGGGTTCGCACGCCAAATGCCAACCTTACGGGATTGGACAACGGATCGGGCGACATTACGGGCTCGATGACAAACACTTCAACGACCGCGCAAACGGCTACGTTTACGATTACGCCTTTATCGGCCGGATGTCCGGGAACGCCTGTCACGGTTTCAGTTCTTGTGAATCCTCGACCGACCGTTACCGTGACGGTTGCCCAAGCATCGGTTTGCTCGAACATCGCGATTACGCCGCTTACGATAAGCAGCAACATCGGAACGGCGGTCTTGAGTTGGACGCGCGATAATTCGGCGAATATCAGCGGCCCTTTATCGGGAAGCGGCGCCACGATTTCAGGCACTTGGATCAACTTGACCAATTCGCCTCAAACTTTGATTTTCACGGTTACGGCCACGCTGAACGGATGTAGTTCGACGGCCACGACTCAAACGATCATATTGCCTGCGACTGGAATTACGGCAACTCCCGTAAGCCAAAATATTTGCCATGGCGGAAATTTAGCGACGATCACGGCCGTTCCATCGACAGTAGTCGCGGGAACCGAATATCGTTGGTCGCGCACGAATACGACGAACATCATCAACATCGCCGCGGGAAGTCCCGGCTGGAGCACGACGATTCCCGTCATCAACGCGACGAACGTGCAAAATACGACAGCTACGACCCAGATTACGACAATTACGATCGAGACGCGCACGCCTGCGGGATGCCAAAATTCGTTCGATGTAACTGTTACCGTTTACGCACCGTTGACACAGCCTGTAATCGGCGCTTCCCAAACGGTTTGCGGTGGTTCTCAACCTGCTGCGTTCACGATGACGACTTTACCTACGGGTGGAACCGGAACTTATACTTACCAATGGCAGACCAGCGATTCCGCGACCGGACCCTGGGCGAACATAGCCGGAGCAACGGGAGCAAGCTATCAGGCGCCGACACAGGCATTTGGTGCGGACAACTCGTTTTACCAATTGATCGTGACGAGTGGAAGTTGCGGTTCGGTGCTTTCAACATCATCCGTTTCAGTGGAAGTCGTAAACAATTTCAACTTTACGTTCGACATAGTCGATGATATCGCAACCACGAACAACATAGTTTGCAGCGGAACGGTTTTCAATCCTGAGATAGCGACGGTTCACTTCTGGACGTCGTACGTGCGGTTCCAATGGGCCGCCGATCCCGCTTACATTTCCCCTGCAACGGGCGGACCTTTAGGCAACACGACTTTCGCGATCTATTCGGCGTTCAACTTCCCGAATTTGACGGCTACGAACAACACGAACGCTTCGGTCACGACGTCGATCGCGGTCACGCCTCGAGTGTACCGTTCGAGCAACAACGCGTTTCTGTGCGCGATCACACCTGAAATCATAACACTTACGATTCGCCCACGACCAGTCGCTATAATCGCAAGTCCTGCAAACAACACGACTATCTGTTCCGGAACGAGCGCCAACGTGACCGTAAATGGAAACATTACTGACGACACCATGTATTACACCGTGACGCGCAGTGCGAACGCAGCCTTGACGAGTTCGTTGACATTCCCGTACACGTCGGCGGCTACCGCGGCGGGCGCACCTTTCATATTGAACGATATACTTACCAATACAAGCACGGCGGCAACTTTCCAAAGTGTTACCTATACGATCACGCCTCGCGGAACTTCAGGTGCTTGCGCGGGAGCTCCGGTTACCATAACGATTCGAGTTGCAAGACAGGTCGTTCCGGGATCGATCGGAACCGACCACAGCGTTTGCGTCGGGGGCGATCCAAACAATTTGACACAAACCGCAGCAGCCGCAGGCGGTACGCTTACCTACGCTTGGCACAGCAGCACGACGAGTGCAACCGGACCTTGGACGCCAATTTCAGGTGCTACGAACACGACTTACGACCCGCCTGCCGGATTGACGCAGACGACTTGGTTTATTCGCGAAACGATCTCTACCGTTAACGGAACGGCCTGTAACGCATTTTCAAATGCCGTGATGGTCTCTGTAAACCAGATCAATCCGGGAACCGTAAGCGGCAACCAAACGATTTGCAGCGGTTCGACTCCTTCGGCTTTCACGATCGGAACGGCAGCGACGGGAACTGGCACGATCACATATTTATGGCAATTCAACACGATCGGATGCGGAAGCGCGACCTGGACGAATGCGCCGGGCGTGAACAACCTCGCGACGTACGCACCGGGAGTATTGACCCAAACAACGTACTTCAGACGCGTCACGACTCCGAACGGAGCGTCGGCCTGTGCTGACACCGGCATTTGCATCACCGTCACCGTCAATCAAGTCAATCCCGGAACCGTCGGCATCGACCAAGTGCTTTGCGGCAACAATCCGAGCGTCTTTACTGAGGCGACCGCGGCAACCGGAGACGGCGTTTTGACCTATCAATGGCAACGCAATACGGTAAGTTGCGATCCATCATCGCCTTGGGCAAACATTGGCGGTGCGACTTCAAGTTTTTACGATCCACCGATCATCGCGAACACGACCTATTACCGTCGCGTGGTGACCTCAACGCTGAACGGCGTTTCCTGTTCGGCTTATTCGAATTGCGTCACGGCGACTCTCAACGCGGTCTCAGCCGGGCAGATCGGTCCTAACCGAACGGTTTGTATGGGCGGCGACCCAACTGCTATCGGGTTTACGACGGCGGCAACCGGAACCGGATTAACGTATCAGTGGCAAAGCAGCACTGCAGCGGCCGGGCCTTATGCCAATATTTTGGGTGCGACGACCGATTCGTACGATCCGCCTGCGGGAGCGATACAAACATTGTATTACCAATGCGTGGTTACGGGTACGGTCAACAGTTCTCCGTGTACGGTTACGACAACGCCTGCGACAGTTTTCGTGAACCAAATTTTTGCCGCGACAATCGCCGGCAACCAAAATCTTTGTGCGGGCGAAGATCCGTCGGCTCTTACGATGACAATCGCAGCTACGGGATCGGGATCGATCAGCTATCAATGGCAAAGCGCCCCATCGGCCACTGGTCCGTGGACGAACATCGCGACCGGAACGAGTTACGATCCGCCTGTATTGGGGCAGACCACGTACTTCCAGTTGGTTGCAACGTCTTTGTTCAACGGCGAAAATTGTTCGAATTCGAGTAACATCGTCATCGTCAACCAAAATGGTAAATCGTGGAACGGATCGGCAAGTACCGATTGGAACAACGCGTCGAACTGGACTCCGGCAGGTGTTCCGACTTCAGCACATTGCGTCGTGATTCCCGATGTGACGAACGACCCGATAATCTCAGGAACGAATTTCGTTGCGCACGCGTTGAACTTAACCGTACTTAACGGCGGAAATCTCCACGTGAATCCTAACAATTCTATCGAAGTCACGAATTTCGTAAACGTCAACACAGGCGGAATTTTCTTTATCGCCAACGACGCGAGCCTTGTGCAGATCGATAACGTGCCAAACACGGGAATTGTGACGATACAACGCATTACGCCTCCGGTATATCGTTACGATTATACGTATTGGAACTCTCCGGTTACGCTTGCAAGCAATTACACGTTGGGCAATTTGTCGGCGCTTACGCAACCCGATAAATTCTATAGTTGGAATCCATCAATATCAGGCGGGAACGGAAACTGGAATCAGGAAAGCGTCGCGACGATCATGAACCCTGCAAAAGGTTATATCGTCCGAGCCCCGAATACACATTCAACAAGCCCGGCGATAACGGCTCCATACACCGCGACATTCACAGGAACTCCGAATAACGGTGATTTCCAGTCGCCGATTTCAAAAGGAAGCCTCGCTCCTGCCGTGGTTTTTGATAAATTGAACCTCATCGGGAATCCGTATCCGTCAGCGATCGATGCCGACTTGTTCCTGAATCACCCTGCCAACGCGGCGATTCTCGATGGAACGATGTATTTCTGGACGCACCATTCGCCTCCGAGCGCCGCGTATCCGAATCCTTTCTACGGCAATTTCCAAAGTAATTATACGGCCAGCGATTATGCGACCTACACGAGCGCAATGGGTGGAACGGCTACAGTTCCTTCAGGTTACGGAGGCGCTCCTCCAAGCGGTTACGTGGCTTCGGGTCAGAGCTTCTTCATAAAGGCTACTGCCGCAGGAAACGCCGTATTCAATAACGGCATGCGCGTTACGGGACTGAATAATGTATTTTTCAGACAGGCGAATCCGTTTACAAATGCGACGCCTGCCCTCGAAAGACACAGGGTTTGGTTGAACCTTGCGAATGACCAGGGTGCCTTCAGCCAAATTCTCGTGGGTTACGCCGAGGGTGCTACGAATGGCAAGGACCGACTTTACGACGGTGACACGTTTGCCTCGAATGCCGTGACATTTTATTCTCTTATCGACGAGACTCGATTGACGGTTCAAGGACGCGCACTTCCTTTTGAAGTTGCTGACATGGTTCCGTTGGGATACAAGGCTACGATTGCCGCTTCGTTCACGATCGGAATCGATCATCTTGACGGATTGTTCGAAGGCCAGAATATATATCTCGAAGACAAAGTGCTCAACGTGATCCATGATTTGAAGGTTGCACCTTATGTATTCAACTCGGCGATCGGTACCTTCAACGACAGATTCCTGTTGCGCTACACGACCCAGCAATTGGGCGTCGGCGATCACGATCTAAGTACGCTGACCGCGTTTATAAGCGAAGGCAAATTGTTCGCGCAATCGCCTGAGACGATCGAAAGCATTGAAATATTCGACATCAGCGGAAAACGCATCGTGACATTCTCGCCGGATTCCAATTTGTTCGAGGAACCTTTCCCGTATTCCCAAGGCATATACATCGCCAAGGTGAAACTCGCCAACGGAAGCACCGCCGACGTGAAACTCGCGAATTAACCGATAACATTTATAAGCAAAAGCCCCTGTAATCCACAGGGGCTTTTTTATTTCAGTACATCCCGTGACGTTGTTTATCTAAAATGAGAATTTTATGACGTATAGCGAATAGTCGTATGATAATTTCACTATTTTTGGAAGTACACCACCATACCACCAACATTTATGAAAAAGAATTACATTTTTACCAATCGGGTTCTCTGTGCGGTATTGGTTCTGCTTTTCAGCTCTACTTCTATCGCACAAATCGACAACTGCGGCACCGGCGCTCCGCTGATAAACGTAAACACCTCCTGCGTAAACACCTCATACACAATTCCCGCTACATTTACGAATGATGGCCCTGCGCCTTGCAACGGAACTTCGTATAGAGACGGCTGGTTCCGGTTTACGACTGATGCCACGACGACTTCAATTTCCATACAGGGAACAAGCGACAGGCAACTCGGACTTGCCATTTACACGGCTTGCGGCGCACTATATTCGGCCTGTACGGTTCCCGGAACGACAGCCGCAACTTTAAACACTACCGTAACGCCAAGCACGACATATTACCTAAGGGTTATGCGCACGAACAACGCGAACAACAATTCTATGGTCGGAAACATCTGTATTACGAAAGTTATTTCATCGAACGCAAACGACGAATGCTCGACGGCCATAACACTTCCCGTTAATACGAGTTGTACATACGCGACGTATACGAACGTCGGCGCGACCGCGAGTTCAGGAATTCCCGCTCCGGGTTGCGCGAATTACGTTGACGACGATGTCTGGTTTGTCGTAACGGTTCCTGCAAACGGCGTCCTGATCGTCGATATGCAATCCGGCGGAATAACCGATTCAGGCATGGCGCTTTACTCAGGAACATGTGGAGCTCTCAGCCTGCTTGAATGCGACGACGATGACAGCTTGAACGGCCTCATGTCATCGATCACGAGAACGGGACTTACTCCCGGATCGCAAGTTTACATCAGGGTTTGGGAATACGGCGGCGACGCCAACGGCACGTTTGGGATCTGTGTTTCGACATACACCGGATATTGCCCTGCGACGAGTACGACGACCGGCTACAGCATCGTTAACTTTTCCACTTCGGCCGGAATATCGAACATCAGTAACCTCAACTCAGGTTTTTCAGCGGGCGGATATGGAAATTTCACGTCTATGTCAGCGAGCCAATCGGCAGGCGCGTCCGTTAATTTCAATTCGAGTTTTAACGGCACGAACACTTTCGGATTCAACATTTGGATCGATTGGAACAACGACAACGATTTTGACGACGCCGGAGAAAAAGTCTACGCTTCAGGCGCGTACGTAAACCCAGCCGCGGGAAGTTTCACCGTGCCTTTGGGTACGCCGACGGGAAATTACCGCATGCGCATCAGGGCGAATTACCTCTCGACCGATCCGTCGGCATGCGGCTCGATCGATTATGGAGAAACAGAAGATTACGCATTTACGGTCGCGACACCGCCACCATGCTCAGGTTTCCCATCGAATATCGTGGCGAACGTGACATCGAATTCGACGGCGAGCATCAGCTGGACCGCGGCAAGCCCTGCGCCGGCTAACGGTTACCAGCTTTGGTATTCCACGTCGGCGACAAGCCCTACCGGCACAACGACTCCGAATGCGTCAACTGCGGGAACGATCACCACGGCCAACCTCACGGGGCTGGCCGCGGGAGCGACGTATTACGTTTGGGTACGCGCGAACTGCGGCGGCGCTCTCGGCCAGGGATTTTGGGTCGGGCCGATCACGTTTTTCATCCCGACTTGCGGTATCGGAAACAGCCAGGGAACTACGACTTTAGGCTGTCCGTCGGTGTTGTCGGGCGGGCTGGGATTGAATGGAGCCGATCCTGCGCCGATCAATTGCACAGGCGCGAGTTGCGTCAATCTAGAGGCGACATACCTGCAACTCGGGCAAACCACAAGTTATACGGTCGAGTCGATTCCGTATGCGCCGCCTTACCAATTCAGCTGCTTGAAAAATCCCGTAAGCGTGAACGACGACGACGTTTGGTCGCCCGTGGTGAACCTTCCGTTTAATTTTTGCTTCTTCGGGAACACTTACAACCAATGTCTGATCAGTTCGAACGGCGTCGTGACTTTCGACCTTACGAACAACACGGCCGGAGGTTATTCGACGTGGAGTTTCGCGAACGATCTGCCGAGCACTTCGTTGTTCAGGAATTCGATTTTCGGGGTTTACCACGACATCGACCCGACATTGAGCGGTGAAGTCGGCTGGGAACTGATCACACTAAATACAGGATGTCGCGCGTTGGTCGCTTCATGGAACAACATCCCGATGTACTCGACGGCTTGCAGTTCGCAGCGTTACACCGGCATGATCGTGTTTTACGAGAATACGAACATCATCGACGTATACATCCAAAATAAAACGGTTTGCGCATCCTGGAACACTGGAAACGCGGTGGTCGGCATCCAAAATGCAGCGGGAACACAGGCTTTCGTTCCGCCCAACAGGAATAGTTTGAGTCCCGATTGGACGGTTACGAACGAGGCTTGGCGTTTCGTTCCGTCGGGCGCATCGATCACGTCGATCAAATGGTTTCAAGGTTCGGGAACTTCAGGACCTGTCGTTGGGACTACCGACGTCATAAATGTTTGTCCGACGATAAACACAACGTACACAGCTGAAGTCACGTACACGCTCTGCAACGGCATCACGCTCGTCGAGACTGAAGAAACCAACGTAACGGTAAACGCGGGAAAACTCTGGAACGGATCGGCCGGCAACAACAACTGGAACACGGCGACGAACTGGACGCCAAATGGAGTTCCGACGGCCGCGACCTGTGTTACGATTCCGACAGGATCGCCGACTTGTATCATCTCCGGAAGCGCATTCAATGCTTACGCGTATAGTTTGACGGTCCAGAACGGCGGGACGCTCCGGCTGAATTCGGGCAACAATCTAACCGTGACCGATTTCGTCCACGTGAACACGGGCGGAACGTTCAACATCTATGACTCGGCGAATTTGCTACAGATCAACAACGTGAACAACACGGGAATCGTGAACATGGAACGCATCACCAAACCGATGTACCGCTACGATTACACCTATTGGAACTCGCCGATGACGTTGGCGTCGAACTACACCCTGGGCAATTTATCGCCGAACACGCAGCCCGACAAATACTACAGCTGGATGCCGTTCGTTGGCGCAGGAACCGGAAATTGGGCGCAGGAAAGCGTCGCGACGATCATGGATCCGAGAAAAGGCTACATAATCCGCGCGCCTCAAACTTATTCGATAAGCCCGAGCACGAAGGTTCCGTATACGGGAAATTTCATCGGAACACCGAATAATGGAAATTTTACGGCTCCCGTCTCTCGTGGCACTTTGGGCGCCGGAATTTGGGACGACAAGTGGAATTTGCTTGGAAACCCGTATCCGTCGGCGTTGAGCGCAGCTTCGTTCCTGAACGCGGCCGCGAACACGCCTGTTCTCGATGGCACGATTTATTTCTGGACGCATAATACGGCTCCGAACGCGACGTTCCCCGACCCGTTTTACTATGATTTCCAAATCAATTACAGCGCGGCCGATTACGCGACCTGGAACAAACTCGGTGGCGTCGGCACGATGGCGTCGTCTGGCGGACCTGCGCCGAACGGATATATCGCCGCGGGACAATCGTTCTTCACGAGAAGTTTGGTGCAATCGGGCAACGCGACGTTTACCAATGCGATGCGATCGTCGGTAAACAACAGCCAATTCTTCAGGAATGTGAACAGTGATTTTGGGAAAACCGAACAGGAACCGGATCCCGAGGAATCAGAGGACTTCGAAAAACACCGCATCTGGCTCAACATGACCAACGATGCGGGCGCGTTCAGCCAGATTTTGGTCGGTTATGCCCAAGGTGCGACGCTCGATTGGGACCGCGGCCTCGACGGTTTGCGTTTCGGAAGCACATCGACGGCCTTGTACTCGATGCTCGGCGAAGATTATCTCGTGACTCAGGGACGACCGATCCCGTTTGACGTGAACGATCAGGTTCCGCTTGGCATATACGCGACGTCGGGCATAAATTATTCGATCCGGATCGACCATTTCGACGGGCTTTTCGATTCGCAAAACATCTACATCGAAGACAAGGAACTCGATATCATCCACGATCTAAAACAGAATCCTTACGATTTTACGACCCTGACCGGACGTTTTAATGAACGTTTTATCTTGAGATACACAACCGACGCTTTGAATGTTTCGGAAGCTTCGACGAACGGTTTTACGGCTTTCGTATTTGACAACATATTACAGATCCGCGCTTCGCAACCGATTGCCGAGGTTACGGTTTACGACGTGACAGGAAAGCGCCTGCAGACATTCACGCCGAGCGGCGACGGACTCGATTGCCAATGGAATTTCAATTATGCTCAAGGCGTTTACATGGCGAAAGTCAAGTTTGAAAACGGTCTTGTGGAAAGTCGGAAACTCATGAATAGATAAACGCCCGCTTGGTCAGACTGTTGTTTTTGCTGCTTGTCCCGATGCTTTGCCATGCGCAACAATACGTGCACGGCAAGATCATCGATGCCCGGACTAAAACTCCGCTGGACGGTGCGAACATCTTTATTTCGCAAACCACTTTCGCGGCGATTACCGATGCCGAAGGCCGATTTACGATTGAAGTTCCCGACAACAATTACAAACTGCTCGTGAGCTACGTCGGGTATGAGCAAATCGTTTTGGGGCCTGAGACTTTTACCGACAGATTGGCTCGCTACACGATCGAATTGCACGAGAACGAACAACGACTTCGCGAACTGGTCATCATGTCGAAAAAGGAGCGCGAAAAATATCTCGCACTTTTCCTCGAGCATCTCATCGGAACAAGCCGAAATGCGCAAAAAACCAAATTATTGAATCCCGATGACATTCTTTTTAAGTTCGATAAGGAAACGCAAATCCTCAACGCCTGGGCCGACGTTCCGCTCAAAATCGAAATTCCCGAACTCAATTACAAACTCAAATTCATCCTCGCCGACTTCAATCTCGACTTGCCAAAACGAGTGAGTTATTACACGGGTTACGCATCGTATGCCGAACTGGACGCGGCAAAGGCGAATTCGAAAAAGACGGTCGCGAACCGTTCGCGTGCTTTTTACGGTTCGTCCATGCATTTTATTCGGACGCTTTATTCCCGACAGCTTGCATCGAGCGGGTTTACGGTTCGGCCGTTCACGAAAAAAATCAATCCCGCGTGGCCCGGCGATTCGTTGGTTTCAGCTATGTATCGCGAGGCGCAGACGACTAACGACTATACCAAAATGCGCAAACTACCAAAGCGGGAAATCGTCACGCTGGGTGAACGCGCCTGGTACGAGCAGGATTTCATATCGTCCATCGAGAACCGTTTACTTTTGTCGATTCCCGATTTCATAGAGGTTTCGTTTTCGAACGAAATTCCCGAGCACAATTATCCGTCGCAAAATCCACTCTCGCGCCAACAGTTTTCACAAATAAGACTGAACGGCACGTCAGTGGAAATCTTTGCCGACGGTTCTCTTTCAAATCCCGACGCATTGGTTTTTTACGGTTACATGGGTTGGGAAAAATTAGCCGACACGCTGCCGTTCGATTACAATCCGTAAATTCCAACCTAATCGGCGATAAGCGCATCAATTAGGGAAACACGAAACATGAGAAAATTATATCTACTAGTCGTTTTACTCTCGATGACGGCTTTCGCGCAGGATTACCAAAAGCAGTGGGAAAAAGTCATTGATCTTGAAAATCAAGGAAAGATCAAATCGGCGAACTCGGTAGTCGAAAAAATCTACAAGAAAGCGAAATCACGTAAAAACGAGCCTCAAATCGTAAAGACGTTCTTCTTCAGGTCGAAATTCATGTTCACGCTTGAGGAAGATGCGCAAGTTAAAATACTCGAAAATCTCAATACCGAAATCATCGCCGCGACGCCCGCAACGAAAGGTTTGTTACGCGTCATCTACGCGCGATGCCTCAACGATTACCTCAGTCGCAATCAGTGGAAACTCGCGCAACGATCAGCCGTGGACAGCATTCCGACAGCGGATTTCAGGACGTGGACACGTGAGGAATTCAATTCGGAAATATCGAAAGCATACGACCAATCGCTTGAAAATCCTGAACTTCTTGCGCGGGAAAAACTTAAAAAATACGATCAGGTTTTCGATTACTTGGACGAGAGCGAATTTGAGGGTCAATCGATGCTCGACTATTTGCTCGTCGAAAATATCAATCACAGGGTTTCGAAGCTTCAACCATATTATGCATATATGGCAAAGTTACGACCGTTCGAAACGGTTCTCTCCGCCGATTCGGAAACATTCAGAAACGCAAAATTCGTTGATATTCCCGAAGAGGTGAACCGTGTGCTCACATTGTTCCAGCAACTTGAAACACATTTTCCATCACCGGGCAACCGATTCCTCAGGCTTAAAATCGTGCATGACTATTTCCTCGCGTCGGATCTCGAATATGTAAAACTACTCGACCGATTACAGAAAAAAACCGCCGACACTTTGATGTCGGCCAATATCAGGTTGGAAAAGGCAAACGTCTATTCTCACTTGGGTGAATCCCAAAAAAACAGCGAGTTCAAGATAAAGGCGGTAAACATACTTGACAGCATCATCGGGAAAGCGGGAAGAGCCAACGCCGAAGTGCTTGCGCAAAGTCTCAAGAACCGAATCACACAACGGTCGTTATCCATGAAAATGGACGTCGAACTGTATCCGTTTGAAAATGCGCGCGCCCGTGTCGATTTTAAGGATGTCGACTCACTTCGGGTTTCCTATTACAAAATCCCGGCTTCTGAAATGAATTTTTTCAGGCGCAATCACAACTTAATCGATAGTTTGATTTCACTCGTCAAAAGAGGAAAACCGATGTATTCGGCCGTTCATATTTTACCCAACAAACGAGACTACACGGAACATTCCACTGAAATCCTGTTGCCAAAAATCGACGCCGGAATGTATCTCGCGTGTTTTGAGACCGATGGCTTTGAACGCGACAAATCGTCAAGCGCCTATGAAATCGTGACGTCAAGCAACATCACATTGCTCTCGACCGATCGTGAGAACAAGCGCCTGCTGACGGTCCTGAACCGCAAGACAGGGAAACCGATGGAAGGCGTACGCATCAAAAACGATGCGTTCGATCTAACGACCGACAAGGACGGAAACGCCACATACTTGCCGTTGACGAGCGATTATATTAACGAAAGCACAATCGTTTCAACGGCTACCGACACGCTCATCGCGGAATATCATTCTTACGGATATTACCGCGATTACAAGGACGATTCGGCAACCGGAACCGCCGAACTATACTTGGATAGAGCCATTTACCGACCCGGACAAACCGTATTTTTCAAAGGAATTCTACTTACGAAAAAAGAAAATAAAACAGCCGTCGTGGGCAGGACGTCTATCACGGTCGTTGTCAGCGATCCGGAATACAAAGACGTTTTCACGCAAACGATCTTAACGAACGAATTCGGTTCGTTTTCAGGTGAATTCAAAGTTCCGACTTCGGGAATTACGGGCAAATATCTAATCACGACCGAAGAACCTGAAGATTACGAGAACGATCCGACATACGATAAAGAAGAAGACGAACATCCGTTTTGGGACAACGTTGACTTCAATGATAGGGAAACCGAATTCCAAGTCGAAGAATACAAACGACCGAAGTTTCAGGTCACGTTCGAACCTGTCATTGAAAATTACACGATCGGCCAAAAAATCACGGTCCGCGGTAATGCAAAATCGTTCGCAGGCAGCGCTTTATCAGGCGCCGATGCGAAATATTCGGTAACGCGTCGCACGAAAAAACTGCGTAAAAAAGGAGAAAATCGGTTTAATTTCGGAGATTATTACGATCCCTACGAATATGCGAATGCATCGGTCACGATAGTTCAGGATACGGCGAAAATCGACGCGTCGGGGAATTTCGAGGTCGTGTTTCCGTCAGATGCGCTCGAGAATGACAACCGCGACGAAAAACCGATCTACACCTACACGATCAGCGTTGACGTGACCGACGTGAACCAAGAAACGAGGTCGGCACAAACAAACGTGAACGTTGGTTATCATTCGCTTCAGCTCGGTGTAAATGTGTTGGATGCGGCAAAGAAAAAAGGATCGCGTTTCTCGCTTTCGAGCACGAATCTCAACAACCAATTTACGGCCGTAAAAGGAAAACTCGAATTTTACTACGTTTCGCCGCTTTCAAGTAAGTTCAAGCCGCGTAAGTTCAAACAGCCTGATATCGAAAGTATCGACGCAGGCGAATTCGCGCGACTTTTTCCGAACGAGGAACGAAACGAAAATGCGAACACAGACGGAAAACTCGTCAAAACGATACATGTCGACACCGCAAATAAAAAAGATTTGTCAATCGATTTGAGTGATTTGCAAGTTGGAAATTACAGGTTGGTATTTTCAGCGGTCGATGCTTCGGGCAAAATCGAAACGACGACCACTCTTGAATTGAACGATCCGAACCTCAACATCGATCCAAAACTGCTCTTCAAGATTTCGCAATTGAATTCCGACAGTAGAAAAGACGGTTTCGCGAAAATCCGCATCTCCTCGCCTATCGCCGATCTTACCGTCCGACTCAATGCCGTCTACGAACAGGAAACGTATTTCGAAAAATCAATAACGCTCGTCAATAATGAAGCTATCGTACGAATTCCGGTTCGCGCCGAATTCAGGAACAGCATTTTGATTTCGGCCGATGGCTTTTTCGACAATTACTTTCACAGCACGCAGTTCACGAGCCTGATCAAGATCGACGAACCTTTGTTGGAGCTTGAAACCTCGACGTTCCGCAACCGGATTGAACCGGGAACCGCTGAAACCTGGTCGTTCAAATTGTCGGCGAAAAATACGTCGCTGCAGTCGGAAGTCCTGGCATCGATGTACGACGCGTCTCTCGACCAATTCGCGAAACAAGATTGGCAAATGCCCTATTTCGCGCGCAAATCCAACCAGGGAAATCCAAGAAATGTCGTGGAACGCTACGCGAACGGGCTGTGGTTTTCGCATCTCGACGAAAACGTTCCGATGCGAAGTTTGCGCCTTGAAGAAACGCAATTGATCTGGTTCGGGTTTAACTTTAGTGGCGACAGGCTCGGCTACAACAACAAACAATATCGCGACCAGGTTACCAAGAAACTCGCAAAACCCGCAAACGACGTAGTGATTGCAGGTGTGGTTTCTGATTACGCAGGCGTTCTTCCAGGCGCCAGTGTCATGGTCAAAGGCACGAAACGAGGCGTACAGACTGACATCGACGGCTATTATTCGATAGCAGCCGCGGCCGGAGAAACATTGGTGTTCTCGTTCGTAGGCATGAGCGACCGTGAAGTGAAGGTTGTCGACAGGAGAAACATCGATGTCATGCTTGAAAGCGGCGATTTGCTCGGCGAAGTCGTAGTAACCACAGCCGTGGGAATTCGGAAAAACCAAAATGAGGTTACGGCATCAAGCGTCGCTGTCGTTGGATACGGAACGCAGAACTCGAACTCGGCCGTGCAAGACCTCGTCGGCAGAATTTCAGGATTGCAGATCAGCACCGATCGTTCGTCGGGAAATCCGGATACCCGTATCGTCTTAAGAGGAAACCGAAGTACGTCAAGCAATGGTGGCGCATTGATAGTCGTCGACGGAAAAATCGTAACCGTGGGAGAATTCCAGAAATTGAATCCCGCCGATATATTGGACGTTTCAGTTATTAAAGGTCTACAAGGCGCGGCCCTGTATGGAATAGATGGCAAAAATGGGGTCATAATTATCGTTACCAAGAAGTCAACTGAAGTGCTGACGCAAGTAAAAACACGCACGAATTTCAACGAAACCGCGTTCTTCTTTCCGCATTTGCGCACAGACGAAAGCGGCAATATCAAGCTGAGTTTCACATCGCCCGAATCGCTTACCCAATGGAAACTGCGATTGCTCGCGCACAACAAATCGGGCGTTTCGACACAAATCCAGAAATATGTGACGACGCAAAAAAGCTTGATGGTGATGCCGAATTTCCCGAGGTTTTTAAGAGAGCGCGACACGATCGTGGTTTCGGCGAAAATCTCGAACATGACTTCGCAACCCATGTCGGGAACCGCGATGCTGCAATTGTTCGACGCGACGACGATGCAGGCCGTCGATGTAAAAGCGCTCAACACCAAGAACGTAAAATCATTTGTGGTAAATGCGTCGGGCAACGAAGCGATCAGCTGGAAGATTTTCGTGCCCGAAGGTTTGCAAGGCGTTCAATACCGCATCGTTGCGAAAGCGGGAGAATTCTCGGACGGAGAGGAAAACATCTTGCCCGTCCTGACCAACAACATGCTCGTTACTGAAACCCAGGCGTTGTGGGTGCGCGAAAAATCCAGGAAGGAATATGTGTTCGAGAATTTGAAGAACAATACGTCGACCACGATGAAACCGCATCTGTTGACGCTCGAATATACATCGAACCCGGCTTGGCTCGCGCTGCAGTCGCTTCCGTACCTCATGGAATACGAACACGAATGCGCCGAACAGACATTCTCGCGTTTCTATGCGAATGCGCTCGCGACGCAAATCATTGGAAGCAATCCGAAAATCGCCGAGATATTTGAGACGTGGCGCAAAAATCCGCAGTCGAAATTCGATTTGAATGAAGAACTCAAATCGATCCTGATCGCCGAAACGCCTTGGCTAAACGATGCAAAAAGCGATTCGGAGCAGAAACAAAAACTCGCCGTGCTGTTCGACCTTGAAAAAATGAAGGCATCGCAACAGGCGACTTTCAAGAAATTACAACTCAAACAACAAGGCTCGGGCGGATTCGCTTGGTTCGACGGCGGACGCGAAAGCGACTACATCACGCGCCATATCGTCGCAGGTTTGGGTCATTTGAAGAAGTTCGGAACGTTGGCCGATGATGCTGAAGTCGATGCGATGGCGAAAAAAGCGATTGCGTTCTCGGACGCCGAATTCACCAAATGGATTTCAACCGACGAAAGCAAAAAACGGTATTTCAGGCCGTATTCCGATTTGCATTACCTGTACGCGAGAAGTTTTTTCTTGGCCGACTATCCGCTGCCTGAAAACATCCGGACGTTTACAAAACTCGGATTGGAGCAGCTGAAATCGAATTGGCTCGACTTAGGTTTGTATGAAAAAGGAATGGCGGCTTTGGTGCTGCACCGTTTCGGGGAAAAAGAACCGGCCGGGAAAATCGTCGAAAGCCTTAGGGAAACGGCGTCGTACAATGAAGATTGGGGCATGTACTGGATCGCGAACAACTCGGGTTGGTATTGGTACCAAGCGCCGATCGAGACGCAGGCATTGCTTATCGAAGCGTTCGACGAAGTCGCGAATGACCGCAAATCGATCGACGCGATGAAAGTCTGGCTGCTCAAGAACAAACAACAAAAGAATTGGCCGACGACGAAATCCACGACCGAAGCCGTTTACGCATTGTTGATGCGAGGCAGCGATTGGCTCGACGTGAAAGACAACACCGTCTTCAAGATCGGGAATGAGAAAATCGCCACGAAAAAGATGGACGAGACTGAGAAAGAGGCCGCGACGGGTTACGTGAAAATCAATTGGAAGGCGTCCGAAATTAAAAAGGAAATGGCGACGTTGTCGGTCGAGAACAAATCGAGCGTTCCGGGATTCGGCGGTTTTTATTTTCAATATTTTGAAGACCTCGACAAGATAAAATCACATTCGGGCGCGATGAAGATCGAGAAGCAATTGTACCACAAAGTCTTGGGCGATTCGAAATTGCAGGGAATCACTACTGAAAATTCACTCAAAGCCGGCGATCTGGTAACGGTCCGTATCATCGTAACCGTAACCGAAGACATGGAATATGCACATCTAAAAGACATGCGCGCCTCGTGTTTCGAACCCGTCGACGTGCTTTCAGGTTATCATTGGGACGCGAACGCGAGCTATTATAAAAGCACGCGTGATGCCGCGACACATTTCTTTTTCGATTCGTTGCCCAAAGGCGTCTACGTTTTCGAATACGACCTGCGCGTGAACAATACGGGCGACTTTTCGAACGGAATCACGACGATACAAAGTATGTACGCGCCGGAATTTAGCGGACATTCGAAGGGAATTCGCGTGAAGGTAAGGTAGTTTGAAAAGTTTAGGGTTTAGAATTTAGCGTTACGCAAAGCAACCCTGAACTCTAAACCCTAAACAAAAATCAACCGCCCAAAGGCGAGGAATTATTTCACGATCGTCATTTCGTCCACGATGTGTTTCGCACCCGCGTATTTGTCGATAACCCACAATACGTAACGGATGTCCACGTTGATCGTGCGCTGCAACTTCGTATCGAAGATCACGTCTCCGGCCATCGCTTCGATGTTTCCGTCGAACGCCAACCCGATGAGTTCGCCTTTTCCGTTGAGAACCGGTGAACCTGAGTTTCCGCCCGTGATGTCGTTGTCGGTAAGGAAATTCACTGGCATGTAACCGTTCTTGTCGGCGTAACGACCGTAATCTTTCGCTTTGTGAAGGTCGAGCAAACGTTGTGGCAAGTCGAATTCAGGATCGTTCTTCTTGTACTTCTTGACCATTCCGTCGAACGTCGTGTAGTTGTTGATCTTGGCGTCGTTGCGTTTATCGGCAGGCAACGAACGGACTTTTCCGTAAGTAAGACGCAATGTTGAGTTCGCATCAGGATATTGGATCGAGTTCAACTTCGATTCGCGCAAACCTTCGACTTCCAAACGGAACGCCTTCTGGTAATCGTCGGTCAATTGCTTTTGCTCGTCGCTCAACGCGCGGATTTTCGCCAAAAGATCGGCCGATAATACGTACATCGGATCCGCTTCCACTTTTCCTGCAACCGGATTTTTCACGAAAGCTTCCACGCTCGCTTTGTCGGCGAAGATACTTTTCGACGTGATGTCGTTTACGTAAGCCGTAAAGTTTCCGCCGTTTTTGGCTTTTTCGGCAGCAACTACAGGCGCCAAACCGTATTCTGCGGCTTTCGCGGCGTACAGATTCAATTGCGCGGTAAGGATGTCTTTCTCGGCCGGAGCGTAGAATTCACCGTAGAAATTGTCGACGGCCGCTTCGATTTTAGGCAACATCTCGGCACGTTTCGCCTCGTTCTCTTTCGAATATTGGATCAACATATTACCCAAGTTCGCAGGCGCCATGCTGTACGTGCTCGTACGCAAAACCTGCTGAAGATAGTTGTCGTGGCGCGCCTTGAGGTTCGTCTTGTCGTAATAATTGTTGATCGTCGAAATTACGGTCCCGTATTTTGCCTTGTTCTCAGGCTTGTTCGCCCAAGTATTGAATTTGGTTTCGGTTCCCGCTTTGGTCTTGGCTGTTCCCGCTTTTGAAAGCGCGTCGATCATTCCCTGACGGTTTTTCCAGTAGTTAGCGGTCGAAGCGTATTTCGAAGCGTACTTCAAACGCACGTCATCGCTCTTGTCCATGTGGACTTTCATCGCGTCCATTCCCGTTTTCGCACCTTCGACCCAAGCCGGATATGCGAATTTCACGTTCTGCTCGATTCCGCCCGCAGGCATCCAACGGTTGGTTCGGCCCGGATAACCCAAGATCATCGCGAAGTCATTTTCCTTTACGCCCGAAAGGTTTACGGGAAGGTATTTTTTTGGCTGCAAAGGCACGTTGCTTTCTGAATAGTCGGCAGGATTTCCGTCTTTGTCGGCGTAAACGCGGAACATAGAGAAATCTCCCGTGTGGCGCGGCCATTCCCAGTTGTCAGTATCTCCACCGTATTTTCCGATGCTTTCAGGCGGCGTGCCCACGAAACGTACGTCCTTGAAATCCTGATATACGAAATAGTAATATTCATTTCCTTGGAAAAACGGACGGACTGAAACCACATATTTTCCGCCTTCGCTGTTTTCTTTTTCGATCAACGCCATTTCCTGTTGGATCGCTTTGTTGCGGTCGGCTTCGCTCATTTGATCGTTCACTTTTGAAAGGATGCGTTTTGAAACGTCGTCCATACGTACGAAGAAACGCACGAACAAAGACTTCGGCTTCATTTCGCCTTTGCGGTCTTTCGCGAAATAACCGTCGCGCAAATAATTTTTCTCAGGGGACGAAAGTTCGGCGATCGCGTCGTAACCGCAGTGGTGGTTTGTCAGGACAAGCCCGTCTTTTGAGATCATTTCGGCCGTACAACCTCCGTTGAACTGCACGATCGCATCTTTCAGACTGTGGTTGTTGATGCTGTAGATTTCCTCAGCCGTAAGCTGCAATCCCATTTTTTGCATGTCGCGGTGGTTGAGGCGTTCGATGAACATCAGGAACCACATTCCTTCGTCGGCGCGCATCGGGAAAGCCGACAGCCCAAGGAGCAGGAATAAAACGAATTTTTTCATTTTAAATAGATTAATGTTAGTTAACGGGAGAATTGGTCTGTCAAAAACCCGCTTTGTTACAAGATGTACAAAACTTTCCGCCCTTTTTAAGCGCAGCGAAGATACGTGAAATTTACGTTTTGGAAAAATAACTATATCGATATAGTTGTGCTTTTTTTGGGCGTGCCGGCGGCTTTCGCGAAAGTGTGCGAAAGAACTTATAAGTAGCCGCCGTCGGGCTGACCCGCTGCTATCTTTTTTGCGTGACGCTTCGTTTCGGATAAAATCTTCCTGGCAAAAAAGGATATCCGCTCGCATCCCTCACGCGTGGTCCGTTTCCGTAGAACGATTCTTAAACCAATAGGAACAGTAAGGGCATCAAGTTCATTAAGATCTTACGCTTAATGAACTTAATGCCCGTAACGGTTCAAAATATATTGTATTATTCCACCGCTTCAGTATTCAACATCTTCCAAAGCTTGTCTTTGAGTTCGACCAAACCTTGCTGTGCCACCGACGAAATAAACATGAACTCCACGCCTTTCAACGTCTTCTTAAGTTCTTTTTGCATCTCGGCCTTGAGTTCGTCGTCGAGCATGTCGGTTTTAGAAATCACGAGCAAACGCTCCTTGTCGAGCATTTCGGGATTGTATTTCTCGAGTTCGTTGAGCAGAATGTGGTATTCGTCTTTCACGTCTTTCGCGTCGGCGGGAACCAAAAACAAAAGCGTGGAATTGCGTTCGATGTGGCGCAAAAAGTAATGTCCGAGACCTTTTCCTTCGGCCGCACCCTCGATGATTCCCGGAATATCGGCGATCACGAACGATTGGAAATCACGGTACGCGACGATTCCCAAATTGGGTTTCAATGTCGTAAACGGGTAATCGGCGATTTTGGGTTTTGCCGATGTCAGCACCGACAACAATGTCGACTTGCCCGCATTCGGAAAACCAACCAACCCGACGTCGGCCAACACTTTCAACTCGAGCACGATATCTTTTTCCTCGCCAGGAATTCCGGGTTGTGAATAACGCGGTGTTTGGTTCGTCGACGACCTGAAATGCCAGTTGCCGAGTCCGCCTTTTCCGCCTTGTGCGACGATTCTTTCCTCGCCGTCCTCGGTGATCTCGAACATGATCTCGTTCGAATCTTTATCGCGCACGACAGTTCCGAGCGGGACTTCGATGTATTTGTCTTCTCCGTCGTGCCCGGTCGAACGCGACGATCCACCGTCTCCGCCGTGGCTGGCTTTTACGTGCTTCGCGAATTTGAGGTGGAACAATGTCCAGAGCCCTTTGTTTCCGCGTAGGTAGACGTGTCCGCCGCGTCCGCCGTCGCCTCCGTCAGGGCCGCCTTTCTCGATGAATTTCTCGCGATGTAAGTGCGTGGATCCTTTGCCTCCTTTGCCGGAAGAGATGTATATTTTTACGTAGTCGACGAAATTTCCTTCAGTCATTTTTTTTGAGTACCTGAGTGCCTGAGTGCCTGAGTGCCTGAGTTTATCGGGACTTTGGATTTCGGGCGTGTTGTTTGTTTATTTGTTTATGCGTTTATTTGAATTCTTCCCTTGCGGAGACGCATCGTTCTTGGGTTAATTGGTTAACCGTTTAATCGGTTAGTGGCGCTATTTTAGTGGCGCTATTTTTCTTTGAGTGATGTAACAAGTACCTTGTCAATTTTGACTCCGTCCATATCAATTACTTCTAGTTCGTAATCCTGCCAGTGTAATTTCTCGCCTTGTTTCGGGATACGCGAGAGCTCGGTCATGATGAGGCCCGAAACGGTCGTGACTTCGTAATCGGTGACGAGTTCGTCGAGTTCGAAATAGGTTAGGAAATCGTGCAGCGGATAATGTCCGTCCACGAGCCAGCTGCCATCGTCGCGAGACGTGAGTTGGAAATCTTCCTTATAAAAATCGGATGCGTCTCCAACCAAAGCTTCGAGAATGTCGTTCAATGTGATGATTCCCTGGAAAACGCCGTATTCATCGGCTACGAACGCGTAATGTACGCCGCTTTGCTTGAAGTTTTCGAGCGCTTTGTAGGCCGTGGTCTGTTCCATGATGAACGGCGCTTCGGTCATGATCTTGGGAATGCTGAAATCGGCTTCCTCGAAATGCGCGAAAATGCTTTTCAAATTCACCACGCCCACGATGTCGTCGTAATTGTCGTTGTACACGGGATAAACCGAGTGCAATTCCTTTAGCATCAACTCTTTAGTGTGATTCTTGTCGGCGTTCAACGGTAAAAACGCGACTGATTTTCGATGCGTCATCAATGAATTCACTTTTCGATCACCGATGTGAAAAACGCGCTCCATGATATCCTGTTCGATTTCCTGTACTTCGCCTCCTTCGGTTCCTTCTTTTATGATGGCTTTGATTTCTTCTTCGGTGACTTTTCCTTCAGCCGACGGTTTGATCATGAAAATCTTGAGCAAAAATTCGGTGGAAACGGTCAAAAGCCAAATGAACGGCGCCGTTGCAACTGAAATCCATTTCATCGGTATCGCGATTGATTTTGCGATTTTTTCAGGATAATTCAACCCGATTCGCTTCGGCAAGAGTTCACCCAGAACGAGTGAGAAGAACGTTAAGATCACGACGACGATTCCAACGGCGACGTTCTCGGCATACGGCTTCAACGTTTCGAAACGCTCGACGAAAAGTTGTACGTCGGTCGTTACTTTATCGCCCGAATAAATACCCGTCAAAATCCCGATAAGTGTGATCCCGATTTGTACCGTCGAAAGGAATTTATTCGGCGAATTCGCAAGGTCGAGCGCGGTCTGTGCGCCTTTGTTGCCTTTCTTGGCGGCATTCTCAAGGCGGTTCTTTCGCGCCGAAATCAAGGCGATTTCACTCATCGAAAACACGCCGTTGAGGATAATTAGGAATAATATTATTAAAAGTTCCATAGCTGTTTTTGTCGAATCCTCTGCATTCCGGGATTCCTGGTTCTGCCTTTCGGCCTGAAAGCGCGATGCTTCCAATTTAAGATACTGCAAATTTTCGCTTTTTTTTCGCGACTTGTCTTACAGCATTTTAAGTTTCTCAATTACGCCTTGCACTTTGCACCTTGCGCTTTGAACTTTGCACTACAACCCGTCGATCACACCACTCAACCGCTTCGTGATTTCCTCAATCTCACCGATTCCGTTCACCGCGTGGAATTTGCCTTGCTCCGTATAATACTCGATCAGCGGCGCCGTCTCGGTATTGTACACGACGTAACGGTTGCGGATCGTCGCCTCGTCAAGATCGTCAGGGCGCTGCGAAATTTTTCCTCGCTCCAGGATGCGCTGCACCAAAACATCGTCGTTAGCCTCGAGCGCGACAGTTGCCGTAACGTCCATGTTTTTCGAGGCCAGAAACGAGTCAAGCGCTTCGGCCTGCGCGATGTTCCGCGGATATCCGTCGAACAGAAAGCCTTGCGCCTCCGGATTGGAATTTACCGAATCCATCACCATTTTGGTAGTCACTTCGTCGGGAACCAGGTTGCCCGCGCTGATATAACTTTTGGCGAGTTGCCCAAGTTCGGTGTCGTTTTTCATGTTGTAGCGAAAAATGTCGCCGGTCGAAAGATGAACCAAATTGTATTTTTCTTTGAGGAATTCAGCTTGGGTTCCTTTGCCAGCGCCGGGTTTTCCGAAAAGGACGATGTTTGTCATTGTTGTTGAATCGTTTATTTGTTTAATCGTTTATTTGAATGCTTCGCTTGCGTGGAAGAACCTTTTGGTTGATTTGTTGATTTGTTTATGCGTTTATTTGAGTACTTCGCTTGCGTTGACGGATCGTTTTGGTTAAGCGTTTAGTGGTGGCTTTTTGAAAGTTGGTAATTTGAAACCAGTTCATCTTTTTATCCAAATCGTCTTTACTGTCTTTCCGACTACTCAATTCGTCTTCCGATCTTTCGAACCAAGAACTTCCGAACTATTCCACGACCTGGTAAACTTCCGGTAAATTCCTACCCAATCCGTCATAGTCGAGTCCGTAACCCACGATGAACTTATTCGGGATCCGGATGCCGACGTAATCGAGTTTGATGTCTTTCTTATACGCGTCGGGTTTCAGGAATAATGTGGCGATCTTGAAATGTGCGACGTTCTGGGCCTTAAATAGCGCTTTGAGTTCCTCGATGGTGTTTCCCGTATCGACGATGTCCTCTACGACGATCACCGTTCGGCCTTCGAGATTCTGGTTGAGCCCGATGAGCTGCTTCACCTCGCCCTGGGACGACGTTCCTTCATACGACGACAACTTCAAAAAGCTGACCTCGCACGGGAAACGGTATTTTTTGAGCAAATCGGCCACTACCATGAAGGCGCCGTTTAGAATTCCGACGAATACAGGTGTTTCGTCCTGAAAATCGTCTTCGATGTGCCTGGCCATTTCGGCAATTGCAAAATCGATTTCTTCGGCCGAGATGAACGGCTCGAATCTTTTGTCGTGAAGGTGTATCAATTCGTGTTTGAATAAAGGTGCAAATATCTGAAAATGCATCGGGTTGGTAAAGAACTCACCATCTAATCTTTTTCGTAATCCGTAAAAAAGTGCAGATAGTTCACCTAAATATAAGGAAAAGCTGATTTTGAGGCAATGTTAAATATGTTTTAAATGTAGGCGCGCGTTTTTCGACCCGATTTTTTAATGGCTAACTTCACGCAACTTCTAAAAAAAACGACATGAAATCCATTACTTTCACCCTTTCACTTCTATCGGCCATCGCAATTTCGTGCAATGGTCAGCCGTCAAAAAAAGAAAAGGAAGCCGCGGTTGCCCAAGGTGCGACGACCGTAAAGACCGCGATCGGCGATTTGACGCTTCCGCCTCCATACCAAACCGAATCGGTCACGAACAACAGCCGCATCGAAGGCTGGCAAGGCAACGAGACGCCCAAAGCTCCCGCCGGATTCACGGTCACGAAATTTGCGGGCGACCTTGAAAACCCAAGAAATACCTACATCGGCCCTAATGGCGACATCTTCGTCGTAGAGAGCGGAACCCGAATGAGCAAGAACCGGATCACGATGTTCCAGGACAAAGACAAGGACGGGAAATTTGAAACCCGAAATGTCCTGATCAGCGGATTGAGCCAACCCTACGGCATGCTGATCCTCAAAAACAAATTCTACATCGCGAATACTGAAGGCGTTTACACCTATCCGTACACCGACGGACAAACCAAACTCGAAGGCAAAGGCACGAAAATCGTCGATCTGCCCGCGGGCGGTTACAACAATCACTGGACGCGCAACCTCATCGCGAACGCCGACAATAGCAAGATCTACGTTTCGGTCGGATCAGGCAGTAACGTGGGCGAAAACGGCATGGAAAACGAAGTGCGTCGCGCGGCAATCCTCGAGATCAATCCTGACGGAAGCGGCGAGAAAATCTACGCGAGCGGTTTACGGAATCCTGTCGGAATGGACTGGAATCCAAACACGAAAGAACTTTGGACGGCCGTCAACGAACGCGACGGACTCGGAGACGAACTCGTTCCCGATTACATCACGAGCGTGAAGCAAGGCGGATTCTACGGTTGGCCGTACTCATATTTCGGCCAGATCGAAGATCCGAGGATGAAAGGTCAAAAACCTGAACTAGTTAAGAAAGCACTTGTTCCAGACGTCCCCGTGAATTCGCACACGGCATCACTCGGACTCGCGTTTTACACGGGCGACAAATTCCCCGCGAAATATAAAAACGGCGCATTCGTGGGGCAACACGGCTCGTGGAACCGATCGAAATTAAGCGGCTACAAAGTACTTTTCGTTCCGTTTACGAACGGGAAACCCGGACAGCCTGAGGATTTCCTTACCGGATTCGTGAGACAGGAAGACAAATCTCGCGTCTATGGCCGACCGGTCGACGTCACCGTGATGAACGACGGTTCACTTTTGGTCAACGACGACAGTGGAAATACGCTTTGGCAAATTTCGGCGAGCAAATAATGTTCGCGACGATAAAAAAATGTGCGTTACTTATTATGGTGGCGCACATTTCTGTTTTTGCCCAGACCGACAGCATTTCGAGTTTGCGCCTCGAACCCGTAACCATCAGCCGTTTCCACGTTTCCGACAGTCTGCTCGATGCTCCTGCCGCGATCGGCGTGGTTTCGTCGGCCGATTTGAAACGCAACAACAATGTGGACATTTCGCCTGCGATCAACCGAATTTCGGGCGTTTTGATGCAATCGGGAAGTTTGAATACGAACCGGATTTCGATTCGCGGAATCGGTGCGAGAACGCCTTTCGGAACCAATAAGATCCGTGCGTTTTACGGAAATATCCCATTGACTTCGGGCGACAGCGAAACCACGATCGAAGACATAGACGTCGAAATCATCAACAAAGTCGAGATCATAAAAGGCCCGCTTTCGAGCGTCTACGGATCCGGTTTGGGCGGCGCGATCCTGATCGACCCTAAAGTTTCAGGACCGAATGGAAACAGCGGCAGGATTTCATCGACTGTCGGTTCATTTGGATTATTGAAAAACACGGCGACGTATTCGCTCGATTCCAAGAACGGTTCGCTCAACATCGGCTATCATCGATTGGAATCCGACGGCTGGCGACAAAACTCAAAATACAAACGCGAAGGCGTGACGCTTGCGGGTGAATTGTTCCGACGACAAAATTCCAAACTCACCTACTTCGGAAATTACACCTATTTAAAAGCGTTCATCCCGAGTTCGATCGACAAGGCGACGTTCGACGACAATCCACAAAACGCCGCCGCGACCTGGCTGGCTTCGAAAGGTTTCGAGCAATACGATTCGTGGATCGGCGGTTTGAGCTACGATTGGAAGGTTTACAATTCGATTTCGAACGCGACATCGGTTTTCGTGAACCACAAGAAAAGCGACGAGCCGCGTCCATTCGACATTTTGCGACAGAACACGACCGGTTACGGCGCACGGACCCAATTCACCGGAAATATCTTCAAAGGCGTCTCTTTTTTGGCGGGCATGGAATTTTTCCGCGACGGATTCAAAGGAAAGAATCTCGAGAATTTGTATCAGGACAACAACGGGAACGGAAGTCTCGCGGGCGCGCAGCTTTCGGGAAGTGAACAGGATCGCACGATCGTCAACGCATTTGCGCAATTGCGCGCGACGTTGTCAAAAAAATTCGAAGTCCAGGCCGGATTGAATTTCAACAAGACGAGTTTTGGCTTGGACACGACATTTCCGGCCGAAGCGATTTCGTCTGAGGACTATTCGTATGACGGGATCTGGTCGCCACAACTTTCGTTCTTGTACAAACCGTCGGAACTACAGACGATTTACGTTTCGGCAAGCCGTGGCTTTTCGATGCCTGCGATCGAGGAAACGCTTACGCCAAACGGCACGATCAATCCGAACATCAAACCTGAAAACGGCTACAATCTCGAAATCGGCGGGAAATTTTTTTTGCTGGATCGGAAATTATTCGCCGAAATCTCGGTTTACAGGATGTCGATCAAGGATTTATTGGTCGCGCAACGCGTCGGAGATGATCAATATGTCGGCGTGAATGCAGGCGAAACCTTGCATCAGGGAATTGAAGTCTCGGGCCAATACGCGATCGCGATTTCAAAGTCGGTATCGCTGCGTCCGTTCGCGAACATTTCTTTCGGTGAATATAAATTCGAGGAATTCCTCAACAACGACATCGATTATTCGGGCAATAAATTAACGGGAGTTCCATCTACTACGGCAAATGCGGGCTTGTCTTTGAACGCGGGCGGGCTTTATTTGCTGACCGACTTCCGATACGTAGACGAAATCCCACTCAACGATGCCAACTCCTTATACAATGATTCGTATCGCGTTTGGAACGCGAAGGCAGGATACAAGTTCGTGCTGTTCACCGATGCTTTTATGGAACTATTCGGTGGCGTAAACAACATCGGCGATGAAAAATACGCTTCGATGATTCTGCCAAATGCCACAGCGCCAAACGGTAACCCGCGTTATTACTATCCCGGAATGCCTGTGAACTACTTTGGCGGCCTGTCGTTTAACTGTAACTTTTGAGGTTTCAATCGCAGGAAATCTTATAAAACTGATGAAAATTCGTATAACAATCCCCGCACTGTGGGCTCTAAATTTGCCTTATTAATAATTCAAAACTAACACAAAATGAAAAAGAGTAATTTTTTACTAGGCATCTTCGCAGTAGCGGCATTGGGATTCACATCATGTAGCAGCGACGACGACGGAAACAGCGGAACGCTTGCCGGAACCTACGATCTTAAAGAAGTTAACGTAGGCGAAGCTAACGATTTTGACCAGGACGGAACAACGCACACTGACCTTACTGAGGAAAGCGGTTGCTACGACAACGGTAAAATCACGTTGAACGCTGACGGAACGTTGACGTACAACCAAAACTACGTATTGATCGACGAATCAAACGGAACGGCTACTTGCGCATCGAACACGTTCACCGGAACTTGGTTGATCCAAGGTCAGGCGGGTTCAACTGTAGTTGTTGAAGCTACTTATGTCGATGACAACAACGACGAAGTAAACTGGATCTTGACAAAATCAGGAGACGAACTTACGTATACTGAGCCGTTCGGAGAATACCCGGACCGTAACGGAGACGGAGGCGCTGTTTACGCAAACGGAACTGTTGAGTACGTGTTCAGAAAATAACACCAATAACAATAGGAATCTAAACCGAAAAGGCCCGATATTTTGTCGGGCTTTTTTATTTTAGCGGATGGACCTTAAACAACAGATTGAAAATAGCACGGCACATCGACCGATCCGGGATTTGATCTCAAGTCACGTGCTCGAAAATCCCGAAGCGTTCCCCGAACTTCTCGACCTGGCGCTCGACGTTTCAGGCAAAAACCATCACAAGGCGTGCTGGAACCTAGAACTCGTACTCGAGAAAAAACTCGATTTGATCGTGCCGTATCTCGACAAATTTTGTGATGCGCTGGAATCGTTCCCCGACGAGAGTTCGCTTCGGTCGATTTCCAAAATCTGCCTTTTCATTGCGCAAAAGGAATTTCCGTCGAAGGGAAAAGGGAATTTTGCGACCGACGAACAATTGCAAAAAATTGCGTCGGCGACATTCGATTGGCTGATTTCCGAGAGTAAAGTCGCGACGAAAGCCTACTCGATGCGCGCTTTGTTCTTGCTCGGAAAACGTTACGACTGGATTTATCCGGATCTTAAAGGA